>JAEWIX010000033.1 GCA_023386885.1 Pseudomonadota bacterium
CACCCAAACCACAATCCCGGGGCGCCCTCGGGGCCCCCCCTTCTTTTTATCCGACGACCTTGATGTAGGTATCCTTCAGCACGATCTTGCCGTCGCGGAAGGTGTAGAGATCGCAACCGAGCCACTCCTGTCGTTCGCCGCTGGTCGTTGTCGCGCTACGGTGCCACTCGGTGACGGCGCGACTGCCCGAAATGTATTCGGCGGTGTGTCTCCACTGGATGTTCGGGCTGCTCGCGAACAGCCCCTCGAAGAAGGCACGGATCTCCACCTTCCCGATATAGCTGCGCCCAGAGACGTCCGGCCCCTTCGCGTTGCGAAAAACGCCATCCTCCGCGAAAGAATCGACGATGGCATCGACGTCGTGTCGCGCGAAGGCATCGCCTACGGCCTTCAACTGTGCCGGCGTAACGTCGGACATGATTTCCTCCCTTGTTGATCCACGCGAATCGTTGGTCCGCGACGGCCTTCGCATGCAAAGGCATCTCATCATGTCATCTGTCTTGACGGTTCGCCAATGCGGCCTACCGGCGCGCACGGTACTGCGTTCATAAAGTCTCCATCTTCGCCCATCATCGTTTGCGTCCCGCCCGCTCCCCTCACGATGACAGGCCGCACCCATGATGAAACTCTACTGGTCGCCGCGCTCGCGCTCCTTCACCACGCTGTGGCTTCTGGAGGAAACCGGGCAGCCCTACGACCGAGTGCTGACCGATATTTCCACCGGCGCACAGAAGGCGCCGGACTATCTGAAGATCAATCCGATGGGCAAGGTGCCGGCGTTGCAAGACGGCGAGGTTACGCTCGCCGAATCCGCCGCGATCTGCGCTTACGTCGCCGAGCGCCTGCCGGAAGCGAAGCTGGCGCCGCCGCTCGGCGATCCACAGCGCGGCAAGTATCTGCAATGGCTGTTCTTCGCGCCGAGTTGCATCGAACCGGCCATTCTGCAGGCCTACACCAAGCTCGAAATTCCGCCGATGAGCGCCGCATGGGGCAGCACCACACAAACCTTCGACGTGCTGGAGCAGGCGCTCGACAAGGGACCGTGGCTGCTCGGCGATACGTTTTCCGCCGCCGATATCGTGATCGGAGCCGGCATGAATTTCGCGATCCGGCTGTTCAAGATGGTGCCGTCCCGCCCCGCCTTCGACCGCTATCTCGATGCATGCGCCGCACGCCCTGCGTTCCAGCGCGCCGAGAAAATCGCGGCGGGGTAACGATCCGCTACAACGCAGCCGTCATCCTGAGGTGCGCGCACTTGCGCGCCTCGAAGGATGACACAATGGCACGGCCGTCGCCCCTCGAGGCTCGGCGCAAGAGCGCCTCGCACCTCAGGGTGACGGCATCAGGTTGCGGAGATTTCTTACGCGTCGCCGCCCCTCAACTCGTCCGGATGCGGCATCGAGATGACGTTGTAGCCGGAATCGACGAAGTGCACTTCGCCGGTGACGCCGCCCGACAGATCCGAGAGGAAATACAGCGCGGTGCCGCCGAGTTCGTCGAGCGTGACGCCGCGACCGAGCGGCGAGTGCTTCTGCTGGAACGCAAACATCGCGCGCGCATCGCCGATGCCGGAGCCCGCCAGCGTCCGCACCGGACCCGCTGAAATCGCGTTGACGCGAATGCCGCTGCGGCCGAAGTCGCTCGCGAGATAACGCACCGAGGCTTCCAGCGCCGCCTTCGCCACGCCCATAACGTTATAATTCGGCATCACGCGCGTTGAGCCGCCGAAGGTCAGCGTGATGATCGAGCCGCCATCCGACATCATTTCTGCGGCGCGCTTGGCGACTTCGGTGAAGGAGAAACACGAGATCACCATGGTGCGCGAGAAATTGGCGCGCGTTGTGTCGGCGTAACGGCCTTTCAACTCGTTCTTGTCGGAGAAACCGATGGCGTGGACGATGAAATCCAGCTTGCCCCATTTCTCCTTGAGCGCCGCGAACACCGCATCGACGCTGGCGATATCTTCCACGTCGCACGGCAGAATCAGATCGGCGTTGAGCGATTGCGCCAGCGGCGTCACCCGCTTGCCGAGCGCCTCGCCCTGATAGGTGAAGGCGAGTTCGGCACCGTGGGCGTGAAGCGTTTTGGCGATGCCCCACGCGATCGAGTGATCGTTCGCGACCCCCATGATGAGACCGCGCTTGCCCTGCATCAGTTGCGTCATGGATAGCTCCGTCATGCCCGGCCTTGTACCGGGCATCCACGTCTATCGAACGTGGGTTGGATGATTAAAGGCATGGATGGCCGGAGCATAGGTGTTCTTTAGAACGCCGTTCTTCGAACGACTACGTCCGGCCATGACAAGAAAGAAAATAGTCTGCGCCCCGATCATCGGACCGGTGCGTACAATCTCACGCGTCCAGCCGCTTGAACACCAGCGTTGCGTTGGTGCCGCCGAAACCGAACGAATTGGACAACACGGTGCCGACCTTGGCATTGTCGATGCGCTTGCGCACGATCGGCATGTCGGCGAACGCCGGATCGAGTTCCTGAATGTTGGCGCTTTCGCAGATGAAGCCGTTGTTCATCATCAGCAACGAATAGATCGCTTCCTGCACGCCGGTTGCACCGAGCGAATGGCCCGTCAGCGACTTGGTCGCGGAGATCGGCGGACACTTGTCCTCATTGCCAAACACCTTTCGGATCGCCTCGATTTCCGGCGGATCGCCGGCCGGCGTCGAGGTGGCGTGCGGATTGATGTAATCCACCGGCCCCTTCACCGTCGCCATCGCCATCTTCATGCAGCGTTCGGCGCCCTCGCCCGATGGCGCCACCATGTCGTAGCCGTCCGAGGTCGCGCCGTAGCCGATGATCTCGCCGTAAATGCGCGCGCCGCGCGCCTTGGCGTGCTCGAGTTCTTCCAGCACCAGCACGCCCGCGCCGCCGGCGATGACGAAGCCGTCGCGGTTGACGTCATAGGCGCGCGAGGCAACGCTCGGCGTATCGTTGTATTTCGATGACATCGCGCCCATCGCATCGAAGAACACCGACAGCGTCCAGTCGAGTTCCTCGGAGCCGCCAGCAAAGACGATGTCCTGCTTGCCCCATTGAATGGTCTCGTAGGCGTTGCCGATGCAGTGGTTTGAGGTCGCGCAGGCCGACGAGATCGAATAGTTGACGCCCTTGATCTTGAACCAGGTGGCGAGCGTCGCGGAGGCCGTCGACGACATCGCCTTCGGCACCGCGAACGGGCCGACGCGTTTCGGGCCCTTGCTGCGGGCAATGTCCGCGCCTTCGACGATGGTGCGCGTCGAAGGCCCACCGGAGCCCATGATGATGCCGGTGCGTTCGTTGGAAACGTCGGATGGCTCGAGTCCGGAATCGCGGATCGCCTGCTCCATCGCGATGTGATTCCAGACACCGCCTTGCGCGAGGAACCGCATGGCGCGGCGATCGATCATGCCTTCGGGATCGAGCGTCGGCGCGCCTTGTACCTGCGAGCGGAAACCAAGCTCGGCATATTTCTCGGCGCGCGAGATGCCGGGCTTCGCCTCGTAGAGACTCGCCAGCACTTCCTGAGTGTTGTTTCCGATCGATGAGACAATCCCCATCCCGGTGACGACAACTCGTCTCATATTTGCCTCGCCTGTCCCTGCGTTGATCCCCAAAGTCCGCCAGCGCAACATAACGACGCGATGGCGGCCTGAAAATTGTGATTTACGTCACGTCGATGGTCAACAGATGACGACCACGACGGTTGCGATTGTCGCATACGAACCGGGTTGCGCTCGCGCGGCTCAGCCTGCCGCTGACGATGCCGCGTCCTGCTTGAACAGCCCGACCTTCAAATCCTTGGCGCGGTAGATAATCTCGCCATCGGCGGAAAGCGAGCCGTCGGCGATCCCGAGCCACAATTTCGAGCGCATCACCCGCTTGATGTCGACGGTGTAGACGACCTTGCTGATGTTCGGCAGCACCTGGCCGGAAAACTTCAATTCGCCGAGGCCGAGCGCGCGGCCGGGGCCGGGGCCGCCCGACCAGCCGAGGAAGAAACCGACCATCTGCCACATCGCGTCGAGGCCGAGGCATCCGGGCATCACCGGGTCGCCCTTGAAATGGCAGCCGAAGAACCAGAGATCGGGTTTGACGTCGAGTTCGGCACGGACCACGCCCTTGCCGTATTCGCCGCCGGTGTCCGAGATTTCGGTGATGCGGTCGAACATCAGCATCGGCGGCAGCGGCAACTGGGCGTTGCCGGGGCCGAACAATTCTCCGCGACCGCAGGCCAGCAGGTCCTCGTACTCATAACTGCCGCGCTTGTCCTGCATGTCGCCTCGCCTTTCGCCGTGTCGCTGATAGCCCTCGCCGCGGTTTCGATTGGCAGGCCGATTCGCTCTCTAACACGGGCTTTAAGGCTGGCAAAGCGGTTGCGCGGGTGCTTTGCCGGAGCCATTTACTGCCTGACTCCAATGGCGGGAACCTCCGTGGGCGCTAGTTGCGAAAAACTTGCATCTGACGCCGCTTTCCCTATAATAAGTGCCTAGTGTTCTCGCGTTAAAGGGCTGATCGGGTGCCTGTAGTGAATTTGGACGACAAATCAGAGGCTTTGACCGACGTTGCCGACACGGCGATTCCTGCTGGCCGCCATCCGGCGCTGACCGGCTGCCCGTGGCACGACGTCAACGAAATGCTGCAGTCGGTGGGCCTGCGCCCGACCCGTCAGCGCATGGCGCTCGGCTGGCTGCTGTTCGGCAAGGGCGACCGCCACCTCACCGCGGAAATGCTCTACGAGGAAGCTACCCACGCCAAGGTGCCGGTGTCGCTGGCGACCGTCTACAACACCCTGAACCAGCTGACCGATGCCGGCCTGCTGCGCCAGGTGAGCGTCGACGGCACCAAGACCTATTTCGACACCAACGTCTCGACGCATCACCACTTCTATCTCGAGAACAGCCACGAGCTGGTGGATATCCACGAGCCGAGCCTGATGCTGCAGAAGATGCCCGACGTGCCGGAAGGCTACGAGATCAGCCGCGTCGACATGGTGGTTCGCCTGCGCAAGAAGCGCTGAGCGCCGCAGCCCGCGATTTCAGAATAAAAGCCCTCGAACGCCGTTCGGGGGCTTTACTTTTGCGCGTTCGTCGTCGTCGCGCCATGGCATTTTCAAGCGAAGTGGAATCCGGTTCGCGTGGTGAAAATGCGTCAAGATATAGAGCCGGCCAGCGTGCTCAGTTCACCTTCTCGTCGGCATAGACGCCCCACAGCCGCGGCTGCTCGATCCAGCCGTCGAAACCCTCGCCGCTGATATGGCACCAGCCGCTGTTGCAGCGCTTGACCTGCGCCACTACGCCGGCCTGCAGCCGGGCCGCGACCGGGCTCTTGGCATCGGGGCTGTCATACAAGGAGGCCAGTTCGTCCTTGGATTTCATCGTCACCACCGCCGTGCGGCGACCCGACAACAGCGAGTGATAGACCCAGCCTTCGGCTCCTTCGGAATCGCGCACCCGCCGCCAATTCTCGAATTCGGCGGTCACCTCCACCGGCAGGCCGGACTTGGTGTAGATCCAGCTCACGTCGTTGTCCTTGGTGGGACCGAGCCGGACGTTGACGTGGTCGGACTTGAGGCTGACGTAGCGCGGGATCGGCAAGCCGCTGGCCGACCCGACCGCCGCGGCCATCGCCGCGCCACCCGCCACCAGCAGCGCGGCCCCCATCGCCGTCGCCGCCACCGAAGTCCAAACGCCCTTCAACGCCATCAACTCGCCCCTCGACTCTTCGTCACGCTCACTTTCCGGTCGCGCATTCCCCATGCACGGCCGGGTTCCCGCAGGCTGTTCCGAACATCGGCGGGGTTCTTGTCTTGGCCCGGCC
Organism: Pseudomonadota bacterium; assembly: GCA_023386885.1. Classification (GTDB taxonomy): domain Bacteria; phylum Pseudomonadota; class Alphaproteobacteria; order Rhizobiales; family Xanthobacteraceae; genus 62-47. The sequence continues at coordinate 5,812 of JAEWIX010000033.1, forward strand.
TTCTGCTAGAGAGGGTTCAACGTCAGCCATCCGGCGCGCGCGTTGGTGCGCCCGACAGGCTGTCGTGGATACCGTGGATATCCGAAATCAGTGCGGCAGCCGCAGTTTCGAACACCCCGGTTAATGAGGACTGAACAGGCGTGGCCCAAGCCCGAAGTTCGCACGAGATAACATCGACTTCGCAGCGGCCATCGACGGCCGGACGACGCGGCGGCGGGAGAGCACATCATGGCGGCTAAGAAGAAACCTCTCGTGGTGGTCACCCGCACGCTGCCGGACTCGATCGAGACGCGGATGCGCGAACTGTTCGACGCCCGCCTTAACCTCGACGACCACGCCATGAGCCGGGACGAACTGGCGGAAGCGATGCGCACCGCCGACGTGCTGGTGCCGACCGTGACCGACGAGATCAACGAGGACCTAATCAAGCAGGCCGGTCCGCAACTCAAGCTGATCGCGCAGTTCGGCAACGGCGTCGACAACATCGACGTCGCCGCCGCCCACGCGCGCGGGATCACCATCACCAATACGCCGCGCGTTCTCACCGAGGACACCGCCGACATGACCATGGCGCTGATCCTCGCGGTGCCGCGCCGCATGATCGAGGGCGCCAACATCGTGCCGGAGGGCAAGGACTGGCCGGGCTGGTCGCCGACCTGGATGCTGGGCAAGCGGCTCGGCGGCAAGCGCCTCGGCATCATCGGCATGGGCCGCATCGGCCAGGCGGTGGCGCGGCGCGCGCGCGCCTTCGGATTGCAGATCCACTATCACAATCGAAAACCGGTCGCCCCGATGATCGCCGACGAACTCGACGCGACCTATTGGGATTCGCTCGACCAGATGCTGGCGCGGATGGACATCATCTCCATCAACTGCCCGCATACGCCGGCGACCTTCCATCTGCTGTCGGCGCGCCGCCTCAAGCTGATCCGCAAGGACGCCTACATCGTCAACACCGCGCGCGGCACGGTGATCGACGAAGACACCATGACGCGGCTGATCGAGGCCGGCGAGATCGCCGGCGCCGGTCTCGACGTCTACGAGCACGAGCCGGCCGTCAATCCGAAGCTGGTCCGCCTCGCCAAGGCCGGCAAGGTGGTGCTGCTGCCGCACATGGGCTCGGCGACCATCGAGGGCCGCGTCGAGATGGGCGAGAAGGTCATCATCAACATCCGCACCTTCCTCGACGCCCACAAGCCGCCGGATCGCATCCTGCCCAGCATGGTGTGAGGTAACAGGTTCTTCGGTCCGGCGCTGCCGCGTTTGCGCAAAGCCGTTGCGGGACCGCGCCGAATTGCGAGCGCGGAGCACGCTTGCTACGGTTCGGAAAACGCAGAAATACAAGGGATTGGAGACGCCATGACCGACAATCTTGCCACCACCATCCAGCACGCGCGCGGACAGAGCATCGGCGACATGCTGCGCCGCTCCGCGCAGCGCCTCGGCGGCAAGACCGCGCTGACTTGCGGCGACACGGTGTGGACCTATGCCGAGATGAACGCGATCTGCGATCGTCTCGCGCGCGGCCTCGGCAAATTCGGCGTCGGCCAGGGCGACCGCGTCGCGGTGCTGTCGCGCAACTCGCATGCTTTCGCCGCGCTGCGCTTCGCGCTGGCGCGCATCGGCGCCGTGATGGTGCCGATCAACTTCATGCTCAACCCGGACGAGATCCGCTTCATCCTGTCCAGTTCCGGCGCCACCGTACTGGCGGTCGGCCCCGATTTCGTCGAGGCCGGGCGCAACGCGTCCGCGAAGGACTGCGCGGTGAAATCGATGGTGTGGCTGCCGGGCGAAGAACCCGCCATGCCGCCCGCCGGCATGACCACGTTCGACGACCTGCTCGACGCCGACGCGTCGCCGGTGAGCGTCTATGTCGACAACCGCGACCTCGCCCAGATTATCTATACCAGCGGCACGGAATCGCTGCCGAAGGGCGCGATGCTGAGCCACGAGGCGGTGATGTGGCAGTACGTCAGTTGCGTCATCGAAGGCAGCATGGCCGAAGAAGACGTCGTGCTGCACGCGCTGCCGCTCTATCACTGCGCGCAGCTCGACGTGTTTCTCGGCCCCGCGGTCTATCTCGGCTCAAGCAACATCGTCATCAGCAAGCCGATGCCGGACCTGATCCTGTCGCTGATCGCCAAATACGGCGTGACCTCGTTCTTCGCGCCGCCGACGGTGTGGATCGGCATGCTGCGCTCGCCGGCGTTCGACACCACCGACCTGAGCAGCTTGCGCAAGGGTTATTACGGCGCGTCGATCATGCCCGTGGAAGTGCTGCTCGAATTGCAGCGTCGATTGCCGAACGTGCAGTTCTGGAATTTCTACGGCCAGACCGAGATCGCACCGCTCGCCACCGTGCTGAAGCCGGAGGATCAGTTGCGCAAGGCCGGTTCTGCCGGCAAGCCCGCGCTCAACGTCGAAACCCGCGTCGTCAACGACGACATGGAAGACGTCGCGGTCGGCGAAGTCGGCGAGATCGTGCATCGCTCGCCGCATCTGTTGTCGGGCTACTACAACAATCCGGAAAAGACCGCGGAAGCCTTCATCGGCGGCTGGTTTCATTCCGGCGACCTCGCCACCGTCGACGACGAGGGCTACATCACCGTGGTCGACCGGCGGAAGGACATGATCAAGACCGGCGGCGAGAACGTGGCCAGCCGCGAAGTCGAGGAGATGATCTATCGGCTTCCGGAAGTGTCGGAGGTGGCGGTGGTCGGCCTGCCCGATCCGCGCTGGATCGAAGCGGTGACCGCGATCGTTGTGGTGAAGGCGGGCCAGTCACTCACCGAGAGTGCGGTGATCGATCACTGCGCCAAGGCGATGGCGCACTTCAAGACACCGAAGCGCGTCATCTTCGTCGACAGCCTGCCGAAAAATCCCAGCGGCAAACTGCTCAAGCGCGAACTGCGCCAGCGTTACCTCGCGGCAGCGGCGGAGTAGCGATGCTCTGGTCAGCGATACCCGCTCAAATCCCTGATCGTCGGATTATCGCCATTCAACGGATTGGCCGGATCGCGCGCGTAACGCAGCGTCTCGAAGCGCATCGCGCGCGCGTCGATCATCAGCAAGCGCCCCACCAGTCCCTCGCCGAAATCGACGATCTCGCGGATCACTTCCAGCGCCATCAATGAGCCGAGCGTGCCTGCGAGTGCGCCCATCACGCCGGCCTCGGCGCAGGCCGGCACCGTGCCGGGCGGCGGGGCTTCCGGAAACAGGCAGCGGTAGGTCGGATTGAGACTGCCGTCGGCATTTCGTTCGTGCGCGCGGATCGTGGTCAGCGAGGCGTCGAACACGCCGAGCGCGCCAGTCACCAGCGTCTTCTTTGCAAGATAACACGCGTCCGCCACCAGATAGCGCGTGGCGAAATTGTCGGAGCCATCGGCGACGATGTCGTAATCCGCAAGCAAGTCCATCGCGTTCGATGCATCGAGCCGCATGTGATGCGCGCGAAAGTCCACATGCGGATTGAGCGCGGCAATCGTCGCCGCCGCGCTATCGACCTTGCGGTGACCTACATCCGGCGTGGCGTGAATGATCTGGCGTTGCAGGTTGGACAGCGTTACCACGTCGTCGTCGACCACGCCGAGCGTGCCGACGCCGGCGGCGGCGAGATACATCAAGACCGGCGCGCCCAGCCCACCCGCGCCGATCGACAGCACCCGCGCCGCCTTGAGTTTCGTCTGGCCGGGACCGCCGACCTCGCGCATCACGATGTGGCGGGCATAGCGTTCGAGTTCTTCGGGGGAGAGCATGGTGGACGATATTCCTGATCTTCAGCAGCGTTCTAGCACGACGGCACGCTTCGATGGCATCGAACCTTGCGGCGGCTTCTGCAGACCTAGTGGAGCGGATTTGACAGCCGCTACCCACCTTGCAGCAACCGGGGGAGGCGACTGTCAAATCCAAAGCTCCACTAGCAACTCATATTGGCTAGTGGTTCCTTGATTCTAGCATTTGCAATCGAGGCTACCGAAACGGGATGCAAATGTTAGAATCGAACCACTAGTATCTATGCTTCATTCGCCATCCGACGAGGCCATGCAACCCGACAAAGTCCGCTCATGAGATCGTTGATCCCCGCAACGCTGATCCTCGCCGCAACAGTGCTGCCCGCCGCCGCGCAGTCCCATCCCGTCAAGCCCAGATCTGTCCAGCCCAAGCCGGTCACAACCGTCGCGGTGCCGCCGGCAACGCAAACCCCGCTCGATACCGTCAAGGCGCTGTCGCAGGGCGCGCGCGAGGCGCTCCAGTCGGATCTGGCATGGGTCGGCAAGTACAACGGGCTGATCAACGGCGAGGCCAGCGAGCGGCTGGTGACGGCGATCAAGGCGTTCCAGACCGGCCGCAAGAGCAAGCCGACCGGCGTGCTCAATCCGCAGGAGCGCGAGCAACTCGCCGCCGCCGCGAAGAAATTACAGACCAATGTCGGCTGGAAACTGATCGGCGATCCCGGCACCGGGATGCGCACCGGCCTGCCGTCGAAACTCGCGCCGCAGCAGACCACAGACGCCAACGGCACGCATTGGCGCTCGGCGTCGGGCGCAGTCGAGATCTCGCTGACGCGGCGCAAGCAGGCCGACATCACCACCGCCAAACTCGCCGCGCAGGAACGCGCCGACCGCAAGGTGACCTATTCGACGGTGAAGCCTGACTTCCTCGTGCTGTCCGGTACGCAAGGAACCGGTGCAAGCGCGAAGAACTTCTACATGCGCGGCCAGTTGCGCGGCGACGAAGTGCGGCTGCTCGCTATCCATTACGACGACGCCAGCAAGGCGGCGATGGAGCCGGTGGTGATCGCGATGTCGAGCGCGTTCAATCCGTTCCCGACCGGCGCACAGGCGGTCGGCCCGCCGCCGCGTAAAGCGGTCGAATATGCCAGCGGCGTCCTGGTCGGCAGCAAGGGCTTCATCGTCACCGACCGGCAATCCGTCGAGGGCTGCAAGTCGATCGTCATTCCCGGCCACGGCAATGCCGACCGGACCGCCGAGGACAAGACCCACGACCTCGCGCTGCTGCGCGTCTACGGCACGCGCGACCTCCCGGCGCTGATGCTCGGCAGCGGCACAGCGAAATCCGAGGTGGTGCTGACTGGCATCGCCGATCCGCAAGCCCAGGGCGGCAATGCTACGGTGACAAGCACGCGCGCGAGCGCGACACCGACCGGCACCAACGGCGAGTTGTCGCTGATGCCGGTACCCGGCCTCGGCTTCTCCGGCGCAGCCGCGCTCGATACCGGCGGTCAGTTCGCGGGTATCGCGCAATTGCGGCCGATTCAGTTGGCAGGACCTGCGGCCGGCACCGCCACGCCGCAGGCGATGCTGGTGTCCGCTGATGTTGTGCGCGGTTTCCTCAAGAGCAGTGGCGTTGCGATGGACGGCACCGTGAAGGACGTGAAAGCGGCGATGGTGCGTGTGATCTGCGTAAGGAAGTAACAACACAAATGCCGTCGTCCCCGCGCAGGCGGGGACCCATTACCCCTGGCGTTGGTTGTTATAAATAACGTCGCCTATCGTTGACTGAGCCGAAACACTGCGGAGTCTGGGTCCCCGCCTGCGCGGGGACGACGCCGAGGTTGTTGTTCATGCGTGCTATATTTCGAGTCGGACGCTGGGGATGACGGGGCGCGTTGCACTCATCACAGCGCCTCGCCCTTCAACAGCCGCGGCACTTCGCCGGATAATCCCGCCGCTTGCTTGATGAACATGTTCTTCAGCGGCGGCAGACGGTCGACAAGGCCGAGCCCAATGTCGCGCACGCCGCGCAGCAAGGTCGAGTCGTTGGAGAACAGCACGTTGAGCGTGTTGGTGGCAACGCCCATCGCCATGGTGTCGAAGCGCCGCCAGCGCTGATAGCGCTCCAGCACGCTGGCCATTCCCGGATCGATGCCGAGTCGCGCCGCGTCGACGATCACTTCCGCCAGCGCCGCGATGTCCTTCAGCCCCATGTTGAGGCCCTGCCCCGCGATCGGATGAATCACATGCGCGGCGTCGCCGACCAGCGCCATGCGATCGGCGATGAAGGAGCGCGCCACGAAATACTGCAGCGGAAACGCGCGCGGCTTGTCGAGCGCCTCGATCTCCCCGAGGTGCAGGCCGAAGCGTTGCTCCAGCTCGGCGTGGAATTCGTCGTCCGGCAGCGCGACGATGCGCGCGGCGTTTTTGCGCGTCTCGGTCCATACCAGCGACGACCGCTTGCCCTTCAGCGGCAGGATCGCGAACGGCCCGGCCGGCAGGAAATGCTCCTCGGCGCGGCCTTCGTGATCGCGCTCGTGGCCGACGGTGACGACGATGCCGGACTGATCGTACTCCCAGCCGTGAGTGGCGATGCCGGCGCGCTCGCGCAGTTTCGAACGTGCGCCGTCGGCGGCGACCAGCACGCTGGCGCTGATGCTTTCGCCATCGGCAAAGGTCACGTCGATGCCGCCGTCATGCGCATGATAGGCGGTGACGGCGGTTGCACGCAGCGTCACGCCGTCGGCCTCGGCGCGCTTCACCAGCGCGTCGATCAGCAGACGGTTCTCCACCATATGCGCGAACGGCTCGCCGGGCTCGACCTCGCCGGCGAAGGTGAGGAAGGTCGGGCGCGTGGCGTCCGCCAGCTTGGAATCCGTCACCACCATGTCGAGGATCGGCTGCGCGCCGGGGCCGACCTCATCCCAGACGCCGATGCCCTCGAACAGGCGGCGACAGGCGGCGACGATGGCGGTGGCGCGCGGATCGCGGCTCGGCCGGCTGGCCAGCGCGGGGTCGGCGACGATCACCGGCACCGACCCTTCCAGGCCCTGGCGCAGCGCCAGCGCCAGCGCCAGCCCCGCGAAGGCGCCGCCGGCGATCACAATGCTTGGCTGTGCCGACATGATCGCACCTTTCTCAAAACCAGACTTGTCAGCGGGTTATAGCTGAGCGAAACAGGTTTCCCAACGGTACAAGCTCGCGGTTCCGCCCGCCGGGCACGCCCCAGAATGACTGAAACGCGATGTCCAAAAGCCTGATCGACCTGATTTCCATTCTCGACCTCGAGCCGCTGGAGGAGAACCTGTTCCGCGGCACCAGCCCGCAGACGAGCTGGCAGCGGGTGTTCGGCGGTCAGGTGATCGGCCAGGCGCTGGTCGCGGCCTGCCGCACGGTGGAGAACGTCGAACAGCGGCTGCCGCATTCGTTGCATTGCTACTTCATCCTACCCGGCGATCCGGCGATTCCGATCATCTACGAGGTGGAACGGCTGCGCGACGGCCGGAGCTATGTCACCCGCCGCGTCACCGCGATCCAGCACGGCCACGCGATCTTTTCGCTGATGGTCTCGTTCCACGCCGACGAGGACTCGGCGTTCGATCATCAGGATCCGATGCCGCAGGTGCCGACACCGGACATGCTGACCGCCGAGGAGGTGGCCAAGCAGCCGATGTTCAAGGAGATGCCGGACTTCATCCGGCGCTATTACGAATCCGACCGTCCGATCGAACTGCGTCCGGTGGAACTCGGTCGCTACTTCGGCGAGAAGATCGACGACGGCCGCATTCATGTCTGGATCCGGACCGCCGCGAAACTCCCCGACGATCCAGCGCTGCATATGTGCGCGCTGGCTTATGCCTCGGACTTCTCGCTGCTCGACGCGGCGATGGCGCGCTACGGCCGCACCCTGTTCGACAAGCGCATGATGCCGGCGAGCCTCGACCACGCGATGTGGTTCCACCGGCCGTTCCGCGCCGACGAATGGCTGCTTTATGCGCAGGATTCCCCGAGCGCCCAGCACGGCCGTGGCCTGACCCGCGGCCAGATCTTCCGGCAGGACGGAACTCTAGTGGCGTCGGTGGCACAGGAAGGCTCGTTGCGGCAGCGCCGGGAGAAGCCGCAGGGCTAGTATCTGATATCTGGCGATCCCGATACCGGGACGCGACGATCCGGCGTCGCATCGCCCGCCGATGATGTTTCGGCGCCTCGCCCCGCAAGAATCGCGGCGATGGCGCATATCTGTGCGTGACAAATCACCGCAGACACCGCAGGGTTCCCGCCATGAAGCTGATTGTCGCAATCATCAAACCGTTCAAACTCGACGAGGTCCGTCAGGCGCTGACCGAGATCGGCGTTCACGGCATGACCGTGACCGAGGTCAAGGGCTACGGCCGCCAGAAAGGCCACACCGAGGTCTATCGCGGTGCCGAGTATCTGGTGAACTTCCTGCCCAAGCTGCGTCTCGAGATCGTGGTCGCTTCCGACCTCGCCGGCAAGACGATGGACGCCGTCAGCGCCGCAGCGCGTACCGGCCAGATCGGCGACGGCAAGATTTTCGTCACCCCGGTCGAGCACGCGCTGCGCATCCGCACCGGCGAGACCGACGGCGATGCTTTGTGAGAGTCGCATAGTGAAAGGCGGCAGATAGGCCCGCGCTCCGACCGCCGCGAGGCATCGGACATCGCATGTCTGCCAGAGGTTGGGGAATCCACATGACATCACGGCCGTGCCTAGCAGCCTGCCGCGCGGCGCGGTCAGCCGCCGCCGTGCTGACGCTGGCATCATTCGCAACGCCCGCGCTGGCGCAATCCGCCGCGCCCGCCGCGAGCACCATCAGTGCCGCCGACACCGCGTGGATGATCGTCGCTACCGCCTTCGTGCTGATGATGACGATTCCCGGCCTCGCGCTGTTTTACTCGGGCATGGTGCGCAAGAAGAACGTGCTGGCGACCATGGCGCAAAGCCTCGCCGCGGTGGCGATGATTTCGGTGCTGTGGGTGGCGTTCGGCTATTCGCTGACGTTCGGCGGTAGCGGCAAGTTTCTCGGCACGCTCGACCGCGTGTTCCTGATGGGCATGACGCTCGACAGCGTCAATCCGGCAGCGACGAACATTCCGGAAGTGCTGTTCATGCTCTACCAGATGACCTTCGCCGTCATCACCGTGGCGCTGGTGGCGGGCGCGGTCGCCGACCGCATGAAGTTCTCCGCCTACCTGTTGTTCTCGATCGGCTGGTTCATGTTCGTCTACGTCCCGCTGGCGCACTGGGTGTGGGGCGGCGGCTTCCTCGGCAATGCCGGCGTGCTGGATTTTGCGGGCGGCACCGTGGTGCATCTCAGCGCCGGCGTCGGCGGCCTCGTCGCCGCCATGGTGATCGGCAACCGCCACGGCTACGGCCAGGACAACCTCGCGCCGTTCGACCTGTCGCTGGCGGTGATCGGCACCGGCCTGTTGTGGGTCGGCTGGTTCGGCTTCAACGGCGGCTCGGCGCTCGGCGCCAATTCGCGCGCGGTGTTCGCCATCACCGTGACGCATCTGGCCGCCTGCGCCGGCGCACTGACCTGGGGCGCCATCGAGTGGCTAACGCGACGCAAGCCTTCAGTGCTCGGCATGATCTCCGGCGCGGTGGCGGGGCTCGGCACCATCACGCCGGCGTCCGGCTTCGTTGCGCCGTGGCACGGCCTCGTCATCGGCGTGATCGCCGGTGGCGTCTGCTACTGGGCCTGTACCGCCCTCAAGCATCGCTTCCACTACGACGATTCGCTCGACGTGTTCGGCGTCCATGGCATCGGCGGCCTGATTGGCACGCTGCTGGCCGGCGTATTCGCGGTGCAATCGATCGGCGGCGCGTCGGGCCTGCTGGAAGGCAACCCGAAACAGCTTCTGATCCAGTTCTACGGCGTCGCGGTGACGTTGCTGTGGACCGTCGCCGTCACCTTCGTGCTGTTGAAGATCGTCGGCGGCTTCGTGCCGCTGCGGGTGCCGCGTGACCACGAACTGCAAGGCCTCGACATCACCCAGCACGGCGAGGCGTTGCAGTAGCGCGTATTCCGCAAAAGCGGATACCGGTTCTGCGATCGGACTACGCGCTAACGATCGATTGAGAGCGTCGCTATGCCGCCTCAGCCGTTGGCGGCGACAGCGCCCGGCTGCACCAGCACGAACTGGCTGACATACCAGCGGGTGTACCACGCCAACACCCACGGGATCGGAATGATGAACATGCAGCCGATGCTGAACACCAGCGTCCGCCACAGCACCTCCAGACCGGAGCCGGTGAACACCACGGCGCGACGGGTGCCTACGATATTGCTGGCGACCCAGCGCATCCACGCCGTCATCACCCATGCCCAGCCGATGATGGTGATGAACGACAGGATGAAAAGGATCTGCCAGCCGATATAGGTCCAGACGCTGCCGTTGAACGACAGGCCCAGCGGCTGGCCGTTGGACGCAATATTGGCAACGAGCCAGCGGAATATCATCCAGCTCAGGAACGCCTGGAGGATCACCAGCAGCAGCGGCAGCCAGGTATCCTCCACGACATTCACATAAGCGCTCAGCCCCAGCAGGATGAACACCCACCAGATATCGCCAACCTTGCCGGTAAAGCTGAGATTCGGGCGGCCGGGAACGTGCATGCGCTCGAAAATCCACTGATAGAATCGCGTCGCGATCCAGGGCGCGGGGATCACCAGCAAGGTGCCCAGCATCATCAGCAACGCCCAGCCGAAAAGGCCGAACACCCCGAACTCGACCGACACCGGTCCGTCCGCCACGGCATGGGACGACGCGCGCGCGCCGGTTGCCGTCGACACAGGTGCCGCTTCGGCGCGATTGGATTCATTGAAATTCGGCGGCCCCGGCGGCCGCGCCCGATTCAGCAGGCCGGGAACATCCTGTGCGCGCTGCCAATTCTCCATGCCGCTGGTCCAGACATAGGTGGCCTCCGACACGGTCCCATCGGCGATGAAGTTGCGAAACTGGCTTTCCGAATAAGGTCCGAGCTGTTTGCCGCCATCGGCATAGAACCAGGCGCGATCCGACATGCTGTCTCCTCAGGGGTTGCGAGCGAGGAAGGCTCCTCGGCTCGAAAAACGGGCGCACGGAGAGAAATCGCGACGGGACCGCCGCATGAATGGTAGTCGGCGCAGCCTACACCGACGTTCACGACAATTTGTCTGACGATAATACCGCGCCGGCAGTTTCCCGCCAGCGCGGCGACGCGTCATCCTGAGGTGCGAGGGTGCAGCCCGAGCCTCGAAGGATGCGCCACGCGCGCCGTCGCCCTTCGAGGGCGTCGCTGCGCTCACCTCAGGGTGACGGCTCTGCCACAGCCGTTAGAGTTCGAACACCGCCGACACCGGGACGTGATCGGACGGCCGCTCCCAGCCGCGCGCGGCGCGCAGGACGCTGAAATCGCGCACGCTCCCGCGCAACGCTTCCGAGACCCAGATATGGTCGAGCCGGCGGCCGCGATCGGCGGCGGCCCAGTCGGCGGCGCGATAGCTCCACCACGTATAGACCTTCTCGGAGAGCGGGATCCGTTCGCGCGCGACGTCGACCCAGCCGCCATGCGCCTGCACGCCGAGCAGCTTTTCGGTTTCCACCGGCGTATGCGACACAATTTTGAGAAGCTGCTTGTGCGACCAGACGTCGTGCTCGTGCGGCGCGACGTTGAGATCGCCCACCAGAATGTGCCGCGCGTCGCCCGCGGGATGCAGCGGCGCGCAGTCGCGCATCTCGTCGAGGAATTTCAGCTTGTGATCGAACTTCGGATTGAGCGCGACATCGGGAATGTCGCCGCCCGCCGGCACATAGAAGTTGTGCAGCACGAGGGGCGCCTTGAGATTGGCCCTGGCGCCGATCGACACCGAGATGTGCCGCGAATCCAGCTTGTCGCAGAAGGTGCGCACGTCGGTCGAATCGAACGGCAGTTTCGAGACGATGGCGACGCCGTGATAACCCTTCTGCCCGTTCAGCGCGACGTGTTCGTAGCCGAGCCGCTTGAAGCGCTTCAGCGGAAACGCGTCGTCAGGGCATTTGGTTTCCTGCAGACACAGCACGTCCGGCCGCGCCGCCTTGATGAACTTGGCGACCAGTTCGATGCGCAGACGCACCGAATTGATGTTCCAGGTGGTGAGCTTGAATTGCATGAAATGGAAGGGTGCCCGTCATCCTGAGGTGCGCGCTCACGCGCCTCAAAGGATGACACGATGAATGTTGAAAGGCCGTCGCCCTTCGAGGCTCGCCGCATGCGGCTCGCACCTCAGGGTGACGGCCTTTTATCTCATTGCATGCCCGGCGTCGACTGGACGCGTATTACTGATGCGGCGTGGAATAGTTGGTGTAATCGATCTTGAACATCGACGGATCCGGCCGCTTGGTCGCATCGAGATTGTAGACCGCGACGGTGGTGTCGTAGCCCTGCGGATCGGTGATGGTCCACTGCTTGAGCATGTTGTCCTTGACGCCGAACATCAGCATCAGCCGGCTGGTGCCGACCAGCGGGTTCTGCTCCTCCAGCGTGATGCTGATGTATAGATCGTCGGCGGAGACGCCGACCACCTTGGTATCGCGCATCAGGTCGATACGATCCGCCAGCAAAAAGCGCAGCGGGGTCTGCGACAGCGGATAAGCATCCTGCGTCGCCAGCTTGCGGTCGCGCACCACCACGGACTGGCCATCGGCGACGATCGAGATGTTGCTCGGCGCGTCGTATTCGAAGCGAATCTTGCCCGGCTTCTGCATGTAGAAATCGCCGGTGGTGCGGCTGCCGTCCGGCCCGACCTGCACGAACTGCCCGACCAGCGTTTGCAGCGATGACAGGTAGCCGCTGACCTTGGCGGCCTCGGCGCGCTGCTTCGCATCGAAGCTGGTGAACAGCCCTCCGGTGGCGCGTTTGCGCGGATCGGGAATGATCGGATTAGGCGGTGCGGTGGCGGCGGGTGCGGGTTTTCCGGCGACCGGGGCCGGCTTGCCCGCCTGCGCCACCACGACACTGCCGTCACGCGCGGCCGGCGCCGGCTTCGGCAACGGAATCTCCTCGGCGAGCGCGGGCAGCGTCAGCAATCCCGACAGCGCGGCCGCGACGATCGCGCGCCCGGCACGCGCCCTGATGGACTCGCCGTGAACAACGCTTTTCGAAATGCCTTCAGAAGCGTCTTTCAAAGTGCCTTTCAAAGAGCCTTGGGTGAGCCTTTTCGGATGTCTATGCAATGTCTCGTCCTGATGGGGCTGTATTGAGGCTGGCGCTAAAGCAAGGCTGTGGCGATTTCGCGACTCCGGAGCGTGATCCCGAAATGAGGATGCCGGTTTTCGGTTGGATCACGCGCACTCAAAAACACTTGAGACTCCTCCGGTCGCGATGCTCAGAAAGGACTTTCCTCTTCCTGGTCGATGAGAATTTCACGTTTGCCGGCGTGATTGGGCTGGCCGACGATGCCTTCCAGTTCCATGCGCTCCATCAACGAAGCGGCACGGTTGTAGCCGATCTGCAGGCGGCGCTGGATGTAGCTCGTGGAGGCCTTGCGGTCGCGCTTGACGATGGCCACCGCCTGCGAGAACAGGTCGCCGCCGCCGTCGCCGCCCATGCCGGTAGAATCGAACACCGCGCCGTCCTCGCCCTCGGTCGGCTCTTCCGCGGTGACCGCCTCGAGATATTCCGGCTGGCCCTGCGTCTTGAGGTGGCGCACCACCTTCTCGACTTCCTCGTCCGACACGAACGGGCCGTGGACGCGCGAGACGCGGCCGCCGCCGGCCATGTAGAGCATGTCGCCCTGGCCGAGCAGTTGCTCGGCGCCCATCTCGCCAAGGATGGTGCGCGAGTCGATTTTCGACGTGACCTGGAAGGAAATACGCGTCGGGAAGTTGGCCTTGATGGTGCCGGTGATGACGTCCACCGACGGGCGCTGCGTCGCAAGGATGACGTGCAGGCCGGCGGCGCGCGCCATCTGCGCGAGGCGCTGCACCGCGCCTTCAATGTCCTTGCCGGCGACCATCATCAGGTCGGCCATCTCATCCACGATGATGACGATGTAAGGCAGCGCGTCGAGTTCGAGCTTTTCTTCCTCGTAGATCGCCTTGCCGGTTTCCTTGTCGAAGCCGGTATGCACCGTGCGCGTCAGTTCCTCGCCCTTGGCACGCGCTTCCGCGAGCCGCGCGTTGAAGCCGTCGATGTTGCGCACGCCGAGCTTGGCCATCTTCTTGTAGCGCTCTTCCATCTCGCGCACGGCCCACTTCAGCGCGACGACGGCCTTCTTCGGATCGGTCACCACCGGCGTCAGCAGATGCGGAATGCCGTCATAGACCGAGAGTTCGAGCATCTTCGGATCGACCATGATCAGGCGGCACTGGTCCGGCCGCAACCGATAGACCAGCGACAGGATCATGGTGTTGATCGCGACCGACTTGCCCGAACCGGTGGTACCGGCGATCAGCATGTGCGGCGTGCGTGCCAGATCGATGATGATGGATTCGCCGCCGATGTTCTTGCCGAGGCACAGCGGCAGCTTGGCGGTGGATTCGTCGGATTCCTTCGCGGTGAGAATCTCGCGCAAATACACCTTCTCGCGCTTGACGTTGGGCAGTTCGATGCCGATGGCGTTGCGGCCCGGCACCACCGCGACGCGCGCCGACAGCGCGCTCATCGAGCGCGCGATGTCGTCGGCCAAGCCGATGACGCGCGACGACTTGATACCGGGCGCGGGCTCCAGTTCGTACAGCGTGACCACCGGGCCGGGGCTCGCCTTGACGATCTCGCCGCGCACGCCGAAATCCTGCAACACGCCTTCCAGCGAGCGCGAGTTGTTCTCCAGTTCGGTCTTGCTGAGCGAGACGCGATCCGACGCCTTTGGTGAAGCCAGCACATTGACGGAGGGCAGTTCGAATTCGACGTGCGCCTTGCGCGATGACGCACGCGGCGCGGCCTTCTTGCGCGGAGCGCGGGCGACGGGCGCTTCGTCTTCTTCCTCCTCGTCTTCCTCCTCCTCGTCGTCCTCTTCCTCGTAGTCTTCTTCCTCGTCGTCCTCATAGGTTTCGTCAGCGGCGTCATGCGGCGCGATCGAGGGACTGGCACGACGGCCTTTGCCATCGAGCGTCGGCTCATGCCGTTCGAAGCGCGCGGCGGGCGTCGCCGAGCCGCTCGCCACCAGCGAACGATAGGCCGTGACCATCAGGCGGCCGAGCCGCGCCTTGGCGCTCATCAACGCATGCACCACGAAGCCGAGCATCGCCGCGCGACGATCGTTTTCGGCCTCGTCGTCGGCGGACAACGGCGTCTCGTCGTCCTCGTCGAACAGCGTCGCTTCTTCGGTTTCGCGCGCGCCGAAACCGGCCGCGAACACGAAGGTGGCGATGCAGGCGGCGAGATAGACCGCGCCGAACAGCAGCGAATAGACAAACCCGAACGGCCCCAGCACCAGCGCCGGCGCGCGCACCAGACCGTCGCCGACCACGCCGCCGAGCCCGGTCGGCAGCGGCCACGCGGCATTGTGCGGCCAGCAGCTTGCGAAGCCGGCGGCGAACACCGTGCACAGCACCCAGCAGGCGAACCGCAGCGCTTCGCGATCGAACGGCCGCCGCGTCAGCATCCGCCAGCCCCACACCGCCATCGGCAGCAGCAGCATGATGGCGCCGAGTCCGAGAATCTGCATCAGCAGATCGGCGCCGATGGCACCGGGATAACCCATGATGTTGCGGATCGGCCGCGAGGTGGCGTGGCTGAGCGAGGGATCCTGCACCGACCAGGTGATCAGCGCCGCAGTCGTCGCCGCCGCCAGCGCGATCAGGCCAAGTCCCGTCAACGCGCGCAACTGCCGCAGCAGCATGTCGCGAACCGAGGCCGGCAAATGCCCGACCAGGGGAATGACACGTTCGGTCGCCGCCATCCTCATGCGCCCCCGCGTTTAATCCAACACCGCGACCAGCCGATGCAAGGCCTCGGCGGCCGTCTCAAAGTCCTGCACCATCGCCACCCGGATGTAACCCGCGCCGGGATTTGAGCCGTCGGCCTGCGGGCGGGCGAGATAGCTGCCCGGAATCACCCGCACGCCGCCGTCCTTGAAAAGCTTCACCGTCGCCGCCTCGTCGCCGCCGTAAGCGGAGACATCGAGCCACAGGCAGAACCCACCGGCCGGCCGGCTGTAGCCGTAGCGATTGCCGAGAATCTGATCGGCGAGATCGAACTTGATGCGATAAAGCCTTCGGTTTTCCTCGACATGCGCCTCGTCGTTATAGGCAGCCGCCGCGACATGCTGCAGCGGCACCGGCACCTGCGGCGCGGCGACGTTGCGCAACTCGTGAAACGCCGAGAGGAATTTCGGATCGCCGGCGACGAAGCCGACACGCATTCCCGGAAGATTCGAGCGCTTCGACAGCGACTGGAACACCGCGACGTTGGCGAAGTCCGGGCCCGCCGCCTCCAGCATGCTGCCGGGCGCCTCGCGAGTGTAGATTTCCGAGTAGCACTCGTCGGCGAGGATCATGAAGCCATACTGCCGCGCCAGCGCCACCAGCCGATCGCAGTAAGCGCGCGAAGCCACCGATCCCTGCGGATTGGCGGGCGAAGCGATGTAGATCGCGACCGTGCGCGCCAGCGTCGCCGGATCGAGCGCATCGAGATCGGGCAGAAAGCCGTTGTCGCGGGTGGTCGGCAGGAAAATCGGCTCGCAGCCGGCCGCCTGACTGCCGGCGGCATAGGCCGGATAGAACGGATTCGGCAGCAGGATCGCGGGCACTCCCTGCCGTGGCCCGACGAAGCGGGCGGCAGTGATCGCGGCGAAGAACAATCCCTCGCGGCTGCCGTTGAGCACCAAGACCTCGGTTTCCGGATCGACCGGGTGCGCGAGCGCATAGCGCCGGTCCAGCCAGTTGGCCGCCGCCGTGCGGAACGGCAGAATCCCCTTGGCGATGGGGTAGCGGCCGAAATCATTGATATACTGGGCTAAAATCGATCCGACAAAGGGCGGAATCGGATGCTGCGGCTCGCCCAGCGACATCGCGATCAGCGGCTTTCCCGGCTCATGCGGCGCCAGCAGTTCGGCCAGCCGCGCAAAAGGCGAGCGTTGGCCACCGACAGGGCCGGAAGCCGACTGCGCCGCAGCGGATGTCGCGGGGATCACCATCTTGAAATGCCAGCACTTTCACGGAACCCGGCCGCATTGTTCAGCATCCCTGGGCCGGGCAGAAACGGATGCCTAACATAGGGATGCCGAGGTTAAGACGCGATTAACCATCGGCATGATCCCAGAAAGTGGAGCCGGTTTGGACGAGATCATGCCCTCTTCAGGAAAAGACGGGATTGTTTCGTTTCACTCGCAATGACGAGAAGAGGCTGCATTTTGCTCCAAATACGATCTAGCCCGCGCTCCGCAGCATGAATGCATCGAAGAACGCCGCGAGATCGTTGTGCGCATCGAGCGGCAGTACGTTGGCGACGTACTGGTCCGGGCGGACCACCACGATGCACCCCTTCGCGCGGGCGATACCGCGCGCGTCGAAAATGTCGGGACCATTCTTCAGGTCCGGGCAGAATGCCTTTTCATAATCGATCAGTTCGAAGCGTCCCTTGCACGGCCGCAGCAGCGGCGGCAGCGCATCGAACACGAGATCGCGGTGACCTTGCTGCAACACCGCGCGCGCATCGATCACCGAATCGATGTCGGCATCCGCCGACGCATAAGCCCGCAGCGGCGAGGCGTCGGATTGCGCCAGCCATTCGCACAGCGCGCGCAGCCGCGATGACGGATCGTCCGGCATCCTGTCATCGGCGAACAGAAACAATCGCCAGCGGCCGTCCGCTTTCGCGACATGGCCGAGATGCAGGGGCTTGGCGTCGGCGAGCCGGATCACCGGCGCGGAGTGAAACCGCATCCCGACCGTGAAGCCGGTCGCGAGCTGTTGATGTACCGGCGCGGCGGTGATCAGCGACGGCGCGTAATGCACGGCGGTGCCGGCGGTGAAGCGACCCTGCTTGACGAAGTATGTTTGAAACTCCGCCGGATCGATGCCGTCCTCGTCGCCCGCGCCGGACTCCTTCGGCCGCGCGCTGAACATTTTCGCGAAGGCGCGGTCGAAGTCGATCAGCTCCTTCGCCAGCGCGCGCCGCTCGTCGGAATAAGTGTGCAGGATCGCCGGCGACGATTGCCCGCGAAGCACGGCCGCGAGTTTCCAGCCGAGATTGAAGCCGTCCTGCATCGAGACGTTCATGCCCTGCCCGGCTTTCGGACTATGGGTGTGGCAGGCATCGCCCGCGATGAACACCGATGGATGCGTTGAATCATCGGTCGCGTTGTCGAAGCGATCGCACAGCCGCTGCCCGATCTCGTAGACCGACCACCACGCCACCTCCCTCACGTCGAGCGTATAGGGACGAAAGATGCGTTGCGCTGCCTTGACCAGATGCTCCGCGGTGATGGCTTTGCTGGCGACGCGTTCGCCTTCCGCAAGCTTGTCGAGTTCGATGTAGAGCCGAACCAGATAGCCGCCCTCGCGCGGAATGATCAGCATGCTGCCGTCGTTGGCCGAATGAATCGCCGCCTTCAGCCGCACGTCGGGAAAGTCGGTCACCGCCAGCACGTCCATCACGCCCCAGGCCTGATTGGCGGAATCGCCGGTGAGTGCGCGGCCGATCGCCTGCCGCACGCTGCTGCGCGCGCCGTCGCAGCCGACGACGTAACGCGCATGCACGGTCTCGATCTCGCCTTCATGGCCGGCATCGAGGCGCTCGAGCCGCGCGGCCACAGGATGGGTCGCGCTTGAACCCGCCATCGCGAGCCCAATGAAGCGGCGTCGATAGACCGGCTCCAGCCGCGACGGCGCATGCCGCATCGTTTCCAGCAGAAAATCATGCACGCGCGCCTGATTGAGGATGACGTGCGGCATTTCCGACAGCCCATCCTCGACGTCCTGCACGCGGCCGCTGCGTACGATGCGCGAGGGATCGGCGGCGTCCGGCTTCCAGAACGCCACCTCGTTGACCCAGTAGGACTCCTTCTTGACGCGCTCGCTGAACCCGAACGCCTCGAACATCTCCATGGTGCGGCAGGCGATGCCGTCGGCTTGCCCGACTTGCAGCGGGCCGTCCTTGCTTTCGACAATCATGGTGGCGATGTCGGGAAAGGCCGCAAGCTGCGCCGCCAGCGTCAGCCCGGCGGGGCCGCAGCCGACGATCAGCACATCGACGTGATCGGGCGGCGTGTCCTTGCGTGCGGCGGCAGGCGCGATCGCCGGATCGCCGGGCCGGAATCCGTCAAGATGAAACTGCATCGTTCCTCCGTCCGCGCACTTGCGACACGGAAACCTATCCCGTTGTCGTGCGGAGTGGAAACCAATCGGCACGCAAGAAATGCATCACTGCAAAACGAAAGGCTCCGGCTTTCACCGGAGCCCTTCGCGACCGGGCCAACTTGGGAGGAAGAAAATCCCGGCCAGTTGCGGCGCGCGTTGCTTCGCGCCGCTATCGGTTCACATATTGTAAGCGCGCTCGCCGTGGTCGGTGATGTCGAGGCCTTCGCGCTCGGCATCGGTCGCGGGCCGCAGGCCGATGGTGAGATCGAGCACCTTGAAAATCAGCGCCGAGATCACGCCGCACCAGACGACGGCGATGATCACCGCGACAATCTGATTCCAGACCTGCGTGGCCATGTCGTAGTTCTCGACGCCGACGCCGCCGAGCGAGGCGCTGACAAACACGCCGGTACCGATCGAGCCGACGATGCCGGCGACGCCGTGCACGCCGAACACGTCGGCGGTGTCGTCATAGCCGAAGGCGTTCTTTACCGTGGTGCAGAAGAAGAACGACACCGCGCCGCCGACGAGGCCGAGCACGATGCCGCCGATCGGGCCGACCAGACCCGCCGCCGGTGTGATCGCCACCAGACCGGCGATGACGCCGGACACGGTGCCGAGCAACGACGCCTTGCCCTTGGCCGCCCACTCCACGAACATCCACGACAGCGCTGCTGCGGCGGTGGCGAGCAGCGTGTTGACCAGCGCCAGCGCGGCAACGTCGTTGGCGGCAAGCGCTGAGCCGGCGTTGAAGCCGAACCAGCCGATCCATAGCAGCGCGCCGCCGGTGAAGGTCAGTGTCAGCGAATGCGGCGCCATCAGATCCTTGCCGAATCCGACCCGCTTGCCGACGATCAGCGCGCCGACGAGGCCCGCGATGCCGGCATTGATGTGCACCACGGTGCCGCCGGCGAAATCGAGCGCGCCGAGCTTCATCAGGTAGCCGTCGCTCTGCCAGACCATGTGCGCGATCGGATAGTAGACGAGGATGCCCCACAGCAGCGCGAACAGCAGCGTCACGGAGAACTTGGTGCGCTCCGCGAAGGCACCGAGCGCCAGCGCCGGCGTGATCGACGCGAACGTCATCTGGAAGGCGAAGAACACGTATTCGGGAATCGTGCCGCCGCTGTTGACGGTGTCCTTGGCGACGCCGCTGAGGAACGCCTTGGCAAAGCCGCCGATGAAGGGCGAGCCTTCGGTGAAGGCGAGGCTGTAGCCGATCGCCACCCACATCAGCATCGACAGACATGCCACCGCCAGCACCTGTGTGAGCACGGAGAGCATGTTCTTGGAGCGCACCAGGCCGCCGTAGAACAGCGCGAGGCCCGGCACGATCATCAGCAGCACCAGGAGCGTCGAGGTCAGCATCCAGGCGGTGTCGCCCTTGTCGGCGACGGCGGGCGCGGCGGCCGTGGCCTGCGCCAGCGCCATGTCGGCGAATCCGGCGGTTGCGGCGAGGCCAATGGCGGTACCGATGAGTCCCGCACGAACGGGATAAGCGAACGTCATGAATTTTACTCCTGAAAGAAAATGAATGCGGGCGAGGGACTCAGAGGGCGTCGACATCGGCTTCGCCGGTGCGGATGCGCACCGCGTGCTCGAGCGACAGGACGAAGATCTTGCCGTCGCCGATCTGGCCGGTCTTGGCGGCGCTGACGATGGCGCCGATGGCCCGCTCGACCTGATCGCTCGGGATCGCCACCTCGATCTTGACCTTGGGCAGGAAGCTCACCGCGTATTCGGCGCCGCGATAGATTTCGGTGTGGCCCTTCTGGCGGCCGTAACCCCGCACCTCGGTCACCGTCAGTCCGTGGATGCCGAGCGAGGTCAGGGCATCCCGCACCTCGTCGAGCTTGAATGGCTTGATGATCGCCATGACGATTTTCATTCGATCTTTCCCCGCATTGCTCCGGCGCCGACCGGCCCCATGCCGTCGGTCGGCCGGCCCCGCGCGGTTCGGCAATCGCCGCGCGTTCCGTCACCGGCTCTTAATCAAGAGCCGTGCCAGCTCGATCGAACGTGATAACAGATTGAAAATACGGGAGTTTTTAGTGAGACCAGCGAACGAGCGCGCTGCGGTGCCATCACGGCGCACAATGCCTAGCCGCTACTGCTTAAATTTTCAGCAGCCGATTGTCGTCGATGAGGTTGTGGGCAAAAGGCCGGTCTTTGAGCTGAAAGGCCGGGCGGAACGACGGGTCAGGTCGTCAGCCGGCTACCGACCAGCACCAGATCGCTGGCGGTCTGGCTGGTGCGCAGCGCGAATTCGTCGCGCAGTCGCCGCGCGCCATCCGGCTCGCTGTCGAGCACCCGCTGGAACAGCGTGCGAGTGATCCGAATGACCGACGCATATTCCCGCGCGGTGGCGGTGGCAGGCCGCGCCATCGGCACGATCAGCGCCAGTTCGCCGATCAGCGCGCCGGGCCCGGCCAGGATGTCGCCCTTGCCGTTATCCTTGCCGCCGCCGGGAAAGCTCAGGTGGAACGAACCGCGCTGCACGACATAACCGCAATCGGATGCATCGCCGGCGCGAAACAGCACCGAGCCGCTGGCGAACTCCTGCTGCTCCGAGCCGATCGCCAGAACGCGGATCGCCGCGTTGCCCAACAGGTGAAACGTCGGGACGCGGTCGAGCAGGGCAACATCGTCTTCAATGGACATGAGGGTCCGGATAAGCGGGCGCGCGGATCTAAGTATTAACGAATCGTTGCACCAAACGTATCACGGCACCAGCTTGTAGCCACCGGCTTCCGTCACCAGGATTTCCGGGCTCGCGGCGTCCTGCTCGATCTTCTGCCGCAGGCGGTAGATGTGGGTTTCCAGCGTGTGGGTGGTGACGCCGGAGTTATAACCCCAGACTTCCTGCAACAGCGTGTCGCGCGACACCGGCGCCTGTCCGGCGCGATAGAGGAAACGAAGGATCGCGGTTTCCTTCTCGGTCAACCGCACCTTCTTGCCGTTGCCGTTGGTCAGCATCTTGGAGCCGGGCCGGAAACTGTACGGCCCGACTGAAAACACCGCGTCCTCGCTGGCTTCGTGCTGGCGCAGTTGCGCGCGGATGCGGGCAAGCAGCACGGCAAACCGGAACGGCTTCACCACGTAGTCGTTGGCGCCGGACTCGAGGCCGAGGATGGTATCGGAATCGGTATCGTGACCGGTCAGCATGATGATCGGCGCCTTGAAGCCGCCCTTGCGCAGCGAGCGCACCACTTCGCGGCCATCGGTATCCGGCAATCCGACATCCATCAGCACCAGATCGGGTGAATGCGTTTTCGCGGCGGATGCGCCCTTGGCGCCGGTCTCCACCGCGGAAGCCTCGAATTCCTCGTGCAGCGACAATTGCTCGACCAGCGCGTCGCGCAAATCGTTGTCGTCATCCACGATCAGGATTTTACGGGCATTGGCCATCGTTGGCGGTCCTTCGAACGGCAGTCGCGCGTGCAACGCGCATGACATCACGGATCACAGATAGGGTCGATCCGGGCTAGGAACCAGTTACCAATTGGCAATCAATCTCGTTTTCTCGTGACATATTTCTAAAGTCGGCGCCCTTGCCGGGCGGCGCGGAGATCCATCCGAATGAAAAGACAATATTTGTCAACGCCTTATGGGAGCGACCGGCCACTGGCCATGCTGCGCGTGCGCGCCAGCGCCGGCCGCCCGACCCGCGGCTGGCTGATCGCGGGCGAGCAGGCTGTGCCGGTGGCGCTCGGGCGCGGCGGCATCCGCGCCAACAAGTTCGAGGGTGACGGCGCGACACCGCGCGGCACCTTCCATCCGCGGCGGCTGTGGTGGCGGGCGGACCGCTGGCCGCGCCCGCGCACGCATCTTCCGATCCGCCGCATCACCATGCAGGACGCGTGGTGCGAAGACCCCACCGATCGCCACTACAACCAGGCGGTGCGGCGCGCGCCCGATGAGGCCGGCGACCGGCTCAAGCGCGCCGATCATCTCTACGATTTCATCATTGAAATCGACCACAACACCCGACCGCGCGTTACCAACCGCGGCAGCGCGGTGTTCCTGCATCTGGCGCGCGACAATTTCGGCCCCACCGCCGGCTGCGTCGCCATGACCCGCCCGATGATGCTGCGGCTGCTGGCGCGGATCGGCCCGCGCACGAAAATCGTGATCGGGTGAGAGAAACCGACGCCCTACTCCCCAAATCCCTCGCCGCCATCCTGCGGCTTGAGACGAATGAGGCGCGAGTCCTTTACTGCTGCCTGACGGTGCTTCACCGCCTCGCGATAGACCGGATCGCGGATCATGCTGACGAACGCTTCCACCGACGGATATTCGGCGATGAAGCAGTGATCCCAGCGCTCCTCCTGCGGACCGATCAGCATCAGTTCGAACGCACCGCGCCAGACGATTCTGCCGCCGAGCTTGGAAAACACCGGCCCGCTCTCGCGGCCGTAAGCCGCATAGGCTTCCGCACCGCTCGCCTTGCGGCCGTCGGGATAACGTGCCTCGTCATGCAACAGCACCAGATTGAGCATGTGGATCGGGCCGGGACGATTGTTGTCGCGAAACTGCGCGAAGATCTCCTTGGTCGGATCGATATGGCCGGTCATATGCACCTCTCTCAAAGTGGTTTGGTTCGCGTGCCGAAGATCGCCGAGCCGACGCGCACATGGGTCGCGCCGAAGGCGATCGCGGTGGCGAAATCGGCGCTCATCCCCATCGACAATTTCGACAACCCGTTGCGCGCGGCGATCTTCGCCGTCAGCGCGAAGTGCGGCGCGGGCGCTTCATCCGCCGGCGGAATGCACATCAGCCCGGAAATCGTCAGACCGTAGCTGTCGCGGCAGCGCGCGATGAAAGCATCCGCCTCGGTCGGCGCGACGCCCGCCTTCTGTGGCTCCTCGCCCGTATTAATCTGCACGAACAATTCGGGACGGCGCGGCTGACGTGCAAACTCCTTGGCCAGCGCCTCGCACAAACTGGTCCGGTCGACCGAATGGATGGCGTCGAACAGCGCCACTGCTTCCTTGACCTTGTTGGATTGCAGCGGCCCGATCAGATGCAGCGCGATGCCGGGCGCAGCAATCATCAGCTCCGGCCACTTCCCCTTCGCTTCCTGCACGCGGTTTTCGCCGAACACGCGCTGGCCCGCCGCGATCGCTGGCTTGATCGCCTCGGCGTCGAAGGTCTTCGACACCGCGATCAGCGTGACGCTCGCGCGGTCGCGCCGCGCATCGCGACAGGCACGCGCGATCTCATGCTCCACCGCATCCAGTCCGGATGGTGAAGACGGGCTTAACAAAGAGTCAGGCGGCGGCATCATGATGCGGGGTAAACTCCGGGATTCAACGTCATCGTTCAAATTTTAAGAAAGAGGGAAAAGGCTCCTTGAGCCGTTGCTGCTAGGAAACAGGCAGGCAAGGGCAGGCGATGTCGCGCAACAGTTACAACCGCCGTAAAATGAAACTCAAGCGGCTTTTCGGCATTCGTGGCCGACTGGTGCTGCTTGCGTTGATTCTGGTGGTTCCGCTGATGTTCGAGCGCGCCCGTTCGCTGGAGGATGCGCGGACCAAGCAGATCGCGGCGATCTCCAACGAATACAAGACGCTGGCCGATCACACCGTCGATGCCCAGCGTCAGGTGATCTCGTCGGTCGAGGCGGTGCTGAAATCGTCGTCCTACATCTACGCGCTGGGCACCGAGGTGAGCCAGCCCTGCATGGTGATGCGCGCCAGCTTCCGCGTCGACCTGCCGTGGATTCGCAGCCTGTCGGTGGTCGACCGCACCGGCCGCATCGAATGTTCGACGCTGCCCGGCATGACCGGCCTCGATCTCAGCGACCGCCAGTACCTGAAGAAAGCGCTGGCGTCGCGCGCGCTGGTGCTGAGCGACTACATCTTCAGCCGTGCCACCTATCAACCGACCATCATGGCCGCCTATCCGTTGAAGGCAACCAACGGCCGCACCGGCGCCGTCATCATCGCTGCCGTCAACCTGCGCTGGATGTCCTCGGCGATGAACGAACTCGGCGGCCGTCCCGGCGTCACCGCGCTCCTGATCGACGGCAACGGCGTGGTGCTGGCGGCCCCCGACGATCTCGCCAGCATGCTGGCTCATCCGCTGACCGACAAGACGCTGCTCGCGGCCATCGTCCAGCATGAAATTTCCTCGGGCCATCAGAACGGCACCTTCACCCATCGCGTGCCCAACGAGAGCAAGCGCACGGTGTCCTTCGCGCGTCTGCCGGGCAGCAATGCGCGGCTGATCGTCAGCATCGACGAAGCCATGGTCACCGCCGGCATCAACCGCGACATCCGTATCGCCTATATCGAACTGGCCTTCGTCTGCCTTGTGGTGCTGCTCGGCGCGCTGCTGGTGGTCGAGGGCCTGATCATGCGGCCGATCCAGATACTGACCCGAACGGTCCAGCAACTCGGGCGCGGCGACCGCGACGTGCGCGCGGCGCGTCACGAGCTTCCGACCGAATTCGTGCCGCTGGCGCGCGCCTTCAATACCATGGCGGTGCAACTCGCCGGCCGCGAGCGCGATTTGCTGGCCAGCAACAATCGCCTCAGCGTGATCGCTTCTATCGATACGGTGTCCGGGCTCGCCAACCGGCGCGGCTTCCAGAACCGGCTCGATTTCGAATGGCACAAGGCCGATCAGACCGGCACCGAACTGGCGCTGCTGATGGTCGATGTCGATCACTTCAAACTTTTCAACGATAACTACGGCCATCTCGAAGGCGATGCCTGCCTCGCCCGGCTCGGCGAGACGCTGGCCGCCATTTCGGCCGAGACCGCCGGTTTCGCCGCGCGTTACGGCGGCGAGGAATTCTGCGTGCTGTTGCCGGACACCGACATCGCCCGCGCGCTGGCGACCGGCGAGATGATCCGCGACGCGGTGCGCGACCTGGCGATTCCCCACCGCGGCAGCGACACCCAAAGCGTCACCCTCAGCGTCGGCGTGGCGGTCACCCGGCCGAACGCGACAATGCGTCCCGACGACCTGATCGAGGCCGCCGATGCCGCGCTTTATGCCGCCAAGGCCGCCGGCCGCGACTGCGTGATCCAGCACGGCCGGCACGAACCGCCGCCGGAACGCATCTCGCTGGCGGGCTGAGGGCGGTCGACGTCCGCGCCCTCCACCTAAAACCTTGACCCGGCGCGGTCTTTTGTCGCCGAAACCGGCCTTTCCGGACGCGTTTTCTTTGCGCGGACCGGTTTCCACTTGGCGCGAAACCGCTATAGTGACGCGCTTTCCGCGTGACCGTGGCCAAGGCCGATATCGGCTTGCCTCAAGTCTGCGCTCCACTCCCGATCGCGCCGGTCGCGATCCAACACCCGGTCAATTTCCGATTCAAATGAGCAACGAACGCTACAACGCCCGCGAGTGCGAACCGCGCTGGCAGAAAATCTGGGACGAACAGGCGATCTTCACCACGAAGAACGACGATCCGCGGCCGAAATACTACGTGCTGGAGATGTTCCCCTACCCGTCCGGGCGCATCCACATGGGCCACGTCCGCAACTACACCATGGGGGACGTAGTGGCGCGCACCATGCGCGCCAAGGGCTTCAACGTGCTGCATCCGATGGGCTGGGACGCCTTCGGCCTGCCGGCGGAAAATGCCGCGATCCAGAACAAGACCGATCCGGCGAAGTGGACCTACGCCAATATCGAAGCCATGAAGAAACAGCTCCAGACCATGGGGCTGTCGCTGGACTGGAGCCGCGAGATCGCGACCTGCGATCCCTCCTACTACAAGCACCAGCAGAAGATGTTCCTCGACTTCCTGAAGACCGGGCTGGTGGAGCGCGAGAAGCGCAAGGTCAACTGGGACCCGGTCGACATGACCGTGCTCGCCAACGAGCAGGTGATCGACGGCCGCGGCTGGCGCTCCGGCGCGGTGGTCGAACAGCGCGAGATGAACCAGTGGGTCTTCAAGATCACGAAGTACTCGCAGGACCTGCTCGACGCGCTCGACACCCTCGATCGCTGGCCCGACAAGGTGCGGCTGATGCAGCGCAACTGGATCGGCAAATCCGAGGGCCTGCATTTCGAGTTCGGTCTGGTCGGCGCGCCGAAGGGTTTCGAGAAGCTGCCGGTATTCACGACGCGGCCGGACACCATGTACGGTCCGACCTTCGCCGCTGTCTCGCCGGATCACCCGCTGGCCAAGGCGCTGGCGGAGAAGGACCCGAAGGTCGCGGCCTTCATTGCCGAATGTCATCGCATCGGCACCTCGCAGGCCGAGATCGACACCGCCGAGAAGCTCGGTTTCGACACCGGCATCAAGGCGGCGCATCCGGCCGATCCGAACTGGCATCTGCCGCTCTACATCGCCAATTTCGTGCTGATGGATTACGGCACCGGCGCCATCATCGGCTGTCCGGCGCATGACCAGCGCGACCTCGACTTCGCCCGCAAGTACGGCATCGACGTCATCGACGTGTTCGTGCCGCTCGGCAGCGACGAGCGCGTCAAGGATGTCGCCTTCACGCCCGCCAAGACCGACACCGTGCAGTATGTGCGGTGGGTCGGCGAACCGGGCATCATGACATGCGAAGAGGCGATGAAGCGCTCGCTCGACATCTTCGTGCGCGACGGCTGGGGCCGCCGCGAGGTCAACTATCGCCTGCGCGACTGGGGCATCTCGCGGCAGCGCTACTGGGGCTGCCCGATCCCGATCATCCACTGCCCGACATGCGACGTGGTGCCGGTGCCGCAGCGGGACCTGCCGGTGGCGCTGCCGAACGATGTCTCGTTCGACAAGCCGGGCAACGCACTCGACCATCATCCGACCTGGAAGCACGTCAAGTGTCCGCAATGCGGCACTGAGGCGCGACGCGAAACCGACACCATGGACACCTTCGTCGATTCGTCCTGGTACTTCGCCCGGTTCACCGATCCGTGGAACGAAACCGCCCCGACCACCCGCGCGGTGGTCGATCGCATGCTGCCGGTGGACCAGTATATCGGCGGCGTCGAGCACGCGATTCTGCACCTGCTCTATTCGCGCTTCTTCACCCGCGCCATGAAGGCCACCGGCCATGTCGGCCTCGACGAGCCGTTCAAGGGCATGTTCACCCAGGGCATGGTGGTGCACGAGATCTACCGCAAGGCCGACGGCACGTTTGCCTCGCCTGCCGAGGTGAAGATCGAGATCGACGGCGACGCCCGCCGCGCCACGCTGCTCACCACCGGCGAACCGGTCGAGATCGGCTCGATCGAGAAGATGTCGAAGTCGAAGCGCAACACCGTCGATCCCGACGACATCATCTCGACCTACGGCGCCGACACCGCACGCTGGTTCATGCTGTCGGATTCGCCGCCGGACCGCGACGTGATCTGGAGCGAGGAACGGGTGCAGGGCGCCTCGCGCTTCGTGCAGAAGCTGTGGCGGCTGGTCAACGACGCCGCGGCCATCGCGGCCAAATCTCCGATGGCAGAGGCTCCGACAGCAAAGCCGGCGGCGTTCGGTGCCGAGGCGCTGGCGATCCGCAAGGCCGCCCACGGTGCGCTCGACAAGGTCTCCACCGGCGTCGAGAAACTGCATTTCAACGTCTGTCTGGCGCAGATCCGCGAATTCGCCAACAACTTCAGCGATGCCCTCGCCCCGTTGGCCAAATCCGGGGCCACCGCAGTCGCGCCCGACACCGCCTGGGCGATCCGTGAGGCTGCCGCCATTCTGGTGCAGCTGTTCGCCCCGATGATGCCGCACTTGGCCGAAGAATGCTGGCGGGCACTGGGACAGCAGGGACTGGTCTCCAACGCCGCGTGGCCCAGGGTCGAGCCGGAGCTGCTGGTCGAGGACAGCATTACCCTGCCCGTGCAGGTCAACGGCAAGAAACGCGGCGAAGTCACCGTGCCGCGCGACGCGCAAAATCCCGAAATAGAGGCTGCCGCTTTGGCGCTCGATGCGGTAAAGCAGTCGCTGGGGGACAAACCGGTTCGCAAAATCATCGTGGTTCCGCAAAGGATCGTGAATGTCGTGGTTTAAGACGCGCATCGCCGCCCGGCTGGCCGTGATTGCCGCACTGGCGGCGCTGACGGCCGGCTGCTTCCAGCCGATGTATGCCGAGCGCAAGGACGGAACTCCGGCATTGCGCGAAAAGCTGATGGGCGTGGAACTGGCGCCGGTGAACGCGCCGACGGCTTCGCGCGAGGCCCGGCTTGGCGTCGAAATCCGCAACGCGCTGGCGTTCAAGCTGTACGGCAACGCCACCGGCCTGCCGCCGACTCACCGTCTGGAGATGCGGCTGTCCTACAGCCGGTCGTCGCTGCTGCTCAATCCGGCGACGGCGTTGCCGTCGACCGAGGGTTACAACCTGAACGTCAGTTACAAGCTGGTCGACATCGCCACCGGCAAGGCCGTGATGAACGGAACGACGTTCGCGACCACGTCCTACGATATTCCGGGCTCGTATCAGCGGTTCGCCCGTGCCCGCGCCTTCCGCGATGCCGAGGATCGCGCCGCGCAGGAGATCGCCGAGAAGCTGAACACCCGGCTGGGGTCGTTCTTCTCCGCCGGGATTTGAGGCAAGGTCGTCATCCTGAGGTGCGAGGGCGTAGCCCTGGCCTCGAAGGATGGCTGCCTCTAGCGACACCATCCTTCGAGGCTCGCCACATTCGCGGCGCGCACCTCAGGATGACGCCGAGAAAATATCGATAAGCATTCGTCTCATTCGCTGATTTGAGGATCCGCATGGTCGCGCTGCGCGGCAGGGACATCGACAGCTATCTCGCAAAACCCGATCCGGCGCGGCCGATCGTGCTGCTGTATGGCGCCGACGCCGGCCTGGTGCGCGAGCGCGCCGACGCGCTGATCGCATCATCCGTCGACGATCCCAACGATCCGTTCTCGCTGGTAAGGCTTGACGGCGACGACCTTGCGGGCGAACCTTCGCGTCTCGTCGACGAGGCGATGACGGTGCCGCTGTTCGGCGGCCGCCGCGCGATCCGCGTCAAGGCCGGCGGCCGCAGCTTCGCCGGCGGCGTCGAGACGCTGGCGGAGATGACGCTGAAAGACTGCTGCATCGTCATCGAAGCCGGCGAGTTGCGTCCCGAATCGCCGCTGCGCAAGGCCTGCGAGCGCGCGAAGAACGCGGTGGCGATCGCCTGCTATCCCGACACCGAACGCGACCTCGCCAAGCTGATCGACGACGAGATGCGCGCGGCGAACCTGCGCATCGCGCCCGATGCCCGCGCCACGCTGACGGCTTCGCTCGGCGGCGACCGCCAGACCTCGCGCAACGAATTACGCAAGCTCACGCTTTATGCGCACGGCGCGCGCGAGGTGACGCTCGACGACGTCGCGGCAGTAATCTCGGACGCGTCCGATCTGAAGCTCGATCCCATCGTCGATGCTGCCTTCGCCGGCAACGCGGCGAAGGTCGAAAGCGAGTTCGGCAAGGCGATGGCGGCCGGCACCTATCCCGGCGTCATCATCTCGGCCGCACAACGCCACGCGGCGGCGCTGCACAAGGCAAGTCTCGCGATGGACGAAGGCGCCTCAGCCGAGAGCGCCTTTCCGCGACTGCATTTCTCGCGCAAGGGCAGCGTCGAAACCGCGCTGCGCTATTTCAACGCCGCGCGGCTGAGCGGCGTGATCGAACAACTGGCCGCCGCCGCCCTCGACTCGCGCAAGCAGGCGTCGCTCGCCGCCGCCATCGCGCAACGCGCCCTGCTGGCGATTGCGGCGAACGCAAGGCGGAGGGGATGAGTCTGACGCCATCAGCGTCAATTGATTTGCACTGACTTTCCTTCGTCATGGCCGGGCATAGCCGTTCGAAGAACGGCGTCGCTTTGCTCGCCTATGTCCCGGCCATCCACGTCTTTCGTGTAAATCGGTAGCGGAAGAGAAGACGTGGATGCCCGGCACAAGGCCGGGCATGACGGTTGAGAGGCGTTCGCCTCACCTCACGCCCCGAGCCGGCGCATCACTTCGTCGAGTTGATCGAGATCGCCGTAACTGATCTGCACGGTGCCGCCAGGGTCGCGATGCGTCACCGTCACCTTCAGGCCGAGCGCATCGCTGACGCGCTTTTCCAGCGCCAGCGTATCGGTGTCTTTCGGCGACGCCGCCGCGCTGCGCGGCTTCATGCTCTTGCGCTCGGGCGCACCCTGTTCGTGCGCCAACGCCTCGGTCTGCCGCACGCTGAGGCCTTCCGCCACCACGCGCTTCGCAGCGCTTGAAGCATCGGGCACATTGATCAGCGCGCGCGCGTGACCGGCCGACAGTTGGCCCGACGAGATCAGTTCCTGCACATCCTTCGGCAGTTTCGTCAGCCGCATCATGTTGGCGACATGGCTGCGGCTCTTGCCGACCAGCTTCGCGATATCGTCGGCGCCGTGCTTGAATTCATTGGCGAGCGCGTGATAGCCGAGCGCTTCTTCCATCGCGTTGAGATCGGCGCGCTGCACGTTCTCGACGATGGCGATTTCCAGCGCCTCGCCGTCGCTCACTTCGACAGGAACGATCGGCACGTCATGCAGGCCCGCGAGCTGTGCCGCGCGCCAGCGCCGTTCGCCGGCGATGATCTCGAAGCGATCGTTGGCGCCTTTCACCGCGCGCACCACGATCGGCTGGATCACGCCGCGCTGTTTGATCGAATCCGCGAGCTCGGTGAGTTCGGCTTCGGCAAACGTGCGGCGCGGGTTGCGCGGATTGGCCTTGATGAATTCGATCGGCACCTTGCGCTGCGCGCGCGGCCGCTCGACATGCGCGGCTTCGCCGCCGACATCGCCGATCAGACTTGCGAGACCGCGGCCCAGTCGCGAACGGGTTTCTTCGGCCATCGCCAGCTCCCTTGGATTCACGCGTGATACTCCATCGAACTCTTCAGAGACGTTGTGTCTCGATCATCCTTCGAGGCTCGGCGGGAAGAACGCCTCGCGCCTCAGGATGACGCAGTGCCCTGTGTCGTCATCCTGAGGTGCGCGCTCTTGCGCCCTCGAAGGATGACGGGTCAACGTCTCACCCCGCCGTGCGCAACTCGCGCTCGCGCTGGATCACTTCCGTCGCCAGTCGCAAGTAAGCTTCGCTGCCGGCGCATTTGAGATCGTAGACCAGCACCGGTTTGCCGTAGGACGGCGCTTCCGAGATACGGACATTGCGCGGGATCATGGTCTCGTAGACCTTCTTGCCCATGAACTGCCGCACGTCGGCGACCACCTGGTTCGACAGGTTGTTGCGCGAGTCGTACATCGTCAGCACGATGCCGTGGATCGACAACTCCGGATTGAGCGTGGAGCGCACCTGCTCCACCGTCTGCAACAGTTGCGACAGACCTTCGAGCGCGAAGAACTCGCACTGCAACGGCACCAGGATCGCGTCCGACGCCGCCATCGCGTTGACGGTGAGCAGGTTCAGCGACGGCGGACAATCGATCAGCACATAGGTGAAGTCGGCCTCGGGCGAGACGTTGGCGTTGAGCGCCTCGATGGCGTTGCGCAGCCGGAAGGCGCGGTCGCGGGTGTGGCCGAGTTCGAGTTCGAGCCCGGAGAGGTCCATGGTGGAGGGTGCGATGTGGAGCCGCGGCACCGCGGTCGGCACCACCGACTCGCGCAGCGAGACGTCGCCGGTCAGCACGTCGTAGGTCGAGGCGCGACGGTCGCGGCGGTCGATGCCGAGGCCGGTGGAGGCGTTGCCCTGCGGATCGAGATCGACGATCAGCACCCGCTCGCCGATGGCCGCCAGTGCCGTGCCGAGGTTGATCGCCGTGGTGGTCTTGCCGACGCCGCCCTTCTGGTTGGCCAGCGAAATGATCCGCGGATGTCCGAGCGGCATCGTCGCATCACTCCCAAACCCTTGATAAGTCTCGTCCATCACTGTCATCGGTACGCCAGATTGCGCTGCAACATCAATGCGGCGCCACCGCCTCGATGTGATTGACCTCGACGATCCAGCCCTCGCCGCCGCTGCGGCTCCGATGCAAGATCGGCTCAATTTTCCAATATTTAGTAGCTTCCGTCAATTCTGACTCTACATCTTGGCCCTTGAGCAGCAGCGCTTTCGCGCCTTGCCGCACCAGGGGTTCGACGTAGCTCAGTAGCAGGTGTAACGGAGCCAGCGCCCGCGCGGTGACGCAATCGGGTGCTTGCTGCGAGCTATCCACATAATCCCCGATGTCCTTAGGATAAACCTCGCCGCTGGCGCCAGTCACACGCAGCGCCTCGCGCAGAAAGGCCGCCTTCTTAGCGATGCGCTCAACCAGGTCCACCCGCCCGCCGCGCTCGACCAGCGCGCAGGCCAGCGCCACGCCAGGGAATCCGCCGCCGCTGCCGAAATCGGCCCAGCGTGTCGCGTTCGGCGCAAGATCGAGAAGCTGCAGCGAATCGGCGATGTGGCGGGTCCAGAGCTGCGGCAGGGTCGAGGGCGCGACCAGATTGGTGGTCGCCTGCCATTGCAGCAGCAGTTCGACATAGCGATCCAGCCGCGCTTCCGTTTCACGTGAAACGGGGGCGAGAGCGAGCGCGGCAGCCTTGTCGGCGGCGAGATCGGCGATCGCGATGGGAGGATTTATTTTCGCCATGACGGGACAGGGCTTTCCAGGAATCCGAGAGAGCGATTCGACGCATCTGATCGTAGCGCGGCCGATAGGGGATCAAGGTTTATTCCGCGTCATTGCGGGGAGCGCAAGCGACGAAGCAATCAGCCCCGAAGCAAAGCGTTCGCGGGTTGGTCCTCTCTCCCGCTTGCGGTGGGAGAGACAGAGAGGGGGCGCTTCTGGCAAACCCGGCCAATGACCCAATGACGGCTTTCGCTCACCGCCTTCCCCCTCCCCAACCCTCCCCCGCAAGCGGGAGAGGGAGCAGGCCGGGTGATGCGGTTGGCATGACCGCTCAGGATTTTCCGTCGTCATGACCGGGCTTGACCCGGCCATCCACGTCCTTTCGCTGAAATGTTCAATGGCATGAATAATCAGAATACGTCGGCAAGGCTGAAACAGCTCTCACCTGTCCGGGCGTTTCACGTGAAACACTTTCACGCGACGCCGGCGGCATCCTTCTTCCGCGCTTCGCGGCGGAGATAGGCGGCCAGAATGCCGAGCGCGGCCGGTGTCAGGCCGTCGAGCCGGCCCGCCTGCCCCACCGTGCGCGGTTGCGCTCTCTCGAGCCGGTTGCGCGCCTCGTTGGACAGCCCCGGTACCGCGCGATAGTCGATCCCGGTCAGCACCAGCCCCTCGTCGCGGCGGAACGCTTCGACATCCGCGACCTGGCGCTTGAGATAGACGTCGTATTTGGCGTCGATCTCGACGTGGGTGGCAATGGATGGGTCAATGGCCGACAGCTCCGGCCAAATGCGGCTGACATCCGCCCAGCCGATCTCCGGATAGGCCAATAGTTCAAAGGCCGAGCGGCGATGGCCGTCGCGATTGAGATTGAGGCCGTGCTTCGCCGCCTCGTTGGGCGTGATCGCCAGCGATTGCGCCAATCCCTTGGCCGCCTCCAGCGCCGTCATCTTGGCGCGGTGGTGCGCGGACCGCTCCACCCCGACGCAGCCGAGCGCGATGCCCTTGTCGGTCAGCCGCTGGTCGGCGTTGTCGGCCCGCAGGGTGAGGCGATACTCGGCCCGCGAGGTGAACATCCGATAGGGCTCGGTGACGCCGCGCGTCACCAGATCGTCAATCATTACCCCGAGATAGCCGTCGGCGCGGTCCAACACGATTGGATCGCCGCCACCCGCCAGCAGCGCGGCATTGAGCCCGGCGACGATGCCTTGCGCCGCCGCCTCCTCATAACCGGTGGTGCCGTTAATCTGTCCGGCAAGGAACAGCCCCGGCACCCGGCGGGTCTGCAAGGTCGGCTCCAGCTCACGCGGATCGACGTGGTCATATTCGATGGCATAGCCCGGCCGAACGATCCGGGTGTTCTCCAGCCCGGGAATGGACGCGACGATGGCGCGCTGCACCTCTTCCGGCAGCGAAGTCGAAATGCCGTTGGGATAGACCGTCGGATCATTGAGCCCCTCCGGCTCGAGAAAGATCTGATGGCCGTCGCGGTCGCCGAACCGCATGATCTTGTCCTCGACCGACGGACAGTAGCGTGGGCCGGTGCTCTTGATCTGGCCGGAGTACATCGGCGAGCGATGCACGTTGGCGCGGATCACCTCATGGGTCGCCGCCGTGGTGCGGGTGATGCCGCACTGGATCTGCGGCACGGTAATCCGCGTGGTCAGCGTCGAAAAGGGCTCCGGCGGATCGTCACCGGGCTGCATGTCCACCGCACCCCAGTCGATGGTGCGGCTATCGAGCCGTGGCGGCGTGCCGGTCTTGAGCCGACCGAGCGTGAAGCCCGCCGCTTCGAACGACGTCGACAGCCCGAGCGCCGGCGCCTCCCCGACCCGGCCCGCCGGCCAGCTCTGCTCGCCGAGATGGATCAGCCCGCGCAAAAAGGTCCCGGTGGTGACGACCACCGCGCCGGTTGTCAGTTCGCGACCATCGGTCAGCCGAATGCCCGCGACACGGCCATCGACCCGCAGCAGATCGTCCGCCTCGCCTTCGATCACCGTCAGATTCGCGGTCTCGCGGATCGCGGCCTGCATTGCCGCCGCATAGAGCTTGCGGTCGGCCTGGGCGCGCGGCCCGCGCACCGCCGGCCCCTTGCGGCGGTTGAGCATGCGAAACTGGATACCGGCCTGATCGATCACACGACCCATCAAGCCGTCGAGCGCATCGACCTCGCGCACCAGATGGCCCTTGCCGAGCCCGCCGATCGCCGGATTGCACGACATCGCGCCGACAGTGTCGAACCGATGCGTCACCAGCGCGGCGCGCGCGCCCATGCGCGCCGCAGCCGCCGCGGCTTCACAGCCGGCGTGCCCGCCACCGATCACAAGAACATCGAATGCGTCTGCCAACGGCGTATCCGTCTTGAGGTTGAATTTGATGGGCGGCGTTTTATCGCGAGATCCGCGCCCGGGAAAGCGAAAACCGGAGGCCGGTCGGGTCAGCGCTGTTTCACGTGAAACAAGGCAACCCGGCCGGGTGGGCTTCGATGCCCGTCGAACATGGCGCCCTCTAGCGATTGCGTCGATGCCTTCCCGAAGACTCTTAGCAGTTATGGAACCATGCTTCGGGCGGGTGTTTCACGTGAAACACAATGGCAGCGGCCTCCGTTTGCAGCGAGGGAGCATCGACGACCGTGCCCATTCTGAGGACCACATTCGGTTGAGGCTGCGCCGACCTGGCGGCCGGTCTGCGGCGATTGTCAACGAAACCGCGGCGTCACCACGAACCTTCAAACGGAAAATCCAACTCTCCGAATAGCATATAAAAAATGAACTAAGTATTATTTCTATAATATACTATTATTACTTTCCGATACAGAAATCGCGAAAGATCACATCGAGTAAATCCTCCACATCGACACGGCCGAGAAGCCGACCCAAGGCAAAGGCAGCCGCGCGCAGTTCCTCCGCAACCAGTTCTTCACCTCGATCCTTCGCACCAATGCTGCGATGCAGCATATCAATTGTTGTGCGCAGCAATTCCCTGTGCCGCGCTCGTCCGATCAATCCGGACTCGCCCGCTGCGAAATAATGTTCCGCGTACCCTCGGATCGCGTCGACGAGATCCGGCATTCCATCGCCCCGCTCCGCCGAGATCGCGAAGCGCCCACCCAAGACCGGATTGTCTGTCGCAATGCCGCCGCCAAACGGCCCCTGCTTTGCCGCAAGAATCCCGACCCCGTTTTCGACCTCCGAACCGACATCCAGATCAACCTTGTTGCGTATCAGCCAGCGTGGCGCGGCGCCGAGATCATCCATCGGCGTATCGGCCAATGGACGATCGTCCGTCAGCCACAGCACGAGATCCGCGTCCCCTGCCCGCGCCTTCGCACGCCGCACGCCTTCCTGCTCCACCGGATCGCTCGTCTCGCGAATGCCGGCGGTGTCGATCAGCGTCACCGGATAGCCATCGAGATCGAGCTGCACCTCGATGATATCGCGCGTGGTGCCCGCATGCGGCGATACGATCGCCACCTCGCGCCGCGCCAGCGCATTCATCAGCGTCGATTTGCCGACGTTGGGCGCACCGGCAATCGCCACCACCAAGCCATCGCGCAAACGTTCGCTATGTGCCGACGCGACCAGCACCCGCTCGATCTCGTTCTTCAGCGCTGCGATCTTCGCCAACGCGGGCGCCAACAGTTGCTCCGGCACATCGCCTTCATCGGCAAAATCGATCCCCGCTTCCACCAGCGCCGCCGCTTCGATGATCTGTCGCCGCCAGTCGCGCGCCTTGTCGCCGAGCAGTCCGTGCAACTGCCGCAGCGCCTGTCGCCGTTGCCGGTCGGTATCGGCGTGAATCAGATCATCGAGTCCTTCCGCTTCGGTGAGATCGATCTTGCCGTTCTCGAATGCACGTCGGGTGAATTCGCCGGGCTCTGCCGGCCGGACATCGTCGAGCGCAGACAACGCCGCGAACAATGCGGCCAGCACCGCGCGGCCGCCATGAACATGAAACTCGGCGACGTCTTCACCGGTCGCGCTTGCGGGGCCCGGAAACCACAGCACGACCGCATCGTCGATGGCCTCATCCTGCGCATCCCGCAGCAACACCCGCGTGGCAATACGCGGCGCTGGCCGTTTGCCGGCCAGTTTCTCCAATGCATCACCTGCTCGCGCACCGGAGACGCGCACGATGGCGATCGCGGTCGGCGGCCGTCCGGACGACAAGGCAAAGATGGTTTGTTCTCGCGGATGCATGGCCTATCTATTCAACGAGCACGCCGCGCGATGCAACCGCGGATCGTGATTTCATCGCAACCGGAAGGCCGCAGCATGACCGAGGCATTGTCGCATACCAACCGGCTTTCGCACGAGACCAGCCCCTATCTGCTGCAACATCAGCACAACCCGGTAGACTGGTGGCCGTGGGGTCCGGACGCGCTGGCCGAAGCGAAGCGCGCCAACAAGCCGATCCTGCTGTCGGTCGGTTATGCCGCGTGCCACTGGTGCCACGTCATGGCGCACGAGAGTTTCGAAGACGAAGCGACCGCGAAGGTGATGAACGAGCTGTTCGTCAACATCAAGGTCGATCGCGAGGAGCGGCCCGACATCGATCAGATCTACATGAATGCGCTGCATCTGTTGGGCGAGCAGGGCGGCTGGCCGCTGACGATGTTTCTCACCTCGGACGGCGAGCCGTTCTGGGGCGGCACATATTTTCCGAAGCAGGCGCAATACGGCCGGCCGGGCTTCACCGATCTGTTGCGCACCGTGTCGCGGCTCTATCGCGACGAACCGCACAAGATCACCCAGAACCGCGACGCGCTGCTCGCCAAGCTGGCGGAGCGCACCCGCGGCGATGCGGCGGCTCAACTCGGCGTTGTTGAGCTGAACAACGCCGCCGTGTCGATCGCGCGCGCGACCGATCCGGTCAATGGCGGCCTGCGCGGCGCGCCGAAATTTCCACAATGCACGATGCTGGAATTCTTGTGGCGGGGCGGGGCCCGCAGCGGCGACGAACGCTTCTTCGCCACCACCAATTTGACGCTGACGCATATCAGCCAGGGCGGCATCTACGATCATCTCGGTGGCGGCTATGCGCGCTATTCCGTCGACGAGAGGTGGCTGGTGCCGCATTTCGAAAAGATGCTTTACGACAACGCGCAATTGCTCGACCTGATGGCGTGTGAGCATGCGCGCGCGCCGAACAAACTTTACGAACAGCGCGCACAAGAAACCGTCGGCTGGCTGATGCGCGAGATGACGACGGCGGAAGGTGCATTCGCATCGTCACTCGACGCCGACTCCGAAGGCGAGGAGGGCAAGTTCTACGTCTGGTCGCTGGCGGAAATCGAAGATGTTCTAGGTCGCGAGGACGCCGCCGATTTCGCCGCGCGTTATGACATCACCACCGAAGGTAACTTCGAAGGCCACAACATTCCCAATCGTCTCAAAAGCATCGATCTCGGCAACGACGACGATGCGCACATGCGAGTACTGCGGGAGAAATTATTGGCGCGCCGTGCAACGCGTATTCGTCCCGGTCTCGACGACAAGGTGCTGGCGGACTGGAACGGCTTGATGATCGCAGCGCTGGCACGTGCGGCAATTGCCTTCGCGCAACCGGCGTGGTGCGATCTCGCACAGCGCGCCTTCACATTCATCGCAACGTCGATGACCAGCGATGGTCGGCTCGGCCATTCCTGGCGTGCCGGACAACTTCTCATTCCCGGTCTTGCGTCCGACTACGCCGCGATGATCCGCGCCGCGCTGGCGCTGCATGAAACAACCGGAGAGGCGTCGTTCCTGCGACAAGCAATTGCGTGGCAGGACTTACTGGATCGTCATTACGCGGATACCGAACATGGCGGCTATTATCTCACCGCCGATGATGCGGAAGGTTTGATCATTCGTCCGCATTCCAGCGTCGACGATGCGATTCCAAACCACAACGGCCTGATCGCACAGAACCTGGTGCGGCTCGCGGTGCTCGATGGTAACGACCGCTGGCGAACCAGGACCGACGCGCTGTTCGCGGCGCTTCTGCCGCGCGCGGTCGAAAACATGTTCGGCCATTTGTCGCTGCTGAATGCACTCGATCTTCATCTGACCGGCGCGGAAATCGTCGTGGTGGGCGAGGGGGATGACGCCGACGCACTCATTGCCGCGGCACGCCGGTTGCCGCACGCCACGACCATCGTTCTTCATGCGCCACGCGCCGATTTGTTACCACCGGAGCATCCCGCGCGCACAAAGGCGGACAGCATCAAAGGTGCGGCGGCTTTCGTTTGTCGCCAGCAAAGCTGCTCGCTGCCGGTGACGACACCGCAGGCATTGATTGAACTCATCGCGCAACGATAGCTGGCTATATCGTCAATCGCGTGGACCATACCACCAATGAATGCTGTGGCGTGGACGGTGCCCGTCGTTATGCTGCGGTAACGTCAGGCCACGCCAGAACCCGACCAATACCACCAGACAAAGAACCGCACTGATCCCATGGGCAGGGCATGGAGGAACGTCGCAAACATCAGCTACCCAGCATTCCGGCAAGACCGATGATTTGTCGCGAATGTCGCCAAAAAGTTCGCACGAATCTTCCGTCAAACGAAACGGCCCGCGATCGCTCGCGGGCCTTTTTGTTTCAACGCTTATAACTTGCCAGCGTCAGGTATTCATCGAATCGAAGAATTCGCTGTTGTTCTTGGTGTTGCGCAGCTTGTCGAGCAGGAACTCGATCGCGTCCATGGTGCCCATCGGATTGAGAATGCGCCGCAGCACATACATCTTCTTGAGCAGTTGCGGATCGGTGATGAGTTCTTCCTTGCGGGTGCCGGAACGCGCGATATCGATGGCCGGGAAGGTGCGCTTGTCGGCAACCTTGCGGTCGAGGATCAGTTCCGAGTTGCCGGTGCCCTTGAACTCTTCGAAAATCACTTCGTCCATGCGGCTGCCGGTATCGACCAGCGCAGTCGCGATAATCGTCAGCGAACCGCCTTCCTCGATGTTGCGCGCCGCGCCGAAGAAACGCTTCGGCCGCTGCAAGGCGTTGGCATCGACGCCGCCGGTCAGCACCTTGCCGGATGACGGCACCACGGTGTTGTAGGCGCGGCCGAGGCGGGTGATCGAATCGAGCAGGATGACGACATCGCGGCCGTGTTCGACCAGGCGCTTGGCCTTCTCAATCACCATTTCCGCGACCTGAACGTGACGCACCGCCGGTTCGTCGAAGGTCGAGGATACCACCTCGCCCTTCACCGAGCGCTGCATGTCGGTGACTTCTTCCGGCCGCTCGTCGATCAAGAGAACGATCAGATAGCATTCCGGATGGTTCGCCGTGATCGAGTGCGCGATGTTCTGCATCAGCACGGTCTTGCCGGTGCGCGGCGGCGCGACGATCAAGGCGCGCTGGCCTTTGCCGATCGGCGCGACGATATCGATGACGCGCGGCGACAGGTCCTTGCGGGTCGGGTCATTGAGTTCG
This sequence comes from Pseudomonadota bacterium, assembly GCA_023386885.1. Lineage (GTDB taxonomy): Bacteria > Pseudomonadota > Alphaproteobacteria > Rhizobiales > Xanthobacteraceae > 62-47. The sequence goes on from JAEWIX010000033.1 coordinate 46,738, forward strand.
AGCTTGAAGCGCTCGTCCGGAAACAGCGGCGTCAGGTTGTCGAAGTTGACCTTGTGTTTGGACTTCTCGGGGTCCTCGAAGTTCAGCGTGTTGACCTTGAGCAGCGCAAAATAGCGCTCGCCTTCCTTCGGGCTACGAATGTGGCCCTCGATGGTATCGCCGGTGCGCAGGCCGAAGCGGCGGATCTGCGACGGCGAGACGTAAATATCGTCAGGGCCGGGCAGATAGTTCGCATCCGGCGAGCGCAAGAAGCCAAAGCCGTCCGACAGCACTTCGACGACGCCTTCGCCTATGATGTCGATTTCCTGGATAGCCAATTGCTTGAGAATGGCGAACATCAGCTCCTGCTTGCGCATGGTGCTGGCGTTCTCGACGCCAAGCTCTTCCGCCAGCGTCACCAGTTCGCCGGGAGTCTGGGCCTTGAGGTCCTGGAGTTTCATTTCCCGCATGGGGGTGGTCCTGTAGAAAAAACAAGAAGGAGGAAATCGAAGGTGGCTTTGAAAATGCGGAATGCCTGACAGCGTTTCCGCAGATCTGAAGCAAGGAAGGTGCCGGAAGGGCTTCAAACCCGATGTGGCGGCCGATGCCATTTGGCTCTCGGACGACAACCACATCCGCCTGCGTGGGGTGGGATGGAACGAATATAGAAAATCAACAGCCCTCGCGCAAGACGTGGCAAGCAGCGGTCCGCGCGAAAACCTGCGTCAAAACGGCTTGACGATCACCATGATGACGATGCCGATCATGAGAACCGTCGGCACCTCATTGATTATCCTATAGAATTTCTGGCTTCGCGTATTCCGGTCCTGATCGAATTCGCGCACCCAGCGGGTGAACAGCCCATGGATGCCGGACAGCACCAGCACCAGGAACAGCTTGACGTGAAACCAGCCACTCAGGAACCAGTGTCCGCTCCATGCCAGATACAGACCCAGCACCCAGGTCACCGTCATCGCCGGATTGATGATGGCTTTCAGCAATCGCCGTTCCATTACCTTGAAGGTTTCGGATTGCTTGGAGCCGACCTCGGCATCGCAGTGGTAGACGAACAAACGCGGCAGATAGAGCATGCCGGCCATCCAGGAAATCACCGCAATGACATGGAAAGCCTTGATCCATTCGTACATTTGCAAGTCTCATTGTGGCGTCTGAAAGCGATGTCGGTCGGAACCGTTTCGCGATGATGCGATTATCAAATACGGATTGTAATGAGCCCGATGGACGTTGAGCTTATCAATATCCGCAGCGCCCTTCTTTCCAAATCAATATTTCTAGAATCTTAGGTTTGAGTCTGAGTGACCGTGAATTGGGCCCGGCCAATCTTCTCCCATCTTGTTCAAGGTCGAAGCGAAGTTGTTACCGCTTTTCCGGATGTAGTGGTCAGTTCGAATATCGTCCCGATTTTCAATCGGTTGCGGACTTGCTGGGCAAAGTTATCAAGCGACAAGCCGGACTATTCCCGCTAGACTTCCCACCGGCATGGAATCTTGTCCACGCAGGCACGCCTGTGCAGAACGATCCCGGTTGTCCCAAGCCCTCCGGCTGATGGTAAAAGTTTCGTAAATCGTCCACACCGATTCACACAACACACAGGGCTATTGGATCACTCGCGTGCCGACCACGGGCAACTATTTCCATCTTCACATGGTGTCGGATTCGACCGGCGAAACCCTGATCACGGTGGCGCGCGCCGTCGCCGCGCAATATGCCAATGTGACACCGGTGGAGCATGTCTATCCGCTGGTGCGCAGCCAGAAGCAACTCGACCGTGTTCTGGCGGAAATCGAAGAGGCGCCGGGAATCGTCCTCTTCACGCTACTGGAAAAAGATTTGGTCGATCGGCTCGAGGACAAGTGCAAGGAGATCAATATCCCGAGCCTGTCGATCATCGGCCCGGTGATGCAGTTGTTTCACGCCTATCTCGGCGCCACCACCACCGGGCGGGTCGGCGCGCAGCACACGCTGAATGCGGATTATTTCAAGCGGATCGACGCGCTGAACTACACCATGATGCATGACGACGGCCAGCACGTCGAAGGGCTGGAGGAGGCCGATGTGGTGCTGGTCGGCGTGTCGCGCACATCGAAAACGCCGACGTCGATCTATCTCGCCAATCGCGGCATTCGCACCGCCAACGTGCCGCTGGTCCCCGGCGTTCCGATTCCGCCGCAACTGGAAGGGCTGAAGAAGCCGCTGGTGGTCAGCCTCCATGCGACACCCGAACGGCTGATCCAGATCCGGCAGAACCGTCTCCTTAGCATCGGCGCGCATTCCGCCAACGATATCTACACCGACAAGCAATCGGTGACCGACGAAGTCGCCGCGGCGCGGCGCCTCAGCGCCAAGCACGGCTGGGCCTTGCTGGACGTCACCCGACGGTCGATCGAGGAAACCGCCGCCGCCGTCATCAAGCTTTACGCCGACCGGCAGCGGCAGCGAGTGCCGGAATGACGGGTGCGGGAACGATGCTGGCGCAGGGCCAGCCGCCGCTGATTCTGGCGTCGCAAAGCCGCGCCCGGCAGGCGGTTCTTGCCGGTGCCGGCATTGTTTTCGAGGCGATGCCGGCTGAACTCGACGAACGTGCCGTCGAACTGGAATCGGGACTGACGTCGCCGCAAGAGGTGGCGGATTGTCTGGCGCGTGCGAAAGCATCCGCGGTGTCGGCGCTGTATCCCGGCCGTTACGTGATTGGCGCGGACCAGACGCTGGCATTGGGTGCGCGGCGTTTCAGCAAGCCGGCGGATCGCACCGCCGCCGCCGAACAGATCGCGGCGCTTACCGGAAACACCCACGAACTGCATGCTGCGGTGGCGATCGTTCTCGACCGACAGGTGTTATTCTCTCACGTCAGCACCGCGCGGATGACGATGCGACCGTTGAGCCGCGATACCATCGACGCCTATCTTACCGAGGCTGGCGATACGGTATTGGGCAGCGTCGGCGCATACCAACTCGAAAGGCTCGGCGTCCATCTGTTCGAGCGGATCGAAGGCGACTACTTCACGATTCTGGGGATGCCGTTGCTGCCGCTGCTGGCGTTCTTACGGAGCCGGGATTGTCTTCGTTTTTAGGAGCATATCGATGCGAATACTGGGGCTGACCGGCTCGATCGGCATGGGAAAATCTACCACGGCGAAGATGTTCGCCGAGGCGGGGGTGCCGGTCTACGATGCCGATGCCACGGTGCATCGTCTCTATGAGGGCGAGGCGGCTGCGGCGATCGAAGCCGCTTTTCCGGGAACGACAGTGAATGGAAAAGTCGATCGCGCATTGTTGTCGCCCCGCGTGGTGCACGATGCCGAGGCGATGAAGCGGCTGGAAAGCATCGTGCATCCGATGCTGCGCGCGCATCATCAGAAATTTCTTGACGACGCCGAGAAGTCCGGCGCGCCGGTGGCCGTGGTCGATGTTCCACTGCTGTATGAGACCGGCGGCGAAAGCCGCGTCGATGCCGTGGTGGTGGTGACCACGGCACCCGACGTGCAGCGCGAGCGCATTCTGGCGCGCGACGGCATGACGCCGGAGAAGCTGGACGCGATCCTCGCCAAGCAGTTGCCGGATGCCGAGAAGCGCCGGCGCGCCGATTTTATCGTGGATACGTCCCACGGACTTGATCCGGTACGGATTCGCGTCCGCGAAATCCTCGATCAGGTTGCTAAACTGCCGCGGCGGCGAGCCTGATTCGCCCTCCGACGTTTGATTTAGAGCGGACTTAGAGCCATGCGCGAAATCGTTCTCGATACCGAAACCACCGGCCTCGATCCGCTGCGCGGCGATCGGCTGGTGGAAATCGGCTGTGTCGAGATCTTCAACCGGATGCCGACCGGACAGGTCTATCACTGTTACATCAATCCCGAGCGCGACATGCCCGAGGAGGCGTTCGCGGTGCATGGCCTGTCGACCGATTTTCTTGCCGGGCATCCGAAATTCGCGGACGTGGCCGATGCGTTTCTTGAGTTCATCGGCGATGCGCCGCTGGTGATTCACAACGCGTCGTTCGATATCGGGTTCATCAATGCCGAACTCGGCCGGATGTCCCGCGCCGCAATTCCGCGCGACCGGCTGGTCGATACGCTGTTACTGGCGCGCCGCAAGCATCCCGGCGTGTCCAATCGCCTCGATGATCTGTGTTCGCGGTATGCGATCGACAACTCGCACCGCACCAAGCACGGCGCGTTGCTCGATGCGGAACTGCTGGCCGAGGTCTATATCGATCTGATCGGCGCCCGGCAGTCGCAACTGATCCTGACCGAATCCGGCGCGGCACGCGGTCATGGCGTCAGCGATGCGCCGCGCCGTCAGCGCCCCGTGCCACTCGCGCCGCGCCTCACCGAGGACGAGCGCGCCGCGCACCGGACGTTTGTCGCCACGCTCAACGACAAGCCGATCTGGCATGAATACGCCGACAGCGCGCCGGAATAGCGCTGGGCCTGTAGCGGCTGCGTGAAAAGACGCCGCAAATAAAAACCCAAAACAAAAACCCAAGCTCCCTCACGGCTGCGAAGGACCTTGGGTTATTTCGTGAAAAGAGAGAGATTGCGTCAGGTCAGCTCGGCTTGATCTGCTCGGCCTGACGTTCCATGTTCTGCCGGTACAGACCGACGAAATCGACTGGGTCGAGCATCAGCGGCGGAAAGCCGCCGTCGCGCACCGCCGTGGCGATGATCTCGCGCGCGAATGGGAACAACAGTCGCGGACATTCGATCATCACCAGCGGATGCAGGTTTTCCTGCGGCACGTTCTGGATCCGGAACACGCCGGCATAGGCGAGTTCGAAATTGAACATCACCGTGCCCTGGTTCTCGGCCTTGCCCTCGATCGACAGGACGACCTCGAACTCGTTTTCGGCAATATTATTGGCCCCGACGTTGATCTGAATATTGATCGAGGGCTGCTGCTGTTGCGGGCCCAGCGACTTCGGCGCGTTGGGGTTCTCGAACGACAGGTCTTTGGTGTATTGCGCGAGCACGTTGAGCTGCGGGGGAGGCGCCGCCTCGGGAGGGGTACCGTTGCCGTTCGCCATAACAAATTCTCCTGAAAGCATCTGGCCAGACTGGAACCGTTTGGCGGCAGGTTCGCTCCCAAGCGGCCGACGAGGGCAAATTGCCGCGTCGGCGTGTGGCTATCATAGCCCTGCCATACTCGACAAGCAGAGGTTCGGCGTCACCATCTCTACGCGGTCCGGACGGTCCTGGATTTGGCGGCGAATAGCCGCTCACGGGCGGATATCGGTTTCCTCTTCGCCGTGAAAAGCGCTACAATTTCATGAGCCGGATCAGTATCAAAGGGAATGCAGGGTCAATTGCGCGACCCTCGGTCCCGGAGACCCGATCTCCGCGCCAAAAAGTGCCATTGGCTCGGTGCGCTCCGGTCCCTACATGAAGGGGACGGACCTCGGCAGCTTGGTGCACTGTGACGTTACTCCGCACCCGGCCATCAGGGCGCGCGACCAGAGTGATTGGAAAGCGAACACGACGTGGATATTTACACCATCATCTTTCTGGCGTTGGCGGTATTTATTTTCCTGCGTCTGCGCAACGTGCTTGGACAGCGGACCGGGAGCGAGCGGCCGCCGCTTGACCGTGCTGCCCGCGACATCCTCAACGGCGCCCAGGACGGCAAGGTGGTGCCGATGCCCAGCAACGTGATCGACCAGCCACCGGCGGTGCCGGCGGGTGAAACAGAGCCGGCTGCCAATCGCTGGAAGGGTGTCGCCGAGCCCGGCTCAGCGCTGGCGTCCGGGCTCGACGCCATTGTCGCGCAGGATTCGTCGTTCGACCCCAAGCATTTCATCAGCGGCGCGCGCAGCGCCTATGAAATGATCGTCCTGGCGTTTGCCAATGGCGACCGCCGCGCGCTGAAGGATCTGTTGTCGTCGGACGTCTACGACAGTTTCGACAGTGCGATCCGCACCCGCGAAAAGGCGGAGCAGAAGGTCGATACGCGCTTCGTTTCGATCGACAAGGCCGAACTGGTCAGCGCTGAAGTGCGTGACCGCATCAGCCAGCTGACGGTTCGCTTCGTGTCGCAGATGATCTCCGTCACCAGGGATAAAGCAGGTGCGATCGTTGACGGCAATCCGGAGAAGGTCGCCGATATCACCGATGTCTGGACCTTTGCCCGCGACACCAACTCGCGCGATCCGAACTGGAAGTTGGTTGGGACGGGAAGCGCGCAGTAACGCCGGCTGGCCAAGGGCGCGCCTGGCGACGCTTTGCCTCGCAATGGGCTTGCTCGGAGTTTTCTCGCTTCCGGCCAAGGCCAGGCGGGCGCATCATCCGAAATCGCACCATTCGCCGCACCGGGTTGCGCCGATCGAAATCCCCGGCGGACAGTACGCGCCCACGACATGGAATGCGCTGACCGGCTGGCAAGACGACGATCATCTGGCGGCATTCGCGACGTTTCAGAAAAGCTGCAAGGCGGTCCTGGCTGCACGGCAGCCTTCGCCGGCCAGCAAGGCGATTGGCGATTCGTTGCGGGTGCCCTGTCGCGCCGCCAAGGGTTTGCATGTCAAAAACGATCAGGCCGCTCGCCGGTTTTTCGAGCAGCATTTTCGCCCGCTCTGGATTTCCCGCCTCGGTGAGGAGGCCGGTTTCGTCACCGGGTACTACGAACCCATCATCGACGGCTCGCGGACGCGCACCGATGTCTATACCGTGCCGGTTTATCGCCGACCGTCGAACCTGTTCGTGCGTGGCTTCAAGCAAAGCGCCCCCGGGCTGCCCAATGGCGGAGAGGTGTTTCGCAAGATCGGCCGCCGCAAACTGGTGCCGTATTACGATCGCGCCGCCATCGAGGACGGCGCGATTGCCGGGCGCGGCCTTGAAATCTGCTGGCTCAAGAGCGAGACCGATCTACTGTTCACGCAGATTCAAGGCTCGGCCCGTGTCCGCCTCGAGGACGGCTCCACCATCCGCATCAACTACGACGCGCATAATGGCTACCGCTACACGCCGGTCGGCCGCGTCCTGATCGAACGCAACATCATCCCGCGCGAAGAAATGTCGATGCAGCGCATCCGCGAATGGATGAACGCCAATCCGGACGGCGCCAAAGAACTGCGGCGGCAGAACCGTTCCTATGTGTTCTTTCGCGAGGTGCAATTGTCCGACGGTGACGAGGCCGTCGGCGCGCAGGGTGTGCCGTTGACGCCAAGGCGCTCCATCGCGGTTGACAAAGCTCTTCACGTCTATGGCACGCCGTTCTTTCTCGATGGCACCCTGCCGATCGAATCCGCGCAGGCGCAAACGCCGTTTCATCATCTGATGGTCGCGCAGGATACCGGCTCCGCCATCGTCGGGCCGGCGCGTGCCGATATCTATTTCGGCGCGGGGGCCGAGGCGGCGCAGATCGCGGGCCGCTTGCGCCATAGCGTTCGTTTTGCGATTCTGGTGCCGAATGCGCTCGATCCGGTCGCCGCCGGTCGGACCATGCCGTTGCCGCAAGTTCGTCGCGACGAAGCGGTGAAGCGTCCGGCACAGCATCATCGCCGCTCGCGGCATCATCATGGCCGGGGCCATCGATGAAACGGCAGCCGCCGGATGAGATTCTTATCGACGTGACGACAACGCGACGGCGCCGCGTGCTGAGCGAGGACGAACGCGCGTTGTGGGAGAGTGTGGCGAAGCAGGCCAAGCCGTTGCGCAAGAAATCGCGCGCCGCCAAAGTCGACGCGATTCCGGCGATCGAGGCGACACCATCGGCTGTGCGGAGTGCCGTCAAGCGATTGCGAAACGAATCCGTCACCCCACCGAGCCAACCTGCCAAAGTGACTCGTCCGCCGGTGCCGCCGCCATTGGCGCAACTTGGTCGGCGTGAACGCACGCATCTCTCGCGTGGCAAGATCGAAATCGATGCGCGGCTCGATCTGCACGGCATGACGCAGGCCCGCGCGCATCGTGCGCTGCTGCATTTCCTGCAACGCGCCAGCAGCGATGGTTTGCGATTCGTGCTGGTCGTCACCGGCAAGGGCCGCACCGTAGGGCCGGAATCCGAACGCGGCGTGCTGCGCCGACAGGTGCCGGAATGGTTTGGCCTGCCGGAGTTTCGCACCTTGATCGTCGGTTTCGAGCAGGCGCATATCGGCCACGGCGGCACGGGCGCGCTGTACGTCCGCGTGCGGCGAGGCCGGTAGCGCTACAAAATAAACCGGCTCAAATCCGAGTTCTTCGCCAAGTCGCCGACATGCTTCTGCACATAGGCGGCGTCGACACGGATGGTCTCGCCGTTGCGATCCGGTGCGACGAATGAGATTTCATCGAGCACCCGTTCCATCACCGTCTGCAGGCGTCGCGCGCCGATGTTCTCCACGGTGGCATTCACCGCGACGGCGACATCGGCCAGCGCGTCGATAGCATCGTCGGTCAATTCCAGCGTGACGCCTTCGGTCTGCATCAGCGCGACATATTGCTTGATCAGCGAGGCTTCCGGCTCGGTGAGGATGCGGCGCATGTCGTCGCGCGTCAGCGCATTCAGCTCGACGCGAATCGGCAACCGACCTTGCAGTTCCGGCAACAGGTCAGATGGCTTGGCGATGTGGAATGCGCCCGAGGCGATGAACAGAATGTGGTCGGTCTTCAGTGCACCGTGCTTGGTGGAGACGGTGGTGCCTTCGATTAGCGGCAACAGGTCGCGCTGCACGCCCTCGCGCGAGACGTCACCGGCGCGCGCGCCGTCGCGCACGCAGATCTTGTCGATTTCGTCGAGGAATACGATGCCGTTGTTCTCGACGGTGCTGATGGCTTCCAGCACGAGTTGATCGTTGTCGAGCAGCTTGTCAGATTCCTCGTTGACGAGAATCTCATGCGAATCTTCCACGGTGAGGCGTCGCGTCTTGGTGCGACCACCCATCTTGCCGAAGATGTCACCGATCGAGATCGCGCCCATTTGCGCGCCGGGCAGGCCCGGAATCTCGAACATCGGCGTGCCGCCGGATGATTGCACTTCGATCTCGATTTCCTTGTCATTGAGTTCGCCGGCACGCAGCTTGCGGCGGAACGAATCGCGAGTGGCGGCGCTGGCATTGCCGCCGACCAGCGCGTCGAGCACCCGCTCCTCGGCCGCGACCTGGGCGCGTGCCCGCACGTCCTTGCGCTTACGTTCGCGGGTCTGCGCGATGCCGACCTCGATCAGGTCGCGAATGATCTGTTCGACGTCGCGGCCGACATAGCCTACTTCGGTGAATTTCGTGGCTTCGACTTTCAGGAACGGCGCACCCGCGAGCTTAGCCAGCCGTCGCGCAATCTCGGTCTTGCCGACGCCGGTGGGGCCGATCATCAGGATGTTCTTCGGCAGCACTTCCTCGCGTAACGAGCCGGTGAGCTGAATGCGACGCCAGCGATTGCGCAGTGCGATGGCGACGGCGCGCTTGGCGTCGTTCTGGCCGACGATGAAGCGGTCGAGTTCGGAAACGATTTCGCGGGGAGAAAAGTCGGTCATGGGCTCTAGGTAGGTTGGAAGTGACGCCGCGGCAAGCGGTTCAGATGATTGGTGGTCCGGCTTGCCATTGCCGGATCGCATCGAAGGGATGGATTAGCATAATGATGTTCAGCGTCAGATTGTCGCGTATGTGCAGCCCGACCAGGATTTCGAACAGCAGCGCAATACCTATCGTCAGCAGCACTGGAAATTTCCAGGCGATCAGGAAGCCGACCATCATCGACCCGGTATCGGCCAGCGAATTGACGATGCTGTCGCCGTAGTAGTCCAGCGACATCGTTCCTGCGCGGTAGCGCTCGATGATCCAGCTTGAGTTCTCGACGATTTCCCAGCCGCCCTCGATAGCCATGGCGACGAGCAGACGCGTGATCCAGGACGCGCGCGGCAGCAGCAGCCGCGTCGCGGCGTAGAACAGGAAGCCATGAATGATGTGCGAGAACGTGTACCAGTCGGTGAGGTGCTGCGAGTTCTC
>JAEWIX010000073.1 GCA_023386885.1 Pseudomonadota bacterium
CCGTCGGCGTCGCAGCCTCGTCCGCGCCGCTCACCTCGCCGAGCGTCATCGTAAAGTTGCCGACCTTCAGCACCACCAGACCGTCGAGCACGTTCAACGACGCCGCACCCGAGATCGACAGATCGACATCCGCCGTCAGCGGACCGAGGTTCGTCGAATTGAGCGCGTGCAGCGCCGCATCGAGGTTCAACCCCGTATTGTCGAAGTCGCTCCAGTCGAGCTTGTCGTTGGAGCCACTCACCCGATTCAGTACCGCATCGATATCGTAACCGCTGAACGCGACCTGATCCGCCAAGCCAATCGGGCTGCCGTTGAAGTCATCGAGCGCGATTCCGAGATAGCTCGTGTCATCGGCCGCGGCAGCCGTAGCTCCTCGATCCTTGATACTCACGATTGTCAGCGCGCCGACGGACGCCCGGAACCCGACTGTGCCGTTCTCGATGGTATCGTCGCTGTGGTCGTCCGGCGTGCCGGCGTTGTTCAAACTGCCGCCGACCCCGACGAACACGTCCACGCCCGTGAACATCAGCGCGAGCGCATCGGCGTCATGGCCCGTGCCGCTGGGCAGGTCGGCGCTGCTGACCTGGCCCGCCGCAAGTTCGAACGTTCCTTTGACGATCACCGCGCCGGCAACGTCGACCGACGCCGAGCCGGCGACATCCAACAGGCTGCCGTTCTCGCCTTCGAAGTCGATCGCCGGCCCGACCGACGAAACCACGGGGACGCCATCCACAGCGTCATCCGCACCATCGTTGAAATCGAGGACGCGGCTCGGATTGGCCGCGTCGCTGGTCTGGTTGAGCTGGACATTGAAGGACCAAGCGTCCAGCGCCAGGTCAGGAACTCCAACCACGCTCGCTGTGCCGCCTGACGTCTTCAACGCGGTATAGACGACGCCACCGTCTTTCGAGCCGTCGGTAAACAAAACCAGACTGAAGTCGACGTCGGTAAGCGACAATCCCACCGCCAACGGATCGGACGGCGGACCGTTGCCCACGAATGCGTCGACGCCGGCGGCGCTCAGGACGCGATAGGTGGCGTCATTATATGTATGGCCATCGTTGCGAACCAAGTTCCCGGTCGCGGTCGTGAAATCAAGGCCGCCGTCGACGCTGACATACAGGAAATCGAACAACTGGAGCGCCAGGGTACCGGCCCCGTCATCGATGCCACCGGTCACGCCCCCCAGTTGATCGATGACGAAGGTATCCTTCGCGTCTCCACCGTTGAGATAGTCGACCGACGTGAAGTGGATGGGGCCGAGGCCGTCCGGAGTGAGGTCGCCTGCGTTCAGGCCGGTGAGATGCCAGGTGTTCTCAACATCCGGCGCGATCAGCTGGAACTTGTTGAGCACATTTCCAATGATGCTGGTGACCGGATCGCTCGACAGACCGTTGTAGCTGTTGTCCGAGGCGCCCGTAACAGTCGCCCTGCCATCGGTCCCGATCGTGATCGTGATACCCGCTGTCGGATCGGCCGCCGTGGCGTTTGTCAGGTCAAGCGTGGCGCCATCGAGCAAGGTACCGGCCACTGGTTGGCCGTTCACTGCCCCCACTGCCGCGTCGTCGAGATCGAGCAGTGCCCGTTGACCGCTCCCGAGCTGAGCAGACATCACCGCGATGCCAGAGTCGTGACCGTAGCCGGCCCAATGACCGATCTCGTGCAACAGCACGGTCAGCAGGTCCATCGCACCCGCGGCGGCGCTGCCGGGTGCGGCGCCGAGACGATCGGCTCCGAGGTCGAGTGAGAACTCCGAGGCATCGCGCGGGGTCGGATCAACGAACCAGCCGTGACCGGCCGCATCGACGTCTATGCGGATGGTCGCGTCTTCATGCGACCCGAGGACGCCGTCAGCAAGATCGGAGATGAGGAAGGTCGGGGTGCCGGCCGGAAGAGCGAGGCCCTTGGCGGCGAGAGCATCGGACCACATCGCAAGCGCGAGGTCGGCGAGGCTCTGAAGATCGGCGGCGGAGAGTGTGGGCGCGGGGGTAGCGGCGGGAAGTGCGGCGGGGTCGGCAACAAGATAGTCGACCGAAGGCGGACCACGGGCGGAAAGCGTCTCGAGCGGCGGGCCACGCGCCATATCAACCTCGGTGACAGGGATCGCGTCAACCTGATCATCGGCAAGCGGCACCGTCATGGCCGGAGCCACCTCGGCTGCGGTCATGGTGTCCGCCGCAAATGAAGTGTCTGCGATCAAGGATGGGCCGGCGATGTTGACCGACATCGCAAGGCTGGGGAGATCAGCCGCAACGGTGTTAGTTATCGAGACGCTATTATCCTGCGTCTGCGCGAATATCGTCGACATATCCGGCTTCGATTGGCTCAAAACCCCAGATTCATTGAAAAAACTGGCACTATCATTTTCGATCTCGATCGAGCCTGGAGGTCCCGTAGCTGACGGCGCGCCCTCGTTTGTAACAATCGCAACGAAATGAATTTGCGCAGCGGGGTTCACGCGAACCTCCGAGGCAGCAGTCGCAACGATATCCGCAACGGCCGTCCGCAGATCGACATTATCGGCAGACACCTCACTCTTTGAGATCGCAGCGCTATCGACAGCTGCCAGGGTTGCGTCTGTATTCGTCCATTCGGACGGCCATTCGACCCCGCGTTCATCCCCGGTTCGAGTGGTGGAAATAGCACCGCTTTGAGAATCGTGATCCCCATGGCTGGCATCGGCGGCGACATCAGTCGTCACCTGCTCGACAATGGCGGCATGATCGTCGAGAAATGTCGCATGCGCCGCATCGTCGACGAGACGAGCCAACTCGCTCGCGATAGGATCGCCGGAAAGCAGGATGCGGGGCTCGAGCGGCTCGATCTGAAACCGGCTCCGACGTTGGCCTTCGTCAAACTCGCCAGCCCTGCTGGGTCCAGACAGCAAACGGCGCACCGTTTGCAACCGGCCCCAGAGTCCAGACTGGTGGTGACGAGCAGCGGCCATTCCCTCCCCCTGATGCGGGAAGCGCTACGGGAACCTTTGGTAACGAAATGTCAACTAATGGAACCTGGCGGTCAAGCCAAAAAATCCACGCCGCCGTCTAATAGTTAGCAACGGTCCCAGCTCTGGCTTATGTGACGGCACATTAAGAACGAGTCGATTTGGCCACTTTCCTTTAAGAACGAGTCGGTTTCTGTAACCTGTTGATATTGTTGGTCACTGGCTGCGGCTCACGGTTCTCACGCTCAAGCGCCTTCAGCTTCTTCGCCACCTCTGTTCGGACGCCCGCTCGCTTGCTGCTATCGACCTCCGCCTTCTTCATCCATTCCGGCAGAGTGTGACCGGAACAGGCAATTTTGGGGGCTATCGTCTCAATCGCCGTCCAGCGGGACAGATACTCGCTGCCGATGCAGCCAGGCAATGTGCCGGGCACCTTCGCCGACGTCAGCCTCATTGCTTCGAGCGTCGGTTATCGTCCGCAGGTGCCGGTGCGCGACGGGGTTGCCCGTTTTGTGCATTGGTACCGCGAGTATGCAGACCGTAGCTCGCCGACTCTATTGGCGCCGGCTTATCCACGAGGACTTGTCCGGCCTGCGCCCTCATAGACGAAGCCCACGGTTTCCGTAACTTCCGCCGCCAGACGTTGCGAGGGCCAGCCACTATTCCCGCCGAGGATGAAGAATTGGAGATCAGCGGGAGGTCCATCGTAGACCAGTGCGGCGGGATAATCATCATCCGCCATAAAACCGCTGATGCGCCACGACGGGTCGACGCCGCCGAGAAAGTGCGCGGGATTGCCCGGCTCCAAATTCACATCGAAGCTATCGAGAGGAATTTGGAGACCCTCGCCACATGCTTTGATGTAGGCCTCTTTGCGAGTCCAACACAGGAAGAACCCCTCAACCCGCCTCTGTCGCGTGAGTCCGGCCAGTGATCGCATCTCTCCTGCGGAGAAATAGTGATGCGCGATGTTCTCGCAATCGACATCAGGGCGAATTCTCTCGACGTCCACTCCGATATTTCGATTCCGGCCGAAGGCGAAAATAGCCATATCCTGTGAATGAGACAGATTGAAACTCAACGTTTCTCCGGCTGGCTCCGGTGCGAGCGCCGGCTTTCCCTCCCATCCAAACACAAACTGCAAATCTTCAGGCCGCTTGCGTAGGTAGCACGCCAGAAGCGCTCTTAGTGTCCCGCGCGCCGCTATGAAACGAGCACGATCGCAATCAGATCGAAAGCGCGCCGCTCGCTTGTTCTCCTCTTCATTCAGGTAGGAATGCAGCAGCGATTGCGAGGAGACATCGACAGTCAGATGGCTCCGCCAGATGTGAATCTCATTCGGCCGCAACAAAGAAGGAGATTGTGAATATCTCCATACAACTGAGCCGAGCAAGGCATGATCTCCTGAGAACCTGACGACGCGAAATGTTTTCTCATCAAAGGGCACATTCGATAACGCGCCGCGAACAAAGCTGGTGCGAACCGTCAATTCCGGAACAGCTTCCGGAACAAGTAGAGCCGGCTATCCGCAACATCCTTCGACGCCGCCCCCTCAAGCTCGCCAAACGCCTCGTATCCGTTCTTCTTGTAGAATCCGGGAGCCTGGAACGCGTAAGAGTTTAGCCAGACACCTATGCATCCCTGTTCCCGCGCCGCATTTTCGACAGAAGTAAGAAGACGGGAACCGAAACCCTGACGGCGACCAGCTTCGGCGACGTAAAGCAGCTCAATGAACAGCCATCCGTAGAGGATACTGCCCCAAACACCGCTGGATGCTTCGCCGGTATCGGTGTCTCTCGCGATGATTGCGATATTCCGATGACCGCTCGGCCCACCGCGAGCGGTGTTGTCGCGAATCATGGATCGCAACAGTGCTGCATGATCGCGAGAATCGGGCGACCAGTCGACGAAGAATTCCTGCTTCATGCTCTCGCTCACATTATCAATGATGAGTTCATCCGGAGACGTTGTCGGCTCAAGAATGTCAAATTTCCATGGGATGTACCGAAGTCTCGCGAGGATGAGGGTTCCATCGGTTTGTCAGAAAAGCATCTGGGTATGGCAGCTTCATGGGCATCCGCGAATGCAACGGAGACGACGTTCAACACCGAACCTGCATCTGCATCGCAGCGCCGGACGTGGTTCATGGAGCTCGTTGCTCCCGGCACTCCGCAGCATCACCTGCCGTTCGCCCTCGAAGTTTTCGGAGAGGTCGACATTGCAGCGCTCCAACTCAGCCTGGATTTCATTGTTGAGCGGCACGAAAGTCTCAGAACGACATTCATCGACGATAACGGAACACTCCGTCAGAATATCGGCGCTCCTCGCCCGACGCTCATACTTGTCGATGCACCGCCCGGTCCCACTCCAGACTTGAAGTCGATCCTCCGCGAGCAGGTTGCCGCCCCTTTTGATCTCAACCAAGGCCCTCTGGTTCGTCTGATTGTCGTCAGACGAGCGCCGGAGATGCATGTTCTGGTGTTCGTCCTGCACCACATCATTGCCGACAATCTCTCGCTTGGTCTGTTCGTGCGAGAGATGGCCGAGGCTTACACATCATTCTGCGCTCGCAACCTTCCTGCACTTGCGCCGCTGCCCTGGCAATACGCCGACTTCGCGATCGCCGAAGCGCGTTGGCTGGCTACACGCACGTTTCATACTCGTCTGCAGAACTATGCGGAGAAGCTTGGCCCAGCGATGGCGCAGCTGGACTTTGGCTCCGGCCACGCTGTCAGTTCGGGAGAGGCCATTACAAGTGAACTCCTGCCTATCGACGCTGCGACACTGGGACACCTCAAGGAAATCGCCCAACGAACCGGCGTGACTCTGTTTACAGTGCTGCTGGCAGCGCTCCAAAGTGTCCTTACTCCCTACGCGAACGGGCGAGACTTCGTCATCGCCGTGCCTGTCGCCGGCCGTGGAAGCGACGGAGCGGAAGGCATCATAGGTCCATTTGCCAACGTGATCGCCTTGAAGGTCAATACGCGTACCGCGCAGACCATGGCCGAACTTGTTGCCGATGTTGGGCGCCAGCTCGTGGATACTCTTGAATACGAAAACGTGCCTTGGGACGCGTTGGTGCGTGCCACCAACCCGTCCCGCTTTGCCGATGCGGCTCCGCTCAGCCAGGTAATGTTTTCCTCGATCGCGGTCCCCGCGCTGTTCCAGCGCTTCGGGCGCCTGCCGTGCCGACCAACCTGGCTTCCATCGCCGGCTCCCACAGCCGACCTTTTCGTCACTGCTTCCGAAACGCCGGACGGCCTTTTGTGGATCGGCTTTGACAGCCGAGCGGACAAGGTACCTTCCCGAATTGTCTCGCGTTTGTCGGACGGATTGCGAACCCTGCTTCACGATATCGCTCATGGCGATATCGCGACGCTCGAAGCATATCCGAAACAGATTGCAGGCGGCTCGCTTCACCAAACCATCCCTGCCGCAGTTAGCGACACGCCGCGTCGTCTCGTCAGTGACGCGTCGAAGCCTCCGGAGCGTCATGAAGCTCTTGAGAAACTCATTGCGGAGCTATGGGAGAAATTTCTCGGTTCCCCGCCAAGTCACATACACGAAGATTTTTTCGATGCCGGCGGTGACTCCCTGATGGTCGTGCGACTGATGTCCGCCCTATCTCGACGCCTTGATCGAAAATTGCCCGTGGCACTATTTTTTCAGGATCCCACGGTTGCAGGGCTGGTGGATGGCCTGACGGAAAGTAGTCCTGGCAAAGGATCGGACCATGCTGTCACTAAAATCATCGAAGGCGGTGACGGTCGGCGGTTATTCATATGCAGCGCTCAGCGCAACAGCATCGAGCTGGCAAAAGCCCTCGGACCGGGTCCCTCCGTATACAAGTTGGACGTTTACAATCTTCAGGAGCAGCGGCTGTTGGCTGACCGGCCCATGTTCGACAGTGTCGAAGCGATTGCCACTGAGCTCCGATCCAGAATGAAGGCTATTCAACCGGAAGGCCCCTATCTGCTGGCAGGTGGTTGCGAGGGCGGCATCGTCGCTCTCGAAATAGCGCTTCAGCTGCAACGGGCCGGTGAAGATATAGCACTTCTCGGGCAGCTCGATACCCCCGTTCGCGGCTTCTTCGAGTCAAAGCCGGCCCTTTTACGTCCTATCAGGATCGCCAAACGATGGCTGGAGATTCGTACCCGCTTCATGCTTGGATCAAATGCGCAGGACTATGAATGGCATCTCCGCATTTGGGGAGCAATCTGGTCTGCAGTGCGCGCATACGATCCGGCAGGTCCGTTCGACGGTGATGTTCATATCTTCAAGGCCGCGCGGACCTTCGGCATGGCCGACGTCACTTCTGGGTGGGAGAGCCGAGTCAATGGCCGGACCCTGACCCATAAGGTGTTTGGCGGTCATGCCAACTGGATGGAGGATCCACGAAGTGCTGCCGTTGTCCGCGCTGCTTTGGACGAGATTTCACCCCCAGCTTCAACCGTCTTGAGGAAGCAACTCGTTGTCTGAACGAAGCGTCACCCTCATCCGGAGCAGCGTGCCGGCCTTAAGCCGTGTACCCGACGGCTTCCGCGAACTCACAGCGTATCGCGAGTTGCTCGGATACATGACCCTCAATCGTTTGCGGGTACGCTATCAGAACAGTTGGCTCGGCTGGGCCTGGGCGGTTTTGCAGCCTCTCGCATTCCTGGCATTCCTGACTGTGATCGGCTCCGTCATCGGTGGCCGTTTCAATTCAGGCGTCCCCTATCCACTCTTCATTCTCGCAAGCCTCTCGCCATGGACATTCTTCGCCACATCGCTGAGCACGGCGGCCGCGGGCGTATTAAGCAGCAGATCATTGATCGCCAAAGTGTATTTTCCCCGTGAGATCGTGCCGCTTTCCTACGTTCTTGCTGCGCTCGCCGACCTTGTCATCGCGACCGTGCTGACGATGGTGGCTCTCGCCTACACGGGATACAGCATTCCCGTGACCGCGATTGCGCTGTTTCCAATTTCCTTGATCCTGATCATCTATGCCGCGGCCTTTTCATTGATCCTTTCCATCGCGCAGATCGGGTTTCGTGACATCGCGATCGGGTTGCCCCTTTTGCTGCAAGGAATGCTGTTCACGACTCCCGTGCTATATCCGCTAAGTGCTGTTCCCGCACAATGGCGAATGATCTATGAACTCAATCCTCTGGCGTTGCTGGTCGAGGCATTCCGCGGCGCGTTGATCGGCAAGCAAATGATCGGTTTAGGACAACTCGCCTACGCTGCCATCGTTGGGCTGATCCTGTTCGGCGTCGCTTATTTCATTTTCAAGACGGCCGAGCCGGACATGGTCGACGAAATCTAGCCATGGCACCCGTCGATATCACCGTCCGCGATGTGTCCAAGTCCTATCGCGTTCACTCCCGCGCGCGGCGCAGCCTGTTCAAATCCAAGCAGGCCGAGCGCGTTTGGGCGCTGAAAGGAATCAATTTCAACGTCCAACGCGGCGAAGCGCTGGGTATCGTCGGGCCGAACGGCTCAGGCAAAACGACCTTGATCAAATTACTTGCTCGCATCACTTCGCCTGACAGCGGAGATATCACCATTGCTGGCCGGCTGATGTCGCTCGTCGAGGTTGGAGCAGGCTTTCACCCCGAACTCAGCGGTCGCGAAAACGTCTTTCTGAATGCGGCGATCTTTGGAGTTCCGGTTGCCGAAGTCGAAGAACGCTTCGATCGGATACTCGAATTCTCGGGGCTCGCCGACTTTATCAATGCTCCAGTCAAAACCTATTCATCGGGAATGTTTGTCAGACTCGGTTTCGCTGTTGCCTCGCAGCTCGACGCGGATATCCTGTTGCTCGACGAAGTCCTGGCCGTCGGTGACCTCGCTTTTCAAGCTCGTTGCATGGATCGGATCGAAGAAATCCGACGCTCGGGACGCACTATTCTGCTTGTTTCGCACGATCTCGCAGCGGTGGAACGGCTCTGCGACAGAGTTCTTTTGATCACGTCAGGTGAAATGGCGGGTGAAGGCAATCCACGCGACATGATCGAAAAATATCAGATCAGCGCGACCAAGCGCGTCCCGAGTTCAAATTTGAATTTCGAGAACAGCGGCATTGCCCTGCACGGCATCAGCTTCGCCGGTCGTGACGGTGCTCGTCCCAAGACAGGAATGCCTTTGACCGTTCGCGTCAGCTATGAGGCTGAAACATCCCTTGACGACGTCGTGTTCACTGTCAGCTTCATATGGCCGAGCGGTTATATCTGTACCGAGCTGGTGTCGTCCTCGGCCACTCTCGCCGCGGGACCAGGACATGTCGTTTTCGATTGTCCGATCCTCGCCATTCAGCGGGGACTATATACCGTTGATCTTACAGTCACGACGCGCTCTGGACGTGTTCTGGCGAAGCGCATACGCGCCGCGCCATTTCGTGTCGATCCCGGCCTTATCGTGCAGGGTGATTTCTACATGACGCACAGCGCAAAGCTGGAGCGGGAGAAGAACTGAACCGCTTCAGTTCGCTCCCTGCTTGACGCTCCGTATAAGTGCATCCAGTTCTTCCGGCGGAAGGCTGGCGAGATGATCTCGTAAATCACTTATTGTCGCTCTCGAACGCGCCTGGGGCCTGATCTCCGTCAACTCCTCGTCTTCGGCGAGTGGTGCATTTTTTACGGCATTGGAGAAACCTGCCAGCGTCGGGTTATCGAATATTGCCCGAATCGGGATATCGACACCAAATCGGCGCCGCACTCGGACGATGACTTGCATCGCAAGCAACGAATTGCCTCCGAGGTCGAAGAAATCGTCGGCTGCACTGATGTCGTTCTCACGCAGCACGGCGCGCCAGATCTCGGCCACATCGGCATTCACCGGCATCGTGATGGGTGCAGCTTCATGGCGGATTGGAGCATCGGCGAGCGACTTGAGAGCGATCTGGTCGACCTTGCCGCTCGGCAGGAGTGGAAGCGCATCAACGACGAGCAACTTGGCTGGAACTGCTGCCGATGGCAAACGCTCTTGCAGAAATGCGCGTAGTTCATTCGGAACGGGAGCCTTCTGCTCCTGGTGTCCGACAACGAATGCCACTAGCCGTTGTTGGTCGGCATCGCCGACAATCATCGCCGCGGCATCCTTCACCGCGGCGTGGCTGCGAAGCGCGCCCAGTATCTCGTCGAGTTCCAGCCTGACGCCACGCAATTTCACCTGATTGTCGTTGCGCCCGAGATAAAGGACCGCACCGTCTGCCTGGTAAACACCACGATCGCCGGTATTGAACAGGATCGGCGAAGGCGCCCCCGCAATCGGATTGGCCTTGAACCGCTCCGCGGTCAGATCGGGCTTGCTCCAATAACCGAGTGCCAAGCATGCGCCACCCGCGTGGATCACGCCGGGCATGCCGACCGGAGCGGGTTGGCCCGTGCGATCGAGAACGTAAACCTGCGTATTGGCGATGGGTTTGCCGATCGGCACAGATCCACCGACATCCGCATCCTGAAGTTCGTGGAAAAGAACGTCGGCTGCGACCTCGGAAGATCCGTAGAGATTGATCAGCTTTCGGTCGGGGCAAGCCAGCTTGAAGCGGCGCACCAAGTCCGACGTGAGAATCTCGCCGCTCACCGACCACATCTTGAGCGTCGGCAGACGCTTCCCCAGGTCGGGCGCGTGATCGAGCAGCACGCGCAATAATGTCGGCACGAGCACGATTCTAGTGACGCCATGCCGGTCAAGCAGCGCGATGAATTTTTCGGGATCAAGGACGGTTTCATCCGGAATGATGACCGTCGGCACGCCCGCTAACAGCGGCCCCAGCATTTCCCAGACAGAATCGACGAAGCCGATCGACGTCTTGCAGCAGGCAACCTCGCCGCGCGCGAAAGGATAAGCCTCATGCATCCAGTCTATGCGGTTCATCAAGGCCGTTGTCACCCCCATGACGCCCTTCGGTACCCCGGTCGAGCCGGACGTGAAAAGAACATAGGCGAGATCGGCACCCGCTCCCTGAACCGTTATCTCCGCCGGCTTGGCCCATAGCGACGCATCATGGTCCAACAGGATCGTTGAAAGCCCGGCGGGCAAACGGTTCGACAAAGCGCGAAGCGTGAGCACGGTCCGACAGCCGGCCAGTTTAACGAGTTGCGCGAGACGCTTGTCCGGCTGCGCTGTATCGAGAGGCACCCAGGCCACCCCCGCGATCAAACAGCCGAGTATCGCCGTGAAGGCTTCGACCGAGCGGGGCAGAAAGAGGCCAACCGGCTCGGCCTCAAGACCATGCAGTACTGCCGCGACCTGCCCTGCTCGCCGCGCAAGTTCGCCAAAGCTGATCCGCTGGTCGCCGGAAACGAGCGCGACGTCATCCGGCCGCGCCGCCGCGATCTCGGCAAAGACTTCTGCCGGCGAGTGTTGAGGATATTCGCGCGCGGTTGCATTCCATTCAAACACCGCCCGTTGCCACTCGTCCTTACCAAGCAGTTTGACACTGCCGATTGTCCGCTCGGGCTCGTTGACGACAGACTCCAGGATACGCTCGAATTGATCGGCCATTCGCTCCATCGTCGATGGATCGAAGAGCTCGCTGTCGTACTCGAAGGAGCAGGACAACCCATCCCCCTCGATTATCTCAAACGTGAGATCCAGCTTGGACACGCCAGGGTCCACGTCCATATCCTGAACCTGGAGGCCAGCCAGCTTCGGTAATTCATGCCGAAAATTCTGAAGCACGAACATAACCTGAAAGATCGGGGAATGGTCGCGTGTCCGCGGATGTCCCATTTCAGCCACCACCCGCTCGAACGGAACGTGCTGATGCTCGAACGCATCAAGCAGGACCGAGCGATTGCGGGCCAGCAATGCAGCAAAGGTTGGATCGCCTGACAGATCCCCGCGCAGCGCCACCGTATTGATAAAGCAGCCGATGAGTTTCGCGAAATCTTCATCGCGATGTCCGGATACTGGCGTACCGATCACCACATCGTCTGTATCGGCCCAGCGTTGCAGGAGAATTTGGAACGCCGATAATAGGCCCATAAAAAGGGTCGCCCCCTGACGAGCGCACAATACTCGCAGCGCTTCGGCAACGCCTTCATCGATGTCGAATCCGAACCGCTTGCCGCGGTGACTCCGCTGCGCGGAGCGTGGACGCACAGTCGGCAGTACAAGGACGGGTGGCGCACCAGAAAGCGCTGTCCGCCAGAACGCGACGTCCTGCTCGAACGCCCCGCGGGCATATAGCCTCTCCTGACGTTCGGCGAAATCACTGTATTGAAACGCGATATCCGGCAAGAACGCTGGCCTGCCAGTTTGTCCCGCTTCATAAAGGCCGGCGAGTTCATCAAAGAAAGCCCCCATTGAGGAGCCATCAATGATGGCGTGATGAAACACGATCACGAGCACGTGCTCGTCATCCGAGATCCGCGCCAGTGTCACGCGTAAATGTGGCGGAACGGCAAGATCGAAGGAGGTCTGACACATCCGCACCGCAAGCTCGTTCACCCGTATCCGACGTTCAGATTCCGGATATGAACTAATGTCTTGTTCTTCGACGACGAGCGATATCTCGTCATGCACCTGTTGCAGAACCGTTCCGTTCCGCTCGACAAGCCCCGTCCGTAGCACGTCGTGCCGCGCAATAAGTTCATTGAATGCTCGTGCAACGAGGTGCTTGTGAACCATCCCCTTAAGTCGCAGCGCTCTCAACAGATTAAATACAGGGGTTCCTGCATCGATTTCATTCGTCAACCAGAATGCACGTTGCTGGGCAGAAGCTACAAATTCCTGCAAAAGGACGCTCCATTCTCTGTGAGGGACCAGTTGTCAATTTGCTGATCACAGATCCTGCCGAGGATATCCTCAACTATGCGCAAGTTGCGGCAAGCACTTCGTCAAATTTGCGACGAGGCATTTGACGCACACTGACGAGTAATGGGCGCTACCGTTACGGCCGAAACATCGTTCCAAGTGCCGCGCTTCGAAACAAGCTCCGTCACTTTATGTTACTAGTCCCGACAACAATCGTGTATTGGATAACTACATCGCCTCGACGACAACGTCAGGAAACTTGAGCGCGAGTTCCGCCCTGAGCGCTTCGAACTGTGCAATATTGTGGTCGAGTTGCTTCAGTCGATCCTGACCGCTTTGAATTTCGGCATCCATCCTGTTCAGATGGTTCGTATCCCTGTCGTCCCGATCGATATATTCGTCGACATCATTGCCGACAGTGACCGCCGCACGCGACAGAACATCCGCGACACGTCGCGCAAGGCCATCCCTCTCGAATTCTGCAGCCATCAACGCCTCATTGATCGCCTTGGCGATAAGAGCAACATTCGCAGCGTCCGACTGACGATCCCGATCCGGTGAGCGGGTTCTGAACATCAGGGCTCGACCGCGGAAAACCTGGTTCAACATTTCTTTCAATGCAGTAATCCTTCGCGGATTATCGGGAAATCTCAGACAATCATTTGGACAAGCGCGAGCGAACCCGGGGAGCCTGCCGCTCGATTAAGAGATTTCTTTGACGAAGTACGACTGGAACCTCGAGAGAAGTCCAAACCCGTCGCAATCCATTATTGAGAGCATGGATACCTGCTACCTGGCTCAGTAAGTCGCCGGCTGAGGCCGCCCGACACCGCAGTAATGAAATCCATTTAGCATCGCATCTTCCGGCGAATAATTATTCCGCAGATCGATGATGACCGGGCACACCATGATGTGTCGCCAGTTGTCGCAGGTCCAATGCGCGAAATTGCTCCTATTCGATGACAACAACAATCGCGCGAGCCCTCTCGCGCAATCCTGCGCATTCTCACAAAAGGAGACATCGGTGAGAACCCGTCGTGCCGATCGGATCGAACACCTTCACATTCGCACCCACGTCCTGCGGCGCAATAATCAACGGGGTGGATGCACATCACACATATCGTCGGTCGGCCTAAATATCGGGCCAACCGACTCGTTCTTAGACGGCGATTGACTCGCTCTTAATGTGTCGGCTCAACGGCAGGATAAGATGGTGGGCCCGGCAGGACTCGAACCTGCAACCAGACCGTTATGAGCGGCCGGCTCTAACCATTGAGCTACAGGCCCCGGCCGGATGTCGGATATGCAACCGGCATCGGCGCAGGCATCCCTTACAATGCCGGGTGCCGCACGGCAATCCGCGCGCGGCGGATTATCCGTCGATCCCGTCGCGGCGATACGTGCTGCGGCGACGCCGGAAAGCCGCCCTCGCCCGACGAAGCAGGTTCGATCGATCAGCGGTCGCCGCCCTCAACCCATGCGCGGCGCGAGCGTCATGCGGCCACGCGCCCGCAGCAGCAACGCGACCACGATCACCACGTTGACGGCATTCCATGCCATGCCGTTGAGGAACGCGGCGGCATAGGAGCCGGTCGCATCGAAAATCACACCGGAGAGCCAGCCGCCGAGCGACATGCCGACGACCGAAGCCAGGATGACGATACCGACGCGGGTGGCAGCCTCCTGCGCCGGCATCGATTCACGAATGATGATGGCGTAGCTCGGCACGATGCCGCCTTGGAACAGACCGAACAGCGCCGAGATCACGAACAGCGAGGTCAGGCTATCGAAGAACAGAAACAGCATCAGCGCTGTGCCCTGCGCGATCGAGCCGATCAGCAACGTCCGCAAGCCGCCGATGCGATCGGCGAGAAATCCCGAACCGATCCGGCTGACGATGCCGAAGCCGAGCATCAGGGACAGCATTTCCGCGCCGCGCGCCGCGCCATAACCGAGATCGCCGCAATAGGCGACGATATGCACCTGCGGCATCGACATCGCCACGCAGCAGGCAACGCCGGCGATGCCGAGGATAGCCGTCAGCGCGTTGTTGCCGAGCCGCAAGTCGATGCGCGGCGGCGGAGCGTCGACATGCGTGTGCCGCGTCGCGCCATCCATCCGGCTGCGCAGCACCAGCGTGACGAGCGTCATCGCGATCGCAACGAAGATGCCGACCGCGATATGCGTCGGCCTCCATCCGAACGACTGGATTCCCCAACTGAAGACCGGCGGCCAGATGGCACCACCGACATAGTTGCCGCTGGCGGCAATGGTGACGGCGAGCCCGCGATAGCGGTCGAACCAGTGCGAGGCTTCGGTCATCAGCGGCCCGAACGTGGCGGACGAGCCGAGCCCGATCAACAGATGTAGCACGATCACCTGCCACAGCGCCGTCGCGTAGCCGATGCCGACGTAACCCAGTCCCATCGCAGCGATGCCGATGCCGATGGCGGTGACGATGCCGAACCGGTCCATGATCTTGCCGGTGCCGACGCCGCCCAACCCGAACCCCAGCATCACCATGGTGAAGGCCAGCGAGGCCGCGCCCCGCGAGGCGCCGAACTCCACTTGCACCACCGGCAGCGCCACCACCACCGACCACATGCCGACGCTGCCGATCGAACCGATCAGCACGGCGATGGCGAGGCGAATCCACGCCTGACGGGAATCGGGGGTGAATTTGCTCGAATCGGGCGCCGCATTGGAACTTTGTGCCATGGCGCAACTTCGTCGGCCCGCCTCAACGGGTCAAGCGATCCCGCACGCATTTGAGACATGCGCGCCCATCCGAACAAAACAGAAACATCGGAGGATCACGTCCGTCGCAACGACACCGGGACGCGCTGGACGATACGCTCAAAACGTCGCCGGTTAACGCTTTGCTAACCATACACCGGGCAAATTTTGCCTACACGCGTGAAGTCGAGTGTCGTGATTGCGCAGCCGGGGGCAGCCCGTGGATGCAAGTGCGGTACCTCACTTTCGAACCGGCGGCCCTGCGGCCGCCGCACAGCCGTTTGCCGCGCGCGGGCGGCAGCCGAGAGGGGACGCCGCGACGATGACCGACACGACCCTGGGCCAAGGCGCGGACAAGCCGGCGACGCGACTGCCGAGCATCGGCGATCTCGCCACCATGCTGAAGCGCGGCGACCTCGCACTCGCCGTCGGTGTTCTCACCATTCTGGTCGTGCTGATCCTGCCGCTGCCGGCGATGGTGCTCGACCTTTTTCTTGCGATCTCGATCACGCTGTCGATCCTGATCCTGATGACGGCGCTGTTCATCCAGGCGCCGCTGGAATTCTCGGCGTTCCCGACCATCCTGCTGATCTCGACGATGTTGCGGCTGTCGCTGAACCTCGCTTCGACGCGGCTGATCCTGACCCACGGCCACGAAGGCACCGCCGCCGCCGGCCACGTCATCGAAGCGTTCGGCAACTTCGTGATGAGCGGCAACTTCGTTATCGGCATCATCGTGTTCGCGATCCTGGTGATCGTGAACTTCGTCGTCATCACCAAGGGTTCGGGCCGCATCGCCGAAGTCGCGGCACGCTTCCACCTCGACGCCATGCCGGGCAAGCAGATGGCGATCGACGCCGATCTCTCCGCCGGCCTGATCGACGAGAAGACCGCCAAGGAGCGGCGCAAGGCGCTGGAAGACGAAAGCGGCTTCTTCGGCGCCATGGACGGCGCCTCGAAATTCGTGCGCGGCGACGCCATCGCCGGCCTGCTCGTGGTGTTCATCAACATCATCGGCGGCATCATCATCGGCGTCGCGCAACAGGGGCTCGGCTTCGCCGAGGCCGCGCGCTCCTATACGCTGCTCACCGTCGGCGACGGTCTGGTGACGCAGGTGCCGGCGCTGATCGTCTCCACTGCCGCGGGTCTGTTGGTGTCGAAGGCCGGTGTCTCCGGCGCGGCGGACAAGGCGCTGATGAAGCAACTGTCGGGCTATCCGCAGGCGCTCGGCATGTCGGCGGCGGTGATGCTGGTGCTGGCGGCGCTACCCGGCATTCCGATGATCCCGTTCCTTGCGCTCGGCAGCGGCGCGGCCGCGCTGGCCTGGACCTCGCGGAAGCGCAATCGCGCTGCCGTCGCGGCCGAAGCGATCGCAGCCGCTGCCGCGCCCGAAGCAGCCGCCGCTGCAGCGGCCGCAGCCGACGAGCCGATTTCAACCGCGCTCAAGATCGACGACCTCAAAATCGAACTCGGCTATGCATTGCTGCCGCTGGTGAATGCGCCGGACGGCACCGATCGCCTCACCGAACAGATCAAGGCGCTGCGCCGCTCGCTCGCCATCGAGATGGGCTTCGTGATGCCGGCGGTGCGCATCCTCGACAACGTCCAGCTCGAAGCCAACAGCTACATCATCAAGATCAAGGAAGTGGACGCCGGCTCCGGCCGCGTCTGGCCGAACCAGTACATGGTGATGGACCCCGCCGGCGATCAGGTCGCGGTGCCGGGCATCCACACCACCGAGCCGACCTTCGGGCTGCCGGCCACCTGGGTCGACGCCGGCTTGAAGGAAGAAGCGACGCTGAAGGGTTACACCGTCGTCGACGCCGCGACTGTGCTCTCGACCCACCTCACCGAACTGCTCAAGACCAATATGTCGGACCTGCTGTCCTACGGCGAGGTGCAGAAGTTGCTGAAGGAATTGCCCAAGGAGCAAGGCGAACTGGTCAAGGACATCGTGCCGAGCCAGATCAACGTCTCCGGCATCCAGCGCGTCCTGCAACTGCTGCTCGCCGAACGCATCTCGATCCGCGACCTGTCCACCATCCTCGAAGGCATCGCCGACGCGCTGGCATTCTCGCGCAACCCGGCAACGCTGGCCGAACACGTACGGGCGCGACTGGCGCGGCAGATCTGCGCGCAGAATACCTCGCCGAACGGTTACCTGCCGCTGATCGCATTGTCGGCGAAATGGGAGCAGGCGTTCGCAGAATCCATCATCGGCCAGGGCGAAGAGCGCAGCCTTGCGATGGCGCCGTCAAAACTCTCGGAGTTCATGACCGCGGTGCGCGACCGTTTCGAACAGGCGGCGCGCGAGGGCGAGGCCCCGGTGCTGGTCACCTCCTCCGCAATCCGTCCGTTCGTGCGTTCGCTGGTGGAACGCTTCCGCGCGCAGACCAGCGTCTTGTCGCAGGCGGAGATTCATCCGCGCGCCCGCCTGAAAACCGTCGGCAGCATCTGAGGCGGATCTCGATCGAAGCTCGCGCGACGGCGTCATCCTGAGGCGGCGATGCATTTGCATCGCTCTCGAAGGATCACCGTTGCTCTTCGAGGCTGTTGCTATGCACAGCGCTTCCGGGCGACCCCCACCTGCGACTTTTTGACAACAGGCAACCGTTTTACCGCATGGTTGACGGAGCATGGCTATACCACCGCAAATCTGGGTTACTCCAAAATTCCAATTAAACGATTGATATTTATCGTGTAATTAAAAGCTACGGCAATTTCCGATCTGCGGATCGCGGGCGTTCAACAGTTATCACCGCCTTGTGATACCCCCTTCGGAACGAAAAGCCGGGGTCTTACGTTCTTTCTGCGTGAAGTTCGAAGCAGGGGTTTGAACCTGCCGCGGCGTTGGGGTGACCCAAGGCATATGGCAGCGAGAACGGCAGGAGGCTTCCATGAACCATTCGATTTACAGCGCCGACCGCATGACTCACCTCAAGATCGTGGTGGTTGCGTTGGTGGCTGGCATCGCAGTGGCGGGCTTCGGCATTTCGGCGCGTATCGATGCGGACAGCGGCGTGCAAACCGCACGCGTGATCAAGGCTGGCGCACCGGTCGCGATGTCAAGTTCCGACACGACGATGGTGGTTCGCTGAGAACGGACGTTCGATCAAACAGCAAGAGGACCAAGGAGAACGTCAAGTCGAGGATAACGAATAACGAGATTCACGAGGCTCTTTACCTTGCCCCCCAAAGTCGCCGCGTGAGTATGTCGCATCAGTCAGTCCCCCCAAGCTGACCTGTGACAAGAGAGAAACGCCCGTCCCCCCGCGGGCGTTTTTCGTTTGTGGAAACGGATTCCACGATCTGAAAATCTGCCATTTGGTAACAGCATGGCAAAACGTCCTTGCCGGCTTGACCCGGCAATCCATCAATTTTCGAATGATGGATGCGCGGATCAAGTCCGCGCATGACGCTTGTTCAAGAACCCACAACGAAAAACCCGGGCCTCTCGACCCGGGTTTAAAGCAATCAGCCTTCGTAGCAGGTCAGGCGACGGCGCCGATCCGCGAGCGCATCAGACCGATGCTGTTAAGATCGGCCTGCTCCCGCGCATTCTCTTCCGCGCGTCCGCGCGCCTGATCGCGCTCGTCCAGCAGTTCGACCTTCTTCAACTCCTCGAAGGCTTCGCCGAGTTGAGCCTTGGCGTCGTCGAGCTGAACCCGCAATTCGTCCGCCGAGCGGGTCAGGTTCTCGCGGCGCTGGATCGCGGCCTTGGCGTAGGTCGGATAGGCGAAGTGGGTCGGGTCGTTGATGCCGGCACGCTCCTGCTCGGTCGCGATCTCGTGCTCGAGATCGACCGACATCCGCTCGAAGTCCGCGATCATGGACTCGATCTGGGCGACCCTGCGCCGCTTCTCATCGACCTGAAATTTCTTCAGACGAATGAGGGTTTCACGTGACTTCATCGACTCGTACTCCCCAGAAGTCCCGATACGAAAACGGGACGGAACCGGCTCCTCATGAAAGGCCCCGCCGGTGAACAACAGATGCGGGATGATGGCCCGACAAAGTTAGCGTTCCGTTTCCAAAGTTCCTAGGATTTGACCAAGTCGTTGATAACCCTCAGTCAGACTGGTGACCTCGTCCTTGGCCTGGCGCAGGAAGTCCTCCAGCGGCTCGTGCAGGCCGATCGCCTCGTCCACCTCGGGGCTGGAACCGGCCCGGTAGGCGCCGAGCCGGATCAGTTCCTCCATGTCGGAATAGGTCGCCATCACCTGACGCCCCCGCGTGATCACCGGCAGAAAGGCAGGGTCGGCACTTTTCGGCATGGTCCGCGAGACGGACTTCAAGACATTGATCGCCGGGTAGCGGCCGCGCTCGGCGATGGCGCGCTCCATCACGATATGGCCGTCGAGAATGCCACGCACCGCATCGGCGACCGGCTCGTTATGATCGTCGCCATCGACCAACACCGTGAAGATGCCGGTAATGCTCCCCTCGCCGGTGCCCGGCCCGGCGCGCTCCAACAGCTTCGGCAGTTCGGTGAACACCGTCGGCGTATAGCCCTTGGCGGTCGGCGGTTCGCCGGCGGACAACCCGATCTCACGCTGCGCCATGGCGAAGCGCGTTACCGAGTCCATCATGCACATCACCGAGCGGCCCTCGTCGCGGAAGTACTCCGCGATCGCCAACGTGAGATAGGCCGCCTGCCGCCGCATCAGCGCCGGCTCGTCGGAGGTCGCCACCACCACGACAGAGCGCGCCAACCCTTCTTCCCCCAGATCGTCCTGCAGGAACTCCTGCACCTCGCGGCCGCGCTCGCCGACCAGACCGATCACCGAGATATCCGCGTCGACGTTGCGCGCCAGCATCGACAGCAGCACTGACTTGCCGACTCCCGAGCCGGCGAAGATGCCCATGCGCTGGCCCCGGCAACAGGTGAGAAAGGTATTGAGCGCGCGCACGCCGAGATCGAGCGGCACGCCAACCCGCTTGCGCGAATGTGCCGGCGGCGGCGCATTACGATAGGGCATCGGGGTAGCCCCCTGCTCCAGCGGCCCCTTGCCGTCGATCGGCTCGCCCATGGCGTTGAGCACGCGGCCGAGCCAGGACGGCGCGGGCCGCACCATGCTCGACGCGTTGGCGATCACGGCGCGGCAGCCGCGCCGCACGCCGTCGAGGGGGCCGAATGGCATCACCACGGCGTTGTTGCCGGTGAAGCCGATCACCTCGCAGGGGATGAAGCGGTTGGTGCCGGTCTCGATCACGATCCGCGCGCCGACCGACATGGCGTGGATCGGCCCGGCGATCTCCACCATCAGCCCGCGCACCCCGACAACTCGGCCATAAATATTGACGCCGTCGATGTCGTCGATCTGGTTGGCGAGGGCTTTCATGGCGAAAACCTTAAGTTTCCGCGTATTGCGGGAATGGCTTTAACTTCGTGTTTACCCGCATCGTTAATCATTGCGTCACTGTCTTTGGTGACTGACGGGACCCGCGCGTCTGAATGAGGTGCGAGTCCTAAGAGGCGGTTAGGCCCGCCTCTTGATGCGAAGCTTGAGTGAGAACGGAAAATAAAAGCTGCCTCAAGGCAACGTTTTACGGCGATTCGACAAAAATTGCACGATAGAGCTTGCGGAGAGGAATCAGGTTTTGTTAACCATATCCCGTCAGGATTCGAATCAGTTGTTCAAAGGCGTTTCCAGTGCCGCAAGTAGTGCGGACGACCTGACGCCCGGAGCGGCTACGATAGGGGACTGGCATGCGCGTATTGCTGATTGAGGATGATAGCGCCGTCGCGCAGTCGATTGAGCTGATGCTCAAATCCGAGAGCTTCAACGTCTATACGACGGATCTCGGCGAAGAGGGTGTCGATCTCGGCAAACTCTACGATTACGACATTATCCTTCTCGACCTCAACCTGCCCGACATGTCCGGCTACGACGTGCTCAAGCAGTTGCGTGTTTCGAAGATCAAGACACCCATTCTGATCCTCTCCGGCCTCGCCGGCATCGAGGACAAGGTCAAGGGTCTCGGCGTGGGTGCCGACGACTACATGACCAAACCCTTCCACAAGGACGAGCTGGTCGCCCGCATTCATGCGATCGTGCGCCGCTCGAAGGGCCACGCCCAGTCGGTGATCCAGACCGGCGACCTGATCGTCAACCTCGACACCAAGACCGTCGAAGTGTCGGGCCAGCGCGTGCATCTGACCGGCAAGGAATATCAGATGCTGGAGCTGCTCTCGCTGCGCAAGGGCACCACGCTGACCAAGGAAATGTTCCTCAATCATCTCTACGGCGGCATGGACGAGCCGGAGCTGAAGATCATCGACGTCTTCATCTGCAAGCTGCGCAAGAAGCTCGCCAACGCTTCCGAGGGCCGTAACTTCATCGAAACCGTCTGGGGCCGCGGCTACGTGTTGCGCGAGCCGACCGAAGACGAGGTCCGCATTCCGGCCTGATCGCCACACCGAGAGTCACAACGTTTTCCTGGCTCCTCCCCGACTATAGCCCCGCCCTTACCGGCGGGGTTTTTATTTGCGGACAAGGTTGAGGGCCTGAACCTGAGCGTGCCCCGCTTCGACAGAACGTAGCGGGTGCGCGCCTCTCGGGTGCGGACCGACATCGATTTTGGGGGCGAACGATGATCCTGCAATCCCTGGCCGGGCTGCCGGCCTTTCTGGCTTACTTCTGCACGGCGCTGGTGGCCGTCACCCTCTATCTCTTCGTCTACACGCGTGTCACGCCGCACAACGAATTTCAACTGATCCGCGACAACGTGCCGGGGGCCGCGATCTCGCTCGGGCTCAGCCTGCTCGGCTTCGCGCTGCCCGTGGTCAGCGCCATGACCCACGCCGCCAATATCCTCGACTGCCTGATCTGGAGCCTGATCGCGCTGATCGTGCAGATCGCCGTCTACTTCATCGTGAAAATCCCGGTACCCAACCTGTCGAACCGCATCGCGGCCGGCGAACTTGCGCCGGCGATCTGGCTTGGGCTGTCCTCGCTCGCGGCTGGCGCGCTGAACGCCGCGTCGATGATCTACTGACATGGCCCGCGCGCCCAACAAGGAATTCGGCAAGCGCCCACCGCCGGCCACGGAGGCCGCACGCCCGGCCAAGCGCTCCGGCTATGTCGGCCTGTTTCTGATGGGCACGGTGGCGGTGGGCGCCGGTGCCTATGCCATGATGCCGAGCGAGCAGTGCGAGCCGGCGAAGTCGCCCGCTGCCGGGCAACCCGCTGCGGCGGCCGCTGCGGCGCAAAGCCAGCCGTGCCGGACCTCGTCGCGCTCAAGCGGCTACAGTTATGGCGGCCGCTCCGCCCGCAGCAGTTTCTTCGGCGGTTCGAGTTCGTCGTCGCAGTCGTCATCCGGCGGCCTGGCGATACCGACAAAGAGCACCACGTCGCGCGGCGGCTTCGGCAGTTTCGGCCACGCGATCGCCTCATCGTTCTCACGCGGCGGCTGATAGCATGCAACGCATCCCCTGCCCCGAACGCGACGACTGGCAAGTCACGGCGGAAGCCACCGGCTTCGATTTCCATACACTCGACGGCGAACGCTACTGGGACGAACGTGCCTATTACGCATTCACCCTCGACGAGATCGAACGCCAGATCGAAGGTCCGAGCCGCGACATCCACGCCATGTGCCTCGAACTGGTCAAGCGCGCGATGGCCGACGAAAACATCCTGCGCCGGCTGAAGATTCCGGCGGCGTGCTGGCCGATCATCCGCGAAAGCTGGCAGCGCGGCGACGCCACGCTCTACGGTCGCTTCGATTTCAGCTTCGACGGCAAGGGCCCGGCCAAGCTGCTCGAATACAATGCCGACACCCCCACGTCGCTGTTCGAGGCAGCGGTGTTTCAATGGACCTGGCTGGAGCAGGCGATCGAACGCCAGATCATTCCGAAGCGCGCCGACCAGTTCAATTCCATCCATGACCGGTTGATCGCGCGCTGGAAGCAGATCGCGCCCGGCGGCCGCCTGCATCTCGCCGGGAGCTATGAAAATCCGGAAGACGCGGTGACGCTGAACTACCTCGAGGACACCGCGCATCAGGCCGGGCTTGCCACCACGGCGCTCGACATCGAGAGTATCGGGCTCAATGGTGGTAGGTTCGTCGACCTCGACGATGAGCCGATCGACCTCGCCTTCAAGCTTTATCCCTGGGAGTGGATGCTGCGCGACGCCTTCGGCGCCAAGGTACAGAGCGCGCCGACGCGCTGGATCGAGCCGCCGTGGAAGATCGTGCTCTCCAACAAGGGCATCCTACCGCTGTTGTGGGAGATGTTTCCCAACCACCCCAACCTGCTACCAGCTTATTTCGAGGACGACGCGAAGGCCGCGCAACTCGGTACGTCCTATGTGCGGAAGCCGATCTATTCGCGCGAAGGCGCCAACATCGAATTGATCAGCGCCGGCACCGCGCTGGTACATGAGGACGGCCCCTACGGCCGCGAAGGTTATGTGCGTCAGGGATTTGCGCCGCTGCCGAATTTCGCCGGACAGTATCCGGTGATCGGAAGCTGGATCATCGGCGACACGCCATGCGGCCTCTCGATCCGCGAGGATGAAAATCCGATCACGGGCAATGGCTCGCGCTTCATCCCGCACGCGATTGTTTGACGTCACCGAACATGATGGGTGAATACTAAATCGGCCAGGCCATCACCCTGAGGTGGCGGAGCGTAGCGACGCCCTCGAAGGGCGACGGCGTCATCCTTCGAGGCTCGGCGTGAAGAACGCCTCGCACCTCAGGATGACGAACCGGTTTAGCCAGGATATCTCACGCAAATCGCTTCAACGCCCCGTCGGCGAAACGCTGCGCAACAGCGATGGCGCATCATCCGGAACGATGGACGGCGACACGCGCGCGAGATTGGGGCTGTAAAGCCCACGGCGATCCGGAACCGGCCGGAACGTATCCGTCAGCCCCACCACCGTTTCCGCCGCGCCAAGCGCGAGGTA
Organism: Pseudomonadota bacterium; assembly: GCA_023386885.1. GTDB lineage: Bacteria > Pseudomonadota > Alphaproteobacteria > Rhizobiales > Xanthobacteraceae > 62-47. Next base: position 24,343 of record JAEWIX010000073.1, read on the forward strand.
GCCGTCGTTGGCCGTCACCTTGGCGAGCCGCTTGAAGATCACCGTCTTGGTATCCTGATCGAAATAGATCAACACGTTGCGGCAGAACACGACATCGAACACGCCGAGATGCGAGATGTCGTGCAGCAGGTTCAACTGCCTGAACTGCACCATCGCGCGGAGGTCGGCATTGATCTGCCACATGTCGCCGATCTGGCGGAAATGCTTGACCAGCAGTTGGATCGGCAGCCCGCGCTGCACCTCGAACTGGCTGAACATGCCGGCCTTGGATTTTTCCAGCACGCCTTGCGAAAGATCGGTGGCGACGATCTCGATGCGCCAGCCGCTCAACTCGACGCCATATTCCTTCAGACACATCGCGATCGAATAGGGCTCCTGCCCTGTCGAACACGCCGCGCTCCAGATGCGCAGGGTGCGGCGGCTGGCGCGCGTGCGCAACAGCGTCGGCAGGATCGTCTCGCGCAAATGATCGAACGGAATCTTGTCGCGGAAGAAGAACGTCTCGTTGGTGGTCATCGCCTCGACCACCTGCCTGGCGATGTCTTCAGCGCCCGCCTTGATCTTCTGCGTCAGTTCACCGATGCCGGGAACATCGAGCTTGCGCGCGATCGGCAGCAACCGGCTTTCAACCAGATACTGCTTGTCGGCGGAGAGATCGAGACCAGAACGTTCCTTGAGCAGCTTTTGCAGAAATTGATAGTCCGCAGGCGTCACGATCTGTCCCCCGCGAACAACTTGATGAGTTTCGGCGCGATCTGCCCCAGCGGCAGGATCGCAGCGCAGATGCCGGCGTTGGCAGCCGCCCCCGGCATACCCCAGACTACGCTGGTCGCCTCGTCCTGTACGACGATGCTGCCGCCGGCCGCGACGATCTGCTTGCCGCCGCGCATACCGTCCGAGCCCATCCCGGTGAGGATGACGGCCTGAATCGCACCCTGCCAGACATCGACCGCCGACGCGAACAGCGGATCGACGGCCGGCTTGCAGAAATTGATCGGGGCCCCATCGTCCAATGCAATCGCGGCGCCACCGGCGCGACGCACGACGCGCATATGCCGGCCGCCCGGCGCGAGATAGATACGCCCCGCCGTCACCGGTTCGCCATCCACTGCCTCGGCGGCCGGGCGACGTCCGGTGCGCGCGAGATGCTCGGCGAGGATGGTAGTGAAGGTCGGCGGCATATGTTGCGTGATCAGCACCGGAACGCGATCGATCACCGGCGCGATTTCACCGATCAAACTCATCAATGCCTGTGGCCCACCGGTCGACGAGCCGATCAGCAACACGCGCGGTGTCTGCGTGCTGAACGGCAGCAATGTCGGCGCGGGCGCAGCCGCCGCGACACGGCGCGCGGGTTCGCGACCGGCATCCTGCGCCGGCGCCAGCGAAGGACTTGTCGTGGCGGTGACAAAACGACGACGGCGCGCGCCGAGGTGACGGATCTTCTCGATGAGATCGTGCCGGAAGGTTTCGGCGGCACCCGGCTCGCGCGTACTCTCCGGCTTCGGAATGTAGTCGGCCGCTCCCAGCGACAATGCCTTCAGGCTGACCTCGGCGTTGCGACGGGTCAGGGTCGAGGCCATGATGACGATGAGATTGCGCTTTTTCGCAAGCAGCATCGGCAACGCGGAAATGCCGTCGAGATCAGGCATCTCGATATCGAGCACCGCGACGTCCGGATCGATCCGCTCGACCTGGTTGACGGCGTCGCGCCCCGTGCGCAGCGAGCCGACGACTTCCATGTCCGGCTCGGTCTCGATCCAGCGGGTGATAAGGCCGCGAATGACGGCGGAGTCATCCACCACCATCACGCGCAAGGGTTCGGGTCGAGGCGTATCCGTGGGCGACTTGGCGACGGCAACACTCATGACTTGATTCAACACACCTGACAGCGTTGCAGTCGACGACAAGACGGCATGCCACCCGGCCAAGCCGGATGGCGCAACAGAACTAGATCAAACCGACTTCATGAAACTTCGCCGTGACGATGTCCTTGTCGAACGGCTTCATGATGTATTCGTTGGCGCCGGCGTGAAGCGCGCGGGCGATATGCGCGACGTCGTTCTCGGTGGTGCAGAACACCACCTTCGGCTCGTCGCCGCGATGCATCTGCCGCAGGGCACGCAGGAATTCGTAGCCGTCCATCACCGGCATGTTCCAGTCGAGCAGGATGCCGTCCGGCAGTCCGCGCTTGCAGACTTCGAGGGCCTTCTCGCCGTCCTCCGCTTCGACGATCTGGAAATCCAGACCTTCGAGAATGCGCCGTGCGACCTTGCGGATGACGCTCGAGTCGTCAACGACCAGACATGTTTTCATTTCAGCCTCTGCTCAATGTTCGATCCTGAAAAGGATTCTGAGAGAAACTTAGGGCCGCTCACGCAGCCCTAAGATCGGACGAAATCTCCAGAACGCGGTCCACGTCGAGAACCACCATCAACTGCCCGTCGAGCCGATGCACGCCCGCCGCCATCTTGGTCAGGCGTGGATCGAGATTGACGGGATTCACCTCGCGGCTGTCGTCGGCGAGCTTCAGCACCTCGCCGATGGAATCGATCAGCAGCCCGTAGGATTCGCCGCGCAGATCGACGCCCACCGCCATTGCGGGGCGATCGGATGCGGCATTCGGCAGGCCGAGCCGCGCGCGCATGTCGATGGCGGTGACGATGCGACCGCGCAGATTGAGCACGCCGGCCACCTCGCGCGAGGCCAGCGGCACCCGCGTCAATCGCTCCGGCATGAAGACGTCCTGCACGCGCGCAATCGGCAGGCCGAACAACTGCTCGCCGATCATGATCGTCACGTATTCAGTCACGCCGCCTGCGGAATTATCCTGGCTCACTGTCATCGTCTCATGCCGCCCGGTTGAGGTCAGAGGTTTGTTCCTTGAGCGCCGCGATCAGCCCCGGCCGGTCGAACTTGGCGACATAGTCGTGGAAGCCGGCTTGCCGCCCGCGCTCGATCGCCGCCGGCGAGATCATCGACGACAGCGCGATGATGGGCACATCGTTGAGTTTCTGATCGGCGCGGATCGTCTCGGCGAATTCGAAGCCGTTCATGTCCGGCATCTCGATGTCGGTCAGCACCGCATCGAAGCCTTCGCCGGAACGCAGCGCCAACAGGCCTTCCTGCGCGTTGGTCGCGACCCGCACGCGATAGCCGGCAGCCTTCAGCACCGGCGCCAGCATGTTGCGGAAGAACGCCGAGTCGTCGACCAGCAGGATCGACTGCGCCGCTGCCGAGGGCTTCATCTCGCGACGATTGAACCAGTCGGCGAACGCCATCGGCAGGAAGTGACCGACATCGATCACTTCGGTGGCGCGACCCTTGATCACCGCCGAGCCGAGAATGCCGTCGCGACTGCTGGCGACTTCGATGGCCAGACGCTCCTCGACAATGTCGACGATCTCATCAACCACCAGTCCCATGGTGCGGCCGTCGTCGGCGAACACGAGGATCGGCTGCACGCCGGAGGTCGCGACCTCGACGCCGTCCATCTGCACCAGCGGCATCAACTGCTCGCGATACTGCACCATGAATCGGCCGTTCGACAGTTCGATCTTGTCGCTGGAGATTTCCTCGAGCCGGGTGATCAGCGCCAGCGGCACCGCCTTCGGCTGCGACGAGCCGGCGCGGAACACCAGCAGCGACGTCAGTTGCTCCGCGGCTCCGCCACGGTTCGCAGCGTTCTCGTCGACGATCTCGTGCTGCGCCGCGACCGAGGTGCCGAGCGCCTGCGCGATGCCGTTGGGATCGACGATCATGATCACCGCGCCGTCACCGAGGATGGTGTTGCCGGAGAACATGTTGATGTGACGCAGCTTGGTCGACATCGGCTTGACGACGATTTCCTCGGTGTGGAACACGCCATCGACCACGATACCGAAGGTCTGGTTGCCGACTTGCGTAACGACGATGAAGCCATTCTCCGGATCGATCGTGCCGGCATCGTCGTCAAGCTTGAGCAGCTTCTTGAGATGGATCAGCGGCAGCAGCTTGTTGCGCAGCCGCAGCACCGGCGTATCCTTGATGCGCTCGATGCGATGATCGGAATTGGCCCGCGCGCGCACCAGTTCGATCACCGAGAGCTGCGGGATCGCGAAGCGTTCGCCGCTCGCCTCCACGATCAATGCCGAAACGATGGCGAGCGTCAGCGGAATCTTCACGGTGACGCTGGCGCCCTCGCCCGACACCGACTTGACGTCGATGGTGCCGCCGATCTGATCGATATTGGTACGCACCACGTCCATGCCGACGCCACGGCCGGAGACGCTGGTGACTTCGGCGGCGGTGGAGAACCCCGGCGCGAAGATGAACTTGTGAATCTGCGCCTCGGTCATGCGCTCGAGGTCGGACTCGGTGGCGAGCCCGTTGGCGATCGCCTTCGCCTTGATGCGCTCGGTGTTGAGGCCGCGACCGTTATCCGCGATGCAGATGATGATGTGGCCGCCTTCGTGATAGGCGGACAGACGAATGGTGCCCTGCTCGGGCTTGCCGGCGCGCGCGCGTTCCTCCGGCCCTTCCAGCCCGTGATCGGCGGAGTTGCGCACCATATGCGTCAGCGGGTCCTTGATCAGATCAAGCACCTGCCGGTCGAGTTCGGTGTCGGCGCCGTGCATTTCCAGGTCGATGCGCTTGCCGAGTTCGGCGGCGAGGTCGCGCACCACGCGCGGCAGCTTCTGCCACGCATTGCCGATCGGCTGCATGCGCGTCTTCATGACGCCTTCCTGCAGTTCGGCGGTGACGTTGGAGAGGCGCTGCAACGGCACCTTGAATTCGGTGTCCTCGTTGCGGCGGCTGATTTCCAGCAACTGGTTACGCGTCAGCACCAGTTCCGACACCATCGTCATCAGGTGTTCGAGCGTATCGACGTTGACGCGGATCGACTGGTTGGAGACGCGCTCGGCTTCGGCCGCATCGTTTTCCACGGCCGTCTTCTTGGCTGCAGGCTTCGCCGCGGGCTTGGCGGTGGCCGCCTTGGCCGGCGCGGGTGAAGGCTTCACCTCGGCTTCGGTTTCACGGAACGCGCGCTCAAGTTCATCGAGCGAAACTTCGCCGGGACGCAGCGGACGCTCCAGCACCTGATTGACCAGCGTGCCTTGCGTCACCGCCGGCGCAGGCGCCTCGGCCACGGGCTCGGCGGCCGGCGGCTCGGTCTGCGCTCCGCCTTCGGCCATGGTGTGAAGCTGGCCGATCAAATCGTCGTCGGTGCCTTTGGGCTCGGCCTGCGTCGCCTCGAGCTGCGCCAGGATTTCCTTGATGCGATCGATGGTGGTGAGGATGAGGGTGACAGCGTCGCCGGTTGCCGGCATGCCGTCGCGGAATTTGCCCATCAGGGTTTCGGCGGCATGCGCCAGCGTCTCGAGCCGCGGCAGATCGAGAAATCCGCAAGTCCCTTTGATGGTGTGAACAAGCCGGAAGATATTATCGAGAATCTTGGCGTTGTTCGGCTCCTGCTCGAACCGGACCAATTGATTGTCGACGACGTCGAGACTTTCGTTCGTCTCGGTCAGAAACTCTTTTAACAAGTCATCCATGAAACCAGCCTTCACACGCGAAGGGCCGTACGCACGCCACTTCAGAGTCGGGCCAGTTTCTCGGTAAAGCGTTTAATATTGGTTGAGCATACGGCTGTGGCGGTGCTCGAACACCAAATAAAAGTTGTCCCGGCCGTACTGCTTCAGTGCGGCGCGTTCAGTTCGGCAAGGTTTGATTAACTATCTGGTTGAGACTAGTGGAGTGAATTTGACATTCGCTACCCGATTGCAGCGAGCCCGGCGAGCGAATGTCAAATTCACTCCACTAGGGACTTATAGTTGCTAGTGGTCCTTTGATTCTAACATTTGCAAAAGCGCCTGTTGCGACGGGATGCAAATGTTAGAATAGGACCACTAGGCGGCCGTCACCACGACGGCCTCGCCTTCCATCGCCATCGCGACTTTCAGTCCGCAGGATTGCGCCAACAACCGCGTGTAGTAAGGCTGCACCGCATGCGCATCCACCGACGCAGCCTGCTCCGACGCCAGCATTTCCGCGATCGCCTGCGGCAGTCGGGCGTTCAGGCCGCTGGCGGTGACGCGAAACGCCAGCGTCTCGCCCTCGCCGACCGGATCGACGCTGAGCACGCCGCCGCGCGGGATCGTCTGCTGCGCGATCACCAGCATGTTGAGCAGCAGCTTGACGCGATTCTTCGCCAGCAACAGCCGCGGCAAATTCCATGTCAGCTTGGTCTTGGCGTCTTCAAGGTGACCGCGCGCCATGTTCTCGGCGTCGCCGAGATCAATCTGCGCACCGGCCGATCCCGCCGCGCCGAATGCGAGACGGCAGAATTGCAAGCGCGCCGACGCCGTCTTGGCGCTCTTGCGGATCAGGTCGAGCGCGAATTCGCGATCTTCCGCGGAAGGGTTGTCGTCCATCACCTCGAGCCCGTTGACGATGGCGCCGACCGGGCTGATGAGGTCGTGACATACCCGCGAGCAAAGCAGCGCGGCCAGTTCGAGCGTATCCGGCGCGGGGCTCGCAGCGCCTTGCGTGGATGATGAAAGGGTATCGGACATAGATGCTTCCTCGAAACCGCGCGGCAGGCTTAGCGAACGACAGGGTTGGCGAATCAGGCATGAACTATGGCTTGATACACTGCGGGCGCTTATGCTGCCAGCGCGGGCCGAATCCGGAACGCACGACGCTGCGGCAAGCGCCGCCATTGGGCTCTTGAAGATTTCGAGTTCCTGAAGATCATGACGTATCGCGACGCATGAGCGCGCCAGACCACCCCCTCACCCCCGCACCGTCAGCCGCGATCGATTCTCGAGCGGCTGCATTGCTGGAGCCGCTCACGGCCTTGGTGATCGAGGCCGGTGCCGCGATTCTCGCCGTCCGCCACGGCACGCTGTCCATCGTGGAAAAACCCGACGGCTCTCCGGTGACGCAAGCCGATCTGGCGGCGGACCGCATCATTTCCGACGGCCTCGCGCGGCTTGCGCCCGACATCCCGTCATTGTCGGAGGAGCGCGCCGGCGAAGCGCAACTGCCTTGTACCGAGCTGTTCTTCGTGGTCGATCCGCTGGACGGCACCAAGGAGTTCATCGCCGGCCGCGACGAGTTCACCGTCAACCTGGCGCTGGTGGCGAACGGCACGCCGATCCTCGGCCTGGTCGGCGCGCCGGCCTTGGGTCTTGTCTGGCGCGGCCATGTCGGACACGGAGCCGAACGAATTATCTGCGCATCCGGCAATTCCCCCGCCGCAGTCGAGCCGACCCGCACCCGACCGCTGCCTGCGCCCGGCGCGCCGTGGGTCGCCGCCGTCAGCCGGTCCCACGGCGATGCCCGAACCGATGCCTTCATCGCGGCGCGGCCGGGCGCCGTGCGGAAAACTCTGGGATCGGCGGTCAAATTCGGCCGCGTGGCGGACGGCAACGTCGATATCTACCCGCGGCTGTCACCGACCAGCGAGTGGGACGTCGCGGCAGGCCACGCCGTGGTGGTCGCCGCCGGCGGCAAGGTCACCGACGCGCAAGGCCAGCCATTGCGCTACGGCACCGGACGCAACGGGTTCATCCTGCCGAATTTCATCGCATGGGGCGATCCATCGGCTTTGCCTTGAACCGGCGCTTCACCGCGCCAACGCGTCGCGCAACTCGGGCCAGCGCTCGCGAGCCTCTTGCAGCACAGCGGCCGGATCGGCGGCGAAGGCATCGCGACTTTCGACGCGGGCGAACAGATAGAGCCGCTGGCCCGCGATCATCCAGAACTGCGGCCGGCCGGCGACGGTAACGCCGCGCGCCACGTCCACCGGATCGTAGCCGCCGAACTGGGGTCCGTAGATCTCCGGATGCGCCAGAAAAAATGCGCGATTGTCGTCGTTGCGAAAGCGCCAGACCGCACCCGCAACGGAAACTTCGAAATCGGAACGGCCCGGAACCGGACGCTTGTCGGTAAAATAGGCCACCGGATCCATGCCGCCGATCGCAAGGCCGGTCAGCCGGTCCACCACCACGCGCTCGGTGGTGGCGGCCTGCGCATGGCCGACGGCAACCCCGAGGATCGCCACCGTGAAGAGGCCCACCATGACCTCGCGACGGCGAAACCCGTCTCTTTCCTGCCGCCGTGCCGTCATAGTTGATGTAAATAAGATGTGAGTCGGGGAACGATGGGCGCAGCCTAGACCGGTGCTTCTCAGCATGAGGTTAAAGCCGCGGCCGGGATTTTTACTATTCAGGGGTCCTTCATGACGCTCGCTTCACGCTTGGCCGCGGTGCTGCTCGCCGCGATGACGCTCTGGGCAGTGCCGGCCGCGGCACAACAGGGTCAGGGCCGCCACACCTATTCGCCCGATGAACTGGTCGGCGCAGGCCACAAATTCTTCGGCAACGTCTCGCGCGGGCTCGCTTCGGTGATCGAGCGCGCGGTGAGCCAGTGGGGCCTGCCCAATGGCTACATTCTCGGCGAGGAAGGCTCGGGCGCGTTCGTCGCCGGGCTGCGCTATGGCGAAGGCACGCTCTACACCAAGAACGCCGGCGATCTGAAGGTCTACTGGCAGGGCCCCTCGGTCGGCTTCGACTGGGGCGGCGACGGCGCCCGCACCATGACGCTGGTCTATAACCTGCCGGCCACCAACGCGATCTATCAGCGCTTCGCCGGCGTCGACGGTTCCGCCTACATCATCGGCGGCTTCGGCATGACCGCGCTGACCGCGAACGACATCGTGCTGGTGCCGATCCGCTCCGGGCTCGGGCTGCGCCTCGGCGCCAATATCGGCTATCTCAAGTTCACCCCGCAGGCGACCTGGAATCCGTTCTGATCGAGGGGCGGCCCGCCCGGATTCACGTTATTGCGGTATACGGCTGGCGTTGGCCCGGCCAGCCGTGGCATGGAAGACCGCAATTCTCTGGCGCGGAGCACTCCCCATGATCGAGCCGATCATTTACATGGCGATCGGTTTTCTGCTCTCGGCCCTGTTGGGCCTGATGCTGCTACCGCTGGTCCACAATCGCGCCGTCCGCCTCACCACCAAGCGGCTGGAAGCGACCGCGCCGGTATCGCGCACTGAAGTTCAAGCCGACAAGGACCAGTTGCGCGCCGAATTCGCGATGTCCGCCCGCAAGCTCGAAATGAGCATCGACCAGCTCAAGGCCAGGACCACCAGCCAAGCCGCCGACCTCGGCAAGAAGGTCGACGCCATCAACCGCCTGAAAATGGAGTTGAGCGCGCGGAACGCTGAAATCCTCGCCTTGCAGGCGCGTGAACAGACACTGACGAACCTGCTCCGTGCCGCCACCGACGATTTGACGGCAACCACCGGCACGTTGCACACCACCCAGCAGACCCTTGGCGAACGACAGGCCGAGTCGGTGCGACTGAGCACCGAACTCACGGAACAGTCGCAGACTGCCGAAACCCGCCAGGCCGAACTGATGGCCGTACATCAGCAAATCGACCAGTTGAAGCAGCGCGTCGATGAAGCCGAACGCGAGTTCGCCGCGACCCAACAGCAACTCGAGCAGCATCGCACCGAACTGGCGACCACCACCAGCGAACTGTCGGAGGCGCGCGGCCACGTCGAAAGCCTGAGCCGTCGCGTCAGCGATCTCGACGGGCAACTGATCGCGCAGGTCAGGGAAACCGAAACGCTCGGCCGGGAAGCCGACGCGCTGCGGGAACAGGTGGCAACGCAGACTGCGACACTCACCGAGCGCAACGAAGAAAACGTCCGCCTGCGCGAGGCGCGCGAGGAAGCGGAAACCGCCGTGAAGCAATTGCGCGACGAGGTGTTCGCACTCAGCAACAATCGCTCGTCCCCGGCGCTCGCAACCTTGCAGGCCGAGCATGCCAACGCCGCCGCCAAGTTGCAGGCACTGCGCGAGGAACGCGATGCCTTCCAGCGCGAGCAGGCGGAGAACGCGGTGCTGCGCGAGCGGATCAACAATATCGCCGCCGAGGTCGCGCGGCTGACCATGACGCTGGAAGGCCCGGATTCGCCGATCAACGCCATCCTGGAGGCCGCGCCGGCGCATGCCGCCAATGGTGGCCCCGTCGCCACGCTTCAGCAGACGCTGGCGGACCGGATTCGGGCGCTGCAATCGCAGGCCACCCGCCATCCGGGTTAGAGCCATTTCCATTCCGACAGAATCGGAATGGGGCTCCAGATTCTTGTTTTGACGTGTTTTCTTGACGCGAAGCGGTATCCACTTCGCTCGAAAACGCGATGGTTTTCGCCCCGCCGCGCTTGACACCGCAGCCCCACACTTCGTAAATCGCGGCGTCGAACCGGCCCCGCCCTCCTTGGCGGCCCGCCGCCGACGATCCCGGGCGCATAGCTCAGCGGGAGAGCGTTCCCTTCACACGGGAGAGGTCCAAGGTTCGATCCCTTGTGCGCCCACCATCCTTTTATCTTCAGCACCTTTAAAACATCCGCCGGAATGCATCCGGGCGTCGTCTGCGCCCGCGCGACATCAGCGTGTCACCCAGGGCAACTTGTGACGAGCAGGATGCCGCTCTATATCGGCCGTGCGACGCGCCGTTCTCCGGATGCGTTCGCGTGAAAAGGAATTAGGCACCGATGGATCTCAACCCGACAGCACCGCCAGTCTGCTTTGCCATCGGGAGAATCCGTATCCATGCCTGCTTCAATCACCCTCGCCAAATGTTCATGGTCCACGCCTGACGGCCGGGCTCTGCTTTCCGATCTTGAGCTGACGTTCGGCTCCGAACGAGCGGGTCTCGTCGGCCGCAACGGCATCGGCAAAACCACCCTCCTCAAATTGATCTCGGGCGAGTTGCGACCCCACACCGGGTCGGTCACCGTCGATGGCACCTTGGGCATCCTGCGCCAAACGCTTCAGGCGACCCCAGGCGAAACGATCGCGGATTTATTCGGCATCGCCGATGCGTTGACCCTGCTGCGCCGCGCCGAGAACGGCGAAGCCTCCGCCGAGGAACTTGCCGATGCCGACTGGACGCTGGAGGCCAGAGTTGCTTCCGCGCTCGCACGTCTCGGATTGGATGCGAGTCCCGAAACGCACCTCGCGACACTATCGGGCGGGCAAAGCACGCGGGCGCGTCTCGCTGCGCTCATCTTCTCAGAGCCCGACGTCCTGCTGCTCGACGAACCGACCAACAACCTCGACCGCGAGGGACGCGCGGCAGTGATCGACTTCCTCTCCGAGTGGCGCGGCGGCGCGATCGTCGTCAGCCATGACCGGGAGTTGCTTGAGACCATGGATGCCATCGTCGAGATGACGTCGCTCGGAGCCACGCGTTACGGCGGCAATTGGAGCCAATACCGCGAGCGCAAGGCCGTTGAGCTTGCCGCCGCCCGACACAATCTGGCGGATGCCGAGAAGCGCGTGACGGAGATCGACCGAAAAGCGCAAGATGCCACCGAGAGGAAAGCGCAGAAGGATCGCGCCGGGCAAAGAAAGCGGGCAAAGGGCGACCTGCCACGCATCCTGACAGGGATGCGCAAGGACCGGAGCGAAGATACGGGCGGTGCGACGGCCCGTCTCGCGGACCGACAGCGCGCGCAGGCGTTCGAGGCTGCCGCCTCCGCGCGTAAGCGCATCGAAATTCTTCAACCGCTTTCCGTCGTTCTGCCGCCGACGCACTTACCGGTCAGCAAGTCGGTCCTGACGATCGATGCCGTGAGCGTCGGTTACAAGCCCGATCGGCCGATCATCAAGAATCTGTCTTTCGCCATCACCGGGCCGGAGCGCATTGCGGTTGTCGGACCGAACGGTTCCGGCAAGACGACGTTTCTGGCGCTCGTTGCCGGGCAGTTGCAACCGTGGAGCGGGACCGTGCGGATGATGACCGACTTTGCGGTGTTCGACCAACAGGTGAGTCTTCTCGATCCGTCGGTCTCGGTTCGCGACAACTTCCGGCGTCTCAACCGCACGACCGATGAGAATGCTTGCCGGGCGGCGCTGGCCCGCTTCATGTTTCGAGCCGATGCAGCACTTCAACGAGTCTCCAGTCTCAGCGGCGGGCAATTGCTGCGGGCCGGTCTGGCTTGCGTGCTCGGCGGACCGACTCCGCCCCCGCTCCTGATTCTGGACGAGCCGACCAATCATCTCGACATCGACTCGATCGAGGCTGTCGAGGCAGGATTGCGCGCTTATGACGGCGCGCTGTTGATCGTCAGCCATGACGAGGCATTTCTCGAATCCATCGCCATCTCAAGCAGACTGGACCTCGCACGCACCTGATCGGTGTTTCGTCGTCACCGGACAAAAGAAAAAGGGCCAACCTTTCGGCTGGCCCTGTGCAGTTTGCTCTTGGTAAAAACGAAATCTGATCGCGTCGACGATCAGTAGCGCACGGCGGGTCCGCCCCAGCCGAAGTGATAGTTCACGCCGACCTTGATGGTGTGCACCGACGCACCGACGTCCACGCCCGGCGGCAGCAGCGCCGCGCCGTAGTTGGCCTTGCTGAAATCGGCGTACATGTATTCGGCCTTGGCCGACCACGCCGGCGCGAACATCCATTCAAGACCGCCACCGACGGTCCAGCCGGAATGCGTGCGGGTCTGCGAGAACACGTTCACGCCCGCAACATCCGCCGAAACCTTGTTGTTGGCCCAGGCATAACCGCCCTTGGCGTAGAGCAGCACGCTGTCGAAGGCGACGCCGAGACGACCGGTGACGCTGCCCATCGCATTGATGCGATCGCGCACAACCGCGGGACCGAAAGTTTCGCTATAGCCGATGCTGCCGCCAGCCGCGTCGACTTCAAGGCCCCAGACGAACTGGCTGCCCGGCGCCTGCCAGTTGTAGCCGATGGTGCCGCCGCCAAAGCCGCCCTTCAGCGCGTCGGTGTTCGCCGTTCCGAGATTGACACCACCGACGCTGGCGCTGACCGAATTCGACCAGCCGTAACCGCCCATGGCGCCGACATAGAAGCCCGACCAGTTGGTCGCCGGGCTCACCATCGGAGCCGGAGCCTTGGTGTAGGGCCGCGCCGCCAGATCGGCCGCGAAGGAAGGTGCGCTCATCGCGACGACTGCGACGGAAGCGAGAATAATTTTCTTCATGATTTAAGATCCCAGCAGGTTTGAAGTTCCTGGGGAACCCAATAGGCGATGGAACCCGGTTCCTACAACCTTAATTTGCATTAACGATTGCATTCGCGCCACAGCGTTGCATTATTGCAACGCAACGCTGTGTTAACCTTTTCATTTTGCTAACAAATAATGAAACGGGCGGCGCCTACATCCGCACTTCAATCAGCCGCGGGCCCTTCTCCGCGTTGGCTTCCGCCAGCGCCTTGTTGAAGTCGTCGACGGTCTCCACCGCGCGGCCGGGGACGCCCATGCCTTTGGCGAGCGACACCCAGTCGAGCGTAGGGCGGTCGATGCTCAGCATGTCCTGCGCACGACGGCCGGGCTCGCCGGCGCCGACGCCGTCGAACTCGCCGCGCAGGATCTGATACATGCGATTGGCAAACACGATGGTGACGACGTCGAGATTCTCGCGCGCCTGCGTCCACAGCGACTGCAGCGTGTACATCGCGCTGCCGTCGCCGACCATGCAGATCACCTTGCGGTCGGGACAGGCGACCGCGGCGCCCGTCGCTACCGGCGTCGAGAAGCCGATCGAGCCGCCCATGTTCTGCAGCCAGTCGTGCGGCGCGGCCGCCGCCGTCGGCGGAAAGAAGCCACGCCCGGTGGTGATCGATTCATCGACCACGATGGCGTTCTCCGGAATGGCGGCGGCGATGGCCATCGCGATCGCTTCATGCGTCAGCGCGCCGGTCGGCTTCACCAGTTCCATCGACTTCTGAGGCTTGGCGTCGGCCGGCTTCGCGCCGACAGCCGACGCCAAAGCCTCCAGCGCCGCGACGGAATTGTCGCCGCCCTCGGTCATGCGATGCACTTCGCAGCCTTCGGGCTTCAACAGGCTCGGCTTGTCGGGATAGGCGAAGAACGCCACCGGATCGTTGGCCTCGACCAGAACGATATGACGAAACTCTTTCAGCACCGGCAATGCCTGCGCCACCACATAAGGCACGCGCTCGATGGCGAAACGGCCCTGCCCGCGCGCCATCCGCGCATTGTAGGTCTGCCCCATCACCGCACAGCCGGTCTTTCCGGCGATCTGCTGAGCCAGCGCCAATCCCTTTTCGGTGAGCGCGCCTCCGGTCATCAGCAACAGCGTGCGCTCGCCGCCCCGCAGCACGCGCGCCGCGGCATCGACGGCTTCGGTGGAATAGCCGGCGCGCTGCGACGACGCCGGCACTTCCGCAATGCCATCGGCCTCGTTCCACGCGGTGTCGGCGGGCAGGATTAGCGTTGCGATCTGCGGCGGCGCGCCGCTGGCCGCCGCGATGGCGGCGGCGCCGTCCCGCGCCACGGATTTCGCATCCGGCGAGGTGCGCACCCAGTTCGACATCGGCCGCGCCAGCCCCTCGATATCGGAGGTGAGCGGCGCGTTGTATTCGATGTGATAGCCGGCGTGCTGGCCGACGATGTTGACGATGCCCGACGCCGCCTTCTTGGCGTTGTGCAGATTGGCGAGGCCGTTGGCGAGACCCGGCCCGAGATGCAGCAAGGTCGAGGCCGGCGTGCCTTTCATGCGGAAGTAGCCGTCGGCAGCGCCGGTCACCACGCCTTCGAACAGGCCGAGCACGCAGCGCATGCCCTCGACCCGATCCAGCGCCGCGACAAAGTGCATCTCCGACGTGCCCGGATTGGTGAAGCAAACATTGACGCCACCAGCGACCAGCGTTCGCACCAGACTTTCCGCACCGTTCATCGTCACGCTCCCTTCATGCACTTTGTTTCATTCAAGATGAACCATTGTTGGCGCGCTGCGTCAAAGGATTAAGGGCGGCTGCAATGCAGCCATCCGGGAAGGCACCGATGGCGTGGATTTGATGCCCGCTATCAATTGCGCGACTTTTCGGTCACGCCGGATTCGGAAATCCAGATTTCACAAGGCTGTGGGTTGCGAAACGCCGCGAACTATGGCCTTCCTGATGACAAATTGAACCTTGAAGGGGCGAAGATGAAGCGAGGGTTTGCTGTCCTGCTGGCTGCGGCGACGCTGGGACTGATGATGACCGGAAGCGCCTCGGCGCAGATGGATACGCGGGTCTTCATGGACCCGAACTATCACCTGCCGTTCGGCGGGGCCAGTTCGATCCCGCGAACCACCGTCAACTTCGATGGAAACTACGCACCCGGCACCATCGTCATCAACACCAGGGAACGCCGCCTCTACCTGGTGCAGCCGAACGGAACGGCGCTGCGCTACGGCATCGGTGTCGGCCGCGACGGCTTCCGCTGGTCCGGCACCCACCGCATCACCGCCAAGAAGGAATGGCCGGATTGGACCCCGCCCGCGCAGATGCTGCGACGGCGCCCCGACCTGCCGCGCCACATGAAGGGCGGTATCGAAAACCCGCTCGGCGCGCGCGCGATGTATCTCGGCTCGACGCTGTATCGCATCCACGGCTCCAACGAGCCGGAGACGATCGGCCAGGCGGTATCATCCGGCTGCTTCCGCATGACCAACGACGACGTCACCGATCTCTACAGCCGCGTCGCTGTCGGCACCACCGTGGTGGTGAAGAACTGACGTGCGTTCTAACAGCCTCCCTGGGGGGGCCCCC
>JAEWIX010000084.1 GCA_023386885.1 Pseudomonadota bacterium
CCGGGCGGCCCCGCGGATATCGGCGTCCCCGCGTCGTCGTTATCGTGTCAGCACCGTCGCACCGGCGGTACTGGATTTGCCGAGCGGAATCGGGCCCGGAGGTGTGACCTGCTTCATCAGGTCGCTATTCCACTCGCCGTCCACCTTGAAGTGCGCAGTGGCACCCAGTTCAGCCGCCTCGATCAAGTTGTGATTGACGTAAGCGTAGATACCGGGCTGCCGGAACGTATAGAGCGCAGCTCCCGCAGAACCACCGCGAACGAACCACGTTTCCAGATTCTTCTCCGGCGGGTTGCCGAACTTGCCGGTTTCCCAGACGTAGTCGCCGTGGCCGCCGATCAGATGCGGGCGGGTGTCGCGGTTGGCTTCGGAATGCACGATCATCACGGTCTCGCCGACCTTGGCAGTCATCGCATTCTTGCCGGTGAGTGCGCCGACGCGGCCGTTAAAGACAACGTGGGTCGGCACCAGCTTGCGCATCACTTCCGTCGTATCGGCAAAGGCTTCGCCGGGAGAATCGTAGGTTTTGTATTTCCCGTTCTCGTCCTTCGGAATGTAAAAATCATTCTCACCGACGTAGTAGATGCGGTCATAACGCAACGGTTTGCCATCGGGATTCTTGAGGCCATCTCGTGGCAAAACCATGATCGTCCCGTGCATCCCGGAGACGACGTGCCATGGGATCATTCCCTCCGGCGCGCAGTGATAAACGAACACACCGGCGCGATCGGCCTTGAACCGAAGCACTGTCTGCTCGCCCGGATTGACGTGAGTGAGCGCGCCGCCGCCGAGACCACCGGTCGCGGCATGGAAGTCGATGTTATGCGGCATCGTATTGGTGACGGGGTTGATCAGAGTGAGTTCGACATAGTCGCCCTCATGCACCACCATCATCGGCGCGGGCATCGTTCCGTTGAATGTCATCGCCTGCAGCTTGGTGCCGGCATCGTCGATGACGACCTCCTTCTCGCGGACCGTCAACTTGAATTCCACGATCTTCGGGCCATCCTTGGCGATCTGGTCGTGCGGATGCACGAAGGGCGGCGCCACCAGTTCGACGCTCTCGCGCGGCAGCTTGAGATCGTCGGCCAATGCGGGTGCGGCCATGACAAGAGCTGCAACGGCGGCGCCCATCAGGGCGGTTCGGCGGGTGATCATGACACTCTCCTGTTCGGTGTCCGTGACTGATGCCGCGAGTATGCCGCGGCCCGCCGCGCGCTCTTTGCGACTTCGCAAAGAAAAGCAATATTCCGGATCGATCTTATGCGTTAGGACCGCGCCGATGCAGCCCGTTACTTAACTTGATAACGATTTCCGGAAGCGGATCACGCCTTGTATCGCGCCGAGACGACGATGCCGGTCGTTTCATGCGGTGCGTGTTTAGTGCGGCTCGCCGATGTGCTTGCTGCGGATGCGGTGCACCACCCACCAGATCGCGAAGGCAGCGACCGGAACGAAACCGGCGCTGAGATAGATCGGCTCGATCTGCACCGCGTGGGCTTCGTGCGCGGCCTTGGCGAGATAACCGAACAGGCCGACCACATAATAGGTGATCGCCGCGACGGAGAGCCCTTCCACCGTGGTCTGCAACCGCAGTTGCAGCCGCGTGCGCTCGTTCATCGACGAGAGCAGTTGCTGGTTCTGCTGCTGGCGTTCGACATCGACCCGGGTACGCAGCAGGTTGGCGGCGCGCGTCAGCTTCTCCGATAGCGCGGCCTGCCGCGCCTCGATTGCCATGCAGGTGCGCAACGCCGGCGCCATACGGCGGGCGAGAAACGACGACCATGTCGGCAGGCTGCCGATGGCACGTTCGCCGATGCTTTGCAGCCGCTGCGCGACAATCTCGTCGTAGGCGCGGCTGGCGCCGAAGCGAAACAGGCTGGCGGCACCGCCGGCCTCGACCTCGGCGGCGAGCGCCATCAGTTCGTCGAGCAGATGATGATTGTCCGAGAGGTCGCGCGCGCTGCGCATGGTCTCGGTCACTTCGGCAAGCCGCTTCTCCGCCCTTGCGATCGAGGGAGCCAGTCGCTGCGCTTCCGGCAGGCCGAGCAGCGCGAAGGTGCGATAGGTCTCGATGTCGATGATGTGCTGGATCAGTGTGCCGGCACCCTCACCACTCATGCCGCGGTCGGTGACGAGAATGCGGACATAGCCGCCGGCATCGAGTTGGAAGTCGGTTGCATAGGTGGCAAGCGCATCACCGGTCTCGGCGGCGGCAAGGCTGGCGCGGTCGAACAGTTGCTCCGGCGCGGTGCGGGCCGGATTATCCGGCAGCAGATGCAGATCGATGGCGACCAGCACCGGGCCCGGCTGGCTGACCTGCCGCATCGGCGCGGCGAGGCTTTCGGCCGACGGGTGGAACGCCGGCATGTCGGCTTCCGATGGAAACTCCCACGTATAGGTGGTGAACTCCGAATGCTGCTCCCAGCGCAGCACGGTGGCGCCGAGCGTCACGCGCAAATGCTTTTCCGCGGGTTGCGGCGTCGCCAGACCGCGCGCCGCGCAGAACGCGGTGAGTTGGGCACGATCCGCGGCGGCGCGCTCCCCCGTGGTATCGAAGGCGAAATGCAGGATGCGCACAGGTGTAACGATGGCCGTCACCGGGCGGGCATGAACTTCGCCCAGCACCGCCGTGCGCAAAGGATGCGGCTCCAGGCTCGCCGCCCTGCTGTCGCCAATCGAAACCGCCGCGCTCATTGATGCTGTCCGCCCCTCGTTCGGACGTCAGCCTTAGCATCCGCGCGCCGGATGCGCCAAGGCGTCCGTTGGACGGACGGGCGCGACCACCTGAGAATGAAGGGCCACCCCCTCACCTAGTACAGCGTCATGCCCGTGCGTAGCCGCATAGTCGTTCGAAGAACGGCGTCGCTTCGCGCCACCTATGCGAAGAACGGCGTCGCTTCGCTCGCCTATGTCACGGGCATCCACGTTCTTCTATTCGTGCATCGTCAAAGACGTGGATGGCCGGAACAGGTCCGGCCACGACGACAAAGATTTTTCGTCAAGATGAGCAATAGGAATTCGACTTCATAAAGCATCAGCAGCAACGACATCTCACGCCGACCGGCGCGGCCTGGGCAACCACGGCGCGATCAGGGCGTTCGGCCGGAACGGCTTCCAGCTTCCCAACGGCTGCGCGAGCCGGTCGGCGATCACCCACAACGCCGGGGCGTGGAAGCCGAGCCCGATATGCGTGGTGATGACCTCGATGTTTTCCCGCTTGGGGCCGTCTTCCTCGAGGCAGGCCTGCCACGCCACCACGCCGTCGGCGCGGGTATAGATCGAGGTCGATGGCACCGGAATCGGCTGCGCCAGCCGGCTGATCCGCTCCGGCGTCGGCGGCTCGTATTTCTGGCCGGTGAGGATGCGCCAGATGGTTTTGACGTTGCTCGCGCCCGGCGCCGCGAAAGGACTGCCCAGCGTCACGACCAGACGCACGGCATCGGGCACATGACGCGCTACCTCGCGCGCGATGATGCCACCACGGCTCCAGCCGATCAGGCTGACCTTCTCGCCCGACTCGGCGTGTAGCCTCACCACTTGCGCCGCGATCGATTCCAGATCGGAGTCGGGCGCGCGAACGTTGCGACCACGGCCCCAGCCCTGAACCTTGTAACCGAGACGTTCGAGAAAACCGCGAATGGCGATAGTCGAGGTGTCGTCGGCACCAAGGCCAGGCAGCACCATCACCGGATGCGGCTGCCCGCGCGGCGCGGTGGCCAGAAACGGCGCGGCGGCCAACAGCGCCGGAATGTCCAACAGGCCGCGCCCTTCGGTTGCCAGCAGGGCAAGCGACGGCGCTTTCACCGTCTTGCTGTCTCGCGCCATCGATGCTCTCCCTGATTATTCGGCCGGCTGCGGCTGGCGATCCGCCGCATGGCCATGGTCCGCAATCGCTTCGACCAGAATGGGCACGAGGCCCGGTGCGAGATCGTGACCCATACCCGGAATGATCGTCAGTTTCGCGCCGGGAACGTGTTTGGCGGTGTCCTGCCCGGCTTCGACCGGGACCAACGGATCGTCGGCACCGTGCAGCACCAGGGTCGGCGCCGCGATGGTCTTCAACAGATCGACGCGGCTTCCCGACGCCAGCACAGCCATCAGTTGCCGCCCGACGCCGACCGGATAGTACGAACGATCGGCCGACTGCGCGATCTTGACGCGAAGCTCCACATCGGAGGTCGGGAAGCCAGGGCTGCCGATGACGCGATAGACCTTCATGCCATGGGCGATGACCGCCTCGCGATCGTCGGCATTCGGGCGCGGCGCGAGCAGCGCCGCCATCGCTTCGGGCTTGCCCGACGGCAGGCTTGGATCGCCACTCGACGACATGATCGACACCAGACTGCGCGTGCGATTGGGGTACTTGGCGGCAAACACCTGCGCGATCATGCCGCCCATCGAGGCGCCGACGATATGCGCCCGCGCAATGCCCAGCACGTCCATCAGGCCGACGGCGTCGGCCGCCATGTCGTTCAGCGTGTAAGGCGCATCGACCGGCTCGCCGGCCAGGGCGCGGGTGAATCCGGCGACGACATCCACCGGAGCCGCGTTGTCGAATTTGGTCGACAGGCCGATATCGCGATTGTCGAAGCGCACCACGCGAAAGCCGCGCGCAGCGAGCGCCTCGCAGAACGGAACCGGCCATGCGATCATCTGCGTGCCGAGGCCCATGATTAGCAGAATGACCGGCGCCTTCGCATCACCGAACTCGTCATAGGCAATCTCGATCCCGTTCGCGGCAACTGTAGGCATTGGCAACTCACTCCTCGGGTTTGTCGTCTCTCTCGTGCGCCGGAAGTTCCGGGCGGTTCAATTCGTCATTCTCTGCATCGACGATGCATGCGTCCGCACATCGTTTCGTCCTTCGAGGTTACCCGGCACACGCGACCGCTTCAACGATCAGACGGCGGGTTTTCTCGTCGGTCCCTTCTCGCCACACTTCAACTGTCACGCTTGTCGCGCCCCTGATTGAGCGCGCTGCCGACCGCCCGCACCAGCCAATTCGGCTGATACTTGATCCATTGCACCGCAAGCTCGTTGGCCAATCCCGCGACATGGACCGGCTTGCCGGCCATGCAGGCGCGGAAACCTTCCGCGGCGACGCTCTTGGCATCCATGATCATCACGCTCGGCAAGCTGCCGAGATCGGTCCCCTGCACCATTCCGGTCGCGGTGACGCCGGGACACAGTGTCGTCACCGTGACGCCGCTGCCGCTCAATTCCTGAAACAGCGCATCGCCGAACGAGCGGACATAAGCCTTGGAGGCGGCATAGACCGCGAGATTGGGCACCGGCATGAACGACGCAATCGAGGCGACGTTGAGAATGCGCCCGCGCTTGCGCGCCAGCATCGGACCTAGAAACAGATGCGTCATCGCGGTCATGGCGACGATGTTGACCTGCAAAAGCTGTAACTGCCTGTCGAGATCGAGCGTGTTGAAACGGCCCTCTAACAGCAACCCGGCATTGTTGACGAGAAGATCGATCTGCGTGCCCGCGCCGTGAACCGCTTCGAACACGGCCTGCGCGGCGTTCGGCTCGCCGAGATCCGCTGCAACGATGGTGGTGCGGACGCCGTGCGCGGCGGAAAGCTCGCTGGCCAGCGCCTGCAGCTTGTCGCGGCTGCGCGCCAGCAGCACAAGATCGAATTTGTTGACCGCCAGAATACGCGCCAGTTCCTCACCGATCCCGGCCGACGCGCCTGTCACCAGCGCACATTGACGTTCATTTCCGCTCGTTGCCATGACATTCCTCTCCTGACTTCGACGACCTCAAGCCTGGAAACAGGCTCAAGCCTTGGAATCGGGTGGCGCATGGGGACCGTGAAGCGCCTGCCAGACCGACTTCAATGCGTGATCGAACAATCCAAGATGTTCGGCCACAGCCTCGGTAGCGAAACTCGTCAGGTCGGCGCGCGGCAACCGGACGAACGCCTCGGCATCGGCGCCGTCGACCACGATTGTCATGCCTTGCTTGCGCGCGAGACTCATCATCGTGGCATTCTCGACCAGACAGTTCATGAACAAGACACGCACGCCCCAGTTGCGAACCCGCGCGGCCGAGCGCGCGAGCAACGCCGCACCGATGCCGCGCCCACGATAGTCAGGCAGAACGGAGACGCCAAGCTCGGCGGCGTTCTCCTTCCTTGCCAGATGCGCCGCGCCGATCACCGCCAGGTCGGCATCGGTCACGACGAACACGACGTCATGCGTCAGATCGATGCCCTCGACATACGCCCGTATCCCCTGATCGGAGAGCGTATGACCGAACCTGAGATGACGATCCTCCGGCCCGAGCGCCAGAAGATGAGTCAGCAATCGCGGCCGCTCATCCTCGGGCATCTCTCTGGTGAGGGCATTCAGGTCCATCGACGTTGATACTTCCATCGCGCGATCATCCGACCGGATCGCCGGCTACCCGACGCGGCTTCGTCCGTCGGAGGTTCGACTGTCGCCCGGCCTTGATCGTGGCCATGGGCCGCCCCGCGGGGCGACCCTGATGTCGATCGAAGACATTCTCGCGGGCTCAATGCGCCGGAGCCGGCACTGGGCCGCGCGCCGTCGCCGTCGGCCGGATCGCCAGCAACAGCAACAGTCCCGACAGGATGTAGAGCCCCATCACAAAGTACATGCTGTAGATGTTGTCGCCGGTGTTCTTCACGATGAAGCCGTTGATCGAAGGGCTCACCGCCGGGCCGAGATTGCCGAGGCTGCTGATCAGCGCGAGGCCACCCGCCGCAGCGCCGACCGACAGATATTCGCTGATCAGTGCGAAGAACAGCGGCGTCGCCGATGCGATTCCGATCACGGCGAACGACAATGCGATGATCGAGCCGACCAGATTGCCTTGCAGCAGCGTGGTGATGAAGAGACCGATGGCGGCGATTGCGACGCAGGCCGCGAAGTGCCAGCGGCGTTCGCGCCACTTGTCCGAGTGGCGGCCGATCAGGATCATTCCGATGACGCCGACGGCATTGGGAATGGCCGCGTAGATGCCGATCAGGAACAGATCCTTGACGCCCCAGCTCTGGATCAGCGTCGGCAGCCAGAACACCATGGTATAAGTGGCGCCCAGCAGCAGGAAATACACCAGCGACAAGATATAGACCTTCGGATCGCGCAGGCACTGGGCGAACGATCCCGCGGGCTCGCCCTGCACATCCTTGACGTCGCTGTTCATGCGGTCGGCGTGCAGCGCCTTCTCCTCACTCGACAGCCAATCGGCCTGCGACGGTTTGTCCTGCAAAAGGACGTAGACGAGGAAGCCGAGCAGGATGGCGGGAACGCCCTGCACCAGGAACAGCCACTGCCAGCCGTGCATGCCGGCGATGCCGTCGAAGTACTTCAGGATACTGCCGCACAGCGGCCCGGCGATGACCGACACGATGGTGGTGGCCGACATGAAGATCGCGATCACCTGCCCGCGCCGCACCGACGGATACCAGTACGTGAAGTACAGGATGACGCCGGGGAAGAAGCCGGCCTCGAATGCGCCCAGCAGGAAACGCACGACGTAGAACTGCGTCGGTGTCGAGACGAACATCATCGCGGTGGCGGCGGCGCCCCACAGCACCATGATGCGCAGCAACGTTTTGCGCGCGCCGATCTTCTCGAGCAGCAGATTGCTCGGCACCTCGAACAGGAAATAGCCGATGAAGAAGATGCCGGCGCCGAGGCCGTAGACGGCATCGCTGAACGGCAGCGTCTGCTTCATCTGCAACTGCGCATAGCCGATGTTGATACGGTCGAGATAGGCGACCATGTAAGCGATCAGCAGCAGCGGAATGATACGCCAGTTGATTTTCGAGAACAGCGCGTTAAGCGATGCGCTCTCGGCGACTGCGTGTCGTGAATTGCCCGTCGTAGGATGCATTGTTGTTCCCTCCACCCGATTGTCAGTTCAATGAACGATCGCTTTCCGTCACGGAAAGCTCGATTGCCGAAATCCGTATCGCCCAGCCCGGCCGCAACACGCGGCCGATTTGAGCCAAACGATCCTACTCACCGGACCGAACGGTCCGACGTTGCCCATCCGACAGCCGTAACGAAGCCAGTTGCGTACGCTTCGGATCGCGACTGTTGCTTGCTTGGTGTGCCTACGCTTCTCCGGCCGCTTCAGGCTTGGCCGCAGATGCCGCTTTCGCCTTTCCCGATGATTTCGCTGGCTGCGCGATCGTCAGTTCGGCAGGCGGCGTCGCGGATTGTGCCGCAGGAGCTTCCGTCACCGGCGGCAACGCCTCGATCTCCTTCAGCGCCTTCTTCAGGTGCTCGATGAGTTCGTAGGATTCATCTTGCGAGAGGACGCGCCGGCAGGCGGTGAGCCCGAACTCCAGCAATCCGGCATAACTGTGCACCGTGATGTTCAGCGCACTGCCGTGATACGGAATCGAGACCGGGAAGTAGTGCACCATCTGCGCACCCGCCATGAACAGCGGCATCGGCGGGCCCGGAACGTTGGAGATCAGGACGTTGCCGGCCGCGGGAACGCGGCTCGCCAAATTGGAGCGACCGAGCAGCGAGGCAAGCCCCGTCATCAGCCACGGCGCGCCAGTGATCGGCACGTTCATCCCGAGCACGGGCTTCAACTCCCGCACTACCGCCTTCGCCGCTTCCGACGAATTGTGGATGGCCTTGAAACGGTCCGGCAGATTCTTGATGTCGGTGGCGAGATCGACACGCACCGCCGACACCTGGTTGTTCATCGCGCTGTCGCCTTCGGTGCGCAGGCTGACCGGCACCATCGCGATCAGCGGCTCCTTCGGCAGCAGGTTGCGTTCCTTCAGGAAGCGATGCAGCGCAATGCTGCACATCGCCATCACGATGGTGTTGACCGTGCCGCCGACCCGCTTGCCGAGTGCCTTGATATCCGTCAGCGGCACCGACAGCGTGGAATAAGAGCGCTGGTTGGTGATCGAATCGTTGAAGATGGTCTTGGGAGCGAGGCCGAGATTGAGCTGACGCTCACCCTGCGGCAACCGCTGGCTGGCGATCACATTGGCGGCCGTGCTGAATGCCTTGGCCGCAGTCGGCAGCGCTTCCGCAATCTTGCGATACTGCTGCGCCGCGTTGGTCGCGGCCGCTTGCAGCAGTTCCGTAACGCCGAGCTGATACTGTCCGCTGGTCCGCTTGCGGCGCGGCGGCGGCACCTCGCGTATCTTCGGCGATGTATCGTAGAGCACTTTCGCCAGTTCGACGCCGGCCTTGCCGTCGACGCCTGAGTGATGCGCCTTGGTGTAGAAGGCCACCTGCCCGTTCTCGAGCCCGTCGATGACATACATTTCCCACAGCGGGCGGCTGCGATCGAGCAGCGTCGAATGCAGTCGCGCGATCAGTTGTTCGAGTTGCGCCATGGTGCCGGGGCGGCGCAGCGTCACGGTGCGAATGTGATAGTCGAGGTCGATGTCGTCGTCGTCGATCCACACCGGTTCGGCCAGTTCGAACGGCATCGGCGCCAGCTTGCGCGTCAGTACCGACGCCAGATGCAATCGCTTGCCGAGCATCGTTTTGACGTCTTCGTAATAATCGCCGTCGTAACCCTCTGGCAATTCGAACAGCATCAGGCTGCCGACATGCATCGGCGTTTCCGGCGTTTCGAAATGCAGGAACGATGCGTCCATGCTGCTGAGTTGGTCCATCGCCGTGCCTCCCTCATGCGAACGCGGATTCAGTTCGCTTCTGTTTTCCCGGACGCTTCAGCCCTTGCGGTCGAAGCGCCTTTGTTGAACCGGAGTTTGCGCCCGCATTCTCCGGCATTTTGGTATGTTTTCGAAGTGCCGTCGCGCGCGGCGCTACGACGCCTTCGCTTTCTGCGCTTCCTCGTCGTAGAGATCTTTCTTCGAAATCTTTCCAACCGCCGTTTTCGGCAGTTCGCCGCGGATATCGAGCGCCTGGATCATCTCATGTTTGCCGAGCTTGTCCTTCAGAAAGGCTTGAAGCTCCTTCAGCGTGAACGCAGTCGCGCCCGCCTTGAGCTTGACGAAAGCCTTCGGGGACTGACCGCGATACTCGTCAGCGATGCCGATCACCGCGACTTCCTCGACCGACGGATGCTGGTACACCGCCTCTTCGAGCACACGCGGATACACATTGTAGCCGCCACACAGCAGCATGTCCTTGGTGCGGTCGACGATGTAGACGTACCCGTCCTGATCCATGTAGCCGACGTCGCCGGTTCGCATGAAACCGTCGGCGGTCATGATGTCGGCGGTGGCGTCGGGCTTCTTCCAATAGCCCTTCATCACATTCGGGCCCTTGATGCACAGCTCACCGGTCTGGCCGAGCGGAACGTAGGTGGTGTTGTCGCTGGTATCGAGAAACTTGATGATAATGCCGGGGCTCGGAACGCCGCATGATCCGGCGCGCGGTTCATTCGTGACCGGCGTGAAGGTGCCTGTCGGCGACGTTTCCGTCATCCCCCAACCCTCCGCCAGCCGACATCCGGTCAGCTTCTCGAAGCTGCGCTGGACTTCCAGCGGCAGCGGGGCACCACCGGAATTGCACCACTTCAACGAGGTCAGGTCAACCTTGCCCGCCTCGGGATGATTGAGCACCGCCACGAACATCGTCGGCACGCCGGGGAACGCGGTGATCTTCTTCTCCGCCAGATCCTTGACCACCGCATCGATATCGAACCGGACATGCTGGACCAACTCGGCGCCGATGCGGACGCCCAGCAGCATGTTGACGGTCAATGCGTAGATGTGGAACGGCGGCAGTACCGCGAGTACACGTTCCTTGCCTTCGTCCAGCGTCGGCGGATCGGTTCGTGTCGTCTCGATGCATTGGTTGGTCGCCGCCGTCAGATTGGCATGCGTCAGCATCGCGCCCTTGGGCAAACCGGTCGTGCCGCCGGTGTATTGCAACAGCGCGATGGCATCGCTCAGGTCGGCAATCGGATAGTCGCGATAGATGCCGTCATTGTCGAGCAGCGTCTGGAAAGTGACATGCCTATCGTCGTTCGGCACGCTGACAAGCTGCTTGGTCGCTTGCATCTGCGCATTGACCGCCTCCGGGTTTCCAGACATTTCCCCGACGTTGCCGACGATCAGCTTCTTCAGCCGCGTATGGCCCAGCATCGGCGCCATCTGCGGATAGAGCGAGGCCAGATCGAGCGTAATGAGAAAATCTGTCTGGCTGTCCTCGATCTTGTGTTCGAGCACCTTGGCGGCGTCGAGCGGCGAATAGTTGACCACCGTACCGCCCGCTTTCAACACGCCGAACAGGCTGATGAGATAATGCGGCGTGTTGGCAAGATACAGGCCGACGTGCACGCCCGGCCCGACACCGAGTTTCTGCAGGCCCGTCGCGGCACGATTGGCAAGGTCCTCGAGCTCGGCATAAGACATGCGCCGGCCCATGAAATTGATGGCGATATTTTTCGGCCAGCGCGCCGCGGATTGTTCAAGAAGCTGCTGAACGGGAGTCGTCGGAATGACCCCGCCCCATTTGACGCCGGGCGGATAGGATTTGATCCAGGGCATGTCACCGAGCGACATATCGTTCATCTGTAATCCTCCCGTTTCTTCTCTTGCATATGTCTCAAACCGCCGTCAGCCCGCCGTCCACCGCGAGCGTCTGCCCGGTGATGAAAGCGCAGGCGTCGGAGGCAAACAGCGCGGTGATGCCCTTCAGATCCTCCGGGCCGCCGCCACGATTCATCGGCGCCATTTGCGCAGTCGAAGCCTCGCCGAGGCGCTCCGTCATCTTGGTCGGGAAATAGCCGGGCGCGATGGCGTTGACGTTGATGCCGTATTTCGCCCACTCGTTGGCGAGCGTGCGCGTCATGTTGACGACGGCACCCTTGCTGGCGTTGTAGGCCAGCGTCGGAATATCGTCCGCATAGGTCCCGGTGAGGCCCTGAATCGACGCGATATTGATTACCTTGCCGCTCTGGCGCGGCACCATGCAGCGACGGCCGACCTCCTGCGTGGCGACGAAGATCGCCGTGACGTTCAGAGTGATGACCTTGTTCCAGCCGTCCATCGAATGCTCGATGGTCGGCGCGCCCCACGACGTCCCCGCATTGTTGACGAGAATGTCGATCGGCCCGAGCGCGGCGATCACCTGCTCCACCATCGGCGCGATCGTCGCCAGTTGCCCCATGTCGCAGACCAGTGGAAGCGCCGTGATGCCGAGCGCCTTCAGATGCGCGGCGGCTGCATCGAGTTCGTCACGCTTGCGCGCGGTGATCGCGACCTTAGCGCCGAGTTCGCCCAGCACCTCGGCCATCTGCAAGCCGAGGCCACGCGAACCGCCCGTGACCAGCGCCACGCGTCCCGTCAGATCCTGCAACTTGGCCAGACTCATTGCGACCTCCACCCATGGCAACCCGATCGCGAACGACGAACGATCGCGTTACCGGCGTTTCACACCCTTGAAGTCATTGCCGCTTTGCGGCGCCGGCTGCGGTCTTGATCGGCCGCATTCACCGAAATGGCAGCCTTATTTCGGCTGCAACAGCTTTTGCAGGTTGGCCATGTTTTCCTGCATCCGTTCCTGCACGACCTTCCACGCGTTGGTATGTGCCTGCATCTCGAGTTGCGTCAGTTCGCGAAAGTTCGCGACGGCCTTTTCGACACCCTGCTTGGCAGCGTCCGCCTGTTTCGACAGCGCATCCGCGCCGGTGAGATTCGAGACGGCGGCTTGCCATTCCGCGAAGGTCTCGCCGAGAATTTCATTGCGCCGCTCGACCAGCGCGCGAATGCCTTCATTGGCCTTCCGGTTCGCCTCGACCAGCGCTTCCATGTCCTTGCGCTGCCATTCGATGAGCGCGGCAATGTCGACATTGGGAAGTTTGTACTTCTCGACCATCTGCTTGAAGTCATCCAGCCACGGCATCATGTTGGCGAATCCACCGTCGGACTTGCTGTTGTCGGCACTCATGGACGTCCTCCTCTTGATCTCACTGGCCGCACCGGACACGCGGCGCGACGGGTCACGTCAGGCTGCGAACGACTCCGTCTGAAGCATGCGCGCATAATCGTCATTCGGGCGGTTCGGATCGGGATACACCAGACCGCGGATGCCGCCGCGGTCGAACGGCGACCATTCGCCCTCCTTCTGCGCCAGCCGATCCGCAATGGCATACAGCACCGCCGGGTGATGCCCGAGGCCGCAGTGACTTCCCTCGACCTCGATGTTCTGCGTCGTGGTCGACTCCTGTTCGCGGCACCCCTGCCAGGCGACGATGCCGTCGGTGCGCGAATAGATCGCCGTGCTCGGCACCGGTGGCGGCAGCTTCATGTTCTCGCGCTCCGGCCAGTCGTCCACCTTGCGCTCGCTGAGATATTCGTAAAGCTGCCAGGCATTGCTCGCCTTCGGCTCGCTGGCGAACGGACTGCCGAGCGTAATCACCTGACGCACTAGCGACGGCGAACGCCGCGCCAGTTCGCGCGCGAACACGCCGCCGAGGCTCCAACCGATCAAGCTCACCTTGCGCTGATAGCGGTCGGCGAGTTCGGTAAGGCGTGCGTCCATCGCCTCTTCGACGCCGGGGCGCGGTCCGCGATTGGGACCGAGCTTCCAGCCGTGCGCGGCGTAACCTTGCGCTTTCAGATACATCCGCAGCGGCCGCGTCGAGGCATCGCTCGCGGATAACCCCGGCAGAACCAGCACGGGATGCCCGTCGCCACGCGGCGCGCGGCGCAACAGCGGATAGAGCGCAAAGAAAGCCTGCAGTTCCCAGATGCCGCGCATCTCGAGCGCGAGCAAAAGTTTCGAGGGAGGCTTCTTGCCATTCGCGGCCATGTCCATGTCGTAGCGTTCCCTCTGATGCTGCGGCTTAGCCGTATCGATGTCGTTGTGTTTGCAACGTGGATGAAACGCTATCGGGCACGCAAAAAACGAAAAGGTGCGATTGGCCCATCTGAGTGGTTACTTTGGGACAAATATTTGTGCGTGCGCTGCAGCACCGTGCATGCCGTTTCGTTCACCACGAAACGCCGACGGACTCTTGCGGGTCCAGCGCGCGAAGGCATGACGGAAATTCGCAGCGTCGCTGTAGTCCAGCCGCGCGGCGATCTCCTCGTTGGTCATCTCGGTGTTGCGCAGATATTCGATCGCGAGTTTCATCCGCACCTCGGCGATGACCTGCCGATAGGTGATCTGCTCCGCTTCGAGTTTGCGACGCAACGTGCGCGGGTGCACCGACATTTCGGCGGCCATGGTTTCAATACTCGGAAACCAGCCGGGCCGCGCAACCATCGCGCGACGCAGATCCGCCGCGATGCCGCCGTCGCGGTTGACGTCGTCGAGCAGAGGCTCGCACATGTCGGCCGCCATCACGCACGTCGTCGGATCCGGGCCGACCAGAGGATGGTCGAGCCATCCGGCATCAAACTCCATCTCATTGCCGTCCTGTTCGAACAGGACGGGGCATTCGAACAACGAGCGATAGAAGTCGACATTGGGCGGCGCCGGATAACTGGCGCGAATGCACGAGAACCTGAACGACGGGCCGTAAACGTCGGTACTGAACGTGAGACAAGTCGCGAAGGCGAATTCCAGCGCGAAACGATAAACGGCATTGGTGCGATTGCGCGACAACAGCGCGGCAAGCGTATAGATCGCGGTATCGTCGTCACGCGAGAACGCGACATCGGCGACGACGCCGAGATGGCGGCTGTACTTGATGGCGAATTCGATTCCCTCGGCGCGGGTCGGACTGCTCAGCAGCGCGTAGCCGTACATGCCATAGGCAATGACATGCATGCGTTGCCCGGCACGGAAGGCAATCGCCGGATCGTCCGACAACGTCATCGCGTTGCGGAAGACGGTTTCCACCTGCCGATAGGAAACGCGCATGTCGGGAGACCGCAGGTCGGCACTCTTGAGGCCGGTTCCGACCAGCGTTCGCGAGGAACTGATGCCTTCTTCCTCGAGAACATCGACAACCGCAGCGATCCGCTGCGTCAGGTGGATACGCTGCACGAGATTGGGAGTCGGCCGATACATGGGTCAGCGTTCCTCCGGCATTGATGCCGCCGTCCGGCATCGCGGTGCCGGAATCCGTAACGGTCGATGACGACCGTTCGCATCAGGCTATCGGCAGCTTTTTTCTCTTGGAAGGTTCGATCAATCCAATCTTCAGGTGAATTACGGACAGAAGCGACCTGTCACGCGCTGCAACCGTTGCGATGCGGCACGGCATCGTGAACGACTGCGCGTGTTGGAAAGACGACCGCTGGCGGCGCCAGCGGTCCAAGTTTGGGGGAGGAATGCAGTGAACCAGAGGCACAGCGTATCGCGCTTCCTTCGATCCGAAAGGTGCGATCGAACCAAACTTGCAGTGAGTTGCGGACAACACGCGACACGATGCGGCAACGCGCGCGGATTACGATGCGCGCGTGGCGCTGCGGAAATCGGAGGGACTTTTTCCGGTCCATCGAATGAACGCATGGCGGAAATTCGCGGCATCGCTATAGCCGAGCCGGCCGGCGATTTCCTCATTGGTCATGTGCGTCTTGCGCAGATACTCGATGGCAAGCCGCATTCGCACCTCGGCCAGAAGATCACGATAGGAGGTGCCTTCCGCCTCGAGCTTGCGACGCAGCGCGCGCGGATACATTTCCAGTTTCTCGGCAATCGCCTCGATGCTCGGATACCGCCCCGGCTGTTCGATCAGGAGCCGGCGAATATCGGCGGCAATGCCACCCGTTCGATTGACTTCGTCCAGCAACTGCTCGCACATCTCGCGCGCCATCTCATGCGTTCGCGGATCGGCGAGTTCGGCGGCGGAGTCGTTCCGGACATGTTCATAACTGCACGCCTGCTGACGGAACAGGATCGGGCATTCGAAGATCCTGTCATACATCTCGGCATGGGGCGGCGGCGCAAAGTCGAGCAGGACGCGCGTAAACGCGAATTGCGGCCCGAGGCGATCCCTGGTTGCCGTCAGATGCGCGGATAACGCGAATTCGACCGCAAAACGATGGAGATCCTCGGTTGGATTCGGCCAGTGCAGTGGATCGAAGACAACGGAAACGATCGTCTCACCCGGCGTAACGGTGAAATCGCAGAACGGGCCGACCACCCGGATATACTTAGCCGCAAATTCGCGGGCCTCGGCGTGCGTCGCACTGCTGAGCAACGCATAACCGTACATTCCATAGGCGGTGACATGCATGCGAAGGCCGGCACGCAACGCCATGGCGGGATCGCCGGACAAACGGAGCGCGTTACGAATGACGAGATCGAGTTGCCGGTAGGACACCTTGGTGGTGTGGCGATTCAGTTGCGATGCAGCAAGGCCTGTTCCTTCAAGCGACTCCGTCGGATCGATCCCCTGCCCTTCCAACTCGGCCACGATCGCGGCAATCGTCTGCGGTGAATACACGCGCTGCTCGAAGCTCGGCGGCGACTTCAGCGCCGAATGTTCGCCAACCAACCTCTGCGGCCCGTCCATCACAGTCATTGTCCCGCTCCTTGCGTCTTAGTCCGAATCCTCCAGTCAGTCGTGTGCATTTTTTCGGAGCGTAATCCTGATCGCTCGCTAAATGCAACGACATCGCGCATCGACGCCGGAAGCATTGTGAATTTGATAAATAGCTTTCCCGCAGCAGGTATCGTCGACACCGTGCATCTCTAGAACGCCACCCGGTCTCACGGTTATCTCGATTTTTCCGAGCATCAAGCCGACGAGAACGGCAACGCCGCGCTCCACGAACTTCGTATCAGATCTATACAAGACAGCTTCACTTACCGATCTGTGGGCTGCGACATTCCGTCCTCAACTCACCCGAACAAAGGTCCAACCGCACCTTTTCCCCTCAAGACGCTCCGATACGCTGACCCTCGACAGATGCGACTTCAGCGGACAACGCGTTGGCCACCCGCCAGGGTGGAAACACAAGCATCTTCGGGAGGATTTCGATGAAGCAGAAAGACGTACTCAGGCAACTGACCACTCCGATCGGTGCCCCGGCCTTTCCACGCGGGCCGTTCCGGTTCACCAATCGCGAATATCTCAACATTCTCTATCGGACCGACATCGAGGCATTACGCGCCGTCGTTCCGGAACCGCTCGAAATCGACGAACCGCTGGTGCGCTGGGAAATCATGCGGATGCCCGACGTCTCGGGCCTCGGCGATTACACCGAATGCGGGCAAGCCGTTCAGGTGCGGTTCGGTGAGGAAAAGGGCGAATACCTGCACGCGATGTATCTCGACAACCTGCCGGCGCTGGCATCCGGCCGCGAGATCAGCGCCTACCCGAAAGTAATCGGCAAGCCACGGCTCTACGTCGATTCCGATACGCTGGTCGGCACGCTGGACTACGGCACCTTGCGCGTCGCCACCGCCACCATGGGTTACAAGCACCGCGCCATGGATCTCGAGGTCGCCCGCAAGGAGATCTGCGTTCCCACCTTCATGCTGAAGATCCTCTGGACCTATGACAGCCCGAAACCGGCAGGTGAGCCGCGCATCTGCGAGTTGCTGCGCACCGAGATCACCGACATCACCGTCAAGGGCGCATGGACCGGACCGGCGCGACTGGAACTGTTCGCGCACGCGCTGGCGCCGATGGCGGACTTCCCGGTCCGCGAAGTGATCGGGGCCAGTCACATCCTGACCGATCTGACGCTCGCGCGCGCCAAGCGTTGCTACAACTATCTCGACAACGCCGCATAGCGACCAAACGGCCGAAGCCCCGCCGCGTTCAGCGGCGACGCGTCAGCGAATTTCCGAAGCGAGCTTCCAATATCAGCGCGTCAGCACGCGCACACGGACGGGAGAAGGCCATGTCGTCAGAAGCAAACCATTCGGCGATGCTCGACCGCTATCGCAACACCTGCGTGATCGGTGCGGGTGTGATCGGCGCCTCATGGACGGCGCTGTTTTTGGCGCACGGCCTGAACGTTGTGGTCAACGATCCACAACCGAACATTGAAGACGTTGTCCGAACCATGCTGACGAAAGCCGCGCCGACATTGAAGGCGCTCGGCCTTCCCCACGAAGGATTGGAGAAGAACCTGCGCTTCGAGGCTGATCTTGAACGCGCCGTCGCCGGCGTCGACTTGATTCAGGAGAACGGCCCGGAAAATCCGGAATGGAAACAAAAACTGTGGGCGCGGGTCGAACCGGCACTGCCGAAGCACGCGCTGCTGTTGTCGTCGAGTTCGGCGCGCCCAGCGACCGAGCAAGGCAAGCTGATGAAAGACGCGAGCCGCCTGCTGGTCGGCCATCCGTTTAATCCACCGCACCTCATTCCGCTCGTCGAAGTGGTTCCCGGCGAGCAGACCTCGCCGGAAGCCACTGCCGACGCGGTCGCATTCTACGAAGCGCTCGGCAAGGTACCGCGCGTACTGAAGAAGGAAATCCAGGGTTTCGTCGCCAACCGGCTGCAACGCGCCATCATGCGCGAGGCCTGTTATCTGGTGCAGGAAGGCGTGGTGACCGTCGATGAACTCGACGACATCGTCACCAGTTCGATCGGCCTTCGCTGGGCCGTGAACGGGCCGTTCAGTTCGTTCCACATGGGCGGCGGCCCGAAGGGACTGGAGTCGTTCTTCCAGCACCTCGGCAAGAACATGGCAGTGTCGTTCAAGATCATTCCGCAAGTCGAACTCGACGAGAAGCTTCAGCGGGTCATCATCGATCAGGCCGCCGCATCGTTCGGCAGAACGCCGATCCCGCAGATGGAGCGCAAGCGCGACGATTCCCAACTGGCGATTCTGCATGCGCTGGCGGGGGTCGATACATCAAAGCTCGATTGATCGCTTGCTTCAGGCACATTGCAGTTCAGGGAGGGATACCATGACCGGAATTCTTGAGGGCTTGAAAGTGATCGATTGCGGCAGTTTCATCGCCGCCGCCATCGCCGGCACGGTGATGGCGGACTTCGGCGCCGACGTCATCAAGGTCGAACCGCCCGGCAGCGGCGACGCCTATCGCCACGTCACCCGCAATCCGGGGATGCCGAAGTCGGAACACAATTACGGCTGGCTGCTCGACAACCGCAGCAAACGCGGCCTCGCGCTCAACCTCGCCTCACCCGCCGGACAGGATGTGCTGCATAACCTCGTCAAAAACGCGGATGTCTTCATCACCAATCAGCCGCTCGCCGTGCGCAAGAAACTGCGAACCGACTACGAGACGCTGGCCGCGCTGAACGACCGGCTGATCTACGCGTCCTTCACCGGTTACGGCGAGACCGGCGACGAATCCGGCAAGCCGGGTTTCGACCTCACCGCCTACTGGGCACGCTCCGGCCTGATGGATCAGGTGGTACCGCACGCCGGCGCGACACCGGCCCGCGCGCTGAGCGGCATGGGCGATCACCCCTCCGGCGTGTCGCTGTTCTCCGCGATCATGCTGGCGCTCTATCAGCGCGAACGCACCGGGCGCGGCGCCCATGTCGGCTCGTCGCTGATCGCCAACGGCGTCTGGGCCAACGGCGTCTGGGCGCAGGCAGCGCTGTGCGGCGCGGCGTTCCAGCCACGACCGCCGCGCGAACAGAGTTTCAACGCGCTGTCCTGCTACTATCGCTGCCACGACGGCGGCTGGCTGCTGCTCGCGCTCGTCAATGAAGACAAGCATTGGCCGGTGCTGGCGAAATGCCTCGGCCGCGAGGAGTTGCCGTCCGACCCGCGCTTTGCCGACCGCGCCGCACGCTCGAAGAATTCGACGGCATTGATCGCGGAACTCGATGCGGCCTTCGCCACGCGCGACAGCGGCGACTGGCGTGCGCTGTTCATGGCCAACGGGCTGGTGTTCGAAGCGGTGGCGACGATGGATCAGGTCGCCAACGACCCGCAGATGCGCGAAACCGAGGTGCTGCTGCCGTTCGAAAGCGACACCATGATGACGGTGAACAGTCCGTTCTTCGTCACCGGTGCCAACAAAGTGGCGCCACGCAAGCCGCCCGAACTCGGCGAGCACAACGAGCAGATCTTGCGCGAGGCCGGTTATGACGACGCCGCGATCGCGCAACTGCGCGACAGCAAAGCGATCGGATAACGTGATCTACACGGCGCGGCTTTGCACCGGCGCGGCGAAAGCGGGTTAGCCGACCTTTTGCCGTTTGATCTCGACGCCGGCCTTGACGCGATCCCAGGTATCTTCGGTGATGCCCTGCTGTCGCAGAATGTACTTCTCGACTTTCTGCGTCGGCGTGCGCGGCAGGTCCGCGAGCAGGCGAACGTAGCGCGGCAGCATGAAGTGCGCCAAACGCGGTTGCAGGAATTCGAGCAGCTCCAGCGGCTCGATCACCTCGCCCGGCACCGTGGCGACCACGGCCAGCACGTCGTCCTCGGCCAGTTCGTTCGGCACGGCGACGACAGCGCATTCCCGCACCTTCGGGTGCGCGAGGATTTCGGCCTCGACCTCGAACGATGAAATGTTCTCGCCGCGCCGGCGGATCGCATCTTTCATGCGATCGACGAAGAAGTAATTGCCGTCGACATCGCGGCGGAATGCGTCGCCAGTGTGAAACCAGCCGTTGCGCCAGGCCTTCACGGTCGCCTCGGCATCCTTGTAGTAGCCGGAATTCAGCGCCCACGGCGCCTCGCTGCGAATGATCAACTGGCCGATAGTGCCCACCGGCACTTCGCAATCATTGTCATCGACGACCCGCAGTTCGTTGCCCGGCCGCTGCTGCCCGCAGGTGCCTATGGCTTGCGGATCAGGCTCCGACACGATCGGCACGTTGATCTCGGTCATGTTGAATAGGGTCCAGACCTTGACGTCGAACCGATCCGCGAAGGTGCGCCAGTCGTCCGGCAGCGGGATCATCGTCACTTTCCGCAACGTGTGATCGCGATCGTCGGCGGCGGGCGGGCGCTTCGACAGGAAATTCGACATCACGCCGAGCAGGATAGTGTAGGTCGCGTTCATCGCGCGCACCGCAGGCCAGAACGCTTCGGTGGTGAAATCGCCGCCGATGCCGATGGTGCCGCCGCGATTGAGCATGCCGATCACCGGCAGCGTGCCGCCGACATGGAAGAACGGCAGGAAGGTGAGATAGCAGTCCTCCTCCCCCAGCATCGGAAACGCTTCGAGGCCACTCATGTGCCACATGTGCGCATACGACGACAGCACACCCTTCGAGCGCCCCGTGGTGCCGGAGGTGTAGATGATCGACTGCACGTCCCACGGCTCGATTGCGCGTGCCAGTGGCGGCAATATCGCGGGGTCGGCGTCAAGCCCGGCCAACGATACGCGACGCAAACCGTCGACGGTGGGCGCATCGCCGCCGGAAATGACCAGCGTGGTCAACGCGGCGCGGTCGATCGGAACGAGGCGCTCGACCAGATCGGCAGCGACGATCATGACGCGCGCATCGCCATTGGCGATGACGTGCGCCAGCAGATTGCCGCGATAGGCGGTGTTGATCGGAACATAGACCGCGCCGAGCCAGTTGATGGCGAACCAGACGCGCACGATATCGACGGTGTTGGGCATCCAGACGTTGACGTGATCGCCCTGCTTGACACCAAGCGCGGCAAGACCGGCGGCCATCCGCATCACCTCGTCGCGAAACGCGCGATAGCCGATGGCGCGACCGTCCGGCAGACGGATGTAGGGGCGGTCCGGATGCAACTCCGCGCGCTTCTCCAGCACGTAGCGCATCACGCAATCCTCGCGTGCAGGAACGCGCGGATCAGGGCTCTGCGTTGCATCCGTCATGACGTGCCTCCCAGGCTGGCTTTTCCGAATTATGTCAATGCATTTACCGATTTGCAAGACGACGCGATCACTTCGTGCGCGCCGCCTTCAGCCCACGGCTGATGCTGGCAAGCACGTCGATGCAGGCGGAGATCTGCGCCATCGACACGTTCGCCGTTCCCTGCCGGAAAAAATCGATGGTGCGCAGATGCAGCTCGCGCCAGGCGGCGATGCCGTCCGGCGTCAGGCGGACGATCCGGCTGCGGCGATCTGTCTTATCCTCGATGCGCTCGGCAAGTCCGGCGCGCTCGAGCCGCTTCAACACTGCGTCCATGTTCTGGCGACTGACCGCCAGATAGCCGTAGAGCGCGGAGAACGACATGCCGTTTTCCGGATCGCGATACAGCGCGCCCAAGGTCGCGCCTTGCACCGCCGAAATGCCGAGTTCACGCAGCGCCGCCGTCTGGTAGACGTTCTCGGTTTGAAACAGGCGGAAGAACAACTTGTTGCTCAATTCCTCGCGCGGCGACAGCGCAACGTCCTTTGCGACGTCTTTCGCCGCCTGACGACCCGTCGCGGTGCGCCCGCGTTTTGCTTGTTGCTTCATCGGCCTCCCTCAATTCGGTAAATGTATTGACACGAATTTCCGGCGTCCATAGTTTTGTGCGATCAAATTCCCGCGGAATGCCGGACGACGCCCGATGTCATGGGCTCCACGCGGCGCGCGACCGTCGATGCAGGCCTCTGTTGTGCCTGCAGACTATCAAAAAGGCCAGTCATGCCGTTCCAGAAGATTCTGATCGCCAATCGCGGGGAAATCGCGCTGCGGATCGCCCGCGCCGCCGCCGAACTCGGCATTGCCACGGTCGCGGTGGCGCCGGCGGACGACCGCACCTCCGCGCACGCCGCGACCGCCGCGGAATTTTACGAACTCCCCGGCCAGGGCGCGGCGGCCTATCTGTCGATCGATGCCATCCTAGAAGTCGCGGAGCGCGCCGGCTGCGACGCCGTCCATCCCGGCTACGGCTTCCTCTCTGAGAGCGCCGCTTTCGCGCGCGCGGCGGCGGCGAAAGGCATCACCTTCATCGGCCCGGCGCCCGAGGCCCTCGACCTGTTCGGCGACAAGGCCAAGGCGCGTGCGCTGGCGCGGACCTGCGGCGTCCCCGTACCGGACGGCAACGACGCCACGGCAACGCGCGAGCAGGCGGCCGCCTTTCTCGATCAGCTTGGCTCCGGCGGCGCCATCATGATCAAGGCGGTGGCCGGCGGCGGCGGCCGCGGCATGCGCATCGTCCGTGCGCCGGCTGAACTGGATGCCGCGTGGCAACGCTGCCAATCCGAGGCCAAGGCCGCGTTCGGCAACGACGCCCTTTATGTCGAACGCTATCTGCCGAGCG
This sequence comes from Pseudomonadota bacterium, assembly GCA_023386885.1. Classification (GTDB taxonomy): domain Bacteria; phylum Pseudomonadota; class Alphaproteobacteria; order Rhizobiales; family Xanthobacteraceae; genus 62-47. The sequence continues at coordinate 23,003 of JAEWIX010000084.1, forward strand.
TGCGCCATATCGAGGTGCAAGTTGTCGGCGACGGCACAAGCGTCATCCACCTCGGCGAGCGCGAATGCACCATTCAACGCCGCCACCAGAAGCTGATCGAGATCGCGCCGAGCCCCGGATTGTCCGCAGCAACCCGCAAGGCGATTTGCGACGCAGCCATTATCATGGCGGCGAAGGTCGGCTATCGCAGCCTCGGCACGTTCGAATTCCTGGTGCCGACCGACGGCGACGGCTTTGTCTTCATCGAGGCCAATCCGCGCTTGCAAGTCGAGCATACTGTGACGGAGGAAGTCTTCGGCGTCGATCTGGTGAAGACGCAGATTCGCATCGCCGGTGGGGCCACGCTGGCTTCGCTGGGCCTCGATGCGGCCCGCATCGCACCGCGTGGCGCCGCGATGCAGTTGCGCGTCAACATGGAAACGCTGTCGCCGGACGGCAACGCCAAGCCGAGCGGCGGCACGCTGCGCGCGTTCGATCCTCCCTCTGGCCCCGGCGTGCGCGTCGATACCTTCGGCTACGCGGGCTATCGCACCAGCCCGCGTTATGACTCGCTGCTCGCCAAGATCATCGTCTCGTCACCGGAAAATTTCAGCGATACGCTCCAGCGCGGACGCCGCGCGCTACGCGATTTTCGCATCGACGGCGTCGCTACCAACATTCCGGTGCTGCGCGCCATTCTCGACCAGCCGGATTTTGTCGCGGACCGGATCTCGACGAATTTCATCGAAACGCATCTCGATGCGATTCTTGCCACCGCAGCGCAATTCGATTCCAGCAATGGCACAGGCCGGACCAACGAACGCGCCCGCGCATCCAGCGATCCACTTGGCGTATTCGATAGCGCCGCCGCCATCACCCTGCCCGAACGCAACGCGTCATCAAACGCCGCATCGGCGCCGCTGCCGGAAGGCGCCATCCTCGTCGCCGCGCCGCTTCAGGGCACCATCGTCTCTTGCGATGTCGCGAGCGGCGACACCGTGCGTGCCGGCCAGCAGGTGCTGGTGGTCGAATCCATGAAGATGGAGCACCTCGTCACCGCGCCGGTGTCCGGCACGATCGACGGCCTGACGGTCGCGCCCGGCGATACCATCTTCGAAGGCGAGCCGCTGCTGCACATCATGCCGTCCGACGACGCCGAGGCAGGTGCAACAATAGAAGCCGCCATCGATCTCGACCATATTCGCGGCGATCTCGCAGAGGCGCTTGCGCGCCGCGCCGCGCTCTACGACGAAAACCGGCCCGATGCCGTCGCCCGCCGCCGCAAGACCAATCAACGCACCACGCGGGAAAACATCGCCGACCTGTGCGATCCTGACAGCTTCATCGAATATGGCGGATTGGCGCTCGCGTCGCAGCGCCATCGCCGTAGTGTCGATGAATTGCTCCGCATGAGCCCGGCGGACGGCATGGTGACCGGCATCGGCGCCGTCAACGGCGCGCAGTTCGATGACGAGCAGGCGCGCTGCGCGGTGATGGCTTATGACTACACGGTGTTCGCCGGCACGCAGGGCGTCACCAACCACAAGAAGAAAGACCGCCTGCTGACGCTGGCCGACAAATGGGCGCTGCCCGTGGTGGTATTCGCGGAAGGCGGCGGCGGGCGGCCCGGCGACGAATGGCCGACGCCGGCGGGGCTCGACACCACGACATTCCACCGCTTTGGCGATCTGAACGGCAAGGTGCCGACCATCGGGGTGGTCTCCGGCCGCTGCTTCGCCGGCAACGCCGCGCTGCTCGGCAGTTGCGACGTCATCATCGCGGACAAGACCTCGAACATCGGCATGGGCGGCCCGGCGATGATCGAAGGCGGCGGCCTCGGCGTGTTTCGTCCCGAGGACATCGGCCCGGTGTCGGTGCAGGCAACCAACGGCGTGATCGACATTCTGGTCAACGATGAAGCCGAAGGCGTCGCCGCTGCGAAGCAGTATCTCTCCTATTTCCAGGGCCGCATCGACCAGTGGAGTTGCGCCGATCAACGCCTGCTACGACAGTCCGTGCCGGAAAATCGGCTGCGGGCTTATGACATCCGCAGCGTGATCGATACGTTGGCCGACGCCGGCTCGGTGCTCGAACTGCGCTCGCGCTTCGGCGTCGGCATGATCACAGCGTTCATTCGCATCGAGGGCCGGCCGCTTGGGCTAATCGCCAACAACTCGCACCACCTCGGCGGCGCGATCGACGCCGACGGTGCCGACAAGGCGACGCGCTTCATCCAGCTCTGCGACGCTTTCGATATTCCGGTGGTGTCGCTTTGCGACACGCCCGGCATGATGGTCGGCCCGGAGGTGGAGAAGACCGCGCAGGTGCGCCACGTCTCGCGCATGTTCGCGACCGGCGCGCGCTCCAGCATTCCGTTCTTCACCGTCGTGCTGCGCAAGGCTTACGGCCTCGGCGCATTGGCGATGACGGCGGGCAGCAGCCAGGCGTCGTTCTTCATCGTGGCGTGGCCGAGCGCGGAATTCGGCGCCATGGGCCTCGAAGGCGCGATCAAGCTCGCCTACCGCAAGGAGATGGCGGCCATCGAAGACCCGGCGGCGCGTAAGGCGTGGTTCGACGATATGGTCACCAAGTCCTATGAAGAGAACAAGGCGCTGAGCAGCGCGACATTTCTGGAAGTCGACGACGTCATCGACCCGTGCGAAACTCGTCGCTGGATCATACGCGGCCTCAAGTCGGTCCCCCGCCCAAAGCGGACATCCGACCGCAAGGTGACGCGGGTCGATTTGTGGTGATGCGATAAGAACAAAGCGTTTTCAAGCGAAGTGGATGCCGGTTCGCGTCAAGAAAACGCGTCAATCTAGAATCGAGAGTCTCGTTCCGATCCCATCGGAACGAGACTCTCGAAGAACAGGAGAACGCCGTGACGCTAGATACTGCCGTGGCCGATTACACCCGCGACGAGGCCAGCTATCTCGCCCATGTCCGCAAGCTCGTCGACAAGGTGTGGCCCGCCGATGTTCCGCGCCAGCCGCGCTTTCCGTTTGGCGAAAAGCCGCTGACCGGTTATCTGCACGCCTGGGCTGAGAAGCAGCCGGACAAGGCCGCGATCAAATTCTACGGCGCGGAAACCAGCTATCGCGATCTCGATCGTCTCAGTGACAACTTCGCGGCGCTGTTGGCCAAGCTCGGCGCGCGCAAGGGCGACCGCATCGCGGTGTTCCTGCCGAACTGTCCGCAGTTCTACGTCTGCTTTTACGGCATCCTGAAAGCCGGCTGCGTGCATGTGCCGGTCAATCCGATGTTCACCGAGCACGAACTGCGCTACGAGCTGAACGATTCCGGTGCGCGGATCATCGTGGTGCAGGACCAACTGTTCCCGCTGATCGAAACGGTGCGGCCGCAGTGCACGCTCGATCATGTCATCAGCACCAGCTATCGCGACGCATTGTCGTCCGATCCGGAAGGTCCGCTCCCTTCGGCGCTGGCGGTGCCGAAAATCGAGATTCCCGGCACCATCGACCTGATGACGGCGCTGGCCGAAGATGCCAAGCCGCCGCAGGTCGACGTCGGCCTCGATGATATCGCGGCGCTGAACTACACCGGCGGCACCACTGGCATGCCGAAAGGCTGCGTCCACACCCAGCGCGACATGCTGTTCACCGGCGCGGTGATGGGGTCGATCAGCGCTCATGTCGGCAATACCGACGTCGTCATCAATTTCTGGCCGATCTTCTGGATCGCCGGCGAGGATGTCGGCATCATCCTGCCGGTCATCACGGGCGCGACCTGCGTGCTGCTGGCGCGCTGGGACCCGATCGCTTATGCGCGCGCGGTCGAGCGGCACAAGGTCACGGTATCGATGATGGTGGTCGACAACGCCGTCGAGATCATGAGCAACGCGGAGGCCATGAAGTTCAACATGCGCTCGCTGCGCGAGGTGCTGGTGGCGTCCTTCGTGAAGAAGCTCAACCCGGCATTCCGCCAGGGCTGGCATGACCTCACCGGCTCGACCTTGCGCGAAGCGGCATGGGGCATGACCGAAACCCATTCCTTCGACAGCTTCACCCAAGGCTGGCAGGAGAATGATCAGGACCTCAAGGCGCAACAGATCTTCGCCGGCATTCCGGTGCCCTCAACCGATTTCAAGATTCTCGAATTCGGCTCCAACATGCTGATGCCGATCGGCACCGAAGGCGAATTGTGCGTGCGTACGCCGTCGCTACTGAAAGGCTACTGGAATAAGCCCGACGCGACTGCCGAAGGTCTGGTGAACGGCTGGCTGCGCACCGGCGATCTCGGCATGATCTCCGAGCGCGGCACCGTGCATTTCCTCGGCCGCCGCAAGGAAATGCTGAAGGTAAAGGGCATGAGCGTATTCCCCGCCGAGATCGAGGCAGTGCTCGGGCAGCACCCTGCCGTCACCGGCAGCGGCGTGATCGGCCGCGAGGACGACACCCGCGGTCAGGTGCCGGTTGCCTTCATCACCCTGCTTCCCGAGGAACGCAAGACGGTGACGGCGGAATCGCTCGGCGCGTTCTGCAAGGAACGCCTCGCCGGCTACAAGCTGCCGGAAATCCGCATCGTCGACGCCCTGCCGATGACAGCGACAGGCAAGGTGAAGAAGGAAGAGTTGTCGCAGTTTTTGTGAGCGCGGCTGCACTTCACTATCGGAAAAAGAAAAAGGCGGGAGCATATCCCGCCTTTTTGCTTTCGGAGCTAAACGAGAACAAGCAAACCATCATTGCGATGACAATATCCCCTTGGTCGTCCCCGCGAAGGCGGGGACCCATACGCCGTGTCGCTCATGATATAGGCAGCGATTGTCGCCTTGGCGTCCGTCCCGCTAACCACGCCCCTCGGGGTTATGGGTCCCCGCCTTCGCGGGGACGACCACTGTTATGTTGCAAGTCCCCCCAAAAGCATTGCCTTGATCAATGCTTTCAGGATGACGCCATTGTAGCAACCTTACTGCTTCAGCAGCTTGCACGCGCTCTGGGCCGCCGGCACGAAGGCCTGTTCGCCGGACACCTTCTTGACCAGATTGACCAGATCGGTCGGCGACTTCATGTCTTCCGGTTTCTTGGCCTCGGCGTAGTAGACCTCGCGCATCAGCCGGCCGTCGGCGCGGATTTTTGCGTTGTCGGTGAAGAAATCCGACACCGGCGTTTCCTTCATCTTGGCCAGCACCGCCTTGGTCTCGGTGGTCCCGGCAGCCTTCACCGACTTCAGATAATGCAGCACGGCACTATAGACATTGGCCTGCGGGTCGGTCGGCATCTTGCCGAACGCCTTCTTGAAGCGCTCGCTCCAGGCCCGGCTCTTGTCGTTCTCGTCCCAGTAGAAGCTGAACACCAGCGGCATGCCCTGCGTCACCTTGTTGCCCAGCGCCTCGATATCCACCGTGGTCATCGACAGCGGCACGAAGCGCTGGCCGGCGCGCTCGATGCCGAACTCGCCCGCCTGCTTGACGGCGTTGCTGAGATCGGCACCGCCGGCAATCACGCCGATGTTTTTCGCGCCCGACGCCTGCGCCGTCAGCAGAAACGAACTGAAGTCCGGCGTATTGAGCGGAAAGCGCACCGCGCCCTTGAACTCGCCGCCGCCCGCCTCGATCATCTTTTTGGCGTCGGCTTCGATGGAATGGCCCGCGGTGTAGTCCACCGTGATGAAATACCACGAACTCGCCTTATCGCCGGACACGCCCTTGATGGTGAGGTTGGCGACCTCATAGCCGTCATTGGCCCACTGCATGCCGTTCGGCGAACAGGATTTTCCGCCGATGTCGCTGCTGCTGGCCATCGATACCACGAGAATCTTGTCTTTCTGCTCGGCAAGGCTCTGCACCGCGAGCGACACTCCCGAGCTATAGATATCGAACACTGCGCCGACGCCTTCGACGTCGAACCAACGGCGCGCGATATTGACGCCGTTGTCCGGCTTGTGCGCGTGGTCGGCATACACAATCTCGATCGGTTTGCCGAACATGGTGCCGCCCATGTCCTCGATCGCAAGCTTCGCGGCCGCGACCGATCCCATGCCGGTGATGCTGGAATAAACCGAATTCTGATCGTTCAGAATGCCGACCTTGACCGGCCCCTGCTGCGCCAACGCGCTTCCCCCGAAACCCACCATGATAGCCGCCGCGGCGATCCAAGCGCGCATCTCCACCTCCCGATACTTACGATTCTTTCGACGCCCGACAGCGTCCATGGACAGAATTGTGCATGACGGCGGACATTACGTCAATGTATTTACGTACATGCGACCGCCCGGCGCGTGGCCGCTAATCACCTCTATTTGCGCGCGCGTACCATTTCTCGCCGCAACGAGGCCGCGACACGGTTTCCGCCGCGCGGAAATGTCATAACGCTGAAATCTACGGTTGAGGCGGCGACCAATCGGCAGCCATGTCGATATCGAGATTGGCCAGTTCGTAGCCGCGACGGAAATCGACGATGTGCTTGTCCATCCAGCTTTTTGCGCCGGCCGCGTCACGATTGCGCAGCGCCTGAACGATCTTCTCATGCGCCACCAACAGCCGCTCGCCGGCGCTCAGGCTGGTCAACACCTTGGAGAAGGACGGATAGAACAACTGGCTAATTGGCTGCCGGCATAATTGCAACGCGCGATTGCGCGAGGCGCGCGCGATGATCTGATGAAACGCGATGTCGAGCTGCACCAGCGCCTGCCGGTCGTCCAGACTGGCTCTGGTCTTTTCAAGGTTGGCCTGCAGCAGATCGAGGGTCTCGTCGTCGATGCGCCGGGCGGCGCATTCGGCCAGCACCGGCTCGAAGCAGCGCATGCTTTCCCACAGCTCGCGAAAGCTGATCTCGTGCAGCACGATGGCGGCAGTGATCTTGGCAGAGATATCCGCTTCGCGCGGCGCGGTGACATACAACAGCTTGCCGCCATCGTGGCGTCGCACCAACCCGTTCTGTTCGAGGACGCGAACGGCTTCGCGCACGGTCGAGCGATGCACGCCGAAATCGTTCGCCATCGTCGTTTCCGACGGCACGCGGTCGCCGACCGACCATTGCCCCGACATGATTTTCGATTCGATGCTACGTACCACCAGCCGATAGGCGGGCTCGCTGCGCGCCGTACTGGTCGCGGGGTCGGGAGCCATCAGGTCTGCTTTCCGGACACGGCCGCGCGGTCTTCGTCACGCAACACGCGCCGGCTGACCTTGCCGGTGATGGTGGTCGGCAGTTCGGTGCGATACTCGATTGCGCGCGGATACTTGTAGGGCGCCGTCACCGACTTGACGTGATCTTGCAATTCGCGCGTCAGCGACGGCGATGGCGCGATGCCATCACGCAATACGACGAACGCTTTGACGATCTCGCCGCGCTCCTCATCCGGACTGCCGATCACCGCGCATATCTGAATCGCGGCGTGTTCCGCCAGCGCATTCTCGACTTCCAGCGGCCCGATGCGATAGCCGGCGGAGTTGATCACATCGTCGGAACGGCCGCGATACCAGAAGTAACCGTCGGCATCCTTCTCGGCACGGTCGCTGGTGAGATACCAGCGGCCTTCCGGGCTGTCGACGAAGCACGCCGCGGTTTTCTCCGCGTCCTTCCAGTAGCCGAGCATCAATTGCGGGTTCGGGAGCTTCACCGCGAGGTCGCCCTCCTGCCCCGGCGGCAACCGCCGGCCGCTGGAGTCGATCACATCCATTTCGGTGCCGGGCGACGGCAACCCCATCGAACCATACCGCACCGGCTCGCCGGGATAATTCAATGCGACCATCAGCACTTCGGTCTGCCCATAGGCTTCGTCGATGCGGATGCCGGTAGCGTCTTCCCAGCGTTCCGCCACGGCCGGATTCATTGCCTCGCCCGCCGTCACCACGCGCCGCAACGTCGGAAGGTCGCCGCGCTGCACTTCGTGCACCACGCGCGACAATTCGGTGCCCGGCGCGCAATAGACGGTGACGCCATGCTTGCGCAGAAGCTGCGGCCGCAACTTCGCATCGAACGGGCCGTCGTAGAAAAACGAACACGCGCCGCAACCGAGTGGACCGAAAATGATACTGGTGCCGGCCTTGGCCCAACCGGTATCAGCTGTGCACCAGATGATTTCGCCGGGGCGAAGATCGAGCCAGTAGATCGCGGACACACGCCACGAATAGATCGCGCGCGAGGAATGGATCACCGCCTTCGGATGCCCGGTCGAGCCGGAAGTGTAATACATGATGGCGGGATCTTCGGCATCGACGGTGGTTGCCTCAGTTGTGTCGGCTGCGCCTGCCATTTCCTGATGCCAGTCGGGCCAGCCGGCCGCCTGCCCGATGGCGATCTTCACCGGGACCTTGTCTGCAACCAATGCGAATTTCCCGGTGTGTTCGGGACGGCAGATCGCGGCTTTCGCTTCGGCATTATCGACGCGATAGGCGATATCGCGCGCCGTCAACATCTCGACGCAGGGAATCGGCACCGCGCCGATCCGCATTGCCGCAATCACCGCGATAAACCACTCCGGCAGACGCGGAAGCATCACGATGATGCGATCGCCCTTGGCGACGCCCCGCGCGCGCAGCACGTTGGCCAGCCGGTTCGAGAGTTTCGCCAGTTCGGAATAGCTGAAGGTGCGCGCGTCGCCCGCCGCATTCTCCCAGATCAGCGCCGGGCCGTCGCGTTCGGAAGCCCACCGATCGATGACATCGGTGGCGAAGTTGAATGTTTTCGGCACGCGCCAGTCGAAACTCGCGCACATCGCGGCGTGGCTCTCCACCACCGGCTTGTCCAACGAGAACACGTCGCGCATGGCTTCCTCCGATATTATTTTTGCTGTTGGCTGTGACGCACGCTCTAGCCAGCTTGCCCCTGAACGATACGGCGGCCGAGTGCCCAGCGATGCACTTCCGAAGGACCGTCATAAATACGGAACGCGCGAACGTCCCGATAGAAGCGCTCCACCACCGTGTCGCGCGTGATGCCGAGGCCGCCGAGAATCTGCAACGAGCGATCGGCGACGCGCGCCACCGCTTCCGAGCACACCACCTTGCCCATCGAGCTTTCGGTGCCGCCGCGCTCGCCTTTGTCGAGCACCCACGCGGCGTGCCAGATCGTCAGTTGCGCGGTGTGAATGTCCATCGCGTTGTCGGCCAGCATGAACGACACGCCTTCGTGCGAGCCGAGCGGCTTGCCGAACGCGGTGCGGCGGCGCGCATAGTCGGTGGCGATCTCGTGCGCGCGGATGGCGGAGCCGAGCCAGCGCATGCAATGCGTCAGCCGCGCCGGCGCGAGCCGCACCTGCGCGTGACGGAATCCCTGCCCGACTTCGCCGAGCACGGCATCGGCCGGCAGCCGCAGGTTGTCGATGCGGATGACGGCGTGACCGCCGACGAAGCTGGAATCCATGGTGTCGAGGGTGCGCTCGACCTTGATCGCGGGGTTCGGCAGGTCGGCGAGAAACATCGTCGCCCCGCCGTCGCCCTCGCCACCGACCACCTTGGCCATGATGATGGCGAACGCCGCGCCTTCCGCGCCGGTGATCAGCCACTTGTCGCCGTCGATCACCCATTCGTTGCCGTCGCGCCGCGCGGTGGTCTGCATCTGCCCCGGATCGGAGCCGGCGCCGGGCGCGGGCTCCGTCATGCAGAAGCACGACCGCACAACGCCGGTCGCCAGCGGTTTCAAATAGCGCTGGCGCTGCTCCGGATTGGCGATGACATCCAGCATGTGAATGTTGCCTTCGTCCGGCGCGGCGCAATGCAGCGCGATGGGGCCGAGCATCGAATAGCCGGCGGCGGTGAACACAGCGGCACGGCCGATGTGAGACAGTCCGGCCCCACCGAACTCCTGCGGTGCATGCGGCGCCAACACCCCGGCGCGATCTGCCAGCGCGTTCAGTTCGCGCCGCAGTTCGTCGGTTGGCCCATGCGAGGTCCAGCGCGGGTCTTTCTCGTAAGGAACGACCTGCTCCTGCACGAAGGTTTTCACCCGCGCGGCGAGGTCAGTCACATGCGACGGCAACGCGAAATTCAGATCGAGTGTATGCATCAGTTCAAGCCTCCGGTCGCGACATCGCGCGCAATCAAAACCATGTTTTCGCCAAGGCGGGCAAAGTCGGCGTAGCGTTCGTCCTTCACCGCGCCGTTGACCCACTGGCGATGCAGTTGCAGGAAGACGATGCCGAGCTTGAACAGCGCCAGCACGCGCATCGCCGGCAGATCGTCGAGATCGCATCCCGTCGCCGCGGCGTAGCGTTGCGCCACTTCGGCGCGGGTCCAGAAGCCTGGATGCGCCGTCGGCATCTGCCGCAATTCGCGCCATTCGATCGGGTCGCCCGGCTCGGCCCAGTAGCTGAGCAGCGTCGCGAGATCGAACAGCGGATCGCCGCGCGTGCCCATGTCCCAATCGACCAGCGCCACCGGCGACAGGGTTTCAGGATTCAGAATCATGTTGTCGAGCTTGAAGTCGCAATGCAGCAGCGTCGCGGGCCGCTCGCGAAACCGTTGCCGCGCCAGCCATTGCGCGACGTCGTCGAGCAGTTTCCGCGCCGCATCGGAGCCTGCCACCAGCGCGCCGCGCTTCGACCAGCCGACGATGGCGCGGGCGATGAAACCGTCGGGCTTGCCGAGATCGCCAAGCCCGACCGCCTGCGAATCGACCTTGTGCAGGCTCGCCAATGTCGTCACCAGCATCTCGCACAACAAACGCGGCGCATCGGCATGCGACGCGACGGGCGCGAGATCGACGCCGCTCACTACGACACCGCCGCGATATTCGATCAGCTGAAACGGCACGCCGATGACGTCGCGGCGCTCGCAATAATGCAGGCTTGGCGCGATGAACGGCAGCGCGGTGGCAAGGCGCGAAAGGATCTTGTGCTCGCGTGCCATGTCATGCGCGCCGGGTGGCAAGTCGCCATCGGGCGGCCGGCGCAGCACCGCACGCGCGCCATCGACGACGACAAGATAATTGCGATTGGCGAAGCCGCCGGCGAACTGCCGGATCGGCTGATCGGGATCGAAGCTCATCCCTTGCGTGCGCAGATAATCCGCCAGCCGATGCCAGTCGGCCGGCACCGTGTCAACGACCGAGCGCAGCATGGCAGAGTCCACGGCAGACGGATGAGTGACCGGATTGGCGCTCACGTCACCTCCATTATTGTCCGACAATAAATTTTAACCAGACAAGGAGGTGCCGCGTCAAGGTCGATATTTCCGGAAATCCCACGCTTCTGAGCCAAACAGACTTATATTTTGCCCGACAATTCTATGGAATTAAACCGGACGGCTCAGGCGCGGATCGCGAAGGAGGATATCGCATCGGCAATCTCGCCCTGCGGCAACCGATCGGCAAAATCCTCGATCTTGGAGAAGGCCGCCGGCGGCACCGCCTGCTCGCCGCCGATCCGGCGCAGCATCTGCGACACCGTCGCGCGATCGTAGGCATAGTCCGCAGGCGTCATCCGCTGTTCGTGCACCCTGATACCGTTCGCGGTATCCGCCTCGATCACCGCGCAGAGTTGCGGCACCGCCGGATCGCCGATCAACGTAGTGCGGTGGACCAGCGAGGCCACCGCATCATCGTCATAGGTGGTCATCCGCTTCATGTCTGGCACGCCATGGATCAGCGTCGTGGCGATGCAGAACGGGATGCTCATCAGCGTTCCGGAGATCGAGTTGAACGGACCCATCGCGTCCATGCCGGCATAACCGGTCTCATAAGGATTCATCCGCACGCGCACCGCACGGGGCGTTTCACCTTTCAGCACCTCGCGCAGTTTCAGTGCGCCGGTCACCGGCGTCTGGTTGAACGCGCAGACCGGGTAAGGCTTGTAGGTGACGCGCAGGGTCGCCCAATCGCGGCCCAGCGAGCCCGCAAGATCAGCCGGCACATCGACGCCGGCGAATGCCTTGACGAAGCCGACCTTGCCTTCAATTGCCTGCGGTGCCGAGACCGAACCGGCGCGCGCCAAGACTGCGGCGGTCAAGCCGTTGCGCCCCGCAATGCCGGGCTGATAGCGCCACTCATCGGTGCCATCGGCGAAGGATTGCAGCACACCGCCGGAGAACGACACGGCATTGGCGAGCGCGGCGGCGGTTGTCGTTGCGTCCAGTCCCATCAGGCGCGTCGCGGCAGCAGCCGCGGCGATGGAGCCGTAGGTGGCGGTGGAGCGGAAACCACCTGGCGTGGTCCTGCCGGCGAACGCCTGCTCCAGCAGGCCACCGGCTTCATAACCCGCGACCAACGCGGGGATCAGGCGGTCCAGCGGATGCTGCTGCACCTCGATCATCGCGGTGAGCATCGGCACCAGGATGGTGCCGAAATGCGCCGCGCCGCAGGTGTCTTCCTGCGCGCGACCATGAAACAGCGCGGAGTTGGCGAGACAAGCGCCCGCGATGGTGGTGCGGCGACCGTCACCGAACAACGTCGCACCATTGGCGACTTCGCCTTCGGTCACCAGCACTGTTTCACGTGCGACTTTGACATACGGCGTATCGAGGCCGTTCAACCCCATGCCGAACGCATTCAGCACGCACGTGCGCGCCTTCTCCACCACATGCGGCGGCAACGTCTCGAGCGTGAGTGCCGAGGTGAATTCGGCGATATCGTGGGTGAGCGTGGTCATGGCAGCCTCCTTGGCGAGAGGACGTAATGATTACAACGCGAGGTAGCGCTGGCGAATCTGCTCGTTGGCTTTCAGGTCGTCGATGGATGCGCTGTAGACGATCTGGCCCTTGTCGATCACCGTCGCCTGGCTGGCGATGCCGAGACAGAAATGCATGTTCTGCTCAGCGATCAGCACCGTCGCGCCGGTATCGCGCAATTGCCGCAACAATTCGCCGATGCGCTGCACGATGATCGGCGCGAGCCCTTCGCTCGGCTCGTCCAGCAGCAGCAGCACCGGATTGCCCATCAGCGTGCGCGCGATTGCCAGCATCTGCTGTTCGCCGCCGGAGAGCCGCCCGGCAACGCGATGGCGCAGTGGCTCCAGCAGCGGAAACACCTGATAGATGCGCTCGATCGACCAGTCGTCCTGGCCGTCCGGGCCCTTCTTGTGACCGATGACGAGATTGTCCTCGACGCTGTGATCCGGGAAAATCTGGCGGTCTTCCGGCACGAAGCCGAGACCGGCGCGTGCGATGTGATGCGGCTTCAGGCCCGACACCGTGCGCCCGCGCAAGGTCACGCGGCCGCGGCGCGGCGGCGCAAGGCCGGCGATGGCCTTCATCGTCGTCGACTTGCCGGCGCCGTTGCGGCCGAGCAACGCCATGGTTTCGCCCGGCTGCACCGACAGACCGACGCCGAACAGTATCTGGCTGGTGCCGTAATAGACGTCGAGCCCTTCGACCTCGATGACAGCTTGCGTGCTCATAGCGCACCCGCATGTTCGTCGGTGCCGAGATAGGCTTCGATCACCGCGGGATTTTTTCGGATTTCATCCGGCGTGCCAGTTGCGAGAATGCGGCCGTAGCACAGCACGACGATGGATGGCGCGATCTTGAAGACGATATCCATGTCGTGCTCGATGAAGACCACCGTGATCTTCTCGCGCACCCACAATTCGTGGACCTTCTCGATCATGCGCCAGCGTTCTTCGGTACCCATGCCGGCGGTTGGCTCGTCGAGCAGCAGCACCTTGGGCTCCAGCACCAGCGCCAGTGCGATGTCGAGCAGTTTCTGGTCGCCGTGTGACAATGCGGAGGCGACGCGGTCGCGCTTGTTGGCGAGCCCGAGCAGTTCGATGACGTAGTCGGCGCGCTCGCGCGTCTCCGCCAGCGGAAACCGCCGATGCAGTACGCTGGCGCGGCGCTGATCGGCGCCCACCGCTGCCAGCATGGTCTCGCTCACCGTGAGCGACGGGAAGATACTTGCGACTTGAAACGCTCGGCCGATACCGTGACGAACGATATCCGGCGGCGAGCGCCCGGCCATATCGGTGCCGTCGAGCAGGATGCGGCCAGTGTCAGGCCTCAACGCGCCGGTGATCAGATTGAAGAATGTGCTCTTGCCGGCGCCGTTGGGGCCGATCACGGCCGTCAGCGAACCGGTGGCGAAATCCAGCGTGACGTCGTCGGTCGCTTTCACGCCGCCGAACGATTTCGAGATGTGCTGAACTTCCAGCATTGTTAAGCACTCGCCTCCCGTGATCCGCCGTAGGTGTTCCAGGGCGTCGCGGCGAGCCAGCCGCAATCGACCGGCACGTTCACGCCGGTCATTGCAGAGGCTGCGTCCGACGCGAGGAACGCGACGACGCTGGCGATTTCTTCCGGCGTCACCAGCCGCTTCAGCGCAGCATTGTTCGAGAGGTTCGACACGTCGCGCTCACCGCGATCGATCGCGCCCTGCAACGCCGGCGTCAACGTGTAGCCGGGCGACACCGCGTTGACGCGCACGCCCGCCGGTCCCCACTCCGCCGCAAGACACGCCGTCATCGAGATCACCGCCGCCTTCGCCGGCGCATAGGCGTGCAATGGCATCGACCGCATGCCGGCGATGGAGGCGATGTTGACGATGCTGCCGCGACCGCGCACGATCATGGCACGGGCGAACGCGGTGCAAGCGACATACGTTCCGCGCTGATCGACGCGGACGATGTCGTCCCAGCGTTCCATCGGCAGCTCGTGCGGCCGCACCGGCGTCTGGATGATGCCTGCGCTGTTGACCAGCACGCCGACCGGCCCGCATTCACGCTCGATGGTTTCGGCGCAAGCTTCAACCGCGCGTTCGTCGCCGACATCGAGCGCATAGGCGCGGCCGCCGATCTCGTTCGCGATCGCCTCTGCCTTGGCAATATCGCGATCCACCACCGCCACCAGCCCGCCGCCATCCTGCGCGAATTTGCGCGCGCACGCCGCGCCGATGCCGCTGGCGCCGCCGGTGACGACGCGGACATGGCCGGCTGCTATCGGGTTTGCCGCCGCGCTCATCAGGACTGCTCCTTCGAGGCGTCGCGCCACGACCGATACCAGTCGACGGCGAAATCCATCAGACCCTTGCGCAGGCCCAGCGCGAAGAACAGGATGACCACGCCGAGCACGATGCCGTAGTGCTCAGTCAGTCGGGTCGCGGTGTCGTTGAGGATCAACAACAGCACGGTGCCGACCATCGGGCCGAGGAAAGTGGTAACACCGCCCAGCATGTTGATGAAGATGCCTTCGCCGGAAATGGTCCAGTAGGCGAACTCCGGATAGGCACCGGAGACGAACAGGCTCATGATCATGCCGCCGACGCTGGCGAACA
Organism: Pseudomonadota bacterium; assembly: GCA_023386885.1. Lineage (GTDB taxonomy): Bacteria > Pseudomonadota > Alphaproteobacteria > Rhizobiales > Xanthobacteraceae > 62-47. The sequence goes on from JAEWIX010000084.1 coordinate 38,143, forward strand.
GCGCGGCCAGCACGAACACGGTGAGCTTGGCGCGCCAGACATTGATGCCGATGAAGCTGGCGCGGGTGGCGTTGTCGCGGATCATCCGCAGCGTATAGCCGAACGGCGATTGCGCGATCTGGCGCATCAGCAGCAAGCCGATCACCAGCAGCGCACAACTGAAGATGTAAAGCTGCACGTGATTGGTGAGATCGATGCCCCAGAATACCGGGCGCTTGATGCCGCCACGCAAGCCCTGATCGCCGCCGGTGAGCGACTGCCACGACAGGATGACGCTGTGAATCAGCATCTGGAACGCCAGCGTGACGAAGGCAAAGTAGATTTCCTTCAGCCGCACGCAGATGGCACCGATCACCACCGCCGCGACAGCCGTGATCGCCAAGGTGCAGACCATCGCTACCGGGATCGATACGTTGGCGCGCTGCATCAACAGGCCGAAACCATAAGCGCCGAGGCCAAAGAACATGCCGTGGCCGAACGAGATCAGGCCGGTGTAGCCGACCAGCAGGTTCAGCGAGGTGGCGAACAGGCCGAAGGCGGAGCAGCGGATGACGAAATCCAGCAGCGCCTTGCTATCGAACAGGAACGGCAGCGCCGTCAGAATGGCGAACGCAATGACGGCAGCCGCCACATCGATAGTGGCAGCACGCCGCGGCCTTGCGGCAAACGGCGCGGCTCCCGCACGGGTCTCGACATTCAACTCGCTCATGCCACGTCCTTGCCGAACAAGCCGGTCGGACGTGCGACCAGAACAATGACCATGAACAGATACATCAAACCGTCAGTGAACAGCGGGAAGCCCAGCGATCCGAACGAGCGGATCAGGCCGATCAACAGCGCACCGATCAGTGCGCCGAGGATCGAGCCCATGCCCCCGATTACCGTAACGATGAAGGATTCGATCAGCACCGAAAACCCCATGCCCGGCGTCATTGAGCGCACCGGCGCGGCCAGCGCACCGGCAAGCCCGGCGAGCGCGCAGCCCAGCGCGAACACGCTGCCATAGATCATCGCGGTGTTGATGCCGAGCGCCGACACCATGCCGGGATTATGCGCGGCGGCACGAATGACCTTGCCGAGCTTTGAGCGCGCCAGTCCGATGCCGAGCAGCGCCGCCACTACCAGCGCCACGCTGATGAGCAGGATATAGAACGGCGGCACGACGCCGCCGGCAATGAACCACGGCGGCACCTGGAACGCCTCCGGCATCCCCATCGACTTGAATTCGGCGCCCCAGATCAGTTTCACGCTGTCGTCGAAGATCAGCACGAAGGCGTAGCAGACCAAAAGCTGCATCAGCACGTCGCGGCCGTAGACCCGGCTGATGAAGACGCGTTCGAAGATCAAGCCGATCAACGCGGCGCCGAGCGCGCCGAACAGCAACGCCACAATGAAGCTGCCGGTCAGTTGATAGCCGGTCAGCGCGAAGTAGGCGCCGAACATATAGAACGCGCCGTGGCTGAAGTTGACGATCTTGAGCACGCCGAAAATCAGCGTCAACCCAACGGCGACGAGAAACAGCAGCATACCGATGATGAGGCCACTGGTGGTCTGCGTCACCACACAGGCCGAACTGCCGAGACAGCCGATAAGCGCGTCGATATCCACGGAGCATCCGTTCAGACTTGCCGGACCATGCCGGCTTGTGAACCTTAACGAGAACGACGGAAGGAGGCCGCCGCGCGGCCTCCTTCCGCTCACATCGATATTCGATCAGGTGTAACCCTTGCTCTTCTTCCATTCGGCTTCAAGCGCGAAGATCTGCTTCCAGTCGCCGCTCTTGACGTCGGGCACGTAGGGTTCGGTCGGGATCGTCGTGCCCCAGCCAATAGCGTAGCCGACCAGCGTGCGATCCTCGCCGCGCATCGTCACGGTGCCGTCCGCGCCGAACGGGCACTTGATGGTGAGGCCGGTGAGAACTTCCGCGAGCTTCTTGCCGTCGGTGGAGTTGGCTTTCTTCGCCGCCTCATTGAGGAACATCACCGCGGTCGCGTTCTGCCACGACCAGTTGGTGGGATATTCCTTGTACTTCGCCTTGTAGGCATCGCCCCACGCGGCGTTCTCTGCCGTCGCCGGATAGGTCTTGATGTAGCGGTTGCCGGAGTGGATGCCCTTCGGCAGGTTCTTCACCACGGTCAGCGCGGTGTAGTCCGCCATGTTGACGGCGAACACCTCCATCTGCGTGAACATCGCGTAGATGTTGGCCTGGTCGATGTACGACGTCAGATCGCCGCCCCACAGCGCCGAGTAGAGCGCTTGCGGCTTCGCCTGCAAAATCTTCGTCACCGTCTCGGTGTAGTCCGGCTGGAACAGCTTCGGCCAGTTCTCGCTGATGATCTCGACGTCGGGCGCGAAGTGCTTGAGGTAGGTGACGAACTCCGCCGTGGTGTCGCGGCCGTAGGCGTAATCCGGCGAGCAGGTCGCCCACTTCTTCAGACCCTTGGCCTTGGCGATTCCCGCCGCATAGTTGCCGCCGGCGATGGAGTCGTGAATGCCCTGACGCACGCAGCGGAAGGCGTTCGGAATGTGCTGCTTCGGATCGGCAGTCAGCGACGAGGCTTCCGAACAGGTGTGGATGCACAGCACACCGATGTCGCGTGCGACTTCGTGCACCGCGAACGATCCGGACGACGCTTCGCCGTCGAGAATGATTTCGCAGCCGTCAGTGTTGACGAGTTCACGCGCGATGCGCGCGGCTTCCTGCGGCTGGCCCTTGGAATCGCGGACCACCATTTCGATCTGACGTCCGGCAAGGCCGCCGGCAGCATTGACCTTGTCGACCTCAAGCATCACGGCATTGCGCGACGAGGTGCCGAGCTGCGCGACGCGCCCGGACAGGATGGTCGGCATACCGATCTTGATGGTCTTGGCCTGCGCGCGTGCCACCCATGGCGAGGCCACGGTGAAAGCACCGGCACCCATCAACGCAAGCGTCGCTCGCCGGTTGATGCCCGGCTTTCCAGTCTTTGTCATCCTGCCCTCCTCAACGGGGTACGCGTCCTCGATCGGAGATCATGCCGTCTCCGTGTTGTGAAGATTTCAGACGCGGCGGGGTGACGTCAAGCGAAAAATGAATTACGAGTCAGCATTCAGACTTGAACATTCCGTGCTTCGACAACGAGCGACAACTCTGCGTTTCGACGGTCAAAATGATCAATTTATCAAGCTTCATCGCCTATCACGCGCGCCGCACGCCAGAGCGATGTGCGCTGAAATATCGCGGCCAGGGCATCTCCTATTCCGCCTTCGACACACGCATCCGCAAGACCGGCGGCTGGCTCGTCTCGCGCGGCGTCAAGCCAGGCGACGTCGTGGCGGTGCTGATGAAGAACAGCGCGGCATTTCTCGATATCGCATTCGCGACCAGCCATATCGGCGCGGTCTTCCTGCCGATCAACTTCCGTCTCTCCGCGCATGAAGTCGCCTACATCGTCGAGAATTCCGGCGCGCGGATTCTCATCACCGATGACGAACTCGCCGCCAATGCCGCCGGCCCCGCGCCGGTGGTGCTGATCGACGAGGCGACGCAAAACGACGCCACGCGGCTTGCGCCGGATGCCGCCCCTGCGCCGCTGCATCATGTGCAGCCGTGCGACCTGATGCGGCTGATGTACACGTCGGGCACGACCGATCGCCCCAAGGGCGTGATGCTGACTTACGACAACATCTACTGGAAATCCGCCGATCAGACGATTGCATTGGGATTGAGCCGCGATACACGGCTGTTGGTGGTCGGACCGCTCTATCACGTCGGCGCGCTCGATCTGCCCGGCATCGCGGTGCTGTGGCACGGCGGCATGCTGTGCATCCATCGCAACTTCGACGCCGAGGAAACGATCGCCGCCATTGCCGCCGAAAAACTCACCGGCGCGTGGTTCGCACCGGTGATGACATCCTCGATCCTCGCGCTCCCGCAGCGCGGCCGCTACGACGTCTCCAGCCTGCAATGGGCGATCGGCGGCGGCGAGAAGACGCCGGAATCGCGCATCCGCGCCTTCTCGGACTACTTTATCAATGGCCGCTACATCGACGCTTATGGGCTGACGGAAACCTGCGGCGGCGACACCTTCATGGAAGTGGGTTTCGAAATCGACAAGATCGGCTCCACCGGCCGCGCCATCGCCCATGTCGAAATCGAAATTCGCGACGATGCCGGCAGACCCGTCGCCACCGGCGAGACGGGTGAAATCTGCCTGCGCGGACCGAAGATCACCAAGGGCTACTGGAAGGACCCGGACAAGACGGCAGCGGCATTTTTCGGCGACTGGTTCCGCAGCGGCGATGTCGGTTATCTCGACGCCGACGGCTTTCTGTATCTGACCGACCGCAAGAAGGACATCATCATCTCCGGCGGCGAAAATATCGCTTCCTCCGAAGTCGAGCGGGTAATCTACGAACTGCCGCAAGTCAGCGAAGTGGCTGTGGTCGGCGTGCCCGATGCGCGCTGGGGCGAACGCCCGGTGGCGGTAATCGCCCTCGCCAACGATGCGACGCTGGATCTCGCTGCGCTGACCGAGCATTGCCGCGCGCGGCTGGCCTCATTCAAAGTGCCGAAGCAGCTGATCCTGCGCGACAGCCTGCCGCGAAACCCATCGGGCAAGGTGCTCAAGCGCGTGCTACGCGCCGAACTGGAGGGAGCCGCGGATGGCTAGAAGCGCCACGCTGCCCGCGCGCAGCGGCCGCAAGGCCGAGAAGCTCAGCCGCGCCGAACGTAACGAAGAAACCCGGCGACGGCTGTTCGACGCCGCAACCAGGGTGGTCGGCAAATACGGCTACGCCGAAGCTTCCGTCGCGCGCATCACCGAACTCGCCGGCGTCGCGCAAGGCACGTTCTACAATCACTTCGAGAACCGCCAGGAATTGCTGGATCAGTTGCTACCGACCATCGGCATCGACATGGTGCATTTCATCCGCGACCGTGCGGGGCCAGACATGCCGGCAGACGAGCGCGAATTGGCGGGCTTTCGTGCGTTCTTCGAATTCGTGCATCGCGTGCCGGAATTCCAGCGTATTCTTAACGAGGCGGAATTCTTCGCGCCCAAAGGCTACCAGAAGCATCTCGACAACGTCGCCACCGCCTTTATCCGGATTTTCAAGCGCGCCCGCAGCGACGGCGACATCGTTGACTACAGCGACGAGGAGTTCGAGGCGATCGTCCACATGTTCATGGGCGCGCGCGGTTATCTCAGCCGACGCTACGCCTCCGGCAGCGATACGGCGTCGGTGCCGGACGACGTCATCACCGCCTATCAGAAGCTGATCACGCGCGGATTGTTCACGCCAGCGAACCGGATAAAAAAATCATGACGAAGGACGGCATCATTCTGGTCACCGGCGGCAGTCGTGGCATCGGAGCCGCAACCGCGATCATGCTGGCCGAGCGCGGCCATCGCGTCGTGGTGACCGACATCAAGCCCGAGCGGCCGGCCGACGCGCCTACCTCGGTCATCGTCTGGCCCGACGGTTTCGACGTGGCGGACGAAAACAATGTCAGCGCTGGCATCGAGGCCATCGAAGCCGCGCACGGCCCGATCGTCGGCCTCGTCAACGCGGCCGGCGTGTTCGGCAAAATGCATAGCCTCGACCGCATCCGAATGGAGAACTGGGATCGCGAGGTCAATATCGACCTGCGCGGCACGTTTCTGGTGGCACGCGCGGTCGGCGTGCGGATGGCGGCGCGCAAGCACGGCGCCATCGTCAATGTCGCGTCCGTCGCGGGCATGACGTCAGGACCGATCCACGCCTATACGGCCGCCAAGGCCGGCGTCATCCAACTGACGCTGTCGATGGCCGGCGAGTGGGGCCGCACCGGCGTGCGCGTCAATGCCGTCTCGCCCGGCTTCACCCGCACCGTGGCATTGCAGGCCGGCATCGATTCCTGTGCGATGAGCGAGGACCGCCTGACTCGCAACGCCGCGATGGGGCGGCTGGTGCAGCCGTCCGAAGTGGCGGAAGCCATCGTCTGGCTGCTCAGCCCGGCGAGCAGCGCCATCACCGGCATCAACCTTCCGGTCGACGCCGGCTTCCTCGCCGGTTCGACCTGGGATTCCTACTGGGGCCTGCCGGACAGCGACGGCAATATCCATCGCGAAACCCAATGAATCACCTCTCCGACGCACCCGACGCAAAGCGAGGCATCCGCTTATGAACATCGCCACGACGCCGAAAGAGTTCGATCTTCCCTCCGCTCTCGAACAGGCCGATATTCGCGTGCTGCTGATGGTGCTGGTCCACATGACCGGCGACCTGCGCTGGTTGGAGCCGCCATACGCACCACGACGCGACGTGCGGCTGATCCCCGATCCGCGCGCCGGGCTGTCGGACGAAATTCAGGCGGACATCCGCAAGGCCGCGCTGAAAATCCTCAGCGGTGACGCCAAACCTGTCATCACCGATCCGGGCGACGACCTGATGCTGCGCATGATGAGTGCAACGCTGGGCGAAAAGGTCGCGCCGGAATACGCGCCGCTGATGCGCGAGGAAATGGGCCTGATCGAACGCCACGCCAAGTGGAGCGCGCAGCCGCCAGCCGACAAGATCGAGGAGTGTCACGTCCTGATCGTCGGCGCGGGCGTCTGCGCCATCGCGCTCGGCGTCGGGCTCAATCGGCTCGGCATCCCTTACACCATCGTCGACAAGGAAGACGACATCGGCGGCACCTGGTACGTCAACCGCTATCCGGGCTGCGGCGTCGATACGCCGAACCACTCCTACTCGTACTCGTTCGGTCCGCGCAATCGCTGGACTCGTTACTTCTCGCAGCAGCAGGAAATTCACGATTACCTGAAGGCGACCGCCGACCGCTTCGGCGTTCGGGAGCACGTCCGGCTCAAGACCCGCCTCACCTCGTCGCGCTGGGACGAGGCGACCAAGCGCTGGATATCGACGCTGGAAACACCGGACGGCCCGCAGCAGATTTCCTCCACCATTCTGGTCAGCGCCATCGGCCAATTGAACGATCCGTCGATGGCGCCGTTCAAAGGCGCCGACGATTTCGCCGGAACGATCTTCCATTCGGCGCGGTGGCCGAAGGATCTCGATATCAAGGGCAAGCACGTGACAGTGATCGGCACCGGCGCAACCGCAATGCAACTGGTGCCGAGCATCGCCGATCAGGTCGGCTCAGTGACGGTCTATCAACGCACCGCGCAGTGGTCGCGACCGGTGGCGGGCTATTCCGACAACATCACCGACGGCGCGCAGTGGCTGCTGGAGCATGTGCCGTATTACGCCGAGTGGTACCGCTTCAACATGTTCTGGCGCTACGGTGACGGCCTGCTGCCATTCCTGCGCAAGGATCCGGATTGGCCGTATCCCGACCGCGCGGTGAATGCCGGCAACGACCGGCACCGCGAGGAACTCACCGAGTTCATCCTGTCCGAACTGGAAGGCCGCCCCGACCTGATCGCAAAGTGCGTGCCGACCTATCCGCCTTACGGCAAGCGTATCCTGCTCGACAACAACTGGTTCCGCACCTTGCGCAAGCCGAACGTCGATCTCGTCACCGAAAAGATCGATCACATTGCGTGCGACGGCATCGTCACCGCTGACGGCGCCATGCATCCCGCCGACGTGATCGTGGTATCCACCGGCTTCAAGGTCAACGAGATGGCCGCCAAGCTCAACATTACGGGCCGCGACGGCAAGAATCTCCGCGATGCCTGGGCGGGTGAAAATCCCACCGCACATCTCGGCCTCACCGTGCCGGATTTCCCCAATCTGTTCGTGATGCTCGGCCCCAACACCGGCCCGGCGCATGGCGGCAGCGTGATCTTCCAGGCCGAATGCCAGTCACGCTACATCACTTCGTGCCTGGTGGAGATGATCGAGAAGGACATCGCCGCCATCGACGTTCGCCCTGAGGTGAAGGATGCTTATGTCGAAAAGGTCGATGCCGAACATGAGCAGATGATCTGGACCCATCCCGGCATGACGACCTATTACCGCAACAGCCAGGGCCGGGTGTTCTCGGCGATGCCGTGGCGCTTCGTCGACTACTGGGAGATGACCCACGATCCCGATCTGCGCGACTATCGCGTCACCAATGCATGAGATGAACGAACCATGACGAAACCCCGCGTCCGCATCTATACCGACTATAAGAGCCCCTACGCTTACGTCGCCAACAAGCCGCTGTTCGCGCTGGAGCAGGATTACGGCGTCGAACTGGAGTGGCTGCCCTACACGCTCCGCGTCGCGGAGTTCATGGGCACCGTCGAGGAACGCACCCCGCATTTCTGGCGCAAGGTGCGCTACGCCTACATGGACGCGCGCCGCTACGCCAACGCGCAGGGCCTGACCATGAAAGGGCCGCGACGGATTTACGATGCGTTCTATTCCAGCGCCGGGATGCTGTTCGCGCAACGCAACGGCATCTTCCGAGCCTATCACGACACCGTCTTCGGCCGCTTCTGGAATCACGATCTCGAAATCGACAACCTGTCCGACATCAGCGGCGTGATCACGTCGGTCGGCGGATCGGCGCGGGATTTCGAAGCCTATGTCCACGGCCCGGCGCGCGAAGAGCACGACTGCCTCATCACCGAGGCGGAAGACCTCGGCGTGTTCGGCGTGCCGACCATGGTGTTCAATGGCGAACTGTTCTGGGGTGGCGACCGCATTGAACTCCTGATCGAACGCATCAAGGACCCGGACTCGATCAAGACCGCGCTCGGCAGCCGCCATCGGGCGTAGTCGCCTGACGGTCGAATCCTGAATCCGTCATGGCCGGATTTGTTCCGGCCATCCACGTCTTACTCTTTGTGGAAGTAATCAAGACGTAGATGGCCGGGACAAATCCGGCCATGACGCGTTGTGAGCAGAGGGCACCGCACGGTGCCCTCTGCATTTGGCGATCTCAGCAACCTGCACCCTCAACTCAGGTGATGCCGCTCCTGCAAGCCGTAGACCGGCGTCGGGATGCCTTCCATTCGCGCTTTCAGTTGCAGCGACAAATACTGCGAGTAGTGCCGCGACTGATGCAGGTTGCCGCCGTGGAACCAGAGCGCTTCCTGCTGCGTCGGCTTCCACATGTTGCGCTGCTCGCCTTCCCACGGGCCGGGATCCTTGGTGGTGTTCGAGCCCAATCCCCAGACCTTGCCGACCTTGTCCGCAACGTCCTTTGAAATGAGGTCGGCGGCCCAGCCGTTCATTGAGCCGTAGCCGGTGGCGTAGACCACGAGATCGGCGGGCAGTTCGGTACCGTCGACGAATTTCACGCCGGTCTCGGTGAGCTCCTGCACGGCAGCGCCTGGCCCGCTCTTCAGCTTGATCGAGCCGTCGATGACAAGATCGCAAGCGCCGACGTCGATGTAATAGCCGGAGCCGCGGCGCAGATATTTCATGAACAGCCCGGAGCCATCGTCGCCCCAGTCGTGCATGAAGCCGACCTTGTCGAGTGCGTCGTAGAAATCCTTGTCGCGCTCGTGCATCTGTTGATAGAGCGGAATCTGGAATTCGTGCATGATCTTGTAGGGCAGCGACGCGAAGATCAGGTCGGCCTTGCGCGTGGTCATGCCATTCTCGACCGCCTGCTCCGAATAAAGCGCGCCGAGGCCGATATCCATCAGCGTGTTGGAACGCACGATATGCGTCGACGAGCGCTGCACCATGGTGACGTCCGCACCACCTTCCCACAGCGCCGCGCAGATATCGTGCGCGGAATTGTTGGAGCCGATCACCACCACTTTCTTGCCGCGATAATTTTCCGGCCCCGGATGGCTCGAGGAGTGCTGCTGTTCGCCCTTGAAGATATCCTGCCCTTTATAGGTCGGCCAGTTCGCCTTGCCGGACATGCCGGTCGCCAGCACGAGCTGCTTCGGCTTCAGCGTGATCTCCTTGCCGTCACGCTCGACAACAACGGTCCATTCCTTGGCCTTCTCGTCGTACTTCGCCGACTTCGCCGTGGTTGAGCTCCAGTAGTTCAGTTCCATCACCTTGGTGTACATTTCCAGCCAGTCGCCGATCTTGTCCTTCGGCGCGAACACCGGCCAGTTCTTCGGGAAATCGATGTAAGGCAAGTGGTCGTACCAGACCGGATCGTGCAGGCAGAGGGATTTGTAGCGCTTGCGCCATGAATCGCCGGCGCGCTCGTTCTTCTCGATAATGATGGTCGGCACGCCGAGCTGGCGCAGCCGCGCGCCAAGCGCGATGCCGCCCTGTCCGCCGCCGATGATCAACGCATAAGGCTGTTTGGAGATGCCGAGTTCGGCCGCCTCCTGCTCGCGCTCCTCTTTCCAACTCTTGCGATCCTTGCCGTGACCATGCTTGGCGCCGAGCGGACGGGTGAAGCCGGACTTCTCCTCATGACCTTTCAGTTCGCTCATGGTCGTAAGCAGCGTCCAGATGCGGCCGTCCTTCAGGCGCAGATGGCCGTAACCGCGCGCGACCTCGGTTTCGAACTGGATCCAGGTCTCAAGGATGCCGTCGGTTTCGGTGGCATCCTCGCCGTCGGCGATCCGCCAGTTCGACGGCTTGGTATCGGCAAGCCGCGCCTTCAGCATGTCGCGCACCTGATCCTGACCTTCCATGGTTTTGATGTTCCAGGTGAAGGTGACGAGATCGCGCCAGTAACAATCGGTCTGAAACAATGCGACAGCGCGGTCGATGTCGCCCAACGACAACGCATCGTCGAGCGCATTGAGCAATGTGGTCACGCGTCCGTTCGGTGCTTTCTCGAGCATGATGATCCTCCCTTGTGCCGCCCGCGAGCCTACGCTCGTTTCCCGGTCGCGGCGTGATAATCCCGAGGTCGAATGTGCCTCTGCACCTAAGTCAGCAAGCTCCATGCCATCGCCGCATTTCCTGGATTCCCATGCGAAATCCTTGCGTTAGTTGGAAGGTGGCCGCACGCGGAGTGAGGCGTCGTGCAACAGGTGTTGCATTCAACACTCCTTGATCGGCAACGAAATCCGGGTGACACTTCGCGCAATCAGAAAAATGAGATGCGGGACAACACCGAGGAGACATGCTGCCGTGATCACGGAGCAGGCGGCTCATATCGATGAACTGGTGCGCGTCGCGGTCGGCGAGAACAGCGTGCGCGATACGATCATCCATCAGTCGTGGGTGCGTTGCGTCTCGGAGCACAAGCTCGATCCGGTGGTGTTACGCGAGGCCTGCATCGTCACGTCCGGACGCTTGCGCGAACATCGCGATGCGATGGACGAATTCCTCCACACCGCGCGCTTCGGGCTGGAGATGCTTTATCGCCAGATCGCGGGCCTCGGTTATGTGCTGCTGCTTACCGATGCCAAAGGCATCACGGTAGATTTCATCGGCGATCCGACCTTCAACAACAATCTGCGCAAGGCTGGGCTTTATCTCGGCGCCGACTGGAACGAACCGAATGCCGGCACCTGTGCGGTCGGCACCTGCATCGCCACCGAGGAAGCGCTGACGGTGCATCAGTCCGATCACTTCGATGCCACGCACATTCCGCTCACCTGCACCGCCGCGCCGGTGTTCGATCCCTCCGGTAAACTCGCCGCCGTGCTCGATATCTCGGCGCTGCGCTCGCCGGAGCCGAAGGCCAGCCAGTTCCTGGCGCTGCAATTGGTGAAGTCGTTCGCGCACAAGATCGAGAACGCCAACCTGCTGAACCGTTTCCGCAACGAGTGGATCATCAAACTATCGGGGTCGGCTGAATTCGTCGACGTCGATCCGGATTACGTGATGGCGCTCGACAGTTCCGGGCGGATCATCGGCTTCAACAACATGGCGCGGCAGTTGCTGGCGCGGGAACTGAGTAAGCGGCCGGAAATTCGCCTGCGCGGCGACGGCTACAACATCGCGCATATCTTCGAATGCGGCATCGACGACATGCCGCGCTTCGCCCATTCGCGACCGACCGCACAGCGCACCTTGCGCCTGCGCAGCAGCGGCACCACGCTGTTCGCGCAAACCCTGCCGCCGCCCGCAAAAGCGGTATCGTCGACGACACGTCGCGGCGAGCCGACGCTGCTGGCATCGCTCCGCAATCTGTTCCATGGCGACGCCGCGATGGCCGACGTGGTGACGCGCGCCGCCAAACTGATCAACACGCAGATGAGCCTGCTGATCACCGGAGAAACCGGCACCGGCAAGGAGCACTTCACCAAGGCGCTGCACGCGGTCAGCGCGCGCGCCGGCAAGCCTTTCGTCGCAGTCAATTGCGCGGCGTTACCGGAAAGCCTGATCGAAAGCGAGTTGTTCGGCTACGAGTCTGGCGCCTTCACCGGCGCCAAGGCCAAGGGCAAGAAGGGACTGGTACTGGAAGCCGATGGTGGCACCCTGTTCCTCGACGAGATCGGCGACATGCCGATTTCATCGCAGACCCGTCTGCTGCGGGTTCTCGCCGAACGCGAGGTCACTCCGGTCGGCCGCACCAGGCCAGTATCGCTGAACATCCGCGTCATCGCTGCCACGCACCGCGATCTGGTCGAACTGGTGAAGGCCGGACAATTCCGCGAAGATCTGTATTTCCGGCTCAACGGCGCGGTTCTGGCGTTGCCGCCGCTGCGCCAGCGCGGCGATCTCGAATGGCTGATCGAGCAGCGCCTGCTCAAGCTCGCGGCGACGAACGGCACCGCCTATTCGCTGACCGTCGCGGCACGCAACGCGATGCTGGCTTACGATTGGCCCGGCAACATCCGCGAGTTGATGAACGCCATCGACTACGGTTGCGCACTGTCGACCGGCGGGATTGTCGATATCGGTGACCTGCCAGAACGCGTCGTGCATTCTCAACGCAATATCGCCTCACCCAGTACGACCGCCAGACGGACCACAACCGATCAGGCGGAAGCGTTGCTGACAGCCTTGCGCGACAACCGCTGGAACATTTCACGCGTCGCCCGCGCGCAAGGCGTCGACCGCTCGACCATCCACCGCCAGATTCACCGCTTCGGCATCACGACGCCGAAGGATCTGGTTTAAGTCGAACTGAGGATTTTCCGTCATGGCCGGGCATAGCCGTTCGAAGAACGGCGTCGCTACGCTCGCCTATGTCCCGGCCATGACGCGTTGTGACGTGGAGCAGCTTGGAGAAGTGTCCCAGCTCTTCTACCCGTTCATCGTCAGACCGCCGGACACGCTGATCACCTGCCCGGTGATGAAGTTGGCGTCGTCGCTCGACAGAAACGCAATCATTCCGGGAATATCGTCCGGCTGCCCGAGCCGCTTGAGCGGAATCGCACGCTTCAATCCCTCGTAGATCTTCTGGCCGAATTCGCCGTCACCGACGAAAGAGCGCAACAGCGCCGTGTCAGTGGGCCCCGGACACACCGCGTTAACCCGGATATTGTCGCGAGCATATTCCCGCGCAATCGTCTTGGAGAAGGAAATCAGGCCACCCTTGCAGGCCGAATAGACCGACTCGCCGGACGAACCGACACGGCCGGCATCCGATGCGACGTTGACGATTTTGCCGCCGCCGCCCGCAATCATATGGGGCATTGCGGCCTTGTGGAGGTTGAGCGGTCCACGCAGGTTGATCGCGATAATCTTGTCCCACAGGTCGGGATCGGTCTGAAGAAATGGCTTGGCAATATCCCATCCGGCATTGTTGACCAGAATGTCGAGTTGGCCGAACCTGGCGACGCCGCGATCCACTGCCTCCTTGACCGCCCCATAGTCCGCGATGTCCACCGCCAGCGGATACAATCGCGACTCGTCCGCGCCCAGATCGGCGGCGAGCCCCTTCAACGCATCCGCGTTGATATCGACCGCGAGAATATTGACACCCTCGTCGAGAAAACGGCGGCAGATCGCGCGCCCTATTCCGCCAGCGGCCCCGGTGACGATGGCAACGCGGTTCTTCAGACCTCTCATACTTGCTGCTCCAGTTTGGACTGTCACTCATGCCTCCCTTGGTGCACGGGTGTCGCTTGGGTGATCCGACCTTGTTGAGGAATCCGGTTTCAGTCAACAGGGGCGCAAACCACCGTTCGATCCGACGCCGGATGTCCGCGCAAGGCGACCTCCGGTCCGGTTGCGGTATCATGCCCTTGATTGCAGTCCCGGCGGGAAATCCCTATTCTTCCCGGCAACGACTTCTGTGTCGCCTGACTTGACGTCGCAGGGAGGAAACCACGTGGGTCGAGCCGAGGACCGGTTCAACGACGGATCCGGGGTTGCTGTCGCGCAAGCCAGGGCTCTTGAAGCACCCGCCGCAGTTGCTGAACTGGCGGCCCAATTGCCGGCCGATGGCCTGGCGATGGTTCTTGTCTTCGCCTCGCCGGTTTACGATCCGCATCAGTTTTCCGCCGAACTGGCCAACGCCTTCGGCGACATTCCGATCTACGGTTGCACCACCGCGGGTGAACTGACCCCCGACGGTTGGGGCGACAACAGCGTCGTCGCGCTGGGTTTCAGCGCGGAGGACTTCACCATCGTCGCTCGCCCCGTTCTCGATCTCGCCAACTTCCGCATGGAGGACGGCCGCCGGATCGGCAACGAGTTGCGGGAGGCGCTGGCGCGCAGCGACAATGGTGACAGCAACGAAAAATCCTTCGGGCTGTTGTTGATTGACGGTCTTTGCCAGCGCGAAGAAGCAGTGATGTCGTCGATCTACGCATCGCTCGACAATATCCCTGTGGTCGGCGGCTCGGCGGGAGACGGACTGCGGTTCGAGAAAACCTGGGTATTCTACGGCGGCAAGGCCCATACCGACGCGGCGATCCTGATTCTCCTGAAAACCTCGCTGCCCTTCCGCCTGTTCAAATGCGATAACTTCGAGCCCTCCGCTACCAAGATGGTGGTGACCGAGGCTGACATCGAGCGACGCATCGTCAAGGAGATCAATGCGGAACCGGCGGCGGAGGAATATTCCCGCGCGGTCGGCATCATGGATACCAAGCTCGACATGTTTTCGTTCGCATCGCACCCCGTGCTGGTGCGGGCGGGCGGTGCGTACTATGCGCGCTCGATCCAACAGGTAAACCCCGATGGTTCGCTGAACTTCTTCTGCGCCATCGACGAAGGCATGGTTCTCACCGTCGCGAACGCGCGTAATCCGATTGGCGTGACCAAGGAATTGTTCGAGGAAACCCGCGCCGAGATGGGCGATGTGTCGCTCTATCTCGGCTTCGAATGCGTCTTCCGCAGGCTCGATGCCGAGCAGCATCAATTCGCCCGCGACATCTCGCAACTCTACCGCGAGAACCGTGTCGTCGGATTCCATACCTACGGCGAGCAATATCGTTCGATGCATGTCAATCAGACGCTCACCGGCGTCGCCATCGGCAAGAGGCCCGTGTCCACATGACAGCGCAGAATACCGGTGCGTTGCAGGCGCTCGAGCGGGAAACGATCAAACTGAAGAAGATCAATGCCGCCCTGATCTCGCGCGTCGAACGCTCGATGGATCAGCAGGCAAACGCCTTCTCCCTGTTCGAAACCGCCATCGCGCTGGACAATCGCGTGCTGGAGCGCACGCGCCAGCTTCAGGAGGCCCTCCGGTCGATCGAGCGCTCCAACGACGACCTGCTCCGCGCCAAACAGCAGGCCGAGGCCGCCAGTTCGCTGAAATCTTCCGTACTGATCTCGGTGACGCACGATCTGCTGCAACCGCTGAACGCCGCGCGTCTGACACTATCGACGCTCGCGGAAACGGACGTGTCCAGCCAGGGCGCCGCGCTGATCGGTCAGGTCGACCGGTCCCTGCTGACACTTGAGGATCTGCTGCGAACGCTGCTCGACATCTCCAAGCTGGACGCCGGCGTCCTCAAACCCGACATACGCCCGATCTCGGTGCCATCGCTATTCGAACCGCTGCGCCAGGAATTCGCGCCGGTGGCGGCGAAGCGCGGCATATCGCTGCGAATCCTGCCCTCCCCGCACGTGGTGATGTCCGATCCGCTGATGATGCGCCGCATCCTGCAAAACCTCTTGTCCAATGCGCTGCGCTATACCCACAAGGGCGGCGTCTTGATGGGATGCAGGCTCAAGGGAGGTCGGCTGTGCATTCAGGTCCATGACACCGGTCCGGGAATTCCAGAGACCCAGCAACAGGCCATCTTCGTCGAATTCCAGCGCGGCGAAGCCAGCGACGGCGACCATGCCGGCTTCGGGCTTGGCCTCTCGATCGTGCATCGCTTCGCCACCGAGCTTGGCCACGAGATCCAGCTTGAATCATCCCTCGGCCGGGGCTCGACATTTTCCATTACGCTGCCGCTGGCCGAATCCGATGACGTCATCGAAGCCGATCGCGAAGTGCAGCACCTCGACTTTCGCTACAATGTCCTTGAGGGTCGCAAGATCCTGCTGATCGAGAACGATCCGTCGAGTGCCGAAGCCATGGCCGCCTTGCTGGAGAAATGGGGCTGCGACGTCGCCGCCACGACATCCGCCGCCGACGCGGTGGAGAACATCGGCGCGCTGGGCGAGCCACCCGATGCGATCATCGCCGATCTTCACCTCGACCACGGCGAAAACGGCCTCGACGCGGTGAATTCGATCCGCGAGCAAATCAGGATCGACGTTCCGGCCATCATCGTTACCGCCGACTATTCGACCGAGGCCGAGCGAGAGGCCGCGGTGTATGGGCTCGAACTGCTCCGCAAACCGGTCAAACCCGCCGAAATGCGATCGCTACTGTCGTTCCTGCTGGCTTAGTGATCGTTTGCATGCCTTCGACAGAAAGCAACGAGCGTCATACGCGGGCTTGATCGGCATACCCATTTCTTCTGAAATCAGCCGGACTGCCGCGTCTATTGCAGTCGCGCGTGCTCGAGCGAAACATGCTGAGCCGGAGTTTCGCCGGCAAGACTAGTGAAATCGATCTTCGACATCTCGATGATGGCGTTGGTGCGGCTGGCGACGTTCAGCTTTCGCAAGATCTCCGAGACATGCACCTTCACCGTGGTCTCGCAAATCTTCAGTTCATAAGCGATTTGCTTGTTCTGCAGACCCCTTCGCACCATGTCGAGCACCCGCAATTGCTGCGGCGTCAGGTCGTGCAACCGCTTGAGCAGTTCCAGATTGTGCGGCTTCGGCCGCCTGGTCCGCGGCGAATCGAGAAAACGCTTCGGCAGATAGATCGACCCCCGCAGAACCTCGCAAATGGAGTCCGCCAGTTCCCGCTTCGATGTCGATTTCGGAATGTAGCCCGAGACGCCAAGCGACAGCACGCTGCGAACAATCTCCTTGTCCTCGAAGCAGGACACAATCACCACCGGATTTTTCGGGAATGCCTTGCGGATGCGGATCACACCAAGCAATCCGGTCGTCCCCGGCATCGACAGATCCAGCAGGATGAGATCGACGGCATGCGTCGAGCCGAGGATACTCAACGCCTCGTCGATCGAGGTGGCCTGCAGAATTTCGGCTTCGGGATTGGCAACGCAAACCGCGCTTTCCAGCGCCTCGCGGAACAGCGGATGATCTTCGACGATCAGAAATCGTGTCACGCCCTGGCTATCCTCACCTCGAACAGACCACGGCAAATTATCGATTGCGCGATGGCATGTTCCTGATGCCCACTTGCCGGAGCACCGTTCACGTTTTCGTTGGTTACCTGTCGATATAGCACGCACCGATCAATGGCGGAAGTTGATTCCGGTGCTGTTTTGCAGGGACTTACGCGATGCCGAAGCATTGCCTCCCAACATATCGAGAGCGGCGCGAGAATATTTCGCCGCCTACTACCAAGTAGGTCCTTGCCGCGTGGCACGATTTGTAGATCATGGTGGAAAGTTCCGGAAACGGAGCAAAAAGACCACGATCTGACGGGTTCGGGAGCTTGCATGGGAAGGCACGCCGCATGGCATCATCCGCTGCGGAGCCTGCCCCAGGGACGTGTGTTCTCTTCAGCCGGGCTTTGGCTGACAGCCTTGGTTTGCGTGGCATCAGGCTGGATCGCTGTGGGCTGCGCCAGCATCAGTCACGCTGCGGACATTCAATCCATCAAGATCGGCTATCTGCACGGCCCGCTATCGAAAGAAAAAATATCGCTGATCGATATTCCAGCGCCGAACGACGGCCTAGCCGGCGCGCAACTCGCGATCGACGACAACAACACCACCGGCAGCTTTCTCGGCCAGCGCTTTGAGTTGATCGAAAGCAAGATCAACGAGGACGACGACCCCGCCGCCGCCGTCAAGGCACTCGCGGATCAGGGCGTGGCCTTCATTGCGGCCAATCTCCCTGCCAACCAGCTTTTGCAGGCGGCCGATGCAGGCAAGACGAATCGCGCGATTCTCATCAATGCCGGCGCACCGGACGAGCGGTTACGTGAAGAGGATTGCCGCGGCAACGTCATCCACGTCGCACCGACCCGCTACATGCTGGCCGATGCGCTGGCGCAGTATCTGGTGCTGCGAAAATGGCGCCGCTGGTTCCTGATCAGCGGCTCGCATGACAGCGACAAACTATATGCGGATGCCCTGCGGCATGCAGCAAAACGGTTCGGCGCGAAGATCGTGGCCGAAAAGGAATTCAAGGACACCGGCGGCGCGCGGCGTACCGACAGCGGCCTCGCTGAAGTGCAGCGCCAGATGATCGATCTGACACAAGGCGCGCCGGACTATGACATCTTGGTCGCGGCCGACGAAAGCGAGGTCTTCGCTGGATATCTGCCCTATCGCACCTGGACGCCGCGCCCTGTCGCGGGCTCGGCGGGGCTTGTGCCGACGACGTGGAATGCCGCGTTTGACCAATGGGGCGCGCTGCAATTGCAAAACCGTTTCAAAAAGAAATTCCAGCGATTCATGACGCCGCTCGACATGCAGTTGTGGACCGCCGTTCGCATCGTCGGAGAAGCGGCGGCGCATACCAACTCAGCGGATACCGACAAACTGTTCGCCTACATCAAGAGCCCGGAATTTTCCGTCGCGGCGTTCAAGGGACAAAAGCTGACCTTGCGGGACTGGAATCTCCAGTTGCGCCAGCCGATCCTGCTGTTCGACGGTCGCAACACCGTATCGATCTCGCCGCAGGAGGGCTTTCTGCATCAGACTTCCGAACTCGATACGCTGGGGCTGGACCGCCCCGAAACCAAATGCAAACTGCAATGACGGCATTGACTACGGCGGAGATGAGATGACCGGTACGACCATCTACAAGCGCCTCGGTCTGGCGGTGGCGATGCTCGCCGCGATGACCGCGCCCGGCTTCGCCTACACGGCCTACGTCTCCAACGAAAAGAGCAATTCCGTCTCGGTGGTGGACACCGATACTCTTGCGACGATCGCCACCATCAAGACCGGCGAGCGGCCGCGCGGCATTGAAGTCTCGCGTGACGGCAAGTTCGTTTTCGTCGCGACCGGCGATGACAACACCATCCAGATCATCGACACCGCGACGCGCAAGGTGGTCGGCGAATTGCCATCCGGCCCCGATCCCGAGCAGTTCGCGCTCGATCCGGCCGGCAAGTTTCTCTACGTCGCCAACGAGGATGATGCTGCGGTTACCGTGATCGATCTCGAGACGCGGAAAGCCGTGGCGAAAATCCCGGTCGGCGTCGAACCTGAAGGCATTGCGGTGAGCCCCGACGGCAAAATCGTGATCTGCACGTCGGAGACGACGAGCATGGCGCATTTCATCGATACAACCGATCGCAAGGTGGTGGCCAACGTGCTGATCGGCTCCCGTCCGCGTGCCGCCGCCTTCAAACCCGATGGATCGGAACTGTGGATCACCTCCGAAGTCGGCGGCGGTCTCTCGATCATCGATCCCGCCACGCGCAAGATCACCAAGGTCGTGCGCTTCGCCATCCCCGGCCTGCGAGCTGAAAAAATTCAGCCGGTCGGCATCAATATCACCAGCGACGGCAAGCTCGGTTTCATCCACCTTGGTCCGTCGAACCGCATTGCGGTCGTCGATGCCGCCACGCATGAGGTTCTGAAGTATCTGCTTGTCGGGCAGCGGGTGTGGCACGGCGCGTTCACGCCGGACGGCAAGTATCTGCTCGCCGCCAACGGCCTGTCGAACGACGTGTCGGTGATCGACGTTGCGAACCTGAAGGTCATCAAATCGATTCAGGTTGGCGAATCGCCGTGGGGCGTCGCAATGGGGCCGAAGTGAACGAGGCAACGGTTCCGATGCCCACCACCGGCACGGCCGAGCCGCCGGCGCTGGATGTCGCTGGCGTTGGGCATCGATATGGCGCGCGCGTGGCGTTGCGCGACGTCAGCTTTTCCGTCAAGCCTGCATCGTTCACTGTGCTTCTCGGCCTCAATGGCGCCGGGAAATCGACGCTGTTCTCGCTGATCACGCGGCTCTATGCAATCCGCGACGGCCATATCCGCATTCTCGGCCATGACGTTGCCCGCGAGCCGGGCGCGGCGCTGAGTCGGCTCGGCGTGGTGTTTCAATCGCGCGCACTCGATGTCGATATCTCGGTGCAGCAGAACCTGATCTATCACGCGGCGCTGCACGGCATCGGCCGGCGACAGGCGGACGAGCAGATCGCCCGCGTACTTACACTGGTCGATCTGACCGATCGGCGACGCGAGCGAGTCAATAATCTATCCGGCGGACAGATGCGCCGCGTCGAGATCGCCCGCGCGCTGCTACATCGGCCGAAGCTGTTGCTGCTGGACGAGCCGACGGTCGGCCTCGACATCAAGTCCCGCGCCGATATTCTCACGCACGTTCGCCGCCTGCTGCAAAGCGGCATCGGCGTGTTGTGGGCGACGCACCTTATCGACGAGGTCGGCGACAACGACGACGTGGTCGTGCTGCATGGCGGGCGCGTGCTGGCGAAAGGCGCTGTCAGCGACGTCGTCGCGGCAACGGGTGCACCGGACATCGGCAGCGCTTTCACCAAACTGACTCAGGCGGAAACCGACGCCACCGCGGGAGCCGGCGCATGACTGTCTCCGTCGATATGCCCGCCGAACATCGTCTCACGCTGGCGCAATACTGGATCTGCCTCTGCGGCATCGTCTGGCGCGAAGGCCTGCGTTTCATCCATCAACGCGAGCGCTTCATCTCGGCGCTGGTGCGGCCGCTGGTCTGGCTGTTCATCTTCGCCGCCGGGTTCCGGCAGGTGCTCGGTGTCTCCATCATCCCGCCGTATGAGACCTACGTGCTCTACGAGGTCTATATCGCGCCGGGCCTGATCGCGATGATCCAGCTTTTCAACGGCATGCAGTCGTCGCTGACGATGGTTTACGACCGCGAAACCGGCGGCATGCGCACGCTGTTGGTCAGCCCCTTTCCGCGCTGGTGGCTGCTGACGTCCAAGCTGCTCGCCGGCACCATGGTGTCGATCCTGCAAGTCTATGCATTCCTGCTGATCGCGTGGTTCTGGGACGTCGAGGTGCCGCCGGTCGGTTATCTGATGGTGATCCCGGCGCTGCTGTTGTGCGGCTTCATGCTGGGCGCGCTGGGAATGCTGATTTCGTCGCTGATCAAGCAACTGGAGAACTTCGCGGGCGTGATGAACTTCGTGATCTTCCCGATGTTTTTCGCCTCGTCGGCGCTGTACCCGCTCTGGCGCGTCAAAGAATCCAGCCCTTTCCTTTATTACGTTTGCGAAGCCAATCCCTTCACCCACGCCACTGAACTGATCCGTTTCGCGCTCTACGGCAAGGTGGAATGGGTCTCGCTGGCAGTGGTTGCAGGCTGCGCCGTGGTGTTTCTCTGCGGCGCTATCGTCGCCTACGATCCTTCGCGCGGCTTCCTGGCCCGGCGCGGCGGACCGGGAGGCTAGACAGGATCGGGAATTTTTCCCGATCCTGAAACCTGATTCTCCCGGCCGCCTACGACCTAAAGGGAGTGTCCGGGTGGGCATCCCCACAACTACCATTCCTGATGAAGGCGTGACGGCGAATGCCGCATCATTCGCGGCAACTGCTGGCACGGGGGAACGTCATGACACAGAAGCTCGCATTGTGGTTTCTCGCTCCGGGATTGGCGCTGGCCGCGCAGGCCGCTCAGGCGCAGCAGATGCTCCCTGAAATTCAGGTCGTTGCCGACACACCATTGCGAGGCACCGGCATCGACCGCGACAAGGTCCCCTCCACCGTCACCACCGTCCATGCCGACGACTTCCAGCGCACGGCGTCGCCGAACCTCACCGACACCTTGTTCCAGCGCGTTCCCGGCATCAGCCTGTCGGACCCCAACGGCAACAGCGCGCAGCAGGAAATCCGCTATCGCGGCTTCGCGGCCTCACCGCTGCAAGGCACGCCGCAAGGGATCGCCGCCTACATGAACGGCATCCGCCTCAACGAGGCCTTCGGCGATACGGTCAATTGGGACCTGATCCCGACCAACGCCATCCAGCAGGCGGACGTCTTCACCAACAATCCGATCTTTGGCCTCAACGCGCTTGGCGGTGCCATCAGCCTGCAAACCAAGAACGGCTTTACCTGGCAGGGTTTTGAGCAGGAAATCTCGGGCGGCTCCTACGGTCGCGTCCAGGGCGGCATGCAGTATGGTGCCGAATTCGGCAACTGGAGCACCTATTTCGCCGCGCAAGGGTCGCACGACAACGGTTGGCGGCAGAAGTCTCCATCGACGCTCGGCCGCTTTTACGGCGACATCGGCTGGCGCGACGATAAGGCGGAATTTCATTTGTTCGGATCGATCGCAACCTCGTCGTTCGGCGTCGCCGCCGCTACGCCGATCGAAATGCTGAATCGCGACTGGAGTTCGATCTACACCACGCCGCAAACGACGCAAAACAACATGGCGCTGATCGGCATCAACGGCAAATACGCATTGACCGATACCTGGACGTTGCAAGGCAGTCTCTACGGACGCTCGTTCCGTCAATCCCATGTCGATGGCAACGATGGCGATTTCGAGCGGTGCAACAATTCGTCGTCCTATGCCAATCATCTATGCCTCGAGGACGACGGCTTCGCCCGTCCGGTTCCTTTCCTCGGCGCGGCGGCGCTAGCCTTCCGCAACCAGTTTGCGATCCTCGACGCCAACAACCAGCCGATCCCCTGTCCGCCCGGCGCCGGCAATACGTGCGGCCCGGTGCCTTATGGCACCATCGACAGCACCAACACCCGCAGCTCCATGTTCGGCGGAACATTGCAGGCTACCAACGAGGCAAGACTGTTCGACCACGGCAACCGGTTCGTGATCGGCGGCAGCATCGATCGCGGCAACACCTCCTTCAACGCCAACAGCGTGCTCGGCTACATCTTCCCGGACCTCAGCGTCGGCACCAATGCCGCGATTCCGGGCATGGGATCGGTCATCCACACCGTCGGCGATGTCGGCTATGCTCCGGTCGGGATCGACACCCGCAATACCTATTACGGCATCTACGCCACCGATACCTTCGACATCACAGATCGCCTCGCGCTGACAGCCGGCGCGCGCTACAACATTGCCAAGATCATCGTGCGCGACGTGCTCGGCACCAGCCCCGATCTGAACAGCGACTCGACCTTCTCACGGATCAATCCGGTCGCCGGCCTGACCTACAAGATCGCACCGTGGCTGACGCTCTATGGTGGCTATTCGGAATCCAACCGAGCACCGACACCGCTCGAACTTGGCTGCGCCAATCCCGACAAACCGTGCCTGCTGGAAAGCTTCCTGGTGTCGGACCCGCCGCTGAAGCAGGTGGTCGGCCATACCTATGAAGTCGGCCTGCGCGGAAATTCCCCGCTGTGGGACGGCTCGCTGAACTGGAAGGCGGGCCTGTTCCGCACCGACAGCACCGACGACATCGTCACCCTCGCCAGCAATATCGCAGGCCGCGGTTACTATCAGAACGTGCCGGAGACGCGCCGACAGGGTATCGAACTGTCGGCGGAGTACAAATCGACCCAATGGATGGTTTACGCCAGCTACAGCTACATCGACGCCACCTACCGCTTCACCGGCGATATCGCTTCGCCAAACAATCCAATAGCGGATGACGACGGCAATCTCCATGTGGTACCGGGCAATCGCATTCCGGGCATCCCACAACACCAGTTCAAAGCTGGCGTCGATTATCTCGTCACCCCGGAATGGAAGATCGGCGCCGATCTGGTCGGCGTCGGAAAGCAGCATTTCGTCGGCGACGACACCAACCAGAATGCGATGCTTCCGTCCTATTTCGTCGTCAACCTGCATACGTCCTATCAGGTGTCGAAGAACGTCACGCTATTCGCCAACGTCAACAATCTTTTCAACAAGAAGTACGCACTGTTCGGGACCTATTTCGAACCGGAAGGCACCGAGAAGGCGGGCTTGCCGATCGCGCTCACCGATCAACGCACGCTGGTGCCCGGCATGCCGTTCGCGATCTACGGCGGCATCCGTATCAAGCTGTAGCGGGTCGAGGCATCAGACCTGTGTACCGCACGGGATCATCGCCTCGACAGTCACGCCGCCGCCGGCCGAGGTCACCGTCATACTTCCGCCGAGCGCCATCACCCGTTCGCGCATGCCGGTCATTCCCAGGCCGAGTTTGTGATCCGGCGGCAAGCCCTTGCCGTTGTCGTTGATGCGAACACAAACGGACGTCCCGGCACTCCCGATTCCGGCAACCGGCTCGATCGTCACGCCGACCTGCGTTGCGCCGGAATGGCGGAAGGCATTGGTCAAGGCCTCCTGCACCACGCGATAGATCGTCAATTCCACCGTTTCGCCGATCGGCCCAAGCGCGTCGGAGATGTCGGTGTCCACCGTCACATCAGGATGAGTGCCGCGCCAGAACCGGACCAGCGCGGCGAGCGCCTCACCAAGACCCAGATCGCTCAAGCCTGCCGGCCGCAACCTGTCGAGCACGCGGCGATTGAACTGTTGCAGGGCGTTGACCTGCTCGAGCATCGCCGCGCCATGCTTGCGCAAGCCTGCGATGTCCGGCGTCGCCGCATCGGCCATTCGCATCAGCGCCGTCGCGTGGGCGCGCAACGCGAACAGATAAGGGCCGAATTCGTCGTGCAGTTCGCGGGCGATCTCCTTGCGTTCGGCATCCTGCAACGAGACGACTCGCTCCGCGAGCCGTTGCTTGTCCGCGACCGCATCGCCAAGCGTGGCGGCCAGATGATTGAGCTTCGCGCAGATCGCGGCGATTTCGGGCGAGCCGGTCGGCCCCACGCGCGTATTATAGCGACCCGATTCGATGTCGGTCATGGCGTCCGCCAGCGACTGGATCGGAGACAGCGCCCGGCTGACCACGAGCATCGTCAGGATCAGCAACACCGCCGCAATGGCCGAGCCGAACTGGATTTGGGTGATAATGCTGTCCCAGATTTCGGCGATCTCATCGCTTGGATGCGAGGCAATCGAAAGCGTGCCGTAGGATCTTCCATCGACCGCGATCGGAATGCGCAGGCGCGTCGGCTCCGGCCGCACCATGGTGACGAACCATTCGGGCGGAGCATCGAACTGGTCATCGGTGCCCCGATCCGAGGCGTCATCGCCGGCCGCACCAGACCGGATGTGCGTCACGCTAAGATGACGCAACTTCTGCAGCCCCTCGACAATCCCCGTCAGCTTGGCCTGGGGATCCGGGCTACCTTTCAAATCGGCAATCGACGCATCGACAAACTCGCGCGCCAATCGCATGACGCTGTCATCTTCCGCCTGAATGCGTGGCCCCGCCTCCAGCACCAGGCGCCCGATATTCGCGGCAAGACCGAGCGCCAGGACCAACGCAACCAGCAGGTTCAAGCGCGTCCGCAGGGAAAGTTTCTGCCACATCCTCGCATTCCGGTGTGCCGTCGTGCCGCAGGCTCCGGGGAGAGCGTTGACAGGCGAAATTGGCGACGATCTAATCCGACGGTACAGTATTCTGGCGCGATGGCCAGATGCGCGGTCAATCTCATCGGTCATCATGGCAAGAGCGAAGACGTCGACCAAACTCCGTGTCCTTATCGTCGACGATCATCCCATCGTGGTGTCGGGCTGCCGGGCCATGCTCGCGAATGAACCGAACATCGTCGTCAACGACGCTGCAGACGCCGACAGCGGCGAAGCTGCATTCGCCGACGATCCGTCGCAATTGTGCGTCATTGACATCAATCTGCCGGGCGTCTCCGGGTTCGAACTGGCGCGACGAGTCCTGCGGCGCGATGCCGACGCGCGCATCATCATGTTCAGCATGAACGACGATCCGATCTTCGCGGCGCGGGCAATCGAGACCGGCGCCAAGGGCTACGTCTCCAAGTCCGGCGACCCCGGCGATCTTGTCAGTGCCATTCGCGCGGTGGCGGAGGGCGGCACCTTCCTGCCCCCGTCGCTGGCGCAAAGCCTCGCCTTCGCCGGTCCCACCTTTGCCTCGAGCCGACTGGCAAAGCTGACCTCACGCGAGATCGAAATCCTGCGACTGATCGGCGCCGGCAAAAGCCTGACGGAGATCGCGTGGATGATCAACGCCTCCTACAAGACGGTGGCTAACACATCCTCGATCATTCGCCACAAACTCGGCGTGCGATCCTCGTCCGAACTGGTGCGCGTGGCAATCGAATCACGACTGGCCTAAATCGCAGCGTTATGCGCGCGTGGCGTCGGGCATGTAAGCCGGAACGCGTGCGCCGACCTCCCTCGCGATCTCGTCGATCGTCGCCTTGCTGCGCGCGCCGCGCGGCGGCGGTAAACTCATTTCGACCGCAACGCTGGCAGGCCGCGCTGAGAGGAAGAACAGCTTGTCCGCCAGTTGGATGGCATCGTTCAAATCGTGGGTCACCAGCAGCGTCGTGACCCGCTCGCGTTGCGTCAGCGTCGTCAATTCCTCACGCAATCGCGCGGCGACCGCGACATCCAGCGACACGAACGGCTCATCGAGCAGCAGAAAATCCGGCCGCACCGCGAAGGCCCGTGCAATCGCCACGCGCCGCGCCAGTCCAAGCGACAACTCTCCCGGATAGTGCGACAGATGCGCCCCCAACCCCAGCGTCTCGATCAGGCCATCGAGCTTATCCAGGGTTTCATCCGGCGACAGAACGAGGCGGAGATTGTCGGCCACCGTGCGCCACGGCAACAGACGCGGCTCCTGAAACACCATGCCGAGCCGGCCGCGCCCCGGAATCCGCCGTTCACCAGTGAAATCCGGATCGAGACCCGCGGCGATATGCAGAATGGTGGTCTTGCCGCAGCCGGACGGACCGATCAATGCGCCGAACGAAAATGCATCGAGTTGCAGGTGAAGGTCGCGAATGACCTCGACCGGCTTTCCTTCCGCCGAGACAAAGGCTTTCGAATCGATGCGAATTTCAAGCGGCGTTGCGGCGCCAGCGGTTCGTGCGTCGTTCAAGCGGTTGCACCAGAAATGTTTCGATGGCGAGCATAAGCGCGACGAAAGAGATCGCATAGCTCAAAATCCGCGTCATATCGAACAGCGAGAACGACGAGCCGAGCACGAATCCGACGCCGTTGGGCCGCCCCAGCAGTTCGACTACCAGCACGATTTTCCAGATGATCGACAGCCCCGAGCGCGACACCGCCGCGAGATACGGCGCCAGTTGCGGAAGTACGACGTTTCGCAGCTTCGATTGCCAGGTGAAGCGGAACGCCTGCGCCATGTCATCGAGCGCGGGATCGAGCGAGCGTGCGCCCTCTCGCGTCACCACGATCACGTTCGGCAACTTGTTGAGCGCCACCGCGACGATGGCTGCAGTCTCGTTGAGTCCGATCCAGATGTAAGCGAAAATAATGATGACCAGCGCCGGCAGATTGAGCAATACCACCAGCCAAGGATCGGCATAACGATCGATCAATTTCGAGCGCCCCATCGCGTAACCGCCCGCGACGCCCAGCGTGAAGGCGATGGCAAACGCCGCCGCCACGCGCGCCAGCGTACAAGCCATCTGGAACGGCAATTCGCCCGATCGCGTATCGGTCACGATCATTTCGCCGACGCTCATCGGGCTCGGCAGTAATGGCGACTGCGCCAGCCATGCGATCAGCGCCCATAGGCCAAGCAACACCGCCAGCGAGACAATCTTCGCCAACGCTCATCCTCCAGATGACGAGCGATGATAATACATGCCCACGGGAATTTCCTTCACCGGACCGAGCAGCGTCGGGCCGGCAATATCGGTCAGCGTCTTGAACAGTGTCCGAGCGTCGGCTTCCTCCGCAAGGATGGTCCGGCGCGGGATGCCTTCCCGCGTACGGTCGCGATAGGCAAGAAAAGTGGCCTGATCCTCGGCCTGCATCAGCGGGCGCAGCGCTTCCCACTCCGCATCGGATTGCGTCAGAATGTCGTTGGCCTGCTGCACGACGGTCAGGAACCGTTCGATGACATCCCTGTGAGTCGCAGCGAACTTCTCGGAGAAGACATAGCCGGTCAGCGCCAGCGGTTCCTTCAAGCCAAGTTCGATCTGCGCCGCGCGGATATCGTAGAGCCGGCGATAGCCGCGTGCTTCCAGCCGCGCGCAAAAATTCCAGTAATTGAGATTGGCCTGCGATTCACCTTGCAATGTCTTCTGGAACATCAGCGGCGGTGCACCGTATTGCAGCGTGACGTCGCGCTTGAGATTCAAACCACGGCGGATCGCGGCGGCCTGCACGATAAGCCAGCTTTTGTCGAGCGGGCCGCCGGCGATCGACAGGGTTTGACCCTTGAGATCGGCGAGTTTTTGCAGCGACGCATCCTGCTTCACCATGATCGCACCGATCGCGGTCGAGTACGGATAGAATTGCAGCCGGGTGCCGAGCGCCCGCTCGCGCGCGACCCACAGCCAGTCCACCACCGCGACATCTACGGATCCGGCATTGAGCGCCAGCTTTCCGGCATCGGCCGACGACATTTCGGTGAGCTTGAGATCGAGATTGGCCGCGGTCGCCAGTCCATGTCGTTTGATCACATCGAGTTGCCAGGCGAACGTACCGGTCTTTTGCAAACCGACACGGAGCACGTCGGCGGCGAAGGACGGCGCGGCAACGCAGATCAGAATGGCGGCGATAACGATGCGGAGCATGAAAGGTAACTTCCTCGAGCTGTTCTGAACCTGCCGGCTCAGCATCCATGTTGCATCGTTAATGACGATCGAACCATCCTGCTACATTCAGCGGCGCTTGGCCGTTCCCACAGTTTCAGCAGGTTTATGATCGCCGCTCTCGACCGCCGCAACCTCGCTCTTGCCGCCGCCGCGCTTCTTCGGAACCGGCAGGCTGATTTTGCCGATCTCGATCACCGCCTTGTTACGACTGAACAGCTTCAGCTTACGCAGGATTTCGGTCACATGCGCCTTGACCGTGGATTCCGCGAGTTTCAGTTCGGCGGCGATATGCTTGTTTTGATAGCCGCGACGTATCAGATCAAGCACGCGAAGCTGTTGTGGTGTCAATTCCTGCAGGCGCTGACGTAGCGCCTGAGTGAAATCGGTGTCACCGCGCTCACCCGAGACGACGAAATTTTTCGGGACCGCGACCGAACCGCTCAGCACGCAATCGATGGCCTGAGCCAACTCGCTCTTGGATGTCGATTTGGGCAGATAGCCGGCGGCTCCAAGGGAAAGCGCCTCGCTGACGACCTCTTGGTCCTCATGACTCGAGACGATTGCGACCGGCAGCCGTGGATACGTCTCCCGTAACCGCATGAAGCCGGAAAACCCGGTCGCATCGGGCAAGGACAGATCGAGCAACGCCAGATCGATCCCCTTTTTCTCGGCAAGAATATGTAATGCGCCCTTGATCGACATGGTTTCAAAAATCACCGCATCGGGATGCGCCTGACGCACGGCATTGCCCAAGGCTTCGCGAAACAGCGGGTGATCGTCGATGATCAGGAAATTCGTCATCTGCAGCCCCCGTCAGCGGCCGGCCACATCGCGCATGCATCGCGGACACCCAAGTCGCGAACCGATCCGGTACCAACGCGGTTCAACTTCAGCATGCACCTTCCGCGACAGTGGCCATCGTTACGAAGGTCGGAATCAACAGCGAACGGAACCCATGACGTCCGATGCGCCCCACTATAGCGCTTTCACGCGTTGTGGAAACCGGCTCATTCGAAAACGTCCTAGTTTCCTGCCGGCGCCTGCACGGTGAGCAGATAGGCATAGACGTCGTTGAGCTGCTTGTCGTCGAAGACGTCCTTCCATGCCGGCATTCCCTTCGAAGGGCGACCCTCATGAACCGTCTTCCAGTACGCATCGCGCATATCGTCGCCATACTTTTTGTGCAGCCGGCGAAGATCGATATGTCGCTCGCTCTGCACTGCATCCGGTCCGTGACAATGCGCACAGGTTCCGTTGAAAATCTCGCGGCCGCTGGTGACCGCTTCGGAATCGTTCTCGCGACTCTTGATGACCTCGGGAGTGAGCGGTGCAGGCGCGGCAGTCGCGTCAGCAAGCACCAGCGGTCTGGCTTGCGTCTCCGCCGAGGCCAGCCGAACCAGAGGCTGCGCAAGGGCCGTCAGCTTGACCGGCGTATCGGTCGGCAACCCGTACTTCTCGATGAGGCCGGGAATGATCGATTCCACTTTCGGCAGCGCTGCATCGATCTGGTCGCGTAGCTCCGTCGATCCCTTGGCAAAGCCGATGGCGACCGGCCACGACAGGCCGTCACCGTCCGCACTCTGAATTTCGTACTTGCCGCCATAAACCGTTTTGTTGAGCCAGCCTGCAACCGGCCCCCAGATGAAGGCGACGTCGGCCCTGCCCTGATCCAGCGCTTTCATGCCGTCTTCAGGACTGATCACGGTCACCTTTTCAATTTCATCACGCTGCGCCAGCATGTTTTGCGGCGTCGTCTGGTATTGAACCGCGACACGCAACTGCTTCAGATCGACAAGTCCAGAAATCTTGCGGCCTTTCGCCGTCACCAGGGCATAACCTTCCTTCACGATCGGCTTGGAGAAAATCACCGCCGGCCCCATGAAATCGGTGGTGGGCGTCAGTCCGATCATCGCATCACATTGCTTGCCGAGCAGGGTCACCCGCACGGTCCGCTTGCCGAAATACGATTTGTACCAGTCATAGACGACCGGGCGGTCGAGCGCTTTCGCCAATGCCTGACCGATCTCGAGATAGAGTCCGGGATTGGCCGGATCGTCGCTCGAGAACGGCAGGTTGGTCGGATCGGCACAGAACCTCAACGGCTGACGATCATCCGCAACAGCCTGCGAGGCTGGCGCGACCAACGATAACGCAACGACAAGAGCAGGGATGCCTGCAAGAACACGAGAGGTTCGGCGATTGAATGACATTCCGTTCCACTCCGACGAATTTGCAAGCATCCCTGGCTCCCTTTGGTTGCGTTACTGCAGCGCGAACACGAACAGCGAACCGCCTTCGGGGGCCGCTGCCGTCATCTTCTTGCCGACCTCACCAAGGAATGCCGGCAGCGATGCGGTACGTCCCACCACAACGGCGACGTACTGCTTGCCCTTGACCGAATAGGTCACCGGGCCGGCGCCGATACCGGAGCCGAGATTCTTGTGCCAGAGAATCTTGCCGTCCTTGGCGTTGATCGCGCGGAATTCGCCACGGATGTTACCGGAGAACACCAGGTTGCCGCCGGTCGTCAGCGTGCCGCCGTTGAAGGGAAGGTCTTCCTTGATGCCCCACACCTTCTTTTGCTTGACCGGATCCCAGGCAACCAGTTCGCCGAGATATCCGCCCGGGCCTTCCTTGGTCGGGAATTCGGCACCGAGATAGAACACGCCGCGCTTGTATGAGACGTCGCTGACCGACCAGTCCATGCAGACGTTGTTGGTCGGAATATAAACCAGGCCCGTCTTCGGACTAAACGACATCGGCTGCCAGTTCTTGCCGCCGATCAGGTTCGGACAGATGTCCTTCGCCGGGTGCCCCGGACCCGGACGCTTGTCGGGATCCTCGACCGCGCGCATGGTCTTGACGTCCCATGACTTGGCCCAGTTGGTCGAAGGAACGAATTTTTCCGCCGACAGGAGCTTGCCGCTTTCGCGATTGGCCACGAAGAAGAAGCCGTTGCGATCGGCCTTCAGCATCGCCGGAACCGTCTTGCCGTCCATCTTGAGGTCGGCGAGAACCAGTTCGTT
Organism: Pseudomonadota bacterium; assembly: GCA_023386885.1. GTDB lineage: Bacteria > Pseudomonadota > Alphaproteobacteria > Rhizobiales > Xanthobacteraceae > 62-47. The sequence continues at coordinate 69,992 of JAEWIX010000084.1, forward strand.
GACGCCGTCATAGTCCCAGGCGTCAGCCGGCGTGGTCTGGATGTGCCATTTGATCTTGCCGGTGTTGGGATCGAGAGCCAACGTCGAAGAGGTATAGAGATTGCTCAGCTTGCCGAAGTTGCCGTCGCCGGTGGAGCGCACGCCGGTATTCCACGGCCCCGGGTTGCTGGTGCCCCAATACACGGTGTCGGTCTTGGCGTCATAGGAGCCGACCAGCCACGGTGCGCCGCCGCCATGCAGACCGGTATCGCCCTTCCAGGTGTCGCTGGCCGGTTCGCCCGGCGCAGGCGTCGTAAACGTCTGCCATATCTGCTTGCCGGTATTGACATCGAAGGCTTGCAATGCACCGCGCACGCCGTACTCACCGCCGCCGAAGCCGGTGATGACCTTGTCGCGCACAATGAGCGGCGGCGAAGTGATAACCGATCCCTGCTTGTAGTCGACGACCTTGGTGGTCCAAAGCTCCTTGCCGGTCTTGGCATCGAGCGCCGTCAGCTTTCCATCGAGACGGCCGATATACAGTTTGCCGTCGGCATAGGCGACACCGCGATTGTTCACGTCGCAGCAGGCATATTGCAACACGTCATCGGGAATTTCTGGCTCATAGGTCCACTTGCGCGCGCCGGTCGCGGCATCGAGCGCGTAGACGTATTTCGGTCCCCACGACGTCGTGACGTAAAGCGTATCGCCGATGATGACCGGAGAGGATTCGTTGGAGCGTAGCGAAGCAAGCGAGAAGGAATAGGCCAGGGTCAACTTGCCGACGTTATCGGCGTTGATCTGATTGAGCGGACTGTAGCGCGTATTGGCATAGTCATGTCCGGCGACCGCCCATTGATTGGCATCGGCGACGGCCTTGACGGTGGAGTCGTTGGCGCTGGCGCCAAGCGATCCCGCGGCCAGGCTGGCGAGAATCGAAACGCCAGCCAAGAATCCCCTGCTCCTCAACTTCATCTGTTCCTCCCAATGTGTTTGCTTCGCTGCGTTCGCAATTCGACGAACCGGATCCGCAGGACGTATTGCAAAGCGCCGACCGGCAACCCGCAGCCGCCATCGCGATCGAATTACAACATTGGATTTTCGCTATCAGTATAGGCGGAAGGTAGTAGTCCAGGTTATGATCGGGAAATTCTCCCGGCAACGAATCCTTAGGCATGCGCTTACCATCGGATAATTGCTGCACATCGCAATCGCGGCATGCATGGCGATGGCGCAGGCATTTTCCTCCGGGTTTCGAGACGTTTTTGACGATAATGGCTCGCGTAGGTGCGATGTCATTCGCACTCTCGTTCGCGTTTGCACAATCCGCAACGACGTGCGGCGCAAGCGAGATCGAGACCGAACATCTGTTCGGCTTCACGACGGGAAGCGACGTCGGATCGCTCGGCGAGCGCGAATTCGAAGGTGCGACGACCGCGCGATTCGGCAAGCGCGTGGGCAGATATACCGCTGGCGAACAAACCCTCTCCGCTGAATTCGTTCCACTACAAAACCTTCGCACCGAATACACCGCCGCCCTCGTCGCACATGACATCACCGGCGTGAGCGGCTTTGAGAATCGCAGGCAACTCGCGATCGGAGGCTTCTCCGCGGATTTCCGCTACCGCCTGCTCGATCGCGCAACCGCGCCGTTCGGCTTCGCGCTGGGTGTCGGGCCACACTGGTCTCGCATCGACGACGGCTCGGGCACACGTGTCCGCGAATACGGGGCCGACCTCGTGGCGGCGTTTGACAGAGAGATCGTTCCGGACCGGATCGTCGCGGCCTTCAACCTGCTCTACCAGCCGGAAGTCTCGCGCGCGAAGGCGGGTGGCGACTGGTCGCGGGAAGCGACCGCCGGCATCGCGACGGCGCTGATGGCGCAAATCTCGCCCGGCGTCTTCCTCGGCATCGAAGGCCGCTATCTCCGGCACTATGAAAGCCTCGGCTTCGACGACTTTGCGGGGCACGCCGGCTTTGTCGGACCGACGTTGTTCGTCAAGCTGTCACAACGCTCCTGGGTCGCCGCCGCCTGGAGCGCGCAGATCGTCGGCCGCGCGGCAAATGCGCCCGGCCCGCTCGATCTGGTCAATTTCGAGCGTCATCAGGTCCGCCTGCTGTTCGGCATGAATTTCTGAGACGCTGAAAGCAGCCGCCGCACACCTCGCGCCGCGATAAACTGCCTGAAAAGTTCGACGCTTGACCGACAACTCCCTACTACCAAGATCGCTGTTGCCAAGTCGGACCGGGATGCCTCTAATTTGGAACTATAACAATCTAACGGGAGGTGTCTCGTGACGGCTATAAGTTTGACGGTGAACGGGAAGTTGGTTTCCGGCACGGTCGAAGACCGGACGTTGCTGGTGCATTTTTTGCGTGATCATTTGAATCTGACGGGGACGCATG
>JAEWIX010000013.1 GCA_023386885.1 Pseudomonadota bacterium
CCCGTCGCTCAGGCCGAACGACGTGCCGCCGCCACCCAACGCAAAGCCCAGCTCCGTTGCCGGCGACAGCGCGTAGGACGCGCCGCCGATACCGCCATAAATGCGGCTGGTGGCATCGTGGCTGCCCAGCGCGGCGTTGCCGCCGATCTGCGTCGATCCGCCATAGGCCGCGCCGAAGATGCGCCAGCGCTGCTCAAAAGTCTGCAGCGGCGGCGCCTTGGTGACGAGCGAGGCGAAAGCATCGTGCGGTTTGCGCTCGCCGGCATAACCCATCGCCTGCGACGAAGAAGATGTGGAAGCCGCACCCTGTCCACCTGCCATAAACGGGCCGGTCAGCGTGTTGAGAAACTGGCTCTGCGCATCGAACGCCGCCTGCGAGGCCGTGGTGCCAATCTCGCCCGAGGCCTGCGAAAGTCCGCGCGGATCGAGCGCACCGAACGCCAGCGGAATGCCGCCATTGCTGTTGAACGAGTTCACCAGCGCGGTAGCGACGTTGGTCTGGTTAAGGTTGAGGCCGCTGGGTACGACAAAATCCAGTTTCAGATCGAGATACGCATTGTTGCCATCAGCGGCGAGCGCGCTCTTGAAGTTCTGCGGCAGGTTGGTGTTGACCGGGCCGGCGAAAGCACCGTTAACGCCGCCATCGGCGGTGAGGATGGTGTAGCGCTTCTCGACGTAAGCACCGGGAGCAAACTGCGCGGCCACTGTTGCGCCACCCAACTGAGCCGTTCCGGTGACATGGGTGAAGTCGCTGCCCGCCGGCGACACTTCGACCATGTAGGTCGATGCCGCTGTCAGCACCAGATTGCCTGCCACCGTCAGCGCGCCGATCGAATTGCCCGGCGACAGCGTACCACCACTGATCAGCGTATCGCCCACGGTGCCGTTGCCGCCGAGCGTGCCGTTCGGATTCACCGTGGTCAGCGATGACGACGCAATCGAACCGTTCACCGACAATGTGCCGGCATTCACCGTTGTCGCGCCGGTGTAGGTGTTGATGCCGGAGAGAACCTGAGTGCCGGCACCCACCTTGATCAACGATAAGGGGCCAGAGGTGTTGGACATCGTTCCGCTGAACGGCGTGCTGGTATTGTCGAAGCCGGTCGTCAGCACGGCAGGCAGAACATTGCTATTCGTCACGGTGCCAGCACCGGCGAGCGAACCGATGCTCGCGTCGATACCGCGAAGCTCGATGTTGGCGCCTGCGGCGACAGTGAAAGCGCTCGACGCCGAGAACCCTGCGGTGGAGCCCGGCGACAGCGTACCCTCGTTGACGTTGGTCGGGCCGAGATAGGTGTTGGTGCCGCCAAGGACCAACGGCAGGATGCCGGCTTTGGTCAGGCCGCCCGCGCCGGCGATGTTGCCGTCGAGGAAGGTCAGCCGAAGCGTCTCGATGGTGCCGCCGCCGGCCAGCAGGTTGACGGCGCGACTGCTTGCAAAATTCGGCACGCCGACGGGCGTCGAGGTTTGCAGCGTGCCGCCGTTGAAGGTCAGTCCGCCCGAAGTAGCGCCGAGATTGCTGTCGTCGGTCACCGCGAGCTTGCCGCCCGCGATCGTCGTTCCGCCCGTATAGGTGTTGGTCCCCGAAAGCACCTGCGTGCCCGCGCCGGTCTTGATCAGCGAGAGCGGCAGCGCGGCCGTTCCATCCGAGATGGTTCCTGAAAAGGTCGTAACGCCCGAAGAGGGCGCGATGGTCAACGTCGCCGCAGCGGCTGCGGCCAACCCATTGGCAACATCTCCACTACCGGAAAGCGACTTGATCGTATTGTCGAATCCGTTCAGCAGGAGGATACCGTTGACGGTGAAATCGGAGTTCGGCGACAGCGCGCCTGCGGCAAACACGCCGAGCGTTCCACTTGACGTTATCGTTGTGGCGCCGCTGTAGACGTTAGCCGCCGCCAAACTCACGATGCCGTTGGTGAAGGTAACGGGACCGCTGCCGCCGAGGCTTTGGGTAATGCCCGTGACGCCGCCGCCGATGTCGAAGGTACCGCCACCGGCATTGAGGGTGATGGCGCGTGTGCTCGCCAGAAAAGCGCCGCCCGTTATCTGCAACGTGCCGCCGTCAAGGGTCAGCGCGCCCGAAGCAGCGCCGAGATTGGCGTCGGATGAAATCGACAGCGTGCCTTGCTTCAAGGTCCACGGCGTCACCGCCGTCGTCGATCCCGTCAGCGTCCAGGTGCTCGTGCCTGTCTTCTCGAAAGCATTGAAGCCACGATACTGTGCCGCCGTGCCGATCCCGGAGACATCGAAGCTCGCATTGGTCGGGCCACCCAGCCGAAAGACGTCCGTTCCCGTGCCGGCCACATTGCCACTGATGAGGGAGCCGGCCTGAAGTTCCAGCACGTTGCTACCGCCGGTGAAGGTGATGGCGTTGGCCTGGACGCCGTTGCCGTTGCCGCCCATGATGGTGCCGCTGTTGATGACGGTGAGATTTGCACCGGCGATGCCGTCGCCACCCCGGGGGACAAGAGCCCCGACGGGATCGCCGCCAAGCGCGCCGCCGGCGCCGGTGCCGCCCACCCCGCCGCCGAATGTGCCGCCGATTCTAAGGCTATTTGCGCCACCGGCGATAACGCCGGCATTCGTCACGGTTCCGCCGGACAACAACGACAGGCCTGCGCCGCCCCCGAGACCGCCGAAACCGCCGCCCCCGGGACCGCCGAAACTGTCGCCCCCGGTCACGCTACCGGTCGCCGAGATCGTGATATCCACTGGATGGGCAAGGCCGACGACGCCACTCCCGCCGCTACCGCCATTGCCGGTGAAAATAGAGCCGCTAGAGCCGCCTCTGACGGTGGCGTTGATCACAGCGTTGCCGCCCTGCTCAAGGATCACGCCCGCACCGCCGCCGCCATCGCCACCACTACCGCCGCCGCCGAGGCCGCCCGCACCACCGGTGACGGCGGCGTTCACGATGAGGCCGTTCCCGGTTTGCATGCCGATGCCGGCGCCACCGCCGCCGCCGCCGCCGCCGCTGTTGCCGCTGCCGCCACCGCCGCCCGTACCACCTGTGACAGTGGCGGATACGGTTACGGCCGCGCTCGATGAGACGGTCGCACCATTCGCGCCGCCACCGCCGCCACCACCGTCGCCACCACCGCCGATATCACCGCCGTTGCCGCCATTGCCGCCCTGACTGGTTGTCGTGATGTCGCCGCTGAAAGCCGGACTGTAACCGCCGCCGCCACCACCACCGCCGCCGTCAACGCCGACGCCGAAACCGCCGTCAACGCCTGCGGAAGAGCCGGGCGTTCCGGCCGAGCCACCGGCCCCAAAAAACGGCCCCGCGAAGGCGCCGTCGTCTCCGTCCGCCCCGGCGGCACCACCTGCACCGCCGCCATTAGCGCCGCCGGCACCGCCAGTCGCGAGGGAAATACCGGCCGCGATACCGGGAGCCGATCCGGCGATGGCCAGCACCGCCAGCGTCCCCGACACCGTCGCGACCGCGAGGCCGACACGCGCCAGCGCCGAAGATGCCAACAGCGCCGCGCGCCAATGCGAGATTGCCGACTGTGCCGGCCGCCGATCCGTGTCCATCCCGATGCCCCCGCCCATGGAGAAGCCAAATGCTCCGCTTTGCACCAGTGGATTCTGTTAGACCGTCAAACAGCCCATAGTGCAACCCAAGATTGCCCTACATTCGGTCCGATACGACACGCGACACAATCGGTCGGCGAATATCTCGCACAGTCACCGCCATCAACGCTGTCGGCAAGGGGAGTCTGGATAATGCTCTCTGCCGGCGGCGAGACCCGCACTCTTAACCTAGAGTGCCCCCCATCGGCTCAAAGGAGTCTCACCAGAGATGGCCGAGTCAGAAAGGCGTACCCCACCCGCCGAGCACTTTAATGTGGCTCTGACAGAAGCAACACTACGGCATTTTGCCCGCTTTGCGAGCAGGAAAGCGTTTTAGGTCGAGATGTCGATGGGAGTTTGAAGTGTGGCTGGGGAACCTGGATTCGAACCAAGACAAACAGAGTCAGAGTCTGTTGTGCTACCGTTACACCATTCCCCAAGGAACTTATCAGCAGATATAAGGGCTTAGGCTAAAACCCTAAGAGTCTTTCCTCAAATCACCGACTGGCGATTCCCAATCCGCTCGCTGGGCGACCTTTTAGATGGCCGTCTTTCGGTTTGCAAGCCACCCAATGACGGCCTTCAAACGGGCGGGAACCAGATCGATTCCGCTCCGTTATCCGCCGCTATCAACTCAAAGGAGCTCCCATGAAAATACGTGTGATCGCCTGGGCCGCCACCGCGGCTTTTGCCCTTGCGACTGTTGGCGCGGCAAGCGCGGCCACCCCTGCCGCCAAACATATCGAGGGTGCTTCCGATGTGCTCCAGATCCGGGGCGGTCACGGCCATGGCCACGCGCATGGACGTCGCGGCCGCCATCACGGCTGGCACGGCAATCGCGGCCTGCATCGCGGCTGGTACGTTGGGCACCATCGAGGATGGTCGCACTCACGGCATCGCCATCACTGGTGAGACCGCGACCGACGCTCGGTTGATAGTTCGACCGAGCGCCCTCTCACCTTTCCCTTAAAGCATGATTTGTTACCGGTCGGATGGCGCACCCTTGGTCCACCCGACCATGGGAATTTACAGATCATTGACCTAAGCATGTCAGCTTCTCACGCGGCCGGATGAATGTGGCCTCCAGTATTGCGTACAAAAGCCGCCGTCGCTTCGTCCCGACGGCGGCTTTTGATTTTTGGAGGTCACGTCGCAAAGCCGGTCGCCCGACGAGCACCGGCCGGTTAACGCTTTCTGAAACAACACGTCCGATACTGGGAAAATTACGGAGCAACGCAGACTGCGGCATGTCCATTTTATCACCTGAAGCTTCATTTGGACGGATCATTTCGGTTCGCGGCTCGCAGGCGCGGGCCGGACTCTACGCGGGCCATCATGTTTCTCCCGCTGAAGCCCGGGCGACGGTGGGGCGTTTCGTCAGCATTCGTTGCGCGACAACCATCATCGTCGCGATCATCACCGAGGTTACGAGCGAACAACTTCCCGACTCGGACCGGTATTTTGCCTATGCGTCAGTCGACCTCCTCGGCGAGATCTACGGCGAGCCACATCAGCAGCGCTTCCGGCGCGGCGTCACCAGCTATCCGGCGATCGACGATCCCGTCAGCCTGATTTCCAATCAGGAACTGCGCACGATCTATGCGCCGAAGGGCATCGACCAGATCAATATCGGTACCCTGCAGCAGGACTCGTCGGTCACGGCCTATGTCGATGTCGAGGAAATGCTCAACAAGCATTTCGCGGTGCTAGGCTCCACCGGCGTCGGTAAATCCAGCGGCGTGTCGCTGCTGCTCAACGAGATTCTCAAGGCACGGCCCAAGCTCAGGCTTTTCCTGCTCGACGTTCACAACGAATATGGCCGCTGCTTCGGCGATCGCGCGTTGGTGCTCAACCCGCGAAACCTCAAGCTGCCATTCTGGCTGTTCAACTTCGAGGAAATCGTCGACGTGCTGTTCGGCGGACGGCCCGGCGTACCCGAGGAACTGGAGATCCTCACCGAGGTCATTCCGCTCGCGAAAGGCGTCTATACCCAGTACAGCAGTACGGATCGGGTCGGGCTGAAACGCGTTGACCCCAAGCACAACACCTATACGGCCGATACGCCGGTGCCCTACCGGCTGGTCGATCTGATTTCCCTGATCGACGAACGCATGGGCCGGCTGGAAAACCGGTCGTCGCGCATCATCTATCACAAGCTGATTTCGCGCATCGAGACGGTGCGCAACGATCCGCGCTATGCCTTCATGTTCGACAACGCCAATGTCGGCGGCGACACCATGGCGGAAGTCATCAGCCATCTGTTCCGGCTGCCCGCCAACGGCCGGCCAATGACCATCATGCAGCTTGCCGGCTTCCCTGCTGAAGTGGTCGACTCGGTGGTGTCCGTGCTGTGCCGCATGGCGTTCGATTTCGGGCTGTGGAGCGACGGCATCTCACCTCTGTTGTTCGTCTGTGAGGAAGCTCACCGCTATGCATCGGCGGATCGCAGCATCGGCTTCGGCCCCACGCGCAAGGCGGTGTCGCGCATCGCCAAGGAAGGCCGTAAATACGGCGTCTATCTCGGGCTGGTGACGCAGCGTCCGGCCGAACTCGACGCCACGATCATTTCCCAGTGCAGCACGCTGTTCACGATGCGCCTTGCCAACGATCGCGACCAGGCCCTGCTGCGCTCGGCGGTGTCCGACGCCGCCGCGAACCTGCTGTCGTTCGTTCCCTCGCTTGGCACCCGCGAAGTGCTGGCCTTCGGCGAAGGCGTCGCACTGCCCACCCGGCTGCGCTTCAAGGACGTTCCGGCGCATCAGTTGCCGCGCAGCGAATCGACCATTTCCAGCACACCTGTATCGGACAGCGATCACGACGCACATTTTCTCAATACCGTGCTCGAACGCTGGCGCGGCGCGACCTCGCATCGCGAGGTGCCGAACGATGGACCCGCCGCCCGGCCGACCCCGCGCAGTTTCGAGGCGCCAATGCTGCAGCCCTCGCTCGGCCTCGATCCCGACCGCTTCTCGCTGCTGAAGAAACCGCTGCGCTAACGCATTCTCCGACGCAACGCGTGGGCGACAGCCCATCACGACATCGTCCGCCCGCCGGATAGTCGAGCGGCTTTTTGTTTGTGCATCGCTCGCTTATGATCGTGGACCTTTCACGCCGTTCATGCGGGGCCACACGATGACGCCATCGACCAACAGCCGATTTCCGATCCCTTCACTCAAGCAGTTGCCGGATGACATTCGCACGCGAATTGAGGAGGTGCAGGAAAAATCCGGCTTCGTGCCGAACGTCTTCCTTGTGCTGGCCTATCGGCCCGAAGAATTCCGTGCCTTCTTCGCCTTTCACGACGCGCTGATGGACAAGGAGAGTGGCCTCTCCAAGGCCGAGCGCGAGATGATCGTGGTTGCCACCAGCAGCGCCAATCAGTGCCAGTATTGCGTCGTCGCCCACGGCGCAATTCTTCGTATCCGCGCCAAGAACCCGTTGATCGCCGATCAGATCGCCACCAACTACCGCAAGGCCGACATCACGCCGCGCCAGAAGGCAATGCTCGATTTCGCGATGAAGGTGAGTGCGGAAGCTCAGAAGGTTTCGGAGCACGACTTCACCGAACTCGCCCGCCACGGTTTCAGCAACGACGACATCTGGGATATCGCCGCGGTGTCCGCCTTCTTCGGATTGTCGAACCGGATGGCCAACGTCACCAACATGCGTCCCAACGACGAATTCTATCTGATGGGTCGCCTGCCAAAAACGTGAGGCGAATGTGGACGTCGCATTAAGCGAAATCGCCTTGCGTCTCGGCGTCGCGACCGTTGCCGCCGGCGCGGTCGGCCTCAATCGCGACTTGCACGGAAAGCCGATCGGTGTCCGCACACTGGGGCTGGTCGGGTTGTCGGCAGCCGTCGTGGTGCTGCTCGCGGACGGCGGCATCGTTCATGCCACCATGTCGGATGCGACCAGTCGGGTCATCCAGGGCATCCTCACCGGCATCGGCTTCCTTGGCGCCGGCGTGATCGTCCATCACGAACACGGTAAGCGAATCCACGGCCTGACCAGTGCGGCTTGCGTCTGGCTCACCGCCTGCATCGGTATCATCTGCGGCGCAGGACAATGGCGGATCGTGCTGGTCGCAGGCCTGCTGGCGACAGCGGTGCTTGCCCTCGGTAAGCCGGTCGAGCGCCTGTTTCATCGGGTATCCGGACACGACCCAGCCGACGAGGCGGAGCCACCCACGCCGGGCAAATAGATCGACGACCGCAACATTGTCCCGCAGTCCCGTTCTGTGTTGCGGCCGTCGTATTGTGCTAGAGTTCGGCCACAGGCTCACGCGGCAGCCGACCGACAGGGACAGGATGAAAGTTCGAATGCCAGCCCAGTCAGATACCGGCGCGCGCGTGATCAAATTCACCCCGCGCACTCTCCTGACGGCGCCGTCACGACATGGTGGCGGAACCGCTCATCCGGATACAGAGCCCCGCCCCCTCACCGAGCCGGCCAATAACCGTACTTTCAGCGATCGCGATGAATTCCGGCACCGGATGCTGACGAATCTCGCCGCCTTTGTTTTTACCGCCGCCCTGACCGCAGCGGGAATCTGGCTGGCGATCAGCATCGCGGAGTTGCGACAGACCCAGGATTGCGTGCTTGCGGGGCACCAAAATTGCGCTCCTCTGATTCCTTCGCGGGGCGCGCCCATGTGACCTTTCAAACTGCCTTTGACCAGTGCATGGAATGGGAACCCGGCCTCTGCCGCCGCCATTGAACTCCGGGCATGGGTCCGATATACGGGCAATCAACGCAGCAAGGCGGCGGGGCACGCCGGGGCGAGCCGCCCTCACTCCGTCATTTTCCGCATTTACCTTCAATCTATCAAAGGCTTAATGATGTCATCCACATTCGATCAGGTTGCCACCATCATTGCGGAAACCTGCGACATCCCCCGCGACACCATCACGCCAGAAAGCCACGCCATCGATGACCTGGGAATCGACAGTCTCGACTTCCTCGACATCGCATTCGCGATCGATAAGGCGTTCGGCATCAAGCTGCCGCTGGAAAAGTGGACCCAGGAGGTCAATGACGGCAAGGCGACCACGGAACAGTATTTCGTGTTGAAGAATCTCAGCGCGCGAATCGACGAACTCGTCGCCGCCAAGGGCGCATAATCGCCGCCCATGGATCTGGCCTATTTCCATCTCATCGATCGCATCATCGACCTCGACCTCGACGCTAAAACGATCGTCGTCGAGGCGCAGGTGCCACAGCACAACACGATTTTCGAGGGACACTTCCCCGGCTATCCGTTGATGCCTGGCGTGCTGTTGATCGAGGCGATGGCCCAGACCTCCGGTTGGTTGCTCATCGCCTTGATGAAATTCGAGCGCATGCCATTTCTTGGCGCCGTCAAGGAAGCCAAGATGCGGGTGTTCGTCACGCCCGGCGAATTGTTGAAGATCGAGGCCAACGTACTCCACGAAGGGTCCGGCTTCGCCATCACGCAGGCCAAGGTCAGCGTCGACGGCAAACCGAGGTGTAACGCGACCATCACGTTCGGCCACGTCCCTTTTCCAAACTCCGAACTGCGCGGGCACATGGAAATCATGGCCAAGCGCATCGGCTATCCGCAGCAGGCCATGCCGCATGAGTGACACGACCGGATCGAAGACGGGAGCAACCGAGGCCTGGATTACAGGAATCGGTCTGGCGACATCGCTGGGCGAAGGGCTAGATGCGAACTGGGACGCCCTCGCCGAGCGACGCATCAATATCGACGACAAGAGCTTCGCGCCCTATCTGGTGCATCCGCTCGCACCGGTGAGCTTCGACGCGCAGATTCCCAAGAAGGGCGATCAGCGCCAGATGGAAGCCTGGCAGCGTATCGGCACCTACGCCGCCGGCCTTGCGCTGGATTCGGCCGGCATCAAGGGCAACAAGGACATCCTGGCGCGGATGGACATGATCGTCGCTGCCGGCGGCGGCGAGCGCGATCTCGCGGTGGATTCCGCGATTCTCAATGCGGAAGCGCAGGGCAACTCGGCGCCGGGCTTTCTCAACGAGCGCCTGATGAGCGACCTGCGGCCGACGCTGTTTCTGGCCCAGCTTTCCAACCTGCTCGCCGGCAATATCGCCATCGTGCACGGCGTCACCGGCTCGTCCCGCACCTTCATGGGCGAGGAAGCCGCCGGCGTGGACGCTGCGCGGATCGCGCTGGCACGGATCGCGTCGGGGCAAAGCGACATCGCACTCGTCGGCGCCGCGCACAACGGCGAACGCAAAGACCTGCTGGTGCTCTACGAGTTCGGCGACTTCAATCTCAAGAATACGTTCGCGCCGATCTGGGCGCGCGGCGACCACGGCGGCTTCGCCCTCGGCTCAGGCGGCGCGTTTCTGGTGATAGAATCGCGCAAGCATGCCGAAGCGCGCGGCGCGAAGCCCTATGCCCGGCTCACGCAAGTCGTCGCCGATCGCACCGCGCGAAAGAACGGCGGCGAAGTCACCGCCAGCCTTTCAAAGCTCTGGGCGCAACTCGACAATCTCGACGGTCAGGGCGCGATCATCACCGGCGCAACCGGAGCCAAACCGGCGACGTCGGAAGAACGTACTTTCCTGGCGGCGCATCCGGATTTCGCGGTGCGCGCCACCGGCACCAGTTTCGGCCACACCATGGAAACGCAATTTCCGCTCGGGCTTGCGCTGGCGGCGTTGTCGATCTCCAAGGGCAAGTTGTTTCCGCCGAACGATTCCGCCGGCGTCGAGATTGAAATGACCAAGCCGCCGTCCCAGATTGTGGTGGTCGGCGCCGGCCACTGGCGCGGCGAAGGCATGGCGCTGGTGGAAGCCGTTCGCTGACGCGCGAAATGCGCGGCACAGGCGAGACGCGACGATCGATTGACGTGAGCGATCCACGTCGAAACCAATTGGCGAGTAACGTCTCGCCGTGAATCAGATGGAGCCGCGCAAGCGACCGACGGAGAACATATGTCAGCACCGCGCGATACATTTGGCAGGCCGATCGTCGTCGTCACCGGCATGGGCGTCGTCACCTCGCTGGGTGCCGGCAAAACCGACAACTGGGCCAAACTCTGCGCTGGCGAATCCGGCATCCGCACCATCACTCGTTTTCCCACCGACGGCCTGAAAACGACGATGGCGGGATCGATCGATTTCGTTCCGGTCGAACCTTTCTCCTCTACTGATTTGTCCGAGCGACTTGCCGATCTCGCCACCGAGGAAGCGGTGGCGCAGGCCGGCATCGGCAGCAAGGGCGACTTTCCGGGACCGTTGTTTCTCGCCGTCGCGCCGGTTGAAGTGGAATGGCCGCAGCGCCAGGCCCTCGGCCGCGCCATCGGCAGCGAAACCGAAATCGACTACGACCAGATGCTACGCGTCTCCGGCGGCGGCAAATTCACCGACTTTCATCGACGCTTCCTGTTCGGCTCGGTGGCCGATCATCTGGCCGAAACATTCGGCACCAAAGGATCGCCGATTTCGCTGTCGACGGCATGCGCATCGGGCGCGACCGCGATCCAGCTCGGCGTCGAGGCGATCCGGCGTGGCGAGGCCGATGCGGCCCTGTGCGTTGCCACCGACGGCTCGGTCAATCCGGAAGCACTGATCCGCTTCTCGCTATTGTCGGCCTTGTCGACGCAAAACGATCCGCCGCATTCCGCGGTGAAACCCTTCGCGAAGAACCGCGACGGGTTCGTGATGGCCGAAGGCGCCGGCGCGCTGGTGCTGGAAAGCCTGGAAGCCGCGACCGCGCGCGGCGCGCGCATTCTCGGCGTGCTGGCCGGCTGCGGCGAACTGGCGGACTCATTCCATCGCACCCGCTCCAGCCCCGACGGCAAGCCGATCATCGGCTGCGTGCGCAACGCACTCGCCGACGCCGGACTGGACGCCGATCAGATCGACTACATCAACGCGCACGGCACCGGTACGCCGGAAAACGACAAGATGGAATATCTCGGCATCTCGACCGTGTTCGGCGAACGCGCCAGCAAGGTTCCGGTGTCATCAAACAAGTCGATGGTCGGCCACACATTGTCGGCAGCCGGTGCGGTCGAGGCGGTGTTCTCGCTCTTGACGCTCGAGCATCAGCGCATTCCGCCGACGATCAACTACGATGTCCCCGACCCGGCAATTCCGTTCGACGTGGTGCCGAACACGGCGCGCGACGCGCGCGTCACCACGGTGATGTCGAACTCGTTCGGTTTCGGCGGACAGAATGCCTCGCTGATCATCACCGGCGAGCCGGCTTAAGCACCCATCGGAGCGCAACGTCTTCCGATGCAACGTTTCCTGCTCCGTACCAAGGCACGGGTTCGCGATGCGCTCAAGCCACTCGGCGAAGCGACTGTCGGCGCGTTGACGGTCGGCCTGCTGCGCACCACGCGCTACTTCGACCCGATCAACACCGCGAACCTGTTCGGCTGGATCACGCGCCGGATCGGCCCGCTGTTTCGCGAGCACAAGATTGCCCGCGCCAACCTCACCGCCGCCTTTCCGGAAAAATCGCCGCAGGAAATCGACGCCATTCTCGACGGCGTCTGGGACAATCTCGGGCGTATCGCTGCGGAATTCGCACACATCGATCACGTCTGGGAGCACGATCCGGCGCATCCAGAGGAGAGCCGGATCGAGATCGAGCAGCGCACCCACGAGTTGTTCGCCCAGCTTCGCCTCGACAACAAGCCAGCCCTGATCTTCGCCAGCCACATCGGCAATTGGGAGCTTCCGGCATTGGCCGCGGTGGCGCACGGGCTCGATGCCGCCGTGCTGTTCCGACGCCCGAACATCGCATCCGCCGACCGCGCCATCGAACAATTGCGCTCGGTCAATATGGGCACCCTGATCCCCGGCGGCCGCGATGCGCCGTTCAAGCTGGCGCAGGCACTCGAGAACGGCCAGCACGCCGCGATGCTGGTCGATCAGTATTTCACCAATGGCGTTGACGTTACTTTCTTCGGGCGCAAGACCAAGGCCAATCCGCTGTTGGCGCGCTTGCGTCGGCAGATCGATTGCCCGATCCATGGCGTTCGCATCATTCGCCTGCCCGACCATCGTTTCCGCGCGGAATTGACCGAGGAAATTCCGCCGGTGCGCGATGCCAAGGGCGATATCGATATTCAGGGCACGATGCAGGCGATTACCACGGTGATCGAAGGCTGGATCCGCGAATATCCCGACCAGTGGCTGTGGCTGCACCGCCGCTGGCGTTAGAGTCTTTGTTGTTCGCGTTCTCTTCAGGCGAACCGGCATCCAGTTCGCTCGAAACCGCTATACTCACCGCCCCGTCTTCACCCGCGTCCATAGACGATTGATGATGCGCTGCGTCGCCGGATCGCGCGCGGTGATGATATAGAGTCGGTTCATGGTCGCCTCGTCCGGATACACTGTCTTGTCGTTGAAGACCTTCGGATCGATCAGCTTCTGGCTGGCGAGATTGCCGTTGGCATAAGACAGGAAACTGGAATTCTTCGCCGCCACCTCGGGCCGTAGCAAGTAATCGATCAAGGCATAGGCTTCCGACACGTTCTTCGCGTCCGCCGGGATCGCCAGATTGTCGAAGAACATCTGCGCGCCCTCCTTCGGGATCGCGTAGCCGATCTCGACGCCGTTGTTCGCCTCACCCGCGCGCTTCTGCGCCTGCTTGATGTCCCCGGACCAACCCACCACCAGACAAATCTCGCCGGTCGCCAACGCGTTGAGATATTCCGACGAATGAAACTTGCGGACCGAGGAACGCACCTGTCCGATCAACGCGGCCGCTTTTTCAAGATCGGCTTGCTTGGTCGAGTTCGGATCGAGGCCGAGATAGTTCAGCGCCGCCGGCAGGATGTCGTCCGCCGAATCCAGCATCTGCACGCCGCAGTCCTTGAACCTGGCGAGACTGGCCGGATCGAACACCAGGCTCCATGACGTCACCTGCGCGTCTGTGCCGAGAATTTTCTGCAACGCCTTGACGTTGTAGCCGATGCCGGTGGTGCCCCACATGTAGTTCACCGCATGGGCATTGTCGGGATCGTACACCGCCAACCGGCGCGTCACCTCCGGCCACATGTTAACGAGGTTGGGCAGCTTGGACTTGTCGAACTTCTGGAAAATTTTTGCACCGATCTGACGCTGAAGAAAGTAAGCGCTTGGCACCACCAGATCGTAGCCAGACTTGCCGGTGAGAAGCCGCGTCTCGAGAGTCTCATTGGCGTCGAACGTGTCGTAGACGACCTTGATGCCGGTTTCCTTGGTGAAGTCATCGAGCACGCCGGGCGCGACGTAATTCGACCAGTTGTAGAAGTTGACGGTTCTCTGCTGCGCCTGCGCAGCCGTCGCTCCGATCATCACGGCCGCGAGTCCCGCCAGCCACCGCACCACGCTCCGTGCCGCCAATCACACCTCCTTATCGATGAATCGCGTCAGACAATCGTTCGAGTGCGGCGTCCAGCGTGGCATCGTTCTTCGAGAAACAGAAGCGCACCACCGACGTCACCGCGTTGACCTCATAAAAGGCCGACACCGGGATCGCCGCAACCTTATGCTCGGTCACAATCCGGCGACAGAACGCCTCATCCGTCTCGTTGAGACCGAGCACAGAGAGATCGACGGTGAGGAAATAAGTGCCCTGCGACGGCAGCACCGGAAACCCGAGACTGGTCAGTCCTGCCGTGAGACGGTCGCGGCTGCGCGCGAGTTCGCTACGCATCCCTTGGAAGAATGCGTCCGGTTTACCGAGGCCGTAAGCCACCGCGACCTGTAGGTTCGGTGCCGTGGTGAAGGTGAGAAACTGATGCACCTTGGCGGCGATGCGCAACAACGGCGGCGCGGCGCAGACAAAACCGATCTTCCATCCGGTAAGCCCGAAAATCTTGCCCGCCGAGCCGATCTTGAGCGTGCGCTCGCGCATACCCGGTATAGCAATCAGCGGAATGTGCTCGCGGCCGTCGAAGACGACATGCTCCCAGACTTCATCGCAGATCGCGATGGCATCGAACTCCTGACAGAAGCGCGCCAGCAGTTCGAGATCCTCGCGCGGATAGACCACCGCCGCCGGGTTCAACGGATTGTTGAATACCACCGCCTTGGTCTTGTGATTGAAGACCTCGCGCAGAATGTCTTCGTTGAGCCGCCAGCCCGGCGGCTGCAAGCGGACCAGTCTCGGAATGCCGCCGGCCTGCCGGATGATCGGCAGATAGGAATCGTACATCGGCTGAAACAGCACAACTTCGTCGCCCGGCTCAATCACCGCCAGCAGCGAACTGGTCAGCGCCTCGGTGCCGCCCGATGTCACCATCACCTCGGTCATCGGATCGAGATTGAGCCCGTGCCAATGCGCGTAGTGCGTGGCGATAGCCTGCCGCAATTCCGGGATGCCCATCATCGACGGGTATTGATTGTATCCGTCCACCACCGCGTTGGCGGCAGCCCGGCGAATATCCTCCGGCCCCGGCGAATCCGGAAATCCCTGACCGAGATTGATGGCGTTGTTGTCGCGGGCAAGCTGCGACATGGCTTCGAAGACAGTGACCGGCAGCCCGGCGAAAACCTGGTTCATCACGATATCAGCCGCCCGTCCGCACCGGCAGCCCGGCCGCCTTCCAGGCAATCATCCCGCCCGCCAGATGCTTGTCGTAGGGAAAGCCGGCAGCCTGGATCGCGTGTGATATCTTCGCCGAGCGGTTGCCGGAGCGGCATGCGAACACCAGTTCGCGCCCCTGTAGGTCGGGAATGTCGGCGGGATCAAAGGTCGACAGCGGCAGCACGACCGCGTCCGGATAGGCTTCGACGGCCACCTCATTGGGCTCGCGGACGTCAATCAGAAGATATCGCCCCTCCCCCAGCCCCTTGGCCACCTCCTCGGGCGCCAGATCCTGCACCGTGATATTCCGATCGGACACCAAGCTCTCCTCGCCGTTTTGCCGCCGGCGTTCACCGGCGGGGCCAAACTCGCGCCTTGTGCGTTGAAAATCAAGCGCCGACGCGCCATTCAGCCAGTCGGAAAAACGCCGCCCTGCCGAAAATCAGATCGTGACCTGCGTGCCAACTTCAACAACGCGGCCGGTGGGTATCTGGAAGTAATCGGTGGCGTCGTTGGCCGAGCGGCTGAGCATGATGAACAGCCGATCCTGCCAGCGCGGCATTTCGGATTGCGCCGCCATCTTCAGCGAGCGCCGCGACACGAAGAACGACGTCGACATAATGTCGAACTGCCAGCCGAGCTTGCGGGCGATACCGAGCGCGCGTGGCACGTTCGGCGATTCCATGAAGCCAAAGCGTAGCCGCACCGTGGCGAACTTCTCGCTGATGCTCTCCATGTGGACCCGCTCCAGCGGATCGACGCGCGGCGTCTGCGCCGTCTCGATGGTGAGGATGACGTTATGCTCGTGCAGCACCTTGTTGTGCTTGAGATTGTGCAGAAGCGCGGTCGGCACAAAATTGGGATCGCTGGTCAGGAACACCGCGGTGCCTTTCACGACATGCGGTGGGCGCTTTTCCAAACTCTTGATGAGATCCAGCAGCGGCACTTCGGTGCGCCGTGTCTTCTCGATCAGCAGCGCGGCGCCGCGCCGCCATGTCCAGATCACCACCACCATCAGGATGCCAAACAGCATCGGCACCCATGCGCCTTCGAACAGTTTCAGAAGATTGGCGCTGAAGAAGGCGACGTCCACCACAACCAGCGGAAACACCAGTGCCGCCGCCGTCGCTGCACGCCAGTTCCACAATTTCCAGACCACGACGAAGCCCATGATGCCGTCGGCAACCATGGTGGTGGAAACCGCGATGCCGTAGGCCGAGGCCAGTCCGCTCGACGTCCGGAACAGTCCGACCAGCAACAGCACGCCGATCAGCAACAGCAGATTGACGCGCGGCAGATAAATCTGGCCAGCATGGGTTTCGGAGGTGTAGCGCACCTCGAAGCGCGGCAGGAGGCCAAGCTGCACCGCCTGGCTGATCAGCGAATAAGCGCCAGTGATCACCGCCTGGCTGGCGATCACCGTCGCGGCGGTCGCAAGCAGCACCAGCGGCAGGATCAGTGGTGCCGGCGCCAAACGATAGAACGTGTTCTCGATCGCTTCCGGATGCGCGAGGATCAGCGCGCCCTGACCGAAGTAATTCAGCAACAACGCCGGCAACACCAGATAGAACCACGCCGACTGGATCGGCTGGCGGCCGAAATGGCCGAGATCGGCATAGAGCGCCTCGCCTCCCGTCACCGACAGAAAGACCAGACCCATGATGACGAGGCCGATCAGGCCGTGGTTGAGCAGGAAGTGAACAGCGTACCACGGATTGACCGCGAGCAGCACCGTCGGGTCTTCGTGGATGTGCAGAACGCCGAGAATTGCGATGGTTACGAACCACAGCACCATCACGGGACCGAAAGCCGAGGCGACCCGCGCCGTGCCGCGGCTCTGCACCGAGAACAACAGAACAAGGATCACAAGCGTCAACGGAACCACATAGTGATCGAGCGCCGGGGCCGCGAGCTTCAAACCTTCCACGGCGGAGAGCACCGAGATCGCCGGGGTAATCATCGAGTCGCCGATGAACATCGACGCACCGACCACACCCAACGCCAGCAGGAACCAGCTTCGCCGCCCGAGCGCACGCTGGCCGAGCGCCATCAACGACAGCGTTCCACCCTCACCGTTGTTGTCGGCCCGCAGCAACAGGAGAACGTATTTGGCCGTGACAACGATAAATAGCGACCAGAGGATCAACGACAGCACACCGAGCACGATCGCCGGCGTGACCACGCCCTTCTGCGCGGCATGGGCGACCGCCTCGCGGAATGCGTAAAGCGGCGAAGTTCCGATATCGCCGAAAACTACCCCGATACTGCCGAGGGTCAGCGCCCAAAAACCGGTCGTGACCGGGGGCTCACCAGCAGCCTCGGGCGATGTTTCGCTCGCAGTCATGACAAAGGAAAACGCTCTATCGGGTTGGGGCCTGGGCTAATGAAGCACGCGGTGAGCGGCGTCAAGTAGCCTGCGACGATACGCAGGGTATCGACCGTGGCGAGAGAATATCCCAAAGACGAACGCTAAAAAAGGAGTTGACACTCGTATAAGCGCCGCTGAAACCAGATGCAAAAATCAGGGTTTCAAATTGGGCGGCAACGGCGGATCTTCGCGCATCAGCGTAATCGTGACACGGCGATTGGCAGCGAGCGAAGGATCGTCAGGAAACAACGGCTGACTGTCGGCTTTGCCCGAAACCGCGAAAATGTGACTCGCGGGCAATCCCTCGCGCTCCAGAATCTGCCGCACCGCATTGGCCCGATCAGCCGACAGATCGAAGGCGTCATAGTCTCCGCGCATCGGAATATAACCCGAGGCGGTGTGGCCGACGATCGATACCCGCAACGGTGTTGCCTTCAACGGTGCCGCGAGACGCTGCAACAGCAATCGTGTCCGCTCGTAAGGCACCTTCGAGTTCTCGGCGAACATCGAACGTCCGTCCTGATCGACGATCTCGAGATTGAGCCCCTGCTTCGTCTCCTCGAACATCACATGCTTGGAGATTTCCGTCAGTTCCGGCATGTCCTGCAACGCCTGGCGCAGCGACGCCGAGGCCAACGCGAATTCGCGATCGGTCTTGAGGTGCGCACCCTGCGTCTTGCTGCGCTCCTGCTCGTCAGGCGTCGGCGTGTTGGATGCTTCCTCCGGCGAGATGTGATCGACGTTCTTGAGCTTCGGGCGCGTCGGCAAGCCATCGGACTCGATCATGCCGGAAAAGCGCGATTCCGTCTGCACACCGAATGCATCGCGCATCGAGCCGGCGACGATCTTGAGCTTCTGCTGATCCTGATTGGAGAATGCAACGAGCATGACGAAGAAGCTCATCATCAGGCCCATCAGGTCGGCGAAGGTGACGAACCAGCCGTGACCTCCACCGTGAGCATCGCCGCGTTTCTTTTTGGCCATGACGTTTGCTCAACTTCCCTGTTCGCGTCAGGCCGGAACGGTTTCGTCGTCCTCGTGGCGATGCTTCTCCGGCAAGTAAGCCAGCAGCATTTCGCGCACCAATGTCGGACTCTTGGAATCGCGGATCATCAGGATGCCGTCGATGATCAAGGTGCGGTTGGTTTCCTCGTCCAGCAACTTGCCATGCAGCTTGTCGGCAATCGGCAGACAGAACAGGTTGGCGACCAGCGCGCCGTACAACGTCGCGAGCAGCGCCGTCGCCATGAACGGGCCGAGCTTCGAGGGGTCGGTCATGTTGGCGAACATCTGCACCATGCCGATCAGCGTGCCGATCATGCCGAAGGCCGGCGCGCAATCGCCGATGGCGCGGTAGATCTTGCCGCCTTCGTCGAGATGCATCAGGAAGTTATCGCGATCGCGCTCGAGATTATCGCGGATGAACTCAAGATCGTAACCGTCCGCGACGTAACGAATTCCCTTGGCGAGAAACGGATCGGCAGCCTCGATCTTTTCCAGCCCGACCGGCCCCTGCTTACGCGCGACTTCCGCAATGCTCGCCAGTTCGTCGACGAGATCGCGGGCCGACAGCCGGCTCATGGTGAAAGCGAACTTGGCGCCGAGCGGCAGGCCGTGGAGAATGGCGCTGAGCGGAAAGCGGATCAGGGTCGCCGCGATCGAACCGCCGAAAATGATGATCATCGCATGTTCGCTGATGAACATGTGCAGATCGCCACCCATGAAGATCATCAGCGTAATGACGATGGTGCCGAAAATCAGGCCAACGCCAGTGGTGATATCCATGGAGAACTCCGACGCACGCAACACACCGCCCTTGCGGCGGCGCGACTCCTTCTGAGCCGACGGAGACCCTACCGGGTGCGCGATTAAAGACGCGTAAAGGTTAAGCGCATTTGGAACCGGCCAGGGTGCAATTGTTGCGCCGGCTCGCCTTCGCAACCTGCGCGACAGCGAAAAACGCCCGCCAAACAAGCGCGTGCGCCGTTAACGCGACGCTAACCATGCCACGGCTGCAGCGCGTGCGTCCTAGACTAGTGGATTTCGGAGGACCGCTTGAGCGCGTCGCGCAGCTTGTCCAGCGTGAAGCTCTTACCTCGCGCGATGGCCAGAATCGGCTCCTCGCGCCGGCCGCAAAGTTCGGCCGCCTCCGGCAGTTTTGCCGCAACATCGTGCGGAATGACTACCGCGCCGTGCTGATCTGCATGGATCAGATCATCGGAGCGCACCGTCATGCCGGCCACACGGATTTCATCGCCGAACCCGGCGACATGGACATGCGCATGGGATGGGCCGATAGAGCCGGCCAGCGCCTGAAAGCCGGGAGCCCACTGCGGAATATCCCGGATCGAGCCATCGGTGATGACACCCAGGCAGCCCAGTGCCTTATGTATCGCGCTGTTGACTTCGCCCCAGAACGCACCGTATCCGGCCTCCGCACCGTCGATGTCCTGGATGACGCTGATGCGCGGCCCCTCGCCTGTCCCGACATATTCGTAATAGGCCAGCCGTTGCGCCTGCTGTTCGGCCGGTGGCAGGCTGGACGCTGCGGTCGCGCGAATGGTCGCGGTGCGTGCGTAACCGACGATCGGCGGCAAATCCGGAAATGGACAGACCAGCGGTCGTGTGGTGAAGCCGATCAGGCGCCGCTCCGGCGCCACCACTTCCATGGCATTGCAAATGGTGGGGGTGTCGTACTTGGCCAGCGCCGCGAGAATTTCTGAGGCTAACGGTTTCTTTGCGTGATCGGTCACGTCTTCTTCTCCGTCTTGTTCTGGCGGCAAACGCGCCCCGTATCAATTCAAGTGCGTCGGCCGGTCATCGTGGCTCGAATGGATATCCGTCGGCGGAAAACCTTCAGTTGACGATGGCGTTCCGGCTTCGGTCGTCGCCGCCTCGGAGCGGCTGACAAAGTCGCGTTGTTGATCGCGATAGGACTTCCACCCCAACGGCAAACTCAGCAGATAGATCACCGAGCCGACCGACAGGATTTGCCACGGATACGCGATCAAAAGCGCGACAAACAGCACCGCCGCGACGAAGGCCGGCAGAACCATCTCCGGCGGCACGCGCCAACGCGCCGCCTTGCCGGAAAATACGGGCAGCCGCGACACCATCAGGAACGCGATCAGCACCGTGTAAAACGCCGTCAGCGTGGCCGGCGGCATCGGCACGCCGAGAAAACCGAGATAGACCGGCAGCAGCACCGTCAGCGCGCCGGCTGGCGCCGGCACGCCGGTGAAGAAATTCGCGGCGAATGGATACTTGCTCGGCTCGTCGATCGCAGCGTTGAAGCGCGCCAGCCGCAAGCCGCCGCTGATGGCGAAAATCATCGCGGCAATCCATCCGACATTGTTCAGGTCGTGGAGTTGCCAGAAATAAAGGATGAGACCGGGCGCAACACCGAAATTGACGAAATCGGCCAAGCTGTCGAGTTCGGCGCCGAACCGCGACTGCCCCTTGATCAGCCGCGCCACGCGGCCATCGACGCCGTCCAGCACGGCGGCGAAGACGATCGCCGCCACCGCCAGTTCCATCCGCCCTTCCGTCGCCAAGCGGATGGCTGTGAGGCCGGCGCAGATCGCCAGCAGAGTGATGACGTTGGGCACCAGCATCCGCACCGGAATCGGCCGGAACCGCCGGCGACGCAGCTCGGGATATTCGGGATCGATTGGTGTTCGCATGGCTTTAATATAGCAACCGCGCGCGGGTTCCGCCATGCGCCTCTCATCCGGCGCATGATGCTTTCGGCCAACCGGCCCTTAACCGGGAGCGGCTGACAGAATGCTCAATGGGTGCGGAACGTGGCGTCGCCGGTGTTGGGCAACAGGTCGGCCAGCACCGTTTCGCCGGCCACCGCGGTTTGCCCGACCGAGACCAGCGCACGGGTCCCGTCCGGCAGGTAGACGTCGAGCCGCGAGCCGAAACGGATCAGGCCGAAGCGCTCGCCCGCGCCGAGAAGTTGGCCCTCACGGACGAACGATACGATCCGCCGCGCCACCAGGCCCGCGATCTGCACCACGCCGATGCGGCCGGACGGCGTCGAGATCACCAGCCCATTGCGCTCGTTGTCTTCGCTGGCCTTGTCGAGTTCGGCATTGATGAACTTGCCCGGCCGATAGGCGATCCGGTCGATGCGCCCAGCCACCGGGCTGCGGTTCACATGGCAGTTGAACACGCTCATGAAGATCGACACCCGCAGCAGCGGCCTATCGCCGAGCCCGAGTTCGGCCGGCGGTACCGCCGGCGCCACCATAGAGGCACGACCGTCGGCGGGGGCCACCACGCGCCCATCCCCCACCCGCGTCACCCGCACC
>JAEWIX010000052.1 GCA_023386885.1 Pseudomonadota bacterium
CCCCCCCCCCCCCGCCCACCGGCGTGGCGCCCGCCGCGGCCCGCTACTACGCCGCCGGATATTACTATGCCGCCAAGCGCCAGCGACGCCACCATGGCGGCCGTCACGACGCGCAGGCGCACGCAACACCGACCGGCACGCCGCTCTCGATCCTCCCACCGCAGTAACGCGCGACGGCTCGAAGCATCGGTTACACATTCAATCCCGACACCGTTTCGGATAAGGTCGGCGACGCACGATATTGCTCGTGGCTCGCGAGACCAACGCTATGCATCACCTCACTCCCCTCTCCGGCTTCCTCGGCGGCGCGCTGATCGGATTGGCCAGCGCGCTCCTGATGCTGTTGACCGGTCGCATCGCCGGCATCAGCGGTATCTTCGGCGGGTTGCTCACGGCGCGCGCGAGCGATCGCGGCTGGCGCCTCGCCTTTATCGTTGGCCTGATCGCGGCGCCGTTGCTGGCAGCGCTCGGCGGAGCGGCCGTTGCGGCGCCGACAATGCCGGCGAGCTATGTCGTGATCGCCATCGCCGGTCTGCTGGTCGGGTCGGCACCCGCATGGGCAGTGGCTGTACCTCCGGCCACGGCGTTTGCGGCACCGCGCGGCTATCGGCGCGTTCGATCACAGCAACCGTCACATTCATGATCGCCGCCATCGCCGTCGTCGCGGTGACGCGCCATCTCGGCGGGAGTTAAGATCATGCCGCAGCTTCTCGCCGCCTTTGGATGCGGACTTCTGTTCGGCGCGGGTCTGCTGATCTCGGGCATGACGCAGCCGGACAAGGTGCTCGGCTTCCTCGACATCTTCGGCGCGTGGGATGCGACGCTGGCGTTTGTGATGGCGGGCGCGGTGATCGTCACCGGTATCGGCTTCGCGCTGGTGCGACGGCGCGGCGCGCCGGTGCTCGCGGCGAAACTGCAATGGCCGACACGAGACGACATCGACGCGCCACTGATCGCCGGCGCGGCGTTGTTTGGCATCGGCTGGGGGCTGGTCGGGCTTTGTCCCGGTCCCGCCCTCGTCAACCTCGCCAGCCTCAGCCTGCCGGTGATCGTGTTCGTGGTTGCGATGGCGGTCGGAATGCTCGGCGTCGACCTCTGGCAACAGCGCGCATCGGTACGCGAGCGCACCGTCACTGTATCGGCGGACGGCTGATCGCCGCTGTTGTGGCATTTGACAGTTCAGCGACGGTTGGCCACGCTGGCGTTCGACAATCCGTCTCTGCCGGAAGCCCCACGGAAACTTCATGTCCAACGCACCGCATTTCGATATCGACGTCCGCGACTTCTGGAATGATCCCTACCCCGCGCTGAAGCGGATGCGCGCCGAGACGCCGATCGCGTTCATCCCGCAACTCGGCTCCACCATCTTCACGCGGCGCGACGATATTTTCGTCTCCGAAAAGCAGATCGCTGTGTTCTCCTCGCATCAACCCGCCGGCCTGATGAATGTGCTGATGGGCCACAACATGATGCGCAAGGACGGCGACGCACACATGTCCGAGCGCGCGGCGATGTTTCCCGCCGTATCGCCGCGCACCGTGCGCGATACCTGGCGCGCGCAATTCCAGGCGCATGCGAATCGCATTCTCGATGACCTCGCGCCGCAAGGCCGTGCCGATCTCTGCAAGGCGTTCGCGCTGCCGCTGTCGGCCGAGTGCCTCAAGCACATCACCGGCCTCACCAACATGCGCTATCAGGACATGGATGCGTGGTCGCAGGCGATGATTGACGGCATCGCCAACTACACCGGCGACAAGGCGGTGGAAGCGCGCTGCAACGCCGCCACCACCGGCATCGACGCCGCCATCGACGACATGATCCCGGTGGTGACGAAGCATCCGAACCAAAGCATCCTCAGCGTGCTGCTGGCTGCGGGCATGGCGATGGAGAGCATCCGCGCCAACATCAAGCTCGCGATCTCCGGCGGGCAGAACGAGCCGCGCGACGCCATCTCCGGCACCATCTGGGCGCTGCTGACGCATCCCGATCAACTCGCGCTGGTGCGCGACGGCAAAGCGAAGTGGATCGAGGTGTTCGAGGAATATGCGCGCTGGATCGCGCCGATCGGTATGTCGCCGCGCCGCGTCGCCAAGCCGTGGACTTACGGCGGCGTCGATTTCGAACCGGAGGACCGGGTGTTCTTCATGTTCGGTTCGGCCAATCGTGACGAGGCCTGTTTCGACGATCCGGAAACCTTCGACATTACTCGCGACACCGCCAAGAGCATCGCCTTTGGCGCCGGTCCGCATTACTGCGCCGGCGCGTGGGCCTCGCGCGCCATGGTCGCCGACGTCGCGTTGCCGAGCATCTTCGCCAGGTTGAAGAACCTGCGGCTCGACGAGGCCGAGCCGGTCCGCATCGGCGGCTGGGCGTTCCGCGGCCTGCTCAACCTGCCGGTGGTGTGGGACGCAACGTGAAGTCGTCGCCGCCATAACAAATACCCTGCTTCCGGGCGCCGGAAGCAGGGTTTTCAATACCGCAAGAGCAAGACCGGAGCGTGCGAACGTTCGCGCGATCCGGTACGCGCCTATTCTTCCAGGCCGCCCATGTGCTTCTGGGCGTAAAGCTGGACACCGAGGCGCTTGACCAGATCAAGCTGGGTCTCGAGGAAATCGATGTGGTGTTCCTCGTCCTTCATCAGGCCGATGAACAGCTCACGCGACACGTAGTCCTTGACCTTGTCGCAATGCGCCGCAGCTTCCTCATAAAGCTTGCGCGCGCTGATCTCCGCGGCCAGGTCGCATTCCAGCACTTCCTTGATGTCCTGACCGATCCGCAGCGGATCGAGCACCTGCATGTTGGGGAAGCCTTCGAGAAACAGGATCCGGTCGGTGAAACGATCGGCATGATTCATTTCTTCGATGGATTCCTTGCGCCACTGCTTGGCGAGATCCTTCAAGCCCCAGTTGTCGAGCAGCCGATAATGCAGCCAATATTGGCTGATCGCGGTCAACTCGCTCCGCAATCCCTTGTTGAGATAATCGATGACCTTGGCATCGCCCTTCATGATCAAGCTCCTTGCCGCAAACTGCGATCCTGCAATCTAATTTAGAACGTTTCTAAATGATATTTGCGGCGGGAGCAAGCGCGATGACGGAATAGCACAGGCGCAACGTGTCGCACCACCCCGGAGCCGGTGAGACAGTCCTGCAACCAATGATATTCTTGCGGATAATCAGGCAGTTATGGCGACATGCCCATGATCGGCGGATACCGCCGCAGCCGTTTCGGCGGCCGGATCGACCTCATGCGGATGGCTGTGCGGGCAGCCGGAGCAGCACGCCGTGGCACAGGTTTGGCTCAAAGCCTCCGTCAGGGCACCGGTCAGCGCTTCCGTCATGATCTGCTTGATGGTGCGCGCGCAGCGGCCGCACTCGGCGGAACAGCCGAGGCAGCCATAGACCTGCTTCGCCGTGCGCGGAGTATCCGACGCGGCGGTCACGGCAGCACGAACGTCGTGGTCGCTCAGCACGTTACAGGAGCAAACAATCATGACAGGAGAGTAGCCCGGTGATCGATGTGTCTTGGATATTCATCCGGCCCGCCAGAAGCAAAAGGAAAAGCGCCAATTTGCAGCTATTCCAAACTGTCCCTCAGAGGTCATGAGAACAATGTAGAATGATTCTAAATTAGTCTCCGAACCCCGCTGCCGGACACGACGACCTATCGCCATGGATCGGCAGCCATGCAACGGCCCGCTGGCCCATGGAATGCGGCCGCATTTCCGGTCTTTGATGGCAAGATTCCGCGTGCTCGTTCATTGAACGTTCAAATGAAGTATGGAAGTTTTTGAGCGACAGATCGCACTTCCTGTCCAGAGGTTTCGAGAGAAAGGTAAAGCCATGAAGAAAGCACTGATGGCCGTTGCAACCGCCGCCACGCTTGCCGTCGCGGTTCTGGCGACGCCGCAAACCGCCGAAGCGCGTGGCGGCCGCATCGCGGCTGGCGTTGCCGCGGGTGTCATCGGCGGCGCCCTGCTCGGCGGCGCGCTGGCCGGACCGGGTTATTATGGTCACGGACCGGGTTACTACGGACCGGGCTACGGCTACTACGGCGGACCGGCTTATGTCGGAGCCCCCTGCTACTGGCAACGCCAGCGCTTCTGGGACGGTTACGGCTGGCGCGTTCGTCGCGTCCGCGTTTGCGGCTGACGTTGCATAGCCACCGCAACACACTTTAAACGCCTGAACATTAAAATCGCTCCGGATGGTGTGACAGCCATCCGGAGCAATTTGTTTTGGCGTAAATTGGCCACCATTGCAGCCGAGTGAGTCGGCGTGTTGACCCGCGACGATGATCCGACGGTCCGCACCGGATGCCCAAGAACCTGCAAGAGAACCTGCACTAGAACCCGAGTTTTAGTTTCAACCGGACCTCGACCGTTCTCGCTTCAAACCAGCGCTATCCATGGCGCTTCCTTCCAGGAGTTACCCGATCATGAAGACGACATTCACAGCCTTGCTGGCCGCGGCTACCGTGGCCGGTGCGCTCGCGGCGGCCACGCCGGCGGCTCATGCCGATGGCGGCCGCATCGCTGCAGGCGTTGCCGGCGGCCTGCTCGGCGGCGCGCTGCTTGGCGCCGCGATCGCCAATTCGCAGCCGGCCTATGCGGCGCCTCCGCCGCCGCCCGCCTACTATGCGCCGCCGCCGGCCTATGTGGTCGAACCGGCCTGCCACTTCGAACGCGAGCGCTTCTGGGACGGCTACGGCTGGCGTCAGCGCCGTATCCGCGTCTGCGACTGAGCCGATAGTCTCTGCGTATCGTGACAATGAAAAGCCCGGCCGCGGCCGGGTTTTTTGCGTTCGTGGCTTGCTCTGTCAGCGCGTCGTCATCGCCCGCAGCACCGCCTCGCTCGGCCAGCAATCGACCTTGATGCCGGCGGACTTCTGGAACGCGCCGAGCGCCGAGCGGGTCAGCATCCCCGCCTTGCCGTCGATCTTGTCGCGATAGAGTCCGAGTTTGGTCAGATGCCGTTGCATCGCCTCGACGTCGCGGCTGCGCAGTTGCGTCGAGGCTGACCACTTGGTCGCGAACGGCAAGCCATTGACCATCCGGTCGCTGAGGTGACCGACGAACAGCACATATAAATCCGAAAAGTTGTATTCTTTGATGACGAAGTAATTCTTCGTGGTCAGGAATGCTGGGCCATAGCTGCCCTCCGGCTGCAACAGCGAGGCCGGCTGCGCCTGCTCCGCCGCGCTCAGCTTTTCGCCGCGCACCGGTACGAACCCCGCGCGCAACCATTCGCCGATCGGCCGCGTCACTTCGGGTGTTCCTTGCGTACAATCGGCGTTGCGCGGTGCCTGCACCTCATACGCCCAACGCACGCCGCGCTGCCATCCCTTGTTGACGAGTTGCTGCGCGGCGGAGGCTAGCGCGTCCGGGATCGAGGTCCAGATGTTGACGCGGCTGTCGCCGTCGAAATCGACACCGTGCTTGTAAAGCTCCGACGGCAGGAATTGCGTCAGTCCCGTCGCGCCGGCCCATGACGAGCGGAAATCCTTGCGCGCCACGACGCCGTCGCTCAGCAGCTTCAGCGCCAGGATAAACTCCTCGCGAAATTGCTCCTTGCGGCGGCCGACATAGGCCTGCGTCGCCACCACGCGTAACGCGTCGTAGGGCAGACGATAACGCCCGTAGTCGGTCTCCCGCCCCCAGATTGCGAGGATCACCGAACCGGGCACGCCGAACCGCTTCTCGATCGCCGCCAGCGTCGCACGATGCTGCTGCATCAGCTTGCGGCCCTCGCCCGCGAGCCGCGCGATGGTCGATTCCTTCACATAGGCGGCCGGCACCTGCACGAACTCGGCCTGCGACGGCGCACCGGTGGCGGGACGCCCCGGCAGCAGCAGGTCCGGCAGCTTGTAGTCGGGCTCGAGCCCGCGCGTCTGCGCCTCGAAAGCGGCGCGCGTGACGCCCGCCTTCTGCGCATCCGGCCAGACCGACTCGACGAAGCGCGAGAAACCGGCATCGGCGGCTTTGGCTTGCGGTATCACGCACAGCACAGCAAGCGTTGAGAGCGCGAGCGCGCATCGCCACGCCAGCGCGAACCGGCGGCGCTTGCGTGACGCCGTCAATGGTGCGCCTTGGCTTTGGCCGCGCTCTCGGTTTCGCTCAGCAGGCGATCGACATAGGCGATGCCCACCGCCGAAACGATGAAGACGATGTGGATGATGGTCTGCCACATCACGCCGGTCTCCGTGTAGTTGGTCTTGCCGCTGCCGAGCCCGCCGGCCTCGATGAAGGTGCGCAGCAGATGGATCGAGGAGATGCCGATGATGGCCATCGCCAGCTTGATCTTCAGCACGCTGGCATTGACGTGGCTGAGCCATTCCGGCTCGTCGGGATGGCCCTCGAGATTGAGCCGCGACACGAACGTCTCGTAACCGCCGACGATCACCATCACCAGCAGGTTGGAGATCATCACCACGTCGATCAGGCTGAGGATCACCAGCATGATCTGTTGTTCGGAAAAATCGAAAGCGTGGGCGACGAGGTGCCATAACTCCTTGAGGAACAGCACCGCGTAGACCGCCTGTCCGACGATCAGCCCAACATAGAGCGGCAACTGTAGCCAGCGCGAACTGAAGATCAGCAAGGGGATCGGCCGCAGACGACCGGGTCCTGGCGGCGGCAGCGGCGTTTCGGGCGTCATCGACATGGATCGGTCTCTGCTTGAAAAGAATAAACTGAAGGGGAACGAATTTCGACTACACGCTACGCCCGTCGAATTTCTGCGGCGTCAACGAATCCGGCTCGACGCCGTCCAGACATCTCACATTGACGGCCATCGTTTCCGTCCCGTCCGGGGCGGTGCCGCGCGCGAAGGACTGGATGCCGCAGACCTTGCAGAACAGATGCCGGATGTGATGCTTGTTGAAACGATACTCTGTCAATGCGTCATCGCCGCCCAGCAGCTTGAAGGCCGATGCCGGCGTGAATGCAAGGATCGAGCCGAGCCTGCCGCAACGCGAACAGTTGCAGCTTATCGTATGGTCGAGGTCCGCTGTCACCTCGTAGCGAACCGCACCGCATTGGCATCCACCGGTATAGGCCTGCGCTGTCATGGTTTTCATCCTGAACGAACCGGGCTGTCACGTAGCGGCGAATTTTGCCTGATTCGTGTTGCGTCGGCGCGATCGCATAGCCATCCGCCGCGAAAAATCAGCGCACCGCGACGATGAAGATGCGCGGGAACCGCAACAGCACCTTGCCGTCCGCCTGCGGCAGATAGGCGGCAGCCACCCGCGCGGTGTATTCGGCGAGATAAAGCTTGCGTTCGGGCAATTGCAGCGGATCGAGGAACGGCCGCAGACCGGTGCCCTTCACCCACTCGACGATAGCCTCGGCATCGTCGAGAACGTGATTGTAAATCGTGTGCCATATCTCAAGCCGCGTACAGAGCGGCTTCAGCGCATCGTAGTAATCGCGCGGCCGCGGCAACGCGTCGCGCATCCGCGCGGCATTGGCAAGCGGCTCGCGAAACGGCTCCTCATGAGCCACCTCGCGCATCAGGATATGCGAGGGTTCGTCGAGATTGTCCGGCATTTGCACCGCCAGCGCACCGCCCGGCGACAATTTTCCGACCAGCCGCCTGAGATGCTTGAGGTGATCGGGCACCCACTGAAACACCGCGTTCGCGAAGAGCACATCCGCCTCGGCCGGCGGCACCCAGTGCGCGACGTTGGCCTCGATAAAGGTCTGGGCCGGCAACCGCTCGCGCGCCTGTCGCAGCATATCCGCCGAGGTATCGATGCCGGTCACCGCCGCATCTGGCCAGCGCTTGACGAGAAGCTCCGTCGAATTGCCCGGACCGCAGCCGATATCGACCACGGTGCGCGCCTGTTGCAGCGGCACCTGCGCGAGCAGATCGCGCGCCGGACGCGTGCGCTCATCCTCGAACTTCAGATATTGCTGCGCGCTCCAATCGGACATCGCAAGTCCCCTGCTGCGGAGCGACGTTTTACGTCACCCGCACGAGGATGACCAGCTTGCCGGCCCCGTCATCATCGCCTTGGGACGGCAACATAGAACCGTCGTGACGTCCCGCGATCTCCATCACCGCGTCAGCTTCTTGTACTTCACCCGGTGCGGGATGATGCTGTCCTGGCCGAGGCGGCGCATCTTGTCCTTTTCGTAATCCTGGAAGTTGCCCTCGAACCATTCGACATGGCTGTCGCCCTCGAAGGCGAGGATGTGGGTCGCGATGCGGTCGAGGAACCAGCGGTCATGGCTGATCACCACGGCACAGCCGGCGAAATCCTCCAGCGCTTCTTCCAGCGCGCGCAGCGTATCGACGTCGAGATCGTTGGTCGGTTCGTCAAGTAGCAGCACGTTGGCGCCGGAACGCAGCATCTTGGCGAGATGCACGCGATTGCGCTCGCCGCCCGACAGCGCGCCGACCTTCTTCTGCTGGTCCGCGCCCTTGAAGTTGAACGCCGAGCAATAGCCGCGCGAATTCACTTCCTTCTTGCCGAGCAGGATCTGGTCGGTGCCGCCGGAGATTTCCTCCCACACCGTCTTCGATCCGTCGAGCGCGTCGCGCGACTGATCGACGTAGCCAAGATGCACCGTCTCGCCGACGGAGATCGACCCGGCGTCGGGCTTCTCCTGCCCGGGGATCATGCGGAACAGCGTGGTCTTGCCGGCGCCGTTGGGGCCGATCACGCCGACGATGCCGCCCGGCGGCAGCTTGAAGGTCAGGTCGTCGATCAACAAACGTTCGCCGAACGACTTCGATAGCCCGTCGAAATCGACGACGTTGGCGCCGAGACGCTCCGCCACCGGAATGATGATCTGCGCGGTCTGGGTCTGCTTCTCGCTGGCCTTGGCGAGCAGGTCTTCATAGCGCTGGTAACGCGCCTTGGATTTCGCCTGCCGCGCCTTGGGCGACGAGGCGATCCATTCCTGTTCGCGCGCCAGCGTCTTCTGGTGCGCGGCATCCTCGCGGCCTTCCTGCTCGAGGCGTTTCTGCTTCTGCACCAGCCACGACGAATAGTTGCCCTCGTAGGGGATGCCGCGGCCGCGATCGAGTTCGAGAATCCAGCCGGTGACGTTGTCGAGGAAGTAGCGGTCGTGCGTGACGATCAGGATCGCGCCGGGATAGTTGCGCAGATGGCCTTCCAGCCACGACACCGACTCGGCGTCGAGATGGTTGGTCGGCTCGTCCAGCAGCAGCAAGTCGGGTTGGTCGAGCAGGAGCTTACACAGCGCGACGCGGCGGCGCTCGCCGCCCGAGAGTTTTGTAACGTCTGCATCGTCCGGTGGGCAGCGCAGCGCGTCCATTGCCTGATCGACCTTGCTGTCGAGATCCCACAGGCCCTGCGCCTCGATCTCGTCTTGCAGCTTGGTCATCTCGTCCGCGGTTTCCTCGGAGTAGTTCATCGCGAGTTCATTGTAGCGGTCGAGGATTGCCTTCTGCTTGGCAACGCCTTCCATCACGTTCTCGCGCACGGTCTTGCCGGCGTCGAGCTGCGGCTCCTGTTCGAGGTAACCGACACGCGCGCCTTCCGCGACCCACGCCTCGCCGGTGTAATCCTTGTCGATGCCGGCCATGATCTTGAGCAGCGTCGATTTGCCGGCGCCGTTGACGCCGAGCACGCCGATCTTGGCATCGGGATAGAACGACAGATGAACGTTATCGAGCACCTTGCGGGTCGGATAGGCCTTGGTCAGCCCCTGCATGAAATAGACGAACTGGCGCGCCATCGTGTTCCTTGAACCCTTGAAGCGGGAAATTGCGAGGTTGGGGATTTGCTGACCGCTGATGTAGCGATGCCGCGACGAAAGGGCAACTGCGGCGTTAAGTCTTTGCAAACCCTAAGCGAAGTCTGAACGGTACGCCGACGATTCGAACCGGTTTTTAATCATTTCCGGCGAAATTGCCGCCTTGAGTTCATCGCGGTCCCGCGCTTCGTGATCCAGCGCACGGAACGGCCCGGTGAAAGGCGACAGAGTGCGTCCCATGAGCACCATCATCACATCGAAGCCGGCCGCGCCGGCCACCGTCACCCAGCAGCCCGCCTCGGGCCCCTGGCGCGAAATCGTCGATTTCTTTCACCAGTTCATCGTCGCAGCGTTCCATCCCTACCGCCCGGAGCAGCATTACATGCGCGGCCCCGGCCCGGCCTGTCAGAACAAGCGCGAGCCGCTGGTCCATCGCCATCTGATCTGAGCGCAAGCTCATCGGTCCGTTGTTGCGTCCACGCCGTTTGCGCGCGACGATGATGGTTGAACGACGTCGATTCCGACGCCGCACCATCGACAAACGGGCTCTGCGATGACACGGCTGCGCTGTGCAATTCTCGACGACTATCAGAACGTCGCGTTGAAACTGGCGGACTGGTTGCGCATCGCCGACCGCGTCGACGTCACGGTGTTCGACAAACCGTTCGCTGACGCCGCGGAGGCCATCGTCGCGCTGCAGGATTTCGAGATTGTCTGCGCCATGCGCGAGCGCACGCCGTTCCGCGCGGATACAATCAACGCGCTGCCGGAGCTGAAGCTGCTGCTCACCTCGGGAATGCGCAACGCCTCGATCGATCATGAGGCCGCCAAAGCGCGCGGCATCACCGTCTGCGGCACCGCATCGATGGGCGGCCCCACCGCCAGCCTCGCCATCGGCCTGATGCTGGAACTGACGCGGCATATCGGTTTCGAAAGCGAACGCATGAAAGCCGGCGAACGCTGGCAGACAACGCTGGGCGAAGACATCGAAGGCAAGACGCTGGGCATCGTCGGCCTCGGCAAGCTGGGCCGGAAGGTCGCCGCCATCGCCAAGGCGATGGGTATGAACGTGATCGCCTGGAGTGAGAACCTCACGCCGGAAGCCTGCACTGAAGTGGGCGTGACCTATGCCACCAAGGACGCGTTGATGGCGAGCGCGGATGTCATCAGCATCCACGTCATCCTCAGCAAGCGCACGCGCGGGCTGATCTCGCGCGACGATCTTGCCCGGATGAAGCCGACCGCTTATCTCGTCAACACCGCGCGCGGGCCGATCGTCGACGAAACGGCGCTGCTGGACGCATTGCAGCGGCGTGCCATCGCAGGCGCCGCGCTGGATGTGTTCAGCGAGGAGCCGCTGCCGCGCGATCATCCGCTGCGCAAGCTCGACAACGTCGTGCTGACACCGCACCTCGGCTACGTCACCGCTGAAAACTATCGCTGCTATTACGGCGAGATGGTCGAGGACATCGAAGCCTGGCTCGCCGGCGCGCCGGTGCGGGTGATCGGCTAATTCGTCATGCCCGGGCTTGTCGCGGCCATGACGGCAATCCCAATCATCTGCTCCCCAAAACAAAAAGCCCGGCGCGAAGGCCGGGCTTTTGAAATCGCGATGGGCTGTAATCCTTAGCGCACCGACACCGGTGCGGGCAGCGGCGGCACCACGGTCGGAGTCGTGCCCGCCTGTGCGACGGTCGAATCCTGATAGCTCTGTGGCGCGGGCTGCGCCGAAGCAGTCGCCGGGGGCGCGGCCTTGCTGCCACCCGGCAGCACGACAACGCGGGTGCCGACCTTGACGCGGTCGAACAGGTTCTCGACGTCTTCGTTCAGCATGCCGATGCAGCCCGACGAGACGAACTTGCCGATGGTCGACGGCTGGTTGGTGCCGTGGATGCGATAGACCGTCGAGCCGAGATACATCGCGCGCGCGCCGAGCGGATTGCCCGGTCCGCCCGCCATGAAGCGCGGCAGATAAGGCTGGCGCTCGATCATCTCGGTCGGCGGATGCCAATCCGGCCACTCCGCCTTGCGGGTGATCTTCTGCACGCCGGTCCAGGTAAAGCCTTCGCGGCCGACGCGGACGCCGTAGCGGATCGCCCGATTGTTGCCGAGCACGTAATAGAGGTAGGTGTTCGCCGTATCGACGACGATGGTGCCGGCCGGTTCCTTGGTGACGAAGGTGACTTCCTGGCGGCGCAGATTGGGCGCGAGTTGCGCCTCACCGCCCTCGTCGGCTTCCGGCTGATCGTCCGGCGGCAACGCCGAAAGCGAAGTCGGCCGGCCGTCGCTGCCCATCGGCATCGGCGGCACCGAGCCGGTCACGGT
The DNA here is from genome assembly GCA_023386885.1 of Pseudomonadota bacterium. Lineage (GTDB taxonomy): Bacteria > Pseudomonadota > Alphaproteobacteria > Rhizobiales > Xanthobacteraceae > 62-47. Next base: position 12,053 of record JAEWIX010000052.1, read on the forward strand.
GCCCTGACCGTTCATGCCGGCCGGCGGACGCATGCCATCGCTACCGTAGCCGGGATTGCCGCGATCGGAATAAGCCGGGGACGGCGAGTAGGGGCGACCGTAACGCGGATCGTCCGGCGACATCACCGGGCCTTGCGGCACGGCCTGATGCGAATAGACCTGCGGGCTGCCGGCGGGGCGGCCATAGCGCGGATCGTCCGGCGACAGGATCGGGCCGGGCGACGACAGCGCGGTGGAATTGCCATGACGAGCCGCCGGAACATCGTCGGCGTCGTCGAAATTCGGCATATCGTCGGCCTGGCTCGGCGCGCCGCGATAGTTTTCCAAAGTCGGCGAATAGACCGCGCCCGGCTGCGATGCCGGATAGCTCTGTGCCGAGGCCAACGTGGTTCCCACCGCGCAGAGAGCACCAGCCGCCAAAATCGTCAAAGTGGTTCTGATCATCATCGTCGTTTTATAATCCCAAGCCGACTCCGGATCGTTAACGCCAGATCACTCACGATAGCGGCGCATTCAAGACAGAACCGGCGAAATTCGCCCGGAATCCGTCATATTCTCGAGATCGCCGCCAAGCGTTGCGCGAATGCCGCACCGTTGGCCCGCCGAAAAACGCGAAAGCCCAGCGTTGCCCGGCCGCGCCGGTGGAGATCATGTCCGAAAGTCCGCCATGCTATGGAACCTGACGGGCCCACTTGCAAGGGAAAGTCACGGATCGGACGGCCGTCGCCGCTGAACTTTTTGCGACCGGAACCGCCACGTTAAACTATGGTCGATGTGCCTGATTCGCGGCCCGGTGCCGTGAGGCCAGTTTCCACCCGCGTACCCGACAAGCCTCCGCAAGCCCGTGCTTCGCGAAGACGGATGGACAATTCATGCTTCCCGGCTTCCGCTTCCTGTTTGCCGCCATCGTGCTGTCGGTCTCGACGCTGGTTTTCGGCCTCGGCGCGGCCGCACTGCTGCGCGCCTCTCACGAGCGGTTTGCCAGTCTGCCCGCGACGCCACCCGCGCCGACCCTGCCGCGCGCCGTCGTTGCCGATACGCTCCCGCGCGAGGCCGCACCGCCGACGCTGGCACTGTTGCAAGTCGAGACGCCGGATCTCGACAGTCGTACCGCCACTGAAACAGGCGTACCGACGACAAGCGACGTCGACCGTCGGGACCAGCCGCCGGCCGCTGCGGCCGCCGAGCCCATCTTGGAAGAAGCTGAGCCCATCTTGGAAGAAGAAGCCGCGCGCCCTGTTGCCGACGAAACTCCCATGCAAGCAGCGCCGGACACCGCCGCGCCTGCGGCGAACGCAACTGCCACCGAACCACCCAAAACGGCCGAAGCAGCACCCTCGCCCCCCGAGATGCCGCCTGCGACCGTGTCCACTCCGATAGAGGCTGCAGCATCCGAGACGGCGGCAGCGCCCGACGCCACAGCGGCGGACGACGAGGCGGTGAGCTCGGACCTGGTAAAGGTCGCGACGGCTCCCCTCGAAGCCGCTACGAACGACCACGGCAAGGCTGAGCAAGAAACGGGCGAGACGGGCACGGCCGAGCCCGCCAAAACCGAACCGACCAGAACCGAAGTGGAAGCGCCGCGCATCGCGGAGGCCGCTCCCGAGGTCGAAGTCCGGCCCACGCCGATCGCGCCTGCCGACGCGCCGATCAAGACCGCGATGCTGGCACCGAGCGAACCCGCGCCATCGACGGTCGCCGATCCCGCCGTCGCCATCACCGGTCCGATCCCGCTGCCACGCTCGCGCGAATGGGCCCTGGCGCAGGGCCATGCGGCGCAGCAGGCCGCGCGGGCACGCAAGCTGGCGGCAGCCCGCGCGAAGTCACGCCCCGTCGTGCGACAGCAGGTCAGACCGCAAGCGCAAGCGCCGGCATCCGCACCCAATCCGTTCTTCCCGTTCGCAGAGTAAGCGAGAGTTCTATCCGAACGCGTTTGCTTCACGCGGACCGGCGTCCACTTCGCTTGAAAACGCGACGCGATCAGGCCGCGCCCGTCGCCACCGGCGGGCCGTCTTGCAGGCCCCATTCCGACCACGAGCCGTCGTAGAGCGCCGAGCCGCGTACGCCGAGACGGTAGAGCGCGAGCGTCAGCACTGCCGCCGAAACACCCGAGCCGCAAGTGGTGACCACCGGACGCGCGAGATCGAGTCCGGCGGTCTCGAACGCCTGCCGCAATTCGGCGAGCGATTTCATCGTGCCGGTCTCGGCATTGAACAGCAGATTGTAAGGCAGGTTGCGACTGCCGGGGATGTGGCCCGAGCGCAAGCCTGCGCGCGGCTCCGCCACGCTGCCGTCGAAACGGCCGGTCGCGCGGGCGTCGATCACCTGCTCCGCTTGCGCAGCGAGATTGGCGACCATCTGCGCCTGGCTGCGGATCATGCCCGTATCGAGCGTCGCAGCGGCGTAGCGGCCGGGTGTCGGCTTGGCATCGCCCGCTTCAACCGCGCGGCCCTTCGCGCGCCACTTCTTCAAACCGCCTTCGAGAATCTTCACGTTGCGATGCCCGAACGACAGGAACATCCACCACGCGCGCGGCGCGGCGACCCAACCGCCCGCGTCGTAGATCACCACGGTGTCGTCATTGGAGATGCCGAGCGCTGCGATGTCACGCGCGAACTGCGCGCCGTCGGGATACATGTGCGGCAATGGCGAGGTGTGATCCGACACCGCGTCGACATCGAAGAACGCCGCACCGGGAATATGCGCAGCGCGGAAATCGTCGATCGGCAACGGCAGCACGCCGGGCATCTTGAACGAGGCGTCGATCACCTTGACGCGCGCATCGTTCAAATGCGCCGCAAGCCATTCGGTGGAGACAAGAGGATCGTCGTTGGTGGACGTCATGCACGGACTCCATAATTCTCGTCATGGCCGTGCTTGTTACGGCCATCCACGTCTTGCGCGAGGTCAAAGCATGTCAAATCATGAAGAAGACGTGGATGCCCGGCACAAGGCCGGGCATGACGGAGTGTAGTTACTTCGCCTTCGGCACGACCTTCTCGACCGCTTCGCCGGCATCGCGCCAGGCGGTGAAGCCGCCGCCGAGATGCGCGACCGGCTTCAGACCCATGTCCTGCGCGGTCTTGGCGGCGAGCGCCGAGCGCCAGCCGGAGGCGCAATGGAAGATGAACTTCTTGCCTTCTTCCTGAAAGATCGGCTTGGCGTAGGGGCTTTCCGGATCGATCCAGAATTCCAGCATGCCGCGCGTGCAGGAGAACGAGCCGGGGATCTTGCCTTCGCGCTCGAGTTCGCGCGGATCGCGGATGTCGACGATCACCGCTTCGCCGCGCGCCACCGCCGCCTTGGCGTCGGCGACGTTCATCGTCTCGATTTCGTTGTTGGCTTCCTCGAGCAGCTTCTTGATGCCGCGGGTGATCGTCTGCGCCATTGTTGTTACCTCACCAGTTCTTTCATTGCGCCCTCTAACCCTTCGATCGTCAGCGGGAACATGCGCTCCGAGAACAGCCGGCGGATGATCGTGGTGGACTCCGAATAATCCCAGTGCTTCTTCGCCACCGGATTGAGCCAGATCGCGTGCGGATAGGTGCGCGTGATGCGCTCCAGCCAGACCGAACCGGCCTCCTCGTTGACGTGCTCCACCGAGCCGCCCGGCACCATGATTTCGTAAGGCGACATCGAGGCATCGCCGACGAACACCACCTTGTAGTCGTGCGGGTACTTGTGCAGCACGTCCCAGGTCGGCGTGCGATCGGTGAAGCGGCGCTTGTTCTGCTTCCACACGCCTTCATAGAGGCAGTTGTGGAAGTAAAAATATTCCATGTGCTTGAATTCGGTCTTCGCCGCCGAGAACAATTCCTCGACCTGCGCGATGTGCGAATCCATCGAGCCGCCGATATCGAAGAACACCAGCACCTTGACCGCGTTGCGCCGCTCGGGCCGCATGTGCACGTCGAGATAGCCGTGGTTGGCGGTTTCCTTGATGGTGGTATCGAGATCGAGTTCGTCCGGCGCGCCGGTGCGCGCGAATTTGCGCAGCCGCCGCAGCGCCACCTTGATGTTGCGGATGCCGAGTTCGACGTTGCCGTCGAGGTCCTTGAACTCACGCTTGTCCCACACCTTCACGGCGCGGTTGTTGCGGTTCTTTTCCTGTCCGATACGAACCCCTTCGGGGTTGTAGCCGTAAGCGCCGAACGGCGACGTGCCGGCGGTGCCGATCCACTTCGAGCCGCCCTGATGGCGCTTCTTCTGTTCCTCGAGCCGCTTCTTCAGCGTCTCCATGAGCTTGTCCCAGCCCATGGTCTCGATCTGCTTCTTCTCTTCCTCGGTGAGATACTTCTCCGCGAGTTTCTTCAGCCACTCGGCGGGAATGTCCGCCGTCTCCATGGCGTCGAGCAGGTTTTCCAGGCCCTTGAAGGTGGCCCCGAACACCCGGTCGAACTTGTCGAGGTTGCGCTCGTCCTTGACCAGCGCGGCGCGCGACAAATAATAAAAATTCTCGACGCTCTGGTCGGCCAGATTGGCGTCGAGCGCCTCCATCAGCGTCAGATATTCCCGCAAGGTGACGGGGACCTGGGCATCGCGCAGCGAAGTGAAAAATTGCAGGAACATAGGTAGCAGATTGCCCGCCACCGCGCTTTCGTCAAGGGGCGGCCCGTCACGGCTGCCGTGCAGCGCGGTGGATTGACGGGGAACAGCGCCGTGCCGTTCACTGGACCTACCGGGTTTTTCTACTAAAGTGCTGGCGCGCGGCCGCAATCGCCGCAACAGGGGATAGCTCCAAAGGATAGCTCAATGGGTATCGAATCCATTATCGTCTGGCTCATTGTCGGCGCCATCGCCGGCTGGCTCGCCGGCCTCGTCGTGCGCGGCGGCGGTTTCGGTCTGCTTGGCAACATCGTGATCGGCATCATCGGCGCGGTGGTCGCAGGCTGGCTGTTGCCGCAACTCGGCATCAACCTCGGCACCGGCGTGATCCGCGCCATCATCAACGCGGCGATCGGCGGCATCATCGTACTGGTGATCCTGTCGCTGATACGACGCGCGTAGGTTTCCATCATCCGGCAGCGGCCGCCGCAGGGCGGTCGTTGCATGTTCGGAGGGGCGTTGCGCTCCTCTCTTCGTGAAAGCAGCAAGGCAATTCATCAATGAAGTTTACCGGCACCCAAGACTACGTCGCGACCGATGATCTCAAGGTCGCGGTCAACGCCGCCATCGTGCTCGAACGCCCGTTGCTGGTGAAGGGCGAGCCCGGCACCGGCAAGACGGTGCTGGCCGAGGAAGTCGCCAAGGCGATCGGCGCGCCGCTCCTGACCTGGCACATCAAGTCCACCACCAAGGCGCAGCAGGGCCTCTACGAATACGACGCGGTCTCGCGCCTGCGCGACAGCCAGCTCGGCGATGCGCGCGTGTCCGACATTTCGAACTACATCAAGCGCGGCAAATTGTGGGAAGCCTTCACCCACGGCAAGCGTCCCGTGCTGCTGATCGACGAGATCGACAAGGCCGACATCGAGTTTCCGAACGACCTGCTGCTCGAACTCGACCGCATGGAGTTCTACGTCTACGAGACCGGCGAGACGATCAAGGCCAAAGAACGCCCGATCGTCATGATCACCTCGAACAACGAGAAGGAACTGCCGGACGCCTTCCTGCGCCGCTGCTTCTTCCATTACATCAAGTTCCCGGATCAGGAGACGATGGCGCAGATCGTCGACGTCCACTTCCCCGATATCCAGAAGCGGCTGGTGCAGGAAGCGCTGAAGATCTTCTTCGAGGTGCGCGAAGTTCCCGGCCTGAAGAAGAAGCCCTCCACTTCCGAGCTGCTCGACTGGCTCAAGCTCTTGCTCAACGAGGAGTTCTCGCCGGAGATGCTGCGCGAGCGCGATCCGCGCAAGCTGATCCCGCCGCTGCACGGCGCGCTCTTGAAGAACGAGCAGGATGTCCACCTGTTCGAGCGCCTCGCCTTCCTCAGCCGCCGCGAGGTGTGAGCACGACGCTCCAATAGCGTCTGCACGCAAGATGCTGCGTCGGCGGGCGGCGACAGTCGCTCGAATTCCGCTGACGTCAGACGACAAGAGAAGAAGGAGGCTGCCGCCGTGAACGTGCAAAGCAAGATCGAGCCGGCCTCCTCCCTCGCAACCGAACACTTCGACGTGCTGATCGTCGGCGCCGGCATTTCCGGCGTCGGCGCCGCCTATCACCTGACCACGCAATGTCCCGGCACCACCTTCGTGGCGCTGGAGGCGCAGGATCATTTCGGCGGCACCTGGTGGACGCATCGCTATCCCGGCATCCGCTCCGACAGCGATCTCTACACCTTCGGCTATCGCTTCAAGCCGTGGGTCGGTGCGCCGATCGCGACCGCCGAAGAAATCCTGAAATACATGGGCGACGTGATCGAGGAGAACGATCTCGCCCGTCACATCCGCTATCACCACCGCATCCTCAGCGCCGACTGGTCGAACGAAGACAATGTCTGGACCATCATCGCCGAGCGCAGCGACACCGGCGAGCGGCTGCGCTTCACCACCAACTTCTTCTGGATGTGTCAGGGCTACTACCGCCACACCGAGGGCTATACGCCGGAGTGGCCGGAGATGGCGGCCTTCAAGGGCAAGATCGTCCATCCGCAGAAGTGGCCGACCGACCTCGACTACAAGAACAAGAAGGTGATCGTGATCGGCTCCGGCGCCACCGCCGCGACGCTGGTGCCGAACATCGCCGACGATTGCGCCCACGTCACCATGCTGCAACGCTCGCCGACCTACTTCCGCGTTGGCCGCAACGCCATCGAGATCGCCGACGAACTGCGCCGGCTGCAAGTGGATGAAAGCTGGATTCACGAAATCGTCCGCCGCAAGATTTTGTACGAACAAGACGCCTTCACGCGAAAGACCTTCAAGGATCCGGAAGGCGCAAAGCAGGACCTGATGGCCGGCGTCGTTGCCTATCTCGGGCCGAACTACGACATCAAGACCCACTTCACGCCGCGCTACCGGCCGTGGCGGCAACGCATCGCCTTCATTCCCGACGGCGACCTGTTCAAGGGCATCGCGGCAGGCAAGGCATCGGTCGTCACCGACGAGATCGCACGCTTCACCGAAACCGGCATCGCGCTGAAATCCGGCAAGATGCTCGAAGCCGATATCATCGTCACCGCCACCGGCTTCAACCTGCTGCCGACCGGCGACATCGCATTCTCCATCGACGGCAAACCGCTCAACTTCGCCGACACCGTGACCTATCGCGGCATGATGTTCACCGGCGTACCGAACCTGGTCTGGGTGTTCGGCTATTTCCGTGCGAGCTGGACCTTGCGCGTCGATCTCGTCGCCGATTTCGTCTGCGCCATGCTCAAGCACATGAAGGCGATCGGCGCGCGCAAGGTGACGCCGGCGCTACGCGCGGAAGACAGCGACATGCCGCTGCTCGACTGGATCGATCCGGAGAATTTCAATCCCGGCTACATGATGCGCGGCATGCATCTGCTGCCGAAGCGCGGCGACAAGCCGGAATGGCAGCACAACCAGGACTACTGGGCCGAGAAGGACGAGTTTCCGAAGATCGACCTCAAGGACGCTGCGTTCGTCTACGAATAGTCGTTCCAGGCATCGACCCAGCCGAAAAGCCGCCCCTCGGGGCGGCTTTTTCATGTGCCGGGGCGAGATTTATGGAATTAAGTATACAGTAATGGCGATTATCGACGATAAATCGGCCTAAATCGATTGATTTAAGAATATTCTGTATACATACTGCATCCCAACAACAGTTTGGGAGATTTTGCCGTGACCGAGCGCCCGTTCCCCGTGAATGCCTGGTACGCCGCTGCCTGGGACGTCGATATCAAGCACGCGCTGTTTCCCCGGACGATCTGCGGCAAGCATGTGGTGATGTACCGCGCCTCGTCCGGCGAGGTCGTGGCGCTGGAAGACGCCTGCTGGCATCGCCTCGTGCCGCTCTCCCACGGCCGGCTCGACGGCGACACGGTGGTCTGCGGCTATCACGGACTGAAATACAACGCGCAGGGCCGCTGCACTTTCATGCCCTCGCAGGAAACCATCAATCCATCCGCCTGCGTGCGCGCCTATCCCACCGTGGAGCGCCATCGCTTCGTCTGGCTGTGGATGGGCGACCCGGCGCTGGCCGATCCCGCGCTGGTGCCGGACATGCACTGGAATAACGATCCGGCATGGGCCGGCGACGGCAAGACCATCCACGTCAAATGCGACTACCGGCTCGTGGTCGACAACCTGATGGACCTCACCCACGAGGCGTTCGTGCATGGCGGCTCGATCGGCAATGATGCGGTGGCGGAAGCACCGTTCGACGTCACCCATGGCGACGACACGGTGACCGTGACGCGCTGGATGCACGGCATCGAACCGCCGCCGTTCTGGGCCAAGCAACTCGGCAAGTCCGGCCCGGTGGACCGCTGGCAGATCATTCACTTTCAGGGTCCCTGCACCGTCAACATCGACGTCGGCGTTGCGCCCGCCGGCACCGGCGCGCCGGAAGGCGACCGCTCGCAGGGCGTCAACGGCTACGTGCTCAACACCATCACGCCGGAGACCGACAAGACCTGTCATTATTTCTGGGCGTTCGTGCGCAACCACCGCCTCACCGAACAGAAACTGACGACGGAAATCCGCGAAGGCGTCTCCGGCATCTTCCATGAGGACGAAATCATCCTCGAGGCACAGCAGCGCGCGATGGACGAGAATCCCGGTCGCGTGTTCTACAACCTCAACATTGACGCCGGTGCGATGTGGGCACGGCGGATGATCGACCGCATGATCGCGAGAGAGCGCACTGCCGCCTCGTCCATGCAGGCGGCGGAGTAATGGCGATGAGCGAACGCGACTCCGATCGCTCCGTATCCCAGACGGTGCGCGCGCAGCTTGCCCTGCGCGAGCAGATCCTCACCGGCGCGATGCGGCCCGGCGAGCGCATTTCCGAATTGCAGGCGGTGGAAACCACCGGCGCGTCGCGCACGCCGGTGCGCATGGCGCTGGTGCGTCTCGAGGAGGAAGGACTGCTGGAGGCAATTCCCTCCGGCGGCTTCATGGTGAAAGCGTTTTCCGAGCGCGACATTCTCGATTCCATCGAGTTGCGCGGCACGCTGGAAGGCCTCGCCGCGCGCTTCGCCGCCGAGCGCGGCGCATCCGCCCGCAGTCTCGAACCGTTGGAGCAGGCGCTCGACGAGATCGATCAACTGGTGCGGCAGGACCCGCTGTCGGAAGAAGCCTTCTCCGCGTACGTGACGCTGAATGCGCGCTTCCACGCGTTGCTCACCGAATTATCCGGCAGCCCGCCGCTGGTCCGCCAGATCGACCGCGCCTCGGCGCTGCCGTTCGCCTCGCCCAGCGGCTTCGTCATGGCACAATCCAAACTGCCGCAAGCGCACCAGATCCTGCTGATCGCCAACGACCATCACCACATCGTCGTCGACGCCATCGCCAATCGCGAAGGCAGCCGCGCCGAAGCGGTGATGCGCGAGCACGCGCGCCTCGCCGCGCGCAACCTGCGCCTCGCGCTGCGCAGCCGCGACCATCTCGAACTGGTGCCGGCGTTGCGGCTGATCCAGTCGCCGTCGATTTGAATCAAGGAGGCGCGTCATGCGCTTTGCCGAAACCTGGTCCGGCTGCACCGTGGCCCGCATTCGCGACCTGACGCCGACGATCCGCGAATTCGTGCTGCATCCCGACCGTCGCGAGATCGCGCCGGCGGCCGTCGGCAGCCACATTCAGGTCGGCATCGACATCGACGGCCGACGCGACACCCGCTGCTACTCGCTGGTCGGCGCGTTCGATCCGGCCGCCTACCGGATCGCGGTGCGTCGCGCCGAGGACAGCCGCGGTGGCTCGCGTGCGATGTGGGCTCTGCAAGAAGGCGCGCGGATCGACGTGTCCAATCCCGCCTCGCTGTTCGAGATCGACTGGACCCGCAAAAACTACTGCCTGATCGCCGGCGGCATCGGCATCACGCCGATGCTCGGCATCGCGGGCGCGCTGGCGCGCAAGGACGTCAATCTGACGATGCACTACGCTGTGAAGTCACGAGGCGATGCGGCCTATCGCGACGAACTGGCGGCGCTGCTCGGCGACCGCCTCACCGTTCATGCCCGCGACGAAGCGCGGCGGCTCGATCTCGATGCAGCGTTCGCGGCCCTGCCGCCCGATGCGCTCACCATTATGTGCGGCCCGATGCGGATGCTGGAGGCGGCGCGGAAAAGCTGGGCGGCCGCCGGCCGCGCGGCAAGCGACCTGCGGTTCGAAACCTTCGGCTCCAGCGGCCTGCTGCTCACCGAATATTTTCGCGTGCGCCTTCGCGATACCGGCGCCGAGATCGAGGTGCCGCAGTCGCGCTCGATGCTGGCGGCGCTGAACGACGCCGGATATGAGGTGATTTCCGATTGCCAGCGCGGCGAATGCGGCGTCTGCGCCATCGATGTCGTCGCCGTCGACGGCGCTATAGACCATCGCGACGTGTTCTTCAGCGACGAACAGAAACACGAGAACCGCAAGATCTGTCCTTGCGTCTCCCGTGCAGTGGGCACCGTCACCGTCGATACGCTGTATCGGCGCGAGGTGGCGTGAGGACCGGCCGGTTATCACAAGACGACGATTTCACCCTTGAAGGCTCGCTCTCGCTCGCACCTCAGGATGACGCCGCGCTAACGTCCGCGCTCGCCAACCCTTCTTTCCCCCGGATGAAATCCGACGCCTTGTCGGCGATCATCATGGTGGAAGCGTTGAGGTTCGCGGAGATCATGCGCGGCATGATCGAGGCATCGACCACGCGCAGGCCTTCGAGGCCATGCACGCGCAGCCGATCATCAACGACGGCCCACGGCGCACTCGCCGGACCCATCCGGCAGGTGCAGCCGGGATGGAACGTGGTGGTGCCGCGCTCCATCGCTGCCGCCAAAAACTCGTCGTCGGTCACGACGTTCGGTCCCGGAAAATCCTCGTGCGCATAGTACGGCGCAAGCGGTTGCGAGGCGAGCAAACGCCGCGCCAGCTTCATGCCGGCCACGACGACGCGGCGATCCAGTTCGGCATCGAGATAGTTGGTCTGGATCAGCGGCGCCTCGAACGGATCGCTAGTGCGACAACGCACATAGCCTCGGCTTTCCGGCCGCTGCTGCCACGATGCGACGGTCATCCCCGGCTCATCTTCCAGCTTGCCCTGCACGCCTTCCTTGTAGCTCGCCGGCGTGAAGGTGAGTTGCAGGTCGGAGCTTTCGGTAGTCTCGCCGGAATGCCAGAAGCAGTAAACCATGGTCGGCGACAGCGCGAGAATGCCGCGCCGCGTCGTCGCCCACTTGATCGCTTCCAGCGCGAGATTTAATCCCCGCGCGCGCTCGTTGATGGTCCTGATGTTCTTCACCCGCGCCACCGAACGCGGCGCATAGTGATCCTGCAAGCCTTCGCCGACGCCCGGCAGCGCATGACGTAATTCGATGCCCAGCGACTGCAGCAGCGCCGGATCGCCGACGCCGGAGAGTTGCAACAGTTGCGGCGAATTGTAGGTGCCGCCCGAGAGGATCACCTCTTTCCGCGCCCGCACCTCATGCATCGCGCCGCCGCGCCCGCCCTTGGCGTAGCGCACGCCGACCGCGCGCTTGCCGTCGAACACCACGTTGGTCGCATGCGCGTGCGTGATGACGTGGACGTTGCCGCGCTTGATCGCCGGATGCAGAAACGCGGTCGCCGAACTGACCCGGCGGCCGTTGTGAATGGTGCGCTGGGCGTAGGACACGCCCTCCTGCGTCTTGCCGTTGTAGTCGGGATTGCGCGGAATACCGAGGCTCACCGCGCCGGCAATGAAGGCATCGCACAACGCATCGCTCCAGCCGATGTCGGTGACGGTCAGCCCGCCGTCGCGGCCGCGATAGGTGTCCTCGCCCTCGCCGATGCGCCGCTCAAGCCGCCGGAAATACGGCAGCACGTCGGGATAACCCCAGCCGCGATTGCCGAGTTGCGCCCAGGTATCGAAATCCTGATGCTGGCCGCGATTATAGATGTGGCCGTTGATCGAACTCGATCCGCCGAGCGTCTTGCCGCGCGGCGCGAAGATGCGACGGCCCGCCGTTCCCGGCCCCGGCTCCTGCGAGTAGCACCAGTTGATCTTGGGATCGTAGAACGTCTTGATGAAACCGGCCGGCAGATGAATGTACGGGTGCCAGTCGCGCGGCCCCGCTTCCAGCACGCAGACCGTGACGCCGGCATCCTCGCTCAGCCGATTGGCGAGCACGCATCCGGCCGAGCCGGCGCCGACGATCACATAGTCGAAGGTGTCCATGTTGCTGTGGCGGAGCTACCGCACTCTTTCATTCAATTGATAGGTCAGATGCGCCTTCGCCGTCGGCCATTCCGAGGCGATGATGCTGAACACCACGGTGTCGCGCAGCGTACCGTTCGGCGAGATGCTGTGATTGCGCAGGATGCCGTCCTGTTTAGCGCCGAGCCGCTCGATGCCGCGCCGCGATTGGTGATTGAAGAAATGCGTGCGGAACTCGACCGCGATGCAATCGAGCTTCTCGAACGCATGCGTCAGCAACATCAGCTTGCACTGGGTGTTGAGCGGCGTGCGTTGCACCCGCTTCGCGTACCACGTGGAGCCGATCTCGACGCGACGGTTCGGCGCATCGACGTTCATGTAGGTGGTCATGCCGGCGATCTTGCCATCGGCATCCTTCACCGTGAACGGCAGCATCGCGCCCTTCTGTTGCAGATCGAGGCGGCGCGCGATCTCGGCGTCCATTTTATCCGGCGCGGGGATCGCGGTGTACCACAGCTTCCAGAGGTCGCCGTCCTTCACCGCCTCGATCATCCCGTCGCGATGCGCGGACGACAGCGGCTCGAGAGAGGCGTGTTCGCCCTTCAAGGTGACAGGTTGCAGCCAGGGCATCGGTTTTCTTTCGATTACTTGTTCAGGAAATTCAGCGGCAGGCCGCCGCGCGGCCAGTCCATCGCGATCAGTTCGCCGCGACCGGACAGCGTGATGTAAGCGGTCTTCAACTCGGGCCCGCCGAAGGCGATGTTGGTGGTGACGCGATCGCCGGTCTCGATCTGCTCCACCAGCTTGCCGTCCGGCGCGATCACCGAGATGCAGCCGGAGATCAGCGTGGCGACGCAGACGTTGCCGGAGGCTTCCACCGCCAGCGAGTCGAACATCTGATAACCGCCGAGGCCGCAGATCGGCTTGCCGCGCTCGCCGCGATAGATCACGTCGCCCGGCTTCACCTCGCCGCGCGCCGCGAGATCGTAGGCCCACAGCCGCGCGGTCGGCGTCTCCGCGACATAAACGGTCTTCTCATCCGGGGAGAGGCCGATGCCGTTAGCCGGCAACATGCCGAACACCGCTTCCACCACCTCGCCCGCATTCGGCTGCATGTAATAGACCGCGCCGACGTCCATGTCGCGCGCGCGGCGCTTGCCGAGGTCGGTGAACCACAGCCCGCCCTGCTTGTCGAACACCAGATCGTTCGGCCCCTTCAACGGATGATCGCCGCAGCGCTCCGCCAGCGTCTCGACCTTGCCGGTTTTGAGATCGACGCGCTGGATCGAACCGCCGATATACTCGTGCGGCGCCGGCGCGCCCGGCATCATCGTGCCGCGCGAGGCCGTCCAGCTGAAGCCGCCGTTGTTGCAGACGTAGATCTTGCCGTCCGGCCCCATCGCCGCACCGTTCGGCCCGCCGGGCATCTTGGCAACCACTTCCTTGCGGCCATCCGGCCACACGCGGGTGAGTTGCTGCGCGCGGATTTCGACCAGCACCACCGAGCCGTCCGGCAGCACCACCGGACCTTCGGGAAACGCGAGATCGGTGGCGAGGACGCGGACATTGGCCATGGAAATTCCTTTGCTTTTCTTATGTGCTCTGGTCTTGCCGCGATCATCGCGTGCAACATGACGCGAGTAAAGCAAACAACTTTTGGCCTGCCAAGGCGCGGTCGTCCGGCTCCGTCGCGAGGCAGCCATGCGCAACCTGCGTTCAGGTCGGCACACGCCGATCACGATTGACCTTCGTTCCTGAGCCTGATGAGGTAACCATGAAACCGGCCGTCACCCTGCGGTGCGCGGCGTCGACTTCAACCTCACGCCAGATCCGCCAAATCAGGAAAGACGAAATCGATGCCGACCCAGTCCGCTCCCGCCATCCAAACCCTCGACGACGAAGTGCTCTATGAGGTGCGCGACGGCATCGCGACCCTGACACTGAACCGGCCGGAACGGCTCAACACCATCTCGCGCGAGATGCTGATGCTGCTCGGCCAACTGCTGCTGAAGGCCGACGCCGATCCGGCGGTGCGCGTCGTCATCCTCACTGGCGCCGGGCGCGCCTTCTGCGCCGGCCTCGATATGACGGCCGCCACGAAAGGCAGCGGCATCGGTTCGCAGAACGACACAAACAATGCCGTCACCACGCTCGACCTCAAGACCGCGCCGCCGACTATCCTCTTCAACATGGAGAAGCCGACCATCTGCGCGCTGAACGGCAGTGCCGCCGGCTACGGCATGGACATGGCGCTCGGCTGCGACATCCGCATCATGGCGGAGAGCGCGAAATTTGCCGCCGCCTTCGTCAAGCGCGGCGTGGTGCCGGAGTCCGGCGGCACCTGGTTTCTGCCGCGCATGATCGGCTGGGCCAAGGCCGCGGAGCTGATTTTCACCGGGCGCACGCTCTCCGCGAAGGAAAGCCTCGAGATGGGTCTCGCCAACGAGGTGGTGCCGACGACCGATCTGACATCGCGGGCCAACGCCGTCGCCGCCGAAATCGCCGGCAATGCCCCGCTCGCGGTGCAGGCCGCCAAGCGCATGATGCGCGCGGGTCTAGCCGAGAGTTTCGGCGATCACGTGCATCATGTCTTCCTGCAATTGCTGCCGCTGTTCCGCACTGCGGATTTTCGCGAAGGCATGGCGTCGTTTCTTGAAAAGCGCCCGCCGGATTTCAAGGGCCACTGACGCCGCACGCGAATTTCACAACACGCAATTCGCGCCTGCAACATATGCGAAGCTGGCGCGGCTCTCCCGATCATGCATACTGCGCGCGCCGATGCCCTCAGATCCGCATCAAGACGGATCAGGCCGCGGCCACACAAGAAACATTCAGGGAGAACACCATGCGACGACACGTGTCTCACGTAACGACGGCAGCGCTTGCCGCCGTGTTGATGACAGCCTTGGCCGGCAGCGCCAACGCCCAGAAAAAATACGATACCGGCGCCAGCGATACCGAGATCAAGATCGGCAACATCATGCCGTATAGCGGTCCGGCCTCGTCCTACGCGACGATCGGCAAGACCGAAGCGGCTTACTTCAACATGCTGAACGAGAAAGGCGGCATCAACGGTCGCAAGATCAAGTTCATCTCCTATGACGACGCCTACAGCCCGCCGAAGACGGTGGAACAGGCGCGCAAACTGGTCGAAAGCGACGAGGTGCTGTTCCTCGCCAATCCGCTCGGCACGCCGGGCAACACCGCGATTCAGAAATACATGAACAGCAAGAAGATTCCGCAGTTGTTCGTGTCGACCGGCGCGGCGAAGTGGAACGATCCGAAGCACCATCCGTGGACCATGGGCTGGCAGCCGAGCTACCAGGTCGAAGCGCGCATCTACGCCGCCTATATCCTGAAGAACTATCCCGGCAAGACCATCGGCCTGCTCTACCAGAATGACGACTTCGGCAAGGACTACGTCATCGGCCTGAAGGAGGGTCTCGGCGACAAGGTCAGCATGATCAAGGTCGAGGCGCCTTACGAGGTGTCGCAGCCGACGGTCGACTCGCAGGTGGTGCAGATCAGGACCGCCAATCCGGACATTTTCGTCAACATCACCACGCCGAAGTTCGCCGCGCAGGCGATCAAGAAGGTCGCGGAGTTGGGGTGGAAGCCGGTGCACTTCCTCACCAACGTGTCGATCTCGGTCGGCAGCGTGATGAAGCCCGCCGGCTACGAGAACGGCCAGGGCATCCTCAGCGCCGCCTACATGAAGGACCCGAAGGACAAGAAGTGGGACAACGATCCCGCCATGAACGAATGGCGCGCCTTCATGAAGAAGTACTATCCCGAAGGCAACCTTGACGACGGTGCGACCGTGTTCGGCTACGGCGTCGCCAAGGGCTTCGAGGAAGTGCTGCGCAAATGCGGCGACAACCTCACCCGCGAGAACATCATGAAGCAGGCTGCAAATCTCAATTTCGAGATCGGCATCTACCTGCCGGGTGTCAAGATCAAGACCAGCCCGACCGACTTCGGACCGATCGAGCAGTTGCAGATGATCAAGTTCGAGGGCGAGAGCTGGGAGTTGTTCGGCCCGCTGATGAGCGGCGAAAAGAATTCGTAAAGTTTCCTCGTCGTGCCTCGATCGGCATTCGTGCCGCAGAGGCTACGCATAACCTAACAACGACGTCATGGCCGGGCTTGTCCCGGCCATGACCAATTACTACGTTTGTTCTTCTACTTCTTCGCGCCCTCACCGCTCTCCTTTGTCGCGTCCTTGCCATCCTTGGCCGGTGTGGCGGGCTCAGGCTTTTTCTGCGCGGCCTGCAATTCATCGACCCGCTTCTGCAACGCGACGACCGCGGCTTTCAGCGCCTCGATCTGCCGTGTCGCCGCGTCCAGCTTGCGCTGATGGTCGAGGTCCATCTTCGTCATTGTGGCTTTAAGGAAATTGACGTTGCTTTGCAGGCAGCCGGTGCGGCGCGCCATGTCCTTTTCGGCGGTGCAGATTTCGATGCCCGGCACGTCCTGCGCTCGCGCATCGGCGGCCGTTCCTGCCCCCAAAACCATCAGCAGCATCGCCATTGTCGCATGTCGCATCAAAGGTCCCTTCCATGCTTTGCCGGATAGCGAAGCCGACACGGCCCGCCGGTGTCAACGCGCGACCGCACGTCGCGGCAGAATGATGGATCGAATTGCCGCATGCTGCGATCCGTGAGACCAATACAGCGATGGAATCATTCGTCTATGTGATCGGTTGCGCGGACGGGCGCCGTTATCTCACTTACGTGGGCTGGACGCTCGACGTCGAACGCCGGCTGGCGCAGCACAATGCCGGAACCGGCGCGCGCTCGACGCGCGGGCGGCAATGGGTGTTGCTGCATGTCGAGCGCTTCGCCACCCGCGAGGAAGCGATGAGCCGCGAATGGTATCTCAAGCGGGACCGCCGGTTCCGCAAATCGCTGACGATGCCTGCGGACGAACGCGCTGATGCCATGCGCGGATAGCGCAGCACGCATCACATCATGGCCGCATTCCGCAGCTGAAATTTGTCGACTCAACACTTTTGTTGGGCGTCCCGTATCCGCAAAAGGTCGGGCGCTGATTTTGTTTTGCCGGAGCCATATTTCATGACCACACGCGAACGACGGCTGGCAGAATTCAACGGCCAGGGGCACCCGTCACCCAACCAAACCGTTCAGGTGTTGTGCGAGGATCATAGCGGCACCTATCTGTTGCCGTTTCCCTGCTGCTTCACCGATGGCGAATGGCGGAATTCCGCCACCGGCGGCACGCTTCAGGCCACCGTCGTCGGTTGGCGGCTGCCGCGGATCTGAACTCGTCCTCCCTGTGTCCCAAAACGCGACGCCGCGCGGCCGGGCGTTAACCTGTGGAACAGGCTCGGAACGAAGCAGGCCCGAATCGGCAGCAGCAGGTTTCCTATCTGCGTCAGGCGGCCGAGATCGGCCGCTCCGGTCCGTGAGAGACGCGAGCCCGCCTACCCACTAATAATTTTCTCATCCCCCCCAAATGGGGGACGCGGACTGCCTACTCGCGCGATAGTTGAATGGCTGGGATGCGGCTGCGTCATGCTGACGCATCCCAATTACCCGCGAAAGCGGGCCCTCCAATTGCTCTTAACACTTGATTTTACAGCTATACTTGCCTTCAAGGCTGGCCATTGTGCCAGCCTTTTTATTTCGGCCGCCGTCAGGTGGCGGGTTCGAGTGCCGGCAACGGCGCCGGCGTTTCCCGCGGCAGGATCAGCGCGGCCACCACCACCAACAGGCACAGCCCGGCGAAGGCATACAGCATCAGGCTGAAGCCGCCCTGCGCGTAGAGCCACGCCACCAGCCCGACCGATGCACCGGCCGCGGTGAAGCCGACGAAATAGCGCACGGCGAAAGCGCGCGAGCGCCACTCCTCGGCGGTGTACTTGCCGACCATGGCGTCGTTGATGGTGATCTGACCGAACAGGCCGATGACGATACCGATCGCGGCGGCGATCAGTGCCCAGTTGCTCGCCGTGGCCGCGAGATACAACAGCGGCGGCAACACCACCGACATCGGCAGAAACACGGCTTTCAGCGAATAGCGGTCGATCAGCCTGCCGATAGTGTACTGCGTTGCCGCGCCGAACACATAGACGCCCGCAGCGATCACGCCGAGCAGCGCCACGTTGTGCGTCAGATCCGCCAACCGTTCGGCGAACAGCTTCGGCAGCGACACCGTGATGGCGTTGAACGTGGTCGAGATCGCGATCACCACCACCAGCAACGCCAGCAGCACGCGCCACATGTCGTTCCTCGCGATGCGCACCTGCGCCGCCGCCTGCTTGCTGCCCCTACGGTCCTCGTGCACCACCGAGGCCATGAACGCGACGCCGATGGCGACGGTGACGAGGCCCGGCACGATGAAGGCCCAACGCCAACCGAAATACTGGCCGATGACGCCGGTGACCAGCGCCGACGACGCCACGCCGAAATTGCCCCACAAGCCGTTGATGCCCATCTGGCTGCCGAGCTTGTCCGCATAGGACACCAGCATCGCGGTGCCGACGGGATGATAGATCGAGGCGAAGATGCCGATCCCCAGCAGCGCGGCGCCCAGTTGCAGCGGCGTCTGCACCAGCCCGACCGAAATCATCGCCGCGCCGATGCCGAAGAAGTAGATCACCATCATGTGGCGACGGCTCCAGCGGTCGCCGAGCCAGCCGGTGACCAGCGATCCGGCACCGAACGCCACGAAGGCCGGCGTCGCATAGGGCAGCAGTTCCGAATAGGCGAGGCCCATCGCCGGCCCCATGATGATCACCGCCGCGGCGAAGATCAGCATGGCGTAGTGATCGATGAAATGCGCGGCGTTGACGTAGCGGATGACCCGAGATGCGTCGTTCATGTGGCAAATCCTGCGGACGAATATACTCTGGTACACTATAGGACATGCAGTCCACGGGATTCCGCCAATGACTGTCGCGCAAAAGCCAGAAATGCCGATCGGATTGAAAGGGAATTTCGGCGACGGCGTGCATCTCCTGGGCTGCCGATACCCGCGCGGAACGCATCACGACACCCACATCCATCGTCAGGCGCAACTGGTATTCGCGGCCAGCGGCACCATGCAGGTGACGACGCCGAAGGGCCGCTGGCTGGTGCCGCCCGGCCGCGCGGTGTGGGTGCCGGCACGGCTCGAACATGCCATCGGTGTGCTGGCCGATATCGAAATGCGGACGCTTTATTTCGAATCGGACTGGCTGACGCGAATAAACCCCGGCCTCGATTCCGAATTCGTCATTCGCGTCTCGCCGCTGCTGCGCGAAGCCATTCTGGCGCTGTTCGAGCGCGAGCGCGCCACCACCCGCGAAGACCTGTTGCTGCGGCTCATCATGTTGGAGTTGCATCAGGCCGAGGACCCGACCACCTTCATCCCGCTGCCGCGCGAACCGCGTTGCCGCGCCGCCGCCGACCTCGTGCTGGCCGCGCCGATGGTGAACCACGATATCGCCGACATTGCCCGGCAGGTCGGCACGTCGGCGCGGACGCTGTCGCGGCTGTTCTCCAGCGAAACTCATCTCAGCTTCAAGGCGTGGAGCCAGCGCGCCCGCATCGCGTCCGCGATCGAGCGCTGGGCGCTCGACCCGCATCGCTCGATCAAGCAGACCGCGGCGGAAATGGGCTACAACAGCTTCCCCGCCTTCTGCCACGCGTTCCGCCAGGTCACCGGCAAGACGCCGAAGGAGTTTGTTGGAGAACGGTGAGGTAGGTTGCCAGCGTTCTCGCACACGCGTCGTCATGGCCGGATTTATTCCGGCCATCCACGTCTTGCTTGCCGAGGTGCTTTAAGACGTGGATGCCCGGGACGAGCCCGGGCATGACGATCTCAATGGCAGAGCGACAGGACGACAATCACTTCGGCACCACCGCCGTCGCCTCGATCTCGACCCGCGCGGCCTTCTCGACCAGCCGCACCACCTGCACCAGCGCCATCGCCGGATAATGCGCGCCGATCGTCTCGCGATAGATTGCGCCGAGGCCCTTGAGGTTGTCGAGATACTCGTCGATATCGACGACGTACCACGTCAGCCGCATCAGGTGCTCCGGCTTCGCACCGCCCTCCGCGAGGATGGCAACGATGTTCTCCAGCACCTGCCGCACCTGCCCCAGAAAGCCGTCCGCCAGCCGGTTCGACGCGTCCCAGCCGATCACGCCGCCGGTGACGATCAGCCGCCCCTCCGCCGCCATGCCGTTCGAATACCCTTTCGGCATCGGCCAGCCGCTCGGCTGCAACACCTCCACAGTGCTTGCAGCTTCGGTCTTCGCGCCCGGCAGCACCGACAGCGCCGGCCCCTTGGTCGTGGTCACAACGATACTCCTGTCATCCGGCAGCCGACGGCGGCGCGGCGTCGCTCGCCATCGCCATCTGCCGCAGCGTAAAACGCTTCAGCTTGCCGGTCTGGGTCTTCGGCAACTGATCGAGAAACACGATCGCGCGCGGATACTTGTACGGCGCGATCTCACGCTTGACGTGATCCTGCAACGCGCTCACCAGCGCCGCGTCGGCGGTCACACCCGGCCGCAGCACCACGTAAGCCTTGACGATCATCCCGCGCGCCTCGTCCGGCGCGCCGACCACGCCGCATTCGGCCACCGCGTCGTGCGTCAGCAGCGCCGCCTCGACGTCGGGACCGGCGATGTTGTAGCCGGCGGAAATGATCATGTCGTCGGAGCGCGCCTGATACCAGAAGTACCCGTCGGCATCCATGATGTAGGTGTCGCCGGTCAGGTTCCAGCCGTTCTGCACGAACTTCCTCTGCCGCTCGTCGGCGAGATAGCGGCAGCCGGTGGGGCCGCGCACCGCGAGCCGTCCCATCTCGCCCGCCGGCAGGTCGCGACCATCGTCGTCGACAATCTTCGCCTCATAGCCCGGCACCGGCTTTCCGGTCGCGCCGGGGCGAATGTCCTCCTCGCGCGCACTGATGAAGATGTGCAGCATCTCGGCGGCGCCGATGCCGTCGATGATCCTGATGCCGGTCGTCTTCAACCATGCTTCATACGTGCTCTTCGGCAGGGTCTCGCCGGCGGAGACGCATTTGCGCAAGGACGACATGTCGTGCTTCGCATAGTTCGCCAGCATCGCGCGATAGGCGGTCGGCGCGGTGAAACACACCGACGCCTTGTAGCGTTCGATGGCGTCGAGCAGATCGTCGGGCGCAACCTTTTCCAGCACCACGAACGACGCACCGATGTGCATCGGAAACAGCACGCCGCCGAAGCCGAACGTAAACGCCAGCGGCGCGGAACTGATGAAGCGATCTTCCGGCGTCGCGCGCAGGATATTGCCGGCGAAACTGTCGCACACCGCCAGCATGTCGCGATGGAAATGCATGGTGCCCTTCGGATCGCCGGTGGTACCGGACGTAAACGCGATCAGGCAGACGTCATCCGCCGCGGTATCGATCGCCGCGAACTCCGGGCTCGCCTTCACGATCAGCGCATCGAGCGAGTCGGCGCCGTCCGCACCCCAATAGAGAACGTGCTTCAATTCATCGCTCTGCGCCCGCGCCTTCTCCATCTCGTCGCGCAGCTTGCCGTCGCACAGCGCGATGGAAATTTTCGCTTTGCGGATCGGATAGACCAGTTCCTTGGCGCGCAACAACGGCATCGTCGCCACCACCACGCCGCCGGCTTTCAGCACCGCGAGATAGGTCGCAACCATCATCGGATTGTTGGCGGAGCGCAGCAGCACGCGGCCGCCGGTGACGAGACCGAGATCGTTCACCAGCACGTTGGCGATGCGGTTCACCAGCGCCTGCAGTTCGCGATAGCTGTAGCTGACGGTGGGGCTGACGATACATGGCGCATCGCCGCGTCCCTGCGCCACCCAGCGGTCGAGGAAATGCGCCACGCAATTGATACGCGCTGGATACTGCAGCTCCGGCCGGGTGAAGATCATCTCCGGCCACTGATCGCGCGGCGGCAAGTTGTCGCGTGCGAAGGTGTCGACATGCGCGGTGGCGGTATCGGATGCGACAGATTCGGCGGACAAGGATTTGGCGGTTGCAACCATCGACAACGACCTTTCGTCCATCGTGCGGGACGCGCGCAGGGTGCCTCACCCGATTCATTTTATATCTAAAGCATCTTCGCGCAACGCCGGGGGCCACGCAACAACAATTTTAGGGTTGAAACATTTCGCTGCGGTGCGGAAATGCAGCCGAATGCCGATTTCGCTGCGGGCAATGAATCAATGCTTGTCATGGCCGGGCTCGACCCGGCCATCCACGTCTTTTCTTGCCGCCTCTCCTGAAGACGTGGATGCCCGGCACATGGCGGGGCATGACGGAGAGCACAACGCTACGGCTCACGCCTTCTGCTGCGTCGCCTTGCGCGCCGACACCTTGGTCTTGCCGAGCAGGCGCATCAGGTCCTGCACGTCCTTGGCGGACAGATCGCCGAAGATGCTGGCGATCCACAATTCATGCTCGGCCGCCATCTTGCGAAACTCGGCGCGGCCGGCGCGCGTCAGGCGGATCACCTGCACGCGGCGGTCGGTCTCGGAGGTGCGGCGGTCGAGGTGACCGGATTCGACGAGGCGTTCCACCAGCCCGGTGACGTTGCCGTTCGACACCATCATGCGCTTGGACACGTCCGAGAGCGTCATGCCGTCCGGCGCCTTGTCGAGCTGCGCCATCAGATCGAAGCGCGGCAGCGTGACGTCGAAGCGCTCGCGCAGGCGGCGGCGCACCTCACCCTCGATCAGGTTGGTGCAGGTGAGCAGCCGCAGCCACAGCCGCAACTCGTCGCCATGGTCCTCGGAATGCTCGGCCGCCTTGGTCTCGGAATCGAGGATCATGGGATCGGTCTACCTGCCATCGATGCATCGCGACACAGCATCGCCCGCATTGTTTTAGTTTTCAAGTAATTCGGCGGCACGTTGCCGCTCCGTCAATTCCCCTGGAACGCCGGGCGCACCTTGTTGGCGAAGGCATGGAAGGCGCGGGCGAAATCCTCGGTGGTCATGCACAGCGCCTGCGCCACCGCTTCCGCCTCGATGGCTTCCTCCACCGACATCGCCCACTCCATCGCCAGCATCCGCTTGGTCATGGTGTTGGCGAACGTCGGCCCCTCAGCGATCTGTTTCGCCAGGGCCTGCGCTTGCGCCAGCACATGCTCGGGCGTGACGATGCGGCTGAAGAAGCCCCAGCGCTCGCCCTCCTCCGCCGTCATGAAGCGGCCGGTGTAGAGCAACTCCGACGCACGCGACTGGCCGATGATGCGCGGCAGGATCGCGCACGCACCCATATCGCAGCCGGCAAGGCCCACCTTGTTGAACAGGAAGCCGACCTTGGCGCCGGTCGCGGCGATCCGCATGTCCGACGCCATCGCGATGATCGCGCCCGCGCCGGCGCAGATGCCTTCCACCGCCGCGACGATGGGCTGCGGACAGGCGCGCATCGCCTTCACCAGATCGCCGGTCATCCGCGTGAACGCGGTCAGACCCTTGGTATCCATCTCCACCAGCGGCCCGATGATCTCGAACACGTCGCCGCCGGAGGAGAAGTTGCCGCCGGCGCCGGTCACCACCACCACCTTCACCTCGTCGTCCATCGCACAGGCGCGGAAGAAGTCGGTCAGTTCGCGATAGCTCTCGAACGTCAGCGGGTTCTTCCGCTCGGGGCGATTCAGCGTCACGGTGGCGACGCGATCCACCACCGCGAGCAGAAAATGCTTCGGCGAATACATCGCCAGCGGAAGCGTGACGGGATTGGCGGCTCTGCTCATGGATGCTCCGGAATGTCAGAGTGCAATGGATGGAAGTTGATACGACGGCGTCATCCTGAGGTGCGAGCGGCTCTTGCCGCGAGCCTCGAGGGATCGCCGTCGCTCGTCGAGGCTGTCGCTACGCGACAGCACCTCGGGGTGACGGCTTCCAATTCTCTCCCCTCCGTAAGATACGACGGTCATCAGATCTCTCCGCCCGCGACCGGAACGGCCTGCCCGGTGACGGCGCTCGCGCCCTCGCCGACGAGCCACAGCACGCAGTCGGCGACTTCCGCTGGCGTGACGAGACGGCCCTGCGGATTGTGCTTCGCGAGTTCGGCGACGGCCTCCTCGCGCGAGCGGCCGGTCTTCGCCATGATGTTGTCGATGCTTCCCGCAACCAGATCGGTGTCGGTGAAACCGGGGCACACCGCGTTCACGGTGATGCCTTGCGCTGCCACTTCCAGCGCTAGCGCGCGCACCAGCCCGACCACGGCGTGCTTGGCGGCGACGTAGGCGCTAACATAGGCGTAACCTTTCAGCCCGGCGGTGGAGGCCACCGCGACGATACGGCCGCGCTTGCGCGCCTTCATCGAAGGCAGCACCGCTTGCGTGGCATGAACCACGCCCATCAGGTTGACGTCGAGCATCCGGCGGAACATCGCCGCGTCGGTCTTGCCGAACGGCGCGGATTCCGCCGCACCCGCATTGGCGACGAGGCTGTCGATCGGTTGCCGCGTCGCCGCCTCGGCAACGGCCGCGTTCACCGCCGCCTGATCCGACACATCCACCACCAGCGCATGATGCGCCGCGCCCTCATGCACCGCACGTTCCAGCGTGGCGCGGTCACGGCCGAGAATGGTGACGGTGGCGCCGGCGCGCATCAGCGCCTCCGCGATGGCGCGACCGATGCCGCGGCCGCCGCCGGTGACCAGCGCATGATGCGAATCCGACAGGTTCGACACGGTGCCTCCCCGGTGTGTCCTTTCTCATTATTTTAGACTTGAAAGAATTGCAAGGAAGGGAGCGAGATCGGCCGCCCAGCCCAACCCCATCACCCGAAACCGACCGATGCGAAATATCGCGCGCAGCGCGCCGTGCTCAGCGGCCGCGCGCCGCCATGCCATCCCGCCGCCCCATCTCCCGTGCGGTGGCGGCCAGCCAGCGGTCGGCCGCCACCTTGCCTTGAAGCCGGACCCGCCGATTATATTCCGGCGTGATGGCGCGCATCCGCGCCTTCATCAGGTCTTGCGCGTTATGACGCCGCGACGACGGCGATGCGTGGCGCGCCTTTCGCGCACGGTCGGCGCGGCACACGCCTTCATTGGGCCATTGCGCGCAATAGCGGCGCATGGTCGGCGACAGTTCATCGGAATGCCGTGTGTGCTTGCCGATGTTTCGGGTGCCGCTCAATGTCGATTGTCCGAGCGCGATCGATCCCATCCCGGCGCCGAGGCTCATGCTCGCCCCTGGATCGTATTGCGCCTGCGCGCCGGTCGCACCGATTGCGATCAGTACCAACGCAACGGGAAAGGATTTGAAGGCCGATTTGAGGGCCATGGACTCGCTCCACCTGTTCTCGAACGCGATCAATTCGAATTGAATTGCGACAGTCGGGCCGCAATGTGGGCTCAACATGGCGCAGGCAGCGCCCCCTGCGCAACTACGAATCGATCAACAGGTGATTGCAGCGTCCCATGCGGCATTGTTCGGTAAAATATTCCGCTGTCGCCGGATTCGCATGGAACATCTCGTATTGCGCGGCGGTGATCGTGAAGTGAGCTTCCCATTCAGCGGCGCGATTGAATCCCGAAACCGGAGTCGAGAGATAGAAGCCGTTGGTTTCCGGATTGATGCCGAGGCTGAATCTGTATTCTCTGCTGACGAAGGTGTCCTTGAAGTCCCGCATACCGGTTCCGTTCGCTAGTGTGGTGGTTCAGAAGTTCGTTTCATTTTCCCGGCGAGTCCCTCAAGCGAACTTCGGATTCGGGACACTGGAAACGAGGTATCGAAATGTCATTGCTGCCATCACGATATGCGATCCGCTTGTTGAGTGCATTTTGTATCGCGTTTATCGCGCTGACCGCTTCGGCGTCGGCACAGGTGAAGGATCATCTGAACATTCCGGGACCAATTTCGTTCGGCGGTCAATCCTACGAACTGGCATGGTCGAGTCATCCGTCGACAAACTACATCAAACAGGAATATCTGCCGAAGGCGCAGACCGTGGAGCGCTACAGCGAAATGCTGCTGGTCGAACTCCTGAAAGGCAATCTCAAGGTCGCCGATGCCGTGGGCGCGCAGATGCAAAAGCTCAACACACGCAAGGGCACCGATCCGATCGTCAAGATGGCTGTGGTCAAGAACGATGCCACCGGCGAAATGCTGCTCGACTTCCTGATGAGCGATAAGGACAAGAACGGCGAAATCGTCGTCGAATGGAACGCCTATCGCTACGCGCGGGTCACCAACGCCAAGGGCGAGGCCGGCATCGGACTGTTCGGCGTCAGTCGCCGCGCCTACGGCAACGACAATGCGAAAGCCTTCCTCGGCGCGCTGAAGGCGCTTCGTCCGGCGCAGATCAAGCAGCTCGCCAAGGCGGCCTCGCCATTCGCGGCGAAGTGACCGTCCCTGGCTTACCTGCGGCCGCCTCCGAAAATTCTTTCAATTCTAAAACTATCGCTTTTCATATATCTCCGTCCTGCTAGGATCGGGCCGGGATGAACGATCCGGAGGCGCGCCGTGGCCGAGCCCGACAAAATGACGACCGGCGACGGTCGTTTCACCTATCAATCCGCCGGCGACGTCGGCGCCCCGGCGCTGGTGTTCCTGCACGGCATCGGCGGCGCGGCGCGCGCCTGGCGCGAGCAACTCGACAGTTTCGACAACCGCTATCGCACAGTCGCCTGGGACATGCCGGGCTACGGCGGCTCAAAACCGCTGGAGACGACCAGCATCGAAAACCTGGCGACCGCGCTGAAGGATTTCCTCGCGCAACTGGCGCTCAGGAAGCCGGTGCTGATCGGGCATTCGATCGGCGGCATGATCGTGCAGCAACTGATGAAGACCGATCCCAAGCTGCCCCACGCCATCGTGCTGGCGCAGACCAGCCCTGCCTTCGGTAAACCGGATGGCGAGTGGCAGAAGACCTTCATCGAAGCCCGGCTCGGCCCGCTGGAGCGTGGCGAGACGATGGAGCAACTCGCGCCCACGCTGGTCAAGGAACTCGCCGGCACCAATCCCGATCCGCGCGGCATGGAGTTGGCGCGCGACTGCATGGCGAAGGTGCCGGAAGCGACTTATCAGGCCACGATGCGCGCGCTGATCGGTTTCGACCTGCGCGACATCCTCAAATACATCAAGCTGCCGGCGCTGCTGCTGGCCGGCTCCGAAGATACCAACGCGCCCGCGCCGATGATGAAGAAGATGGCGAGCTTCATCCCCAAGGCCACCTATGTCGAACTCGAAGGCGTCGGCCATCTCGCCAATCTCGAACGGCCGATGATGTTCAACGCCGCGCTCGCGAGTTTCCTCAGCGCCAATCCGCTGCCCAAAGAGTAGCATTATGACCGCGCCCATCGCCGCCACCAAATCCGCCGTCGCAGTCGCCCCCGACGCACCGCTGTTCGATCCGAAAGCCTTCCGCCTCACCGACGAGCAAGCCGAGATCATGTCGCGCGCGCGGCATCTCGGGCAGACGGTATTCGCCGGCCGCGCCGCGACCTACGATCGCGAGGCACGCTTTCCGGTCGAGAACTACAAGGACCTGCATCGCGCGGGACTTCTCGGCATCGCGATCCCGAAAGACCTCGGCGGCTTAGGGGCCGACTATCAGACCTACGCGCTCACCGCCGCCGAGATCGGCCGCTATTGCGGCGCCACCGCGCTGACCTGGAACATGCATGTCTGCTCGACCTTGTGGTCCGGCCCGCTCGCCGACGACCTCGAGATGGACGCCGCGACCCGCGCCGAGCACGCCCGCCGCCGCGCGGTGCACTACAAGCGCATCGTCGACGACGGCGCGATCTATTCGCAGCCGTTCTCGGAAGGCGGCGCGGCTGCCGCCGGCGGCGTCGCCTTCGGCACCGAAGCCAAACCCGTGAAGGGCGGCTGGCTGGTCAACGGCAAGAAAATCTTCGCCTCGCTCTCCGGCCACGCCGATTACTACGGCGTGCTCTGCACCGAGATGGCGGAAGGCGAGAAAGCCTCGCGCCGCAACACGCTCTACCTCGCCGTGCCGGCGAAGGCCGACGGCGTCTCCGTGGTCGGGGACTGGGACCCGCTCGGCATGCGCGGCACCGTCTCACGCACATTGATCTTCAAGGATGTGTTCGTCGCGGAAGACGAAGCGCTGATGCCGCGCGGCGTTTACTTCAAGGCGGCGTCGAGCTGGCCGCATATGTTCCTGACCTTGTCGCCGACCTACATCGGCCTCGCGCAGGCGGCCTACGACTTCACCGTGCGCTATCTGCGCGGCGAGGTGCCGGGCATGCCGCCGGTGAAGCGCCGCATGTATCCCACCAAGCAGATCGCGGTGGCGCAGATGCACGTCAAGCTGGAGCAGACCAAGGCGATCTGGTTTCAGGCCGTCACCGAGGCCTGCGCCAATCCGACCAAGGCGCAGGTGCTGCGCGCCTACGCCGCGCAGTTCTCCGCGATGGAAGGCGCCAACGAGATCGCGACGCTCGCCATCCGCACCTGCGGCGGCCAGGCGATGCTGAAATCGCTGCCGCTGGAGCGCATCTACCGCGACAGCCGCTGCGGCTCGCTGATGCTGCCGTGGACCGCCGAACTCTGCCTCGACCGCATCGGCCGCGAAGCGCTGTACGAACCCGGCGAAAGCGATGAGTAATAATAAACAGGATGTCGCGGCGAAGGGATGAGACTGTATTCGTCATGGCCGGGCTTGTCCCGGCCATCCACGTCTTGTTTCTTGAAGCCGCTTAAGGACGTGGATACCCGGGACATAGGCGAGCGAAGCGACGCCGTTCTTCGAACGGCTATGCCCGTGCATGACGTTTCCCTGGTGGTTGGCGATGTTTCGAAACTGATAGGCTTGTAACCGTGGACCTCTCCGATCTCATCGCGCGCAACGCCGCCTTCACGCCGGACAAGGCCGCATTGCGCTTCGAGGGCAACACGCTCACTTACGCGCTGCTCGACGCGCGCATCGCGCAGACCGCGAAAGCATTGAAATCCGAACACGGCATTTCGCGCGGCGATCGCGTCGCCATTCTCAGCCTCAACCGCCCCGACTATCTGGTGCTGCTTTACGCTTGCGCACGGCTGGGCGCGATGCTGGTGCCGATGAACTTCCGCCTTGCGGTAGCGGAGCAGATGTTCATCCTCTCGGACGCGGCTGTGAAGGCATTGTTCGTCGAACAGACCTTTGCCGATGTGATCGCGCCATTGCGCGAACAACTTCCCGACGCAAAAGTCATCGGTCTCGATTTCACGCCGGAGCACGGCCTCGCCTTCGACACGCTGCTGACGCGCGCAAACGGCGACGGCCGCAATCCGCATGTCGATCTTCAAGCGCCGCTCTTGATCGTCTACACCTCCGGCACCACCGGCCGCCCCAAGGGCGCGGTACTGCGACAGGAGGCGCTGTTGTGGAACGGCGTGATGAGCCAGCACATGCACGGCCTCACGTCCGACGACCACGTCCTCACCGTGCTGCCGTTCTTCCACGTCGGCGGGCTCAACATCCAGACCACGCCGGCGCTGCATCACGGCGCGACGGTGACAATCCATGCCCGCTTCGCGCCGGACACCTCGCTGAAAGCCTTCGCGGAGGACCGCCCGACGCTCACCGTGCTGGTGCCCGCGACCATTCTCGCGGTGACCTCGCATCCGGCATGGACAACCACCGATCTCTCGTCGCTGAAAGCCATCTCCACCGGTTCGCAGATCGTACCGCAAGACCTGATCGATCGCATCACCACGCGCGGCGTACCGGTGCTGCAAGTCTACGGCTCCACCGAGACCTGCCCCATCGCCGTTTACACACGCTTCAAGGGCGACCTCTCACGCGACGGCTCCACCGGCTTACCCGGCTTGTGGTGCGAGGCGAAGGTGATCGACGACGACGGCCATGAATTGCCGACCGGCAGCGCCGGCGAAGTCGTCGTGCGCGGACCGAATGTGTTCTTCGAATACTGGGGCAACGCGGACGCAACCCGCGAGGCGCTGCACGACGGCTGGTTCCGCACCGGCGACATCGCCACGCGTGACGGCGACGGCTATTTCTTCGTGCAGGACCGCAAGAAGAACATGATCATTTCCGGCGGCGAGAACATCTACGCCGCCGAGATCGAACGCGTGCTGCTGGAGCATCCCGACGTCGCCGATTGCGGCGTGATCGGCCGGCCCGATCCGAAATGGGACGAGGTGCCGGTCGCCTACGTCATCTGCCGCGACGGCGCCACGCCGCGCGCCGACGTGCTCACCGCGCATGTGCAGGCGCAACTCGCCCGCTTCAAGGTGCCGCGCGATTTCATCTTCGTCACGGAGCTGCCGCGCACCGCGCTCGGCAAGGTGCAGCATTTTCGACTGAAGCAGATGGCGGAAAATGGCAAGTAACACGATTGCTGATTGCCGTCATGGCCGGGCACAGCCGTTCGAAGAACGGCGTCGCTTCGCTCGCCTATGTCCCGGCCATCCACGTCCTGCTTTTTCACACGGTTTAAAGACGTGGATGCCCGGGACAAGCCCGGGCATGACGACGGAGAGTGCGGCGACGACTGAGAGCGAGACGACATCATGATCATCACCGTACTCGGCGGCGGCAACGGCTCCTTCGCGGCAGCGGGCGACTTCGCGCTGCAGGGGCACGAGGTGCGGCTGTGGCGACGCGACGCAGAAGCGGTCGCACAACAGCGCGCGGAAGGCTCGCGCATCGTCGTGAGGGACTCGCGCGGTCGCCATGATGCGAAACTGGCGCTGGTGACGACCGACATTACCGAAGCCGTGCGCGGGGCGGAGCTGATTCTCTGCCCTGCTCCTGCTTTCGCGCAAGCCGATATCGCCCGCGCGCTGGCGCCGCATCTCGTCGACGGTCAGGTGGTGTACCTGCCGCCCGCCACCTTCGGCTCCTTCATCTTCGCCAAAGCGATGCACGACGCCGGCAACCGCGCCGACGTGAGTTTTGCAGAGACTGGCACCTTGCCGTGGCTGACGCGCAAGCACGGCCCATTCGAGGTGGCGATCACCATTCGGGCGAAACGTCTCCCGACCGGCGTGTTTCCGCTCAGGAACGCATTCCACGCCATCACCGTGATCGGCAAGGCGTTCCCGAATGTCATCGAGCCGTGCGGCGACGCGCTGTCCGGCGCGCTGATGAATGCCGGACCGATCATTCATCCGCCGCTGATCGTAATGAACGCCGGGCCGATCGAGCATTTCGAACGCTGGGACATTCACAAAGAAGGCACGCAAGCCGCGATCCGCCGCGTCACCGACGCACTCGACGCCGAGCGCATCGCCGTGCGCGAGGCGCTGGGCTACGGCGGCCCGCATTTTCCGCTGGCGCATCACTACGCCAGGGAAGGCGAGCAATGGATGTACGGCCGCGGCTCGCACGACCGCCTCACTGACTCGGGCGACTGGCGCGAGCGGCTGGTGCTGACCGAGCACCGCTACATGCGCGAGGATTTGCGCGTCGGGCTGTCGTTCCTGGTGTCCGTCGCGCAGCTTGCCGGCGTCGGCACACCGCTGGCGAAAGCCTTCCTCGCCATCGGCGGCGCGATCTGCGGCGAGGATTTTTCGCACGACGGCCGCACGCTGCAGAGCCTCGGCCTCGGTGGGCTCGATAAAGCCGCGTTGCAGAAATTGCTGAAGGACGGCTTTCAATGACCGCGCGCGAGCCTATCGCCGCGCTGGGCGCCGGCCGCATGGGGCGCGGCATTGCGATTGCGTTTGCGTTCGCCGGCCATGAGGTCGCGCTGGTCGATTTCAAGCCGCGCGACAAAGCCAGCTTCGACAAACTCGCCGCCGATGCGCTGGCCGATATCCGCACCACGCTGGACATGCTGGCGCGCGTCGGAATGCTGTCTGCCGATAATATCGCATCGATCCTGCCCCGCGTCCGTGTGGTCGCGGAAGCCGATGCCGCGCCGGCGCTACGCAATGCGGCGATCATCTTCGAGGGTGTGCCGGAGGTTGTCGAACTCAAACGCGAGGCGCTCGCGCGAGCTTCACAACTCGCCGGCCCCGAACCGATCATCGCCTCCACCACCTCGACGATTCTGGTCGACGATCTCTCCAGCGCGGTGGTGCGGCCAGAGCGCTTCCTTAACGCGCACTGGCTCAATCCGGCCTATCTGGTGCCGCTGGTCGAAGTCTCGCCCGGCAAGCAAACCGACGCCGCGATCACCGCGCGCCTCAAAGCTGTGCTGGAATCCATCGGCAAGGTGCCGGTGGTCTGCGCCGCCTCGCCCGGCTACATCGTGCCGCGCATTCAGGCGCTCGCGATGAACGAAGCCGCGCGCATGGTGGAAGAAGGCGTCGCCTCAGCCGACGAGATCGACAAGGCGATCAAGTACGGCTTCGGCTTCCGCTTCGCCGTGCTCGGCATGCTGGAATTCATCGACTGGGGCGGCGGCGACATTCTGCACTATGCCAGCCGCTATCTCACCAAAGCGCTGGACAGCGAACGTTACGCCGCGCCGGAGATCATCGGCCGCAACATGGAGCAAGGCCGCATCGGATTGTCGACGCGACAGGGTTTTCTCGATTACGAAGGCATGGATGTCGATGCCTACCGCGAGGCGCGGCTGAAGGCGTTCGTCGAATTGCTGAAGCATTTCGAACTGGCACGGAGGCCGGCGATCGGCAACGATTGAGACGCCGCACTCATTTTACTTACGCGTCATGGCCGGATTTATTCCGGCCATCCACGTCTTGCTCTCAATTCGGAAAACGTTGAGATGAAGAAGGACGTGGATGCCCGGGACAAGCCCGGGCATGACAGTCATTGAGGCTATCGCCACGCCTCACCCGAACACATCCAGCACTTCGCCGTCGCGGATCACGGTGGTGCCGTCGAGCGTGATGGTGGTGCCGAACATCGGCAGGTCGAAGTGGCCGGCGGTGTAGCGGCCGGCGAACTCATTCGCGCCGGTGGAGAACAGGAAGTTGCCGGACACCGCACGGATCTCGGTGCCGTTGGTGTCGTTGAGGTCGTACATCGTCAGCGCTTCGTAGCGCGCGTTGGGGTTCATGCCCCAGCCGACATGCGACACCGCATAGGCCTCGCGATCGCCCCATGCGGCGAGATAGCGCTTCATCATCTCGGCGTCGGCGCCCTCGCCTGTCAGCTCCACCACATAATCGTCCTTGATGACCATGTTCACGGCCGAGGTGAGATAGCGCTTGAAGGTGAGGTTGATGTCGCCCACGGCCATCACCAGCCGGCCGTTGACGCCGCCGCTTTTCGGGAAGCTCACCACGATGCCGCCCGGCCAATGCGCCAGCGTGCCGGGCTTGTCGGTCCAGCCCCAGACGCCGACGCTCGGCGCGCCTTCCATGTTGACGTCGAGATCGGTACCGGCTTTCGAGGTCACCGTCATGCGCTTGGTTCCGCGCAGCATCTTCGCGGCGGCGCGCACGCGCTTCTCAAGCGCGCTGTCCGGCACCATGCGCTCAAGTGCTTCCGGGTGCTCGTTGGAGATCACCAGAATGCGTGCGCCGGCTTTCAGGATGTCCGGCGTCTCCGGCGCATGCATCAGGCCTTCGATAGTGCAATCGACCACGAAGCCTGCCTGCTGCAAGGCGCTGACCACCGGCCCGAGTTTCTGGATCGCTTCGCTCGCGCCGGTCGAGCGCACCGGCACCACCTGCTTGTTGCGCGGCGTCGGCAGCACGACATGAAACGGCCGCGCGCCCATGCGCAGCAGCGCCAGTTCCGCGATGTGAACGTTGAGCGCACGCGATTGCGTTTCGGAGAGGATCGCCGCAGTGTCGCCGGGCTTCACCGCGCAGCGTTCGAACACCTCGCAGAACGCGTCGATCCATTTCGCCTCGATGCGATCCGCCTGCATGCTGCTCTCCTCATACCGTATCGTTTTCGAGCGAAGTGGATGCCGGTTCGCGTGACGAAAACGCGTCCAAACAAAACTCTACGCGCGCGATTGTCGTTGGATGATAGGCGGCGACGTGTTACATGAAAAGGAATATTTTTACAGTTAAAGGAGTGTCGGCCCCGCAGATCGGCCGGTAGTCCGACCCGTCGTCCGGACCCATGGCGGCAGCACCGATGGCCAACAGCGACGCCAAACCAACCGCAACGACAGACGCGCTCGATCCGCGCGCGTTCCGGCAGGCGCTCGGCCAGTTCCCGACCGGCGTGGCGGTGGTCACCGCCACCCACGACGGCTACCCCATCGGCATGACGGCGAATTCCTTCGCCTCGGTGTCGCTGGCGCCGCCGCTGGTGTCGTGGAGCGTGGCGAAGTCCTCGCCCAATCACGATCCGTTCGTCGCGACGGAGGCCTTTGCCGTGCATTTCCTCGGCGCAGATCACCACGAGCTGGCGCTGCGCTTCGGCCAACGCGGCGCCGACAAGTTCGCCGGCCTCGCGCATGCGCCGGGCGACACCGGCGCGCCGCTGATCGAGGGCCTGGCGCCGATCTTCGAATGCCGCGCCTGGGCGCGCTATCCCGGCGGCGATCACACCATTCTGGTCGGTGAAGTGGCGCGCATGGTGGAGCGCAATCACGAGCCGCTGCTGTTTCACTCGGGGCAGTTGCGCCGCATCGATCCGTTACGCCGCGCGCCGCCGCTGTCGAGCGACAGCTTCGCGCGCAACTATCTCGCTTATCTGTTGGCGCGCGCCAGTTTCAATGTCTCCAACGAATTCCATTCTCGCCTCGGCGAATGGAATCTGTCGGTGCCGGAATGGCGCGTGCTGGCCTGCCTGATGGACGTCGAGGGCTTGTCGGTTGGCGAACTCGCGGCGATGGCGCTGATGAAGCAGCCGCGGCTGACCAAGGTGCTCGACCGTATGGAGCGCGACGGCTTGCTGCAACGTCGCGCCACATCGGATGACCGCCGCCGCGTCACGCTGCATCTCACGGCCAAAGGCCGCACCCGCGTCGCACCGGTGCTCGCCGCCGCCAAGGCGCATGAGGCGGAGTTGCTGAAGCAGTTCACCGACACCGAACGCGCCACCATCAAGCACGCGCTCGATCTATTGATCGACCGCACGCGGACGGGGTGAAGCGGATCGAACGAAACATGACCTAATCAGTCGTCATGGCCGGATTTATTCCGGCCATGAC
>JAEWIX010000057.1 GCA_023386885.1 Pseudomonadota bacterium
CCGGGATGCGTCCGGCGGCAAGCGCGACGAGCCTGCCGCCGGACGGATTATAATCGGGCCTGCAAGTTACGTTCAGATCGGCTTGCCGGTGTAGGGCATCGATGCGGTGAGGCCGCCGTCGACCGGGAACGCCTGTCCGTTGACATAGGACGCTTCGTCGCTTGCGAGGAACAAGCCCATCGCCGCCAGTTCGTGCGGCTGACCGGCGCGCTTCAATGGATTGAGCTGGCCGATCTTGTCCTGCGTGCCGCGCTCCTTGGCGCGATCGAACACCGGCTTGGTCATTCCAGTTTCGATCAGGCCGGGGCAGACCGCGTTGATGCGCACGCCGGTGCCGGAGAGCGAATAGGCGGTGGTTTGCACTAGGCTGATGACGCCTGCTTTCGACGCGGCATACGGATGGCCGCTGGCGCCCGATTTCAGGCCCGCCACCGATGCCGTGCAGACGATCGAACCATGACCCTGCTTGGTCATATGCGGGATCGCGTATTTCACCGCGAGGAACGGGCCGATCAGATTGATGCGCAGGATTTCCTGCCAATGATCCACCGTCTGTTCGCTGAGGGGAATGAGGCCACCGCTGACGCCGGCATTGGCCCAGATCGCGTCGAGCTTGCCGTAAGTCGAGAGCGCCTTGTCGATATAGGCGATGACGTCCTTCTCCGAGCCTGCGTCGGCCATCACGGCCTCGGCGGTGCCGCCGGCCTTGCGAACCTGATCGACGGTTTCCTTGACGCCTTCGGTGCGATCGACGGCAATTAGCTTTGCGCCTTCCTTCGTGAACAGCAGCGAAGCCGCGCGGCCGATACCGCTGCCCGCGCCGGTGATGATGACCGATTTGCCTTCGAGGCGACCCATGAAACTCTCCGTGCTAGTGGCTCGATGTTTGCCGTGCGGTGGAATTCATACAATGTTTGAAGCAACCCGCGGCGCATGCGGCCATGTTGGACATGGCGTTGACTTATGGTCACGTTATATCTGACTTACAACCGCGAAACAGTATTGAAGGGCTCACGCTATGTCCAATCCTCCGCCGTCGTCGTTCGTCGCCCAGCACAGCGTGCCCGCAGGTGTGGTTGCGACACGATGGTGGTGGGTGCGTCATGCGCCGGTGCGCGAAGACGGCGGTTGCATCTACGGACAAACCGACATCGGTTGCGATTGCAGCGACCGCATCGTCTTCGATGCGGTGGCGCGCATCCTGCCGCGGCAGGCGACGTGGTTCGCAAGCAACCTCAAGCGCACGCATCAGACCGCGAATGCGTTGTGGCAGGCCGGCTATCCGAAACCCGCGTCGATGCCGCATGAAGCCGCGTTCGCCGAACAACATCTCGGCCAATGGCAGGGGCTCAATCGCGCTGAATTTTTTGCCAGCCGGCCGATTGCGGTCGGCACTTACTGGTTCGCGCCTATTGATGAGCCCTCGCCGGGCGGTGAAAGTTTCATGGACCTCTACAATCGCGTCAAAGGTGCGATCCATCGCATCAACGCAGCGCATGCCGGTGGCGATGTTGTCGTTGTCGCGCATGGCGGCACCATCAAGGCGGCGCTCGGCGTTGCGCTGAACGATCAGCCGGAGCGCGGACTGGCCTTTACCATCGACAACGTGTCGGTGACGCGGCTCGATCATCTCGCCAGCGACGGCCATAGCGGCTGGCGCATTCCGATGGTCAATCAGCAGCCGTGGATTGCGGATTCATCCCACGCCGCGATGCATCAGCCTTCGGGCGCCGAACCAAGTAGCGCTACCAAGCTGGCATAACAAACAACCTCGATCACGATCGATCCAACAGACATCAAAGGAGAAACGCATGACCTTGTTCGACATGAAGGGAAAAGTCGCGGTGATCACCGGTTCGACGCGCGGGATCGGCCGTGCCATCGCCGAGCGCATGGCGGAGCACGGCGCCAAGGTGGTGATCTCGTCGCGCAAGCAGGATGTTTGCGATCAGGTCGCGAAAGAGATCAACGACAAGTTCGGCAAGGGCACCGCGGTCGCGATCGCGGCGAACATTTCCAGCAAGGAAAATTTGCAGAACCTCGTCGACGAATCCAACAAGGCCTTCGGCAAGATCGACGTGCTGGTCTGCAACGCGGCGTCGAACCCGTATTATGGTCCGCTCGCCGGTATCTCCGACGATCAGTTCAACAAGATCCTCAGCAACAACATCGTCGCTAACAACTGGCTCATCAGCATGGTGGTGCCGCAGATGATCGAGCGCAAGGACGGTTCGATCATCATCGTCTCGTCGATCGGCGGTTTGAAGGGATCAACGATCCTCGGAGCCTACGCGATCTCGAAGGCTGCCGACATGCAGCTTGCGCGCAATCTCGCCTGCGAATACGGCAAGCACAACGTGCGTGTGAACTGCATCGCGCCGGGCCTGATCAAGACCGACTTCGCCAAGGCGCTGTGGGACAATCCGGAAAACCTGAAGGCTTCCACCGCGCGTTCGCCGCTGCTGCGGATCGGCACTCCGGACGAGATCGCGGGGGCCGCGGTGTTCATGGGCTCGGCTGCCGGCGACTTCATGACCGGGCAGACCGTCGTGATCGCCGGCGGCGCGACGATCAGCTAACGCGCTTTCACGTCTCGCGGATAACTACCGAAACGTGCATGGGGGGCTAAAGCCC
>JAEWIX010000030.1 GCA_023386885.1 Pseudomonadota bacterium
GATCAGCCGCTTCGGTTCCGACAAGGTCGCCGACGGTCTGCCGGCGCTGGTGTGTGCGGTGAAGCGGGAAGGGCGCGTCGTGGTCTGGTCGTGCGATCCGATGCACGGTAATACCATCACGTCGACCACCGGCTACAAGACGCGGCCGTTCGACCGCATCCTGTCTGAGGTGAAGACCTTCTTCAACGTCCACGCGGCGGAAGGCACCTACGCCGGCGGCGTTCACCTGGAGATGACCGGGCAGGACGTCACCGAGTGCATCGGCGGCGCGCGCGCCATCACCGACGAGCATCTCAACGACCGCTATCACACGGTCTGCGACCCGCGGCTCAATGCCGAGCAGTCGATCGACATGGCTTTCCTGATCGCCGAACTGCTCAAGCAGGAACGCGCGGGCAAGGCGCAACCGATGCCGGCTGCCGCGGGAATGTGACATGCTGAGGGCGTGGCGGGCGACGGTCAATTCGTGGAACGGATTGGCCTTCGCCATCCGCTCCGAACAGGCAATCCGCGAGGAACTGGCGGCACTGATCCTCTCGGTGCCGCTGGCGTGGCTGATCGGCACCACGCCGGCGCGCCGGGTCGAGATGGTGGCGGTGATCCTGCTGCTGCTGGTCGTCGAACTGCTCAACACCGCTATCGAGAAGCTGGCCGACCGCCTGACTACCGATCACGATCCGCAGATCGGCCGCGTCAAGGACATGGGCTCGGCGGCGGTCGGCGTCGCGCTGATCATCGCGGCGATGGTCTGGCTGTTCGCGCTGGTTGAATGCGTCGGTGTGCTGTGACAGGGCAGGCGCGATGCCGATGCCGATTGCGAAAGACGGCACCGCAAGGCTAGATGGCACCCATGACCGCATCTGAATTCAAGATCACGCTCGCGCAGCTCAATCCCACGGTTGGTGACATTCCCGGCAACGCCGCCAAGGCGCGCGAAGCGCGGGCGCAGGCGAAAGCCGCGGGCGCCAATCTCGTCGTGCTGCCGGAATTGTTCATCGCCGGCTATCCGCCGGAAGATCTGGTGTTGAAGCCGGCGTTTCAGGCGGCCTGCCGCGCCGCCATCGAAGACCTCGCGCGCGAAAGTGCGGACGGCCCGCCGATGCTGATCGGCTCGCCGTGGGTGGATAACGGCAAGCTCTACAATGCCTGTGCGCTGCTGGCGGAAGGCCGTATCGCGGCGCTGCGCTACAAGGTCAATCTGCCGAATTACGGCGTGTTCGACGAGAAGCGCGTGTTCGCGCGCGGACCTGTTGCCGGACCGGTGACGGTCGGAGGCGTGCGCATCGGCGTGCCGATCTGTGAGGACACCTGGCTCGAGGAGTCGGCCGACTACGAGAACGTCGTCGAATGCCTCACTGAAACCGGCGCGGAAATTCTCGTGGTGCCGAACGGCTCACCCTACGCCAAGGGCAAGACCGACATGCGGCTGTCGATTTCGGTGGCGCGCGTTACCGAAAGCGAACTGCCGCTGGTCTATCTCAATCAGGTCGGCGGGCAGGATGAACTGGTGTTCGACGGCGCGTCGTTCGTGCTCAACGCCGACCGCTCGCTGGCGGCGCAACTGCCGGCCTTCGTCGAAAACATCACCACGCTGACCTTCACCAAGGGTGCCGACGGCTGGCGCTGCAAAGGCCCGGTCACGCCGCTGCTCGACAACGACGAAGCGGACTATGCTGCCTGCGTGCTGGGTTTGCGCGACTATGTCGGCAAGAACGGCTTTCCCGGCGTACTGATGGGCGTCTCCGGCGGCATCGACTCGGCGCTGTGCGCGGCGATTGCGGTCGACGCGCTGGGCGCGGAGCGTGTGCGCGGCGTCATGCTGCCGTTCAAGTACACCGCGCAGGTGTCGCTCGACGATGCGGCGAAACTCGCCAAGGCGCTCGGCATTCGCTACGAGGTGCTGCCGATCGCTGACGCCGTCAACGGCTTCGAGGCGATCCTCGCCGATACGTTCAAGGGCTTGCCGCGCGATATCACCGAGGAGAACTTGCAGGCACGCACCCGCGGCACGCTGTTGATGGCGCTGTCCAATAAGACCGGTGCGATGGTGGTGACCACCGGCAACAAGTCGGAGATGTCGGTCGGCTATGCCACGCTCTACGGCGACATGAACGGCGGCTTCAATCCGATCAAGGACATCTACAAGACCGAGGTGTTCCGGCTGTCGCGCTTGCGCAATACGTGGAAGCCGGACGGCGCGCTCGGGCCTTCGGGCGAAGTGATTCCGAACAACATCATCGTGCGGCCGCCGACTGCCGAGTTGCGCGACAACCAGACCGATCAGGACTCGCTGCCGCCTTATGACGTGCTCGACGCCATCCTTGAACGGTTGGTGGAACGTGAGGAGCCGCTGGCGGACATCGTGGCGAGCGGCTTCGAACGCGACACCGTGGCGCGGATTGATCGTCTGTTGAACATCGCGGAATACAAGCGGCGGCAGGCGGCGCCGGGCGTGAAGGTGACGCGCAAGAATTTCGGCCGCGACCGCCGCTATCCGATCACCAACCGCTTCCGCGACTCCGGCGCGCCGTTGCCGTCAGCCGACGCAACGCTGACGCCGCGCAGCGGCAAGGCATCGACGGACGTATTCGAAGGCTGAAGGTATTCGCAATCCTAGCCGTCACTTGAACCGCGACTTTGCGGTATTTCACCGCGTTTGCAGGAACGTCGGCCCCACCGTCCGGATACCGTTCTTGCTGGCTTCGGCGCTCGACGGGGCGGGAGCCGCTGCGGTGCCGTTCGCCGGCGCGCTGTTCGGCGCGGCGGCTGCGCCCTTCTTCTGCGGCGCCGGTTTCGGCTGCGACATCTTCTTGGCGCGGTCCTCGCTGACGATGATATCGCCCTGTTGCAGCGATGCCTTGTCGTCGAGATGTTTCAACGCTTGCGACCAGGTTTCGCCGTTGGCCTTGCAGGTGCAGTTCGGATTGAACGACTGACGGTAATGGAAGGCATTCGGCAGCGAGGTATACGGCTGGCCCGAGATTGACACCGCCTGATTCATATCCTCGCCGGGATTGCGATAGGTGTAGAGATTGGCGTCCGCCGCCGGACACTGGTTTTTGCAGGCGCGCTCGTCATCGGCGAACCGGCTCTGTACCGTCGCGAACGAGATCGGGAAATAATAGCCATCGCAGCTTCGCACACAGACCGTGCGATAGGTGCCCGATGGTGCGCCGGGTGGCGGCGCGATATTCGGGTCGGCCTCGTTCGGATTGTGGTTGCCGCCACCGAACAGGTTTTCGAAGAAGCCGCCGGGGCCACGTGCGGCGTTGGCGTATTGCGGTCCGCAGTTGTTTTGCGCCAGCGCAGCCAGCACCGAGCGGCGCTGGCTTTCACGCTCATGACCGCCGCCGCCGCGCAACTGCTCGAGGCTGCTCATGATCTGGTCGAGGTTGGCGCGCATCTGCTGGATCTGGTTGTTGACCGGACCGCATTGCGCCGATTGCCCGTTGAACAGCGAGAAGAAGCCCGAGCTGTCACAGCCCATGCGTTTGGCCTGGGCGGTGACCCGCTCCAGTTCGTGTTGCTGCCTGCCGGCGGCATCCTGATAGCGGCGGATCTGCTCGGCGCGGGCCGGATCACCGCCGCCACGATCGATACTGACGAGTTGGGCTTCGAGACGCGCGCACATCGGATTGGCGGATGCGCCGGGCGGGGGCGGATAGTTCTGTGCGTCTGCTGAACTCCCGAACGTCGCGACGCCCGCAAGAATTGCACCGGCCAGCGCCCAGCGTGAGGTGGAAACGATCAGGGATTCCAACATGATCCAGTCGATTGAGCCATTTTCGATCGAGGTGGGGTATCGGTCGCGCGCGAATCGCCAAGCCTTTACGGCCGGGCCCTTATAGCATCGTCAGGCCGCGATACAGGGTATCGC
>JAEWIX010000049.1 GCA_023386885.1 Pseudomonadota bacterium
GGGGGGGGCGGCCCCGGCCGCCCCCCCCCCCCCCCCCCCCCCGGGGGGGGGGGGGGGGGGGGGGGGGGGGGGCCCCGCCTCCGAATACACGACAAGGCCACAACAACCCGCCGCCTCCTTCTCTCACCGATGTCGTCACCACACTGGCAACGCTCGGCAAGTCCGAACTGCCCGCGCAACTAACGCGCTGGCTCGACGAACTCGACGAGACCGGCCGCTGGGCGCTGTTGAAGCTCGTCACCGGCGCGATGCGCATCGGCGTCTCAGCACGGCTGGCGAAAACCGCCGCGGCAGCACTCGGCGGCAAGGACCCGCATGACGTCGAACTGATCTGGCCGGGGCTTACGCCACCCTATCTCGAATTGTTCGCCTGGTTGGAAGGCCGCGGTGACAGACCCATCAATCGCGATGCCGCGCCATTCCGTCCGGTGATGCTGGCGCATGCCATCGAGGTGACCGACTTCGCCACGCTCGACGCACGCGATTTCATCGCGGAATGGAAATGGGACGGCATCCGCGTGCAGGCCATCAGCGGTCGCAGCGACGATGACGCCACTGTCGCACGACTCTATTCGCGCACCGGCGAAGATATCAGCGCGAGCTTTCCCGATCTGCTGCCATCGCTGCATCTGCAAGATTCTTCCGAAGAGACGCTTGATGTTTCCCGAAAACCGCTTCGCACTTTTCGGCATCAAGCGTTCGCGATCGATGGCGAACTGCTGGTGCTACGCGACGGCCGCGTGCAATCCTTCAATGTCTTGCAGCAGCGGCTCAACCGCAAAAGCGTGACGCCCAAGCTGATCAAGGAATTTCCGATTCATCTGCGGGCTTACGATCTGCTTGCGGCCGACGGCGCAGACCTGCGCCTGTTGCCGTTCGCTGAGCGGCGCGCGCGGCTGGAGGCGTTCATCGCAAGGCTCGACGATCCACGTATCGATCTGTCGCCTGTCGTTCCGTTCGATGACTGGGCGACGATCACCGCCGCACGCGCTGATCCGGCGGCCTTCGGCGCCGGCGACGATGCGGAGGCGGTCGAGGGCGTCATGCTGAAGCGACGCGACGCCGTCTACCTGCCCGGCCG
Source organism: Pseudomonadota bacterium (assembly GCA_023386885.1). Classification (GTDB taxonomy): domain Bacteria; phylum Pseudomonadota; class Alphaproteobacteria; order Rhizobiales; family Xanthobacteraceae; genus 62-47. The sequence goes on from JAEWIX010000049.1 coordinate 1,082, forward strand.
CCCCAAAGGCCAATGGTGGAAGTGGAAACGCGATCCATATCTGATCGACGCGGTTCTCATGTATGCGCAGCGCGGCCACGGCAAGCGCTCGTCCTATTATTCGGACTACACCTTCGGCGTCTGGTCCGAGGGCGATGACGGCGACCAACTGGTCCCAGTCGGCAAGGCCTATTTCGGCTTCACCGACGAGGAACTGCTTCAGATCGACCGTTTCGTCCGCCGCAACACGACGGAAAAATTCGGCCCTGTGCGCCATGTGGTGCATGAACCGGACCAAGGGCTGGTACTGGAGGTCGCCTTCGAGGGACTGCAGCGCTCGTCCCGGCACAAATCTGGCGTCGCCATGCGCTTCCCCCGCATCAACCGGCTGCGTTGGGACAAGCCACCACGCGAGGCCGACCGGCTGGAAACGCTGGAGCGGATGCTGAAGTCCGAGAACACATCTGCTGCCCCCAGCGAGTGACCGGCCGCCGCGAACTAGTCTCGACCCGCCAGCGCAAGGCATTGACGCCGCCGCATTGGTTCCCCATTTGCGACGCGGTATAGTCCAGGGAATCGATCCCACCGGAGACCGTCCATGCCGAACGAGACACGAGAATTGCCCGCACGCAATGACGGGTTGTCGCGCTTTCTCGGCGGCTCGCCGCTCGGCGTCGCGTTCCGGCTGGTGATGCTGTCGATTCTGGCGGGCGTCGTGCTGGCGGCGATCGGCTTCGACCCGTGGAATATCGTCCACTCGATCCGCCTGCTGTTCGTCCGCATCTGGGATCTCGGCTTCGACGCCATCAACGGGTTGTGGCGCTACTTCCTGCTCGGCGCGGTGATCGTAATCCCGGTCTGGCTGTTGGGGCGGCTGTTCAACGCACCGCGCGGGCGCTGACCGTCGGCTGACTTCCATGGTGTTGACCGATCAGGCCGCGCGACAGGTCGACAGCCGCCGCGTGTTCGTCATTGCCGGCCCAGCGATGCTGGCCAACCTCACCACGCCGTTGCTTGGCGTCGTCTCCACCGCCGCGATCGGCCAGCTTGGCGATGCGGCGCTGCTCGGCGGCGTCGCACTGGCCTCGGTGGCGTTCGACTGCGTGTTCTGGCTGTTCGGCTTCCTGCGGATGGCGACGGTCGCCTTCACCGCGCAGGCGCTCGGCGCAGGCGACCGCATCGAAATGCGCGCAGTGCTGATTCGCGCGTTGTTGCTTGCGGCCGCCATCGGTATCTCATTGGTGATATTGCGCGCGCCGCTGGCATCGCTGATCTTCTCGGCGATGGGCGGCAGCGAGGCAGTGACCACTGCTGCGACCAGTTACTTCCATACCCGTCTCTGGTCGGCCGCCTTCATGCTGGGCAACTACGTGATTCTCGGCTGGCTGGTGGGGCAGGCGCGCACCGGCATCGCGTTGGCAATCCAGGTCGGCATCAACCTGCTCAACATGGCGCTGACGATTCTGTTCGTGCTGATGCTGCGTTGGGGGATCGAGGGCGCCGCCATCGCCACCGTGATCGCGGAAACCGCCGGCTTCGCCAGCGGCCTTGTCATCGCACGCATTTTGCTCGGCCCGAACTATCACGTTCCCCGCACGCAATTGTTCGATCGCGCCCGCTGGCTGCGAATGCTGGCCGTCAACCGCGACATCATGATCCGCACCGCGGCGCTGATCGGCGCGTTTCTGTTTTTCACCGCGCAGGGCGCACGCGCCGGCGACCAGGTGCTCGCCGCCAATGCGGTCCTGTACAACTTCCTGATGATCGGCTCGTTCTTCCTCGATGGCCTCGCCAACGCGGCCGAGCAACTCTGCGGCCAGACCTTCGGTGCGCGCAATCGCAAGCAATTCTCGCGCGCGGTGAAACTGGTGTTGGCATGGAGCGTCGGCTTCGGCGTCGCCGTCTCACTGATCTTCATCGTGGCGGGGGATCACCTGATCGACATCATCACCACCAGTCCCGACGTGCGGCTTGCCGCCCGCGAGTTCATGTGGCTTGCGGCGCTGGCGCCGGCCTGCGGCGTGCTCGCTTACTGCTTCGACGGCGTGTTCATCGGCGCCTCGTGGGCGCGCGACATGCGCAATCTGATGGTGGCGTCCTTCGTCATCTATATCGGCGTCTGGTATCTGCTGACACCGTGGGGCAATGCCGGATTGTGGACGGCATTCCTGGCCTTCCTGTTGGCGCGCGGCCTGTTGCAGGCGATGCGTTATCCGGCGCTGGTGCGTGCGACGTTCAGGGCATGATCTGATCCGAAAACCGGCTCTCGCTTTTCGGGATCATGCTTCAAACCGGCCAGTCTTCCGCGGTGACGGCGGCGGCATCGGCGCCGACGATTTCAGACAGCGAATCCCGCCCGGTGCGCAGCATGGTCGCCACCAGATCGCTCTTGATGTTTTCAACCAGGCTGAGCCCCTTGTAGATCAGCGCCGAGTAAAGCTGGATCAGGCTGGCGCCCGCGCGGATCTTCGTCAATGCGGCGCCGCCGCTATCGATGCCGCCGACGCCGATCAACGGAAACGCGCCCTCTGCGCGCACATAAGTCTCGGCCACCATGCGGGTCGAGAGCCGGAACAACGGACGCCCCGACAGGCCGCCCTGCTCCTTCGCGCGCGAAGCCTCACGCAACGTCTCGGGCCGAGCCAGCGTGGTGTTGCCGATGATCATGCCATCGACGCGGCGCGAGCGCGCGATATGCACGACGTCGTCGAGTTCGCCGAGCGTCAGGTCCGGGGCGATCTTGAGCAGCACCGGCGTATCGCCGGCATTCTGCTGCACACGTTCGCGCGCGTCGATCACCCGCGCCAGCAGATCGTCCAGCGCATCCGCCTGTTGCAGGTTGCGCAGGCCCGGCGTGTTGGGCGACGAGATATTGATCGTAAAATAGCTCGCCACCGGCGCAAAGGTTTCGATCAGCCGCACATAATCCTCGGTGCGATCCTGCGAGTCCTTGTTGGCTCCGAGATTGACGCCGATGATGCCGGGATGCTGCGCGCGCCCGGCGAGCCTTCGCAACACCACCTCGGCGCCGTCATTGTTGAAGCCCATGCGGTTGATCACCGCCTCGTCACGCTCGAGACGAAACAGCCTTGGACGTGAATTGCCGCCTTGCGGCCGCGGCGTCACCGAACCGATCTCAACAAAACCGAAGCCGAGACGCAGCAAGGCATCCGGCACCTCGCCGCTCTTGTCGAACCCCGCCGCCATACCGATCGGATTGCGGAAGTTGAGCCCGAACGCGCGTACCGCCAATTTGGGATCGTCGGTGCGCGGCCGCATCGGCGGCAGCAGGCGCAACCCCTGAATTGCCATGCGGTGCGCGTCCTCCGGATCGAACAGCCGCAGCAGCGGCAGCGAGAACGTGTCGAAAGCGCGCATCACGAGGACAACTCCGGAATGTCATGTCCGCCATCGGCACGTAGCGGCAGATCCAGCACGGCGGTCACCGCACCGAGATCGAGCGGGGCGTAGAGGTGCGGAAACAGGTCGTCATTACGGGACGGCTCCCAACGCAACGCATCGCCAAGCGCGTCGGCATCGACCGCGACCAGAAACAGCGCGGCCTGTCCGGCGAAATGCTTCCGCGCGGTGTCCGCCAGTTGGGCGGCGGTGGAGAAATGGATGAAACCGTCGCGTTTATCGTCGGCGCTGCCGTCATAGACGCCCCGGCGCTCGGCCTCGCGCCATGCCGAGGCAGGACAGATCTTATAGATGGTGCGCACCCGCAACATGCTCGCTTATTGTTGAGTTCCCTCAGGAATTCGGCATCCCCGGGGGTCACATTCTGCTTCCGCGCCTGACCGTATCGGCGCCCCCGACGGACTTCAAGGGCCGCAAATTGCTGTCCTCCAATTGCGGAAAACTTCGGGATCAGGTAATAATTCCTAGAATTATCCCTTTCCGCCTTCGTGCCCTTTGCCGATCAACGCCACGGACACACGATGCTGACCCATCATCAGATCTGGACCGCCCTTGACCGCCTTGCCGAGCATGCCGGTCTGTCGCCATCGGGACTCGCCAAGCGCGCGGGGTTGGACCCCACCACATTCAACAAATCGAAGCGCGTCACCAATGATGGCCGAGAACGTTGGCCCTCGACCGAATCCGTCGCCAAGGCGCTTGCGGCCACCAACACCGCCATCGACACCTTCGTGCAATTGATTGAGGAAACCGCGCGTGGAACCCCATCCGTGCCGCTGCTTGGCTTTGCAGAGGCCGGTTCCGGCGGCTATTTCGACGATGGTGGCTTCCCTGTCGGCAAGGGCTGGGATGAGGTCGGGCTGCCCGCGGTCAACGACAAGCATGCCTATGCGCTGGAAATTTCCGGCGACTCGATGAAACCCGCTTATCGCGACGGCGACGTCATCATCGTCTCGCCCGGCACACCGATCCGGCGCGGCGACCGCGTGGTGGTGAAGACTCGCGACGGCGAGGTCATGGTGAAGGAGTTGAAACGGCGCACCGCCAAGACGCTGGAATTGCAGTCACTGAACCCGGCGCATCCCCATCGCACGCTGTCGCCCGACGAGGTGGAATGGATCGCGCGCATCGTCTGGGCAAGCCAGTAAAGCTTCGACTTTCGATGGTTGCCAAGAGCGTCCACGAGGTTTACAGCGCAGGGTTATGGGCTTAAGGCCCGCGACCCTCCACACCGGATTCCCATCATGATAGCCGGACTGCCGACGCTCGACGTGGCATCGCTTGCGATTGCGTTGCTGATTGCAGGCGCCGTGACCGGTTTTCTTGCCGGCCTGTTCGGCGTCGGCGGTGGCGCCGTGCTGGTGCCGGCACTCTATGAACTGTTTCACATTGTCGGCGTCCCGGACGATGTACGTATGCCGCTATGCGTCGGCACATCGCTGGCCATCATCATCCCGACCTCGATCCGCTCCTACTATGCCCATCGGGCGAAGCGCGCGGTCGATGCCAGCGTGCTGCGCAACTGGGCGGTGCCAGTGGTCGCGGGCGTTGTCGTCGGCAGCCTGATCGCACGTTACGCGCCGCCGGAACTGTTCAAGATCGTGTTCGTGGTGATCGCAGGACTATCGGCCGTGCGTCTGCTGTTCGGCCGCGACAGCTGGCGTTTTGCCGACGAGATGCCGAAGGGCCTTTTCCTGCGCGCCTACGGCGTCATGATCGGCGTGCTGTCGACGCTCATGGGCATCGGCGGCGGCCAGCTCTCCAACATGTTCATGACATTCTACGGCCGCCCGATTCATCAGGCGATCGCGACCTCGTCCGGGCTCGGCGTTCTGATTTCGATCCCCGGCGCCATCGGCTACATCTATGCGGGCTGGCCGACCGCGGCCGCCAATCCCGATGTCCTGATCCTGCAGCCGCCCTTTGCGCTCGGCTATGTCTCGTTGATCGCGACCATCATCGTGGCGCCGACCAGCGTGCTGACGGCGCCGCTTGGCGTCAGGCTGGCACATGCCTTGCCGAAGCGCGCGCTCGAAATCGCGTTCGGAATCTTCCTGCTCGTGGTCTGCTCGCGCTTCTTTGTCAGCCTGTTCTGACCGCAGCGCCGACGCACGCCAAGCAATCTCCGCTCATGCGCTTCGCGCCAAGGCACCGTCAATCATCGCGACCGCATTGCTGACGCCGTAGACCGCGACGAAGGAGCCGAAGCGCGGCCCCTTCTCCTGGCCGAGCAGCACCTGATAGAGCATGTTGAACCACTCCAGCGACACGCCGGGGCGGCCATCCTTCCCGGTCTTCTTGTGATCGAGGAACGGCTCGCGGCGGCCAATTTCATAGACGACGTTCTGGATATCCTCGGCGCTGGCGTTCTCCGGCAGTTGCGACAGCGCATCGCGCAAGTCATTCAACGCGGCACGCTCGCCATCGCTTGGCGCGCGGAACTGCTTCGCCGGCGCCACGAAGTCGCGATAGTAGTTGATGGCGTAGCCGACTAGCGCGTCGAGCGCGGGATGCGTCTGCGGCGTGATGCCTGGACGATAGCGCCCGATGAACCCCCACAGCGTTTCGGCATTCTCGGCATTCGACGATGACACCAGCGTCAACAACAACTGGAACGTCACCGGCATATCCGCCTTCGGCGGGTTGCCGGCATGGATGTGCCACACCGGATTGCTCAGGTGCTGCTTCATGTCCTGCCGCGCGTAGCCGTCAAGAAATTGCTGATAGTCGTCGACGTTGCGCGGGATCACGTCGAAGTGGAGTCGCTTTGCCGCCTTCGGCTCGCGATACATGAACAGCGACAGCGATTCCGGCGACGCGTAGCGCAGCCATTCGTCAATGGTGAGCCCGTTGCCCTTCGACTTCGAAATCTTCTGCCCCTTGTCGTCGAGGAACAGTTCGTAGTTGAAGCCGGCCGGCGGCGTGCCGCCGATCGCCGTGCAGATCTTGCCCGACAGCTTCACCGAATCGATCAGGTCCTTGCCGGCCATCTCATAGTCAACGCCGAGCGCAGTCCAGCGCATCGCCCAGTCGGGCTTCCATTGCAGCTTGCAATGGCCGCCAGTGACCGGAACGGTGACGCGTTCTTGCGTTTCGGGATCGTCATAGGAAATCGTACCCGCCTTTGCATCGTGCGCGACGATCGGCACTTGCAGGACAACGCCGGTGCGCGGACAAATGGGAAGGAACGGCGAATAACTGGCGGCACGCTCCTCGCGCAGCGACGGCAGCATGATCGCCATCACCTTGTCGATCTTCTCCAGCATCTTCAGCAGCGTCGCGTCGAAACGGCCGGACTTGTAATACTGTGTCGAGGACGCGAACTCGTAATCGAAGCCGAACGTGTCGAGGAAGGCGCGCAGCCGCGCGTTGTTGTGTTCGCCGAAACTCGGATGGGTGCCGAACGGATCGCGGACCTGCGTGAGCGGCTTGCCGAGATCCTGTTCCAGCATCTCCTTGTTCGGCACGTTGTCCGGCACCTTGCGCAGGCCGTCCATGTCGTCAGAGAACGCCAGCAATCGCGTCTTGACCTTGTCCTCGGTGAGCACCCGGAAGGCATGGCGCACCATGGTCGTGCGCGCCACCTCGCCGAAGGTGCCGATATGCGGCAGGCCGGACGGACCATACCCGGTTTCGAACAGCACCTCGTCCTTCGGCTTCGTTTTCAGCCGTGCCACGATCTGCTTCGCCTGTTCGAACGGCCAGGCGTTGGATTGTTCGGCAATCGCCCGCAAGTCAGAGGCGGTCATCTCATTCGACATTCAATTGCTCCACGCGGCTTGGCAAGCTGCCCTGCTACAATCCGCGACCTTCGGTTTGTTAAAACGGATTCACTGAGAAATACCGCAGCCACAGGTCGGTGTAGCGGCCTTTTTCCCAAATGCGAAACAGCGCCCAGTTCAAGGCCTGCCGCAGCACGTCGTTGCCTTTCTTGACGGCGATCCCAACACCCTCGCCGAAATAGCGGCTTTCGATGAAAGGCCCGCCGCTGAAGGCGCAGCAATTTTCGGAATCGGTGCCGTTGATCCAGAACGCCAGCGAGATGGCATCGCCGAAGATCAGTTCGACCTCGCTCTGCTTCAGCGCCTGCCGCAACGCCTCGTCATTCGGATAGGTATGCAGTTCGGCACCGGTGAACATCGCCTTCAGGTAGGCCTCGTGCGAGGAGCCGGCGATCACGCCCACTTTCTTGCCGTCGAGGGTTTCCGGGCGCACCTCGGCCGAGGTCGCACCGCGCCGCGCCACGAACCGCGCCGGAGTCCGGTAATACAGGTCGCTGAAATCGACCCGCTTGCGCAATTCCGGCGTCACGCTCAGCGAGGCGATGATGGCATCGCCGCGATTGCTGGCGATGGCATCGAGCAGGGTATCGAAGCGCCGCATCTGGATGGTGCAGGTGACCTTGATTTCGTCGCAGATCAGCCGCGCCAGATCGACATTGAAGCCAGCCGGATTGCCGTCCGGGCCGGTGAAGTTGAATGGCGGATAGTCCGTTTCGGTCATGAAGCGGATGACGGTGAGGCGCGACAGATCGGGGCGGTCGGGCCGCCGCCGTGGGTCCCAGAACCCCGGCACCGCCTGCGAGACAGCCGGCGGCGTGGAGGCACCCTCCGCCCGCGCGACGCCGGCCGGCAGGCCGAAGCCGGTTAACCATCCCAGTATGGCAAGACCGATCAGGCTACCGCGCGAACCACGTGGAACCATGAATCCGTTGAAGCGCTTCTCTATCTGTGGTTGCATTATATGGGGCTTCCGCGTCGGGCGATCTTATAGACCATCCCGCGACAGACGCGAGTGCCGTTTGCGGTGTGGGGACGTCGCGTGGCCGCTGGGGACCATGTTGGGCGCGCCGGCGGGGAACCGGCGAGGCCGTTGAGAAACCGACGCAAGGAATCCTTGCGGTCACGACGGCTGCCGGATTTTCTGACCCGGATGTATGGGCTGTCGCCCGAGACCAACAACCATTCATCTCGGGCGCCCGATTGCGAGATCGCCCCCGAACTCGACTGCCTGCGTGATTATCTCGCGCCGGAATTGCTGCAAGCCGCCACCGAACGCAGCCGGTTGATCGGAACCGGTGCCGACCGTGTCTTGATCCAATGGGGCGTGCTCGACGAAGCCAGCTATCTGCAGCATCTGGCGGCCCACACCGGGGTCTGCATCGACGCTCCCTCGGACACCTTGCGCAGCACGATCCCGCTGCACAGCGAACAATTCCCGTGTGTCGCACAGCATGGCCTGCTACCGCTGCTTCGCGACGGAGAATATCTGCTGGGCATCGCCCCACGCATCCTGACGGCGCGATGGCTGAGCCGTTTCGCGATCCGATCGCCGGACATCATCAAGCGGCTCCGCCTGTTGCCTGCACCGCAACTGAACCAGGCGCTGATGACCCGCGCCTATGCCTCCCTGGCTTACGCGGCATCCGAAGGCCTCAACCGACGCTTTCCGGAATTGACCGCGGCCCCGTCCGCATTGCGCAACAGGCCTCCATGGCGATTCCGGCTTCGCCATGCCGGTTTCGTCGTCGCAGCCGCCGGCCTGTTGATGCTGCCGGCGTTCACGCTACTGCACATCGCAAGCAGCCTGCTCGCAATGTGGTTTCTGGCATTCAGCGCCACGCGGATCATCGGCGCGCTCGTCCCGCAACCGCCGATCACGCCACTGCCCCGTCCGCAGGACGACGAACTGCCAGTTTATACCATCATCGCCGCGCTATACCGGGAGGCGGCATCGGTTCGACAATTGCTGCAAGCCATCGCCGCGCTGGACTATCCGAAAGAAAAGCTCGACGTCATTCTGGTGGTCGAGCCTGACGATCGCGAAACCCGCGCCGCCATTGCGGACTGGGGGCCGCTGCCGACGTTCCAGGTGCTGGTGGCGCCCGCGACCTTGCCGCGCACCAAACCGAAAGCGCTGAACTGGGCGCTGCCGTTCGCGCGCGGCAGTTTCGTGACGATCTTCGACGCCGAAGACATTCCCGAACCGAACCAGCTTCGCACAGCACTCGATGCATTCCGCACGCATGGCGCGCGAACGGCCTGTGTGCAGGCCAGCCTCTGCATCAACAATCCGGCCGACAGCTGGCTGTCATGCATGTTCGCGGCGGAATATGCTGGACAGTTCGATGTGTTCCTGCCCGGCCTCGCAAAGCTTGGCCTGCCGTTGCCGCTCGGCGGCTCGTCGAATCATTTCCGCACCGCGACGTTACGCGAGATCGGCGGATGGGACGCCTACAACGTCACCGAGGACGCCGATCTCGGCTTCCGGTTGGCGCGCTCCGGCTACCGCGCCTCCCCCTTCGCCTCGACCACCTTCGAGGAAGCCCCCGCTTGCTTCGACGGCTGGCTACATCAACGCTCCCGCTGGATGAAGGGCTGGATGCAAACCTGGGGCGTGCATATGCGCGCGCCACGCCGGCTGTGGCGGGAGGTCGGCATCAAAGGTGTTCTCTCGCTCAACCTTTTGATCGGCGGCAACGTGCTGACGGCCCTCGCCGCTCCGATCCTGCTGCTCGAACTCGTAGCCTATCTCTGGCTCCGCACCGCCACGGATCAACCTTCCGCCCTGTTCACCGGCCCGCTGATGGAACTGCATATGGCGGCCATCGTCGCCGGCTACGCCTCCACCGCCATCGTCGGCCTGATGGGACTGGCGCGGCGTAGCCAACTCCGTCGCGGTTGGGTTCTGCTGCTCACGCCGATCTATTGGGCGCTGCTCTCGGTCGCGGCATGGCGCGCGCTGTACCAGCTCTTCAAGGAGCCCTATCGCTGGGAAAAGACCGAGCATGGCCTGACAGCCCGACGGCAGCAATTGGCCGCGCCACGCTGGCAAAGCCTGCGTTTGGCGCGCGCCTGGGCACGGGCCGCCCCGAACGCGCGTCGCGACAGCCGTTTCAAAGATAGCGTTTGAGATCAGCAGCGGCGGCTTCCGGCGTCTGCTTCAGGTTGAACGGCGCAACGAAATTGCCCTTCTTGTCCATCAAGTAGATCAACGCGGTGTGATCCATGGTGTAGTCGCCGCCGTCCTTGGACGGAACCTTCTTGGCGTAGACACGAAATTCGGTGAGCACCTTGCTGACCATCGCGGCATCGCCGGTGAGCCCCTTCAGGTGCGGATCAAAACTGCTGAGATAATCCTTCATGACTGCGGCGGTGTCGCGGTCGGGGTCCACTGAAATGAAGTAGGCATTGACGCGATCTGCATCCTTACCCATCGCCCGCAGCACCTCGGACATTTCGAACAGCGAAGTGGGGCAGACGTCAGGGCAATGCGTGTAACCGAAGAAGATGATGGTCGGGCGACCTTGCAGGCTTTTCTCGGTGACGGTCTGGCCGGACTGGTCGGTGAGTTGGAAAGCACCGCCGATCGCCGCGGGTTTGGCGACATTGCCGAACCCACCCGCCAGCCACAGCACCACCAGCAGACCGATGGCAAGGCTGCCGGCAAAAGCCGCGAAAATCACCAGCGGTCGGGTCGCACGATCGGTCATCGGAATTCCCTTACCCAAACGATCCGGACATACGTACCGGACATATCGGCCTCGACCGGCAGCCGACGGCCGGCCGATCAACGGGTTCCTGATAGAGGGTGGGGTGCTGCGGAGCAAGCTCTGCACCGCGTCGGCAGTTCACGTCATGCTGAACAGTGCACCGGCTCAGCGCAATTGCCACATGAAGCGCCTCAGCGATACGTCACTTCGGCATTCATCAGGTAGCACGGCCGGTACATGCTTTGGAGCTGGGCGCCGCGCAGAAAGATCATGTGACGGGTCAACCCGCCATGCCGTGCGATCCAGCGCTGCACCCGCGCCGGGTACATCGCGTAGAGCATCCGCGTCGCCTGCCGATTGGTGACCGCGCGCCCATTGGCACCAACATCCCACGCAGCGTGGAAACCGAGTGCGGCGCGCGACGTCACGCAAATCCGGCTCGACGGCACCGCACCGAGGATGATGGTGCAGGCCGAGGCGCACAGTCCGTCGATCACCACCTGCTCGCCGGAACTGCGCAGCGATTCGTATTTATCGACGTAGGTTCCGATCCGACCGCCGCGATCCTCGGCAATCCGCACCGCTGCATGACTGGCCACGATTCCCGCAAGCAGAACAACAGCCGCGAGCAGCCCCGTTGCGATCTTCATATCCCAGCCCCAACGTCGAAGCGATTGTGTTTATTGGCGCGAACCTTCGCGATCAGTACCGTGTTGCGAGACGAGGTTTTTGTCCAGACGGGAACGCGGTTACGCACCAAATTCAACCCCAGTGTTGCGCGCAAGATGCAGTCGCGCGGACACGGAGCGTTGCGCAATTTCGTAAACAGTCTGTGTCACGAGCAGTTGACCGCTCATGAGCCAACGCGCTTTGATCGTTCCACGGGAGGAACCAACGATGGCAATGGATGCGGATGTGATCGTCGTCGGCGCGGGGCTGGCGGGACTGGTCGCGGCAACGGAAATCGCCGATGCCGGCAAGCGCGTCATCGTGGTGGATCAGGAAGGCGAGCAAAATCTCGGCGGTCAGGCATTCTGGTCGTTCGGCGGCCTGTTCCTGGTGGACTCGCCGGAGCAACGGCGGCTCGGCATCAAGGACAGTATCGACCTCGCGATGCAGGACTGGATGGGCACCGCCGGCTTCGACCGCGCAGAAGATTACTGGCCGCGACGCTGGGCCGAAGCCTATGTCGCCTTCGCCGCCGGCGAGAAGCGCGACTGGCTGCGCGCCATGGGCCACCGGATTTTCCCCATCGTCGGCTGGGCCGAACGCGGCGGCTACGACGCCATGGGCCACGGCAATTCGGTGCCGCGCTTTCATGTCACATGGGGCACCGGGCCCGGCATCGTCGAGCCATTCGAGCGACGGGCGCGCGAGGCGCAGACGCGCGGCAGACTGGAATTCCGTTTCCGTCACCGCGTCGATGCCCTCACCTCGACCAACGGCGCCATCGACGGCGTGCGCGGCACGGTCCTTGAACCAACCGGCGTGGAACGCGGCGCTTCCAGTTCGCGCATTGTGATCGAGGAGTTTGCCCTAAAGGCGCAAGCGGTAATCGTCGCCTCCGGCGGCATCGGCGGCAACCACGACCTCGTCCGCAAGAACTGGCCGCGCCCCTTCGGCGCGCCCCCGAACCGGATGATATACCGCGG
>JAEWIX010000094.1 GCA_023386885.1 Pseudomonadota bacterium
GGTCGACACAGCCAAGCAACCGTCACCCTGAGGTGCCAATGCGAAGCAATGGCCTCGAAGGGCGACGGCCACCATCCTTCGAGGCTCGCATGGCTCGCACCTCAGGATGACGGTGGCCGCGCATGGCATCCATTCGCGGGCCGATTTTTCGCTGAGCCCGGTTTGACCCACCGTGCGCGGAGAGTATGTTCGCTCGTCCGCCGTGAGCGGAACCCAAAATCGCCAGCACATGCGCGGCCTTCGCCGTTCGAGGATCTCATCATGCCAGCCTATCGCTCCCGCACCTCCACCCATGGCCGCAACATGGCCGGCGCGCGCGGGCTGTGGCGGGCCACCGGCATGAAGAACGAGGACTTCGGCAAGCCGATCATCGCCGTGGTGAATTCCTTCACCCAGTTCGTGCCCGGCCACGTCCACCTGAAAGACCTCGGCCAGCTCGTGGCGCGCGAGATCGAGAAGGCCGGCGGCGTCGCCAAGGAATTCAACACCATTGCGGTCGACGACGGCATCGCCATGGGCCACGACGGCATGCTCTACAGCCTGCCCTCGCGCGAGATCATCGCCGACAGCGTCGAATACATGGTCAACGCGCATTGCGCCGACGCCATGGTCTGCATCTCCAACTGCGACAAGATCACCCCCGGCATGCTGATGGCGGCGTTGCGCCTCAACATTCCCGTGGTGTTCGTCTCCGGCGGGCCGATGGAATCCGGCAAGGTCAACATCAACGGCAAGATCAAGGCGGTGGACCTAATCGATGCCATGGTCGCCGCCGCCGACGACACCGTCAGCGATGCGGACGTCGAGGTGATCGAGCGCTCGGCGTGCCCGACCTGCGGCTCGTGCTCCGGCATGTTCACCGCCAATTCGATGAACTGCCTCACCGAGGCGCTCGGTCTCGCACTGCCCGGCAACGGCTCGGTGCTCGCCACCCACGCCGACCGCAAGGGCCTGTTCGTCGAGGCCGGCCACCTGATCGTCGATCTGGCGCGCCGTTACTACGAGCAGAACGACGAGACCGCGTTGCCACGCAACATCGCCAACTTCAAGGCGTTCGAGAACGCGATGACGCTCGACATCTCGATGGGCGGCTCCACCAACACCGTGCTGCATCTGCTCGCCGCCGCCTATGAAGGCCAGGTGCCGTTCACGATGAAGGACATCGATCGGCTCTCGCGCCGCGTGCCGGTGCTGTGCAAGGTCGCGCCGTCGGTGCCCGACGTGCATCTCGAAGACGTGCATCGCGCCGGCGGCATCATGGGCATTCTCGGCGAACTCGATCGTGCCGGCCTGATCGACACCAGCCTGCCCTCGGTGCACAGCGCCTCGCTGAAGGACGCGCTGGAGCGATGGGACATCACGCGCACCAAGAGCGACAGCGTGCGCAATTTCTACATGGCCGCCCCCGGCAACGTGCGCACCGAAGTCGCGTTCAGCCAGAACAAGCGCTTCGAGGAACTCGACACCGACCGCGCCAACGGCTGCATTCGCAATGCCGAACACGCCTTCTCGAAGGATGGCGGCCTCGCGGTGCTCTACGGCAACATCGCGCGCGACGGCTGCATCGTGAAGACCGCCGGCGTCGACAGCAGCATCCTGAAATTCTCCGGCCCCGCGCGCATCTTCGAAAGCCAAGACGCGGCGGTGGATGCCATCCTCACCAACAAGATTAAGCCGGGCGACGTGGTGCTGATCCGCTACGAGGGCCCGCGCGGCGGCCCCGGCATGCAGGAGATGCTGTATCCGACCAGTTACCTGAAATCGAAGGGGCTGGGCAAACAGTGCGCGCTGATCACCGACGGCCGCTTCTCCGGCGGCTCGTCCGGCCTCTCCATCGGCCACGTCTCGCCGGAAGCGGCGGAAGGCGGCGCCATCGGCCTCGTCGCGGAAGGCGACACGATCGAATTCGATATTCCGAACCGCACGGTGCATCTCGCGGTGAGCGATGCCGAACTCGAAAAGCGCCGCGCCGCGATGGAGGCGAAGGGCGACAAGGCGTGGAAGCCCGCGCCGCGCAAGCGCCAGATCACCATGGCATTGCGCGCCTACGCGGCGCATGCCACCAGCGCCGCGCTCGGCGCGGTGCGCGTGGTGAAGGATTGATCGGTTAAGTCATCACGCCGACTTCATTCAGCGCCGATGCGTCATGGCCGGGCATAGCCGTTAGAAGAACGGCGTCGCTTCCGCTCACCTATGGTCCCGGCCATCCATGTCTTTAGGGCTTGCTGCGTCATGAAGACATGGATGGCCGGAATAAATCCGGCCATGACAAAAATCCAAGCTGTGCGAATAGATTGAAACTGGCCTTACGCCACCGTCGCCGGCGGCAGCGCCAGCACCGAATAGATCGCCTGCGCATCGGTGGAGGCACGCAGCTTGCGCGCCACTTCCTGATCGCGCAGCAGCCGCGCGATCTTGGCCAACGCCTTCAGGTGATCGGCGCCCGCGCCTTCCGGCGCCAGCAACAGGAACAACAGATCCACCGGCTGACCGTCCATCGCCTCGAAATCGATCGGGCGTTCAAGTCGCGCGAACAGGCCGAACAGTTTCTCGAGCTTCGGCAGCTTGCCGTGCGGAATCGCGATGCCGTAACCGACCGCGGTGGTGCCGAGCTTTTCCCGCTGCAACAACACTTCGAAAATCGCACGCTCGCTCTGGCCGGTCAGTTCAGCGGCACGCGCCGCCAGTTCCTGCAGCGCCTGCTTCTTGCTGTTGACCTTCAACGCCGGAAGTATCGCCTCGGGCGCGACCAGATCAGTAATCATCATGGAGCATTCCGAGAAAGAAGTTTGACCGCCGATTGCGAAACAAGATTGTGAAAGGTTTGGATTTGCGCGACGCGCACTGACTGTCTTGACTGAAACCGCTTCAGACAGAGAACTGTCTCAGACAGACATCAGACACGCCGCTCGAAGTTGCTTCGGCCCACTCGTTCCAACCATTGTAGCACCGCCACCCACGCCTGCTAAGGTCCGAATTCGGCTCGCGACCCTCAAGACCCGATCAATGAGATGGACCAATCGCGCGGACAATGCAACCGCCCCTCGGCCCATCCCACAGGTCCCCCCGTCAAGGCGGCGGACCATAGGGACCGCCTTACGAGGCGTCAATGGCGATTGCAAGCGCGTTCGCGATAAAACCTGTCCAAACAGGCCCGTGAAAACGTCCCGTTCGATCGCCTTTCATGCCGCCGCGCCGGGTTCCATCGCGATGACGCCGCCGAGAATTTCAACATCAGGTCGTGGCCAGCTCGGCCAAGCATCGACGTTGCAACGTCTTTTCTGATCGTGCGAAAACGAATCCGCTTCGCCGCGCCGCATCCGATGCCATTCGACGATTGCGATCGGAAGCGGCGCAGCACTGATCACGATGTGTTGTCGCACGCGAATGATTTGCATGCGCGCAAAGTTTGCGTCGCCTGCGTGCCTCGTTCAGTCGGGCGCAGCTTTCACGATGCGCGCGGCTGCACCTCCGGCGGATCGATCCATCCGACATTGCCGTCGGCGCGGCGATAGATGATGTTCACGCGACCGCTTCCACCGTGCTGAAACACGATCACCGCAGCGCCGGTGAAATCCAATTCCATCACCGCTTCACTCACCGACATGCGTTTCAGCGAACTGGTGGCCTCGGCGATGATGACGGGATTGTACGCCGTTACTTCGTCGTCGTTCTCATCGTCGTGCGCGAGCGCTTCGAGCACGTAGCTGCGCGTATCGAGCGGCCCCGCTTCACGCTCGGCAATCACGGCCGCTGCCGCGTGAGACTTGCGCGCCGAGCGATCCTTCAGGCGGCTCTTGTAGCGCCGCAGTCGTTTTTCAATCTGGATGAGCGCCTGGTCCGCACTGGCATAGGCATCGGTCGCGTTGGATTCGGCTTCAAGCGTGATGCCGGAATCCAGATGCAGCGCACAATCGGTTTTGAATCCAAAGCCGTCCTTGCTGAAAGTCACATGCCCGGAATAATTGCCGTCGAAATATTTACGCAGCACTTCCTCGGTGCGGTCGCTGACGCGCCCGCGCAAGGCTTCGCCGATATTGATGCTTTTGCCCGAGACTCGAATGCTCATGTCGTACCTCGATTCATCACACCTGATAGAGAGCGGATTGATGCCGCTCATGCGCTGCCGCGATTCGAAAATCGTGACGCGCACATGACAGAGTATTCCGATGAATGAGGTTGCAATCAAGCCCGTTCGATGTCGCGACGATGATAGCAACGTGATCGAATGCGGTAGGCCTTTCGGGCCAAGGTCAAACGGTGATGCGACGGCTGCCGGCACGGCTCGCCGCATACCAGCCCTTGCGCATGACGGTTGATGTCCTACTAGCGCGAACCCGGTCGAGCAGCGGCACGCGCCGCGCCGAGCATATTCTGCTTGTCGCGCCGGCGCTGCACCGACGACGGAATCCGCAACGCCTCGCGGTATTTCGCCACAGTGCGCCGGGCAATATCAATTCCCGTCTCGCGGAGACGTTCCACGATGGTATCGTCAGATAAGATATTGTCGGGTTGCTCGGAGTCAATCAACTGCTTGATTTGATGCCGCACCGCTTCGGCCGAATGCGCCTCGCCGCCATCGGCCGCGGCGATCGACGCCGTGAAGAAGTACTTCAGTTCGAAGACGCCGCGATTGGTCGCCACGTACTTGTTGGCGGTGACGCGCGACACCGTCGATTCATGCATCTGGATCGCGTCCGCCACCGCCTTGAGATTGAGTGGGCGCAGATGCGCGACGCCGTGCGCGAAGAAGCCATCCTGCTGCCGTACGATCTCGGTGGCAACCTTCAGAATGGTGCGGGCGCGCTGGTCGAGCGCGCGCACCAGCCACGTCGCATTCTGCAGGCAATCGGTAAAATAGGATTTGTCGCCGTCCTTGCGGATCGTCTTCGACAGTTCGGTGTAGTAGCTCTGGTTGACCAGCACCTTCGGCAGCGTATCGCTGTTGAGCTCGACCTGCCAGCCGCCGTCGGGACCGGGCCGCACAT
>JAEWIX010000074.1 GCA_023386885.1 Pseudomonadota bacterium
GCCTCTCGACGACAAGGAGCACCCTCATGACCACGGTCTCGGCCGCTGCCGGAACGGCCGCCCGCAAGCGAACCGGCAAACGACGCGCGGCTGCCAGCATGTACCCCCGTTGGTTCTACCTGCCTGCGGGCGTCCTCTACCTCGTGCTGTTCGCCGTCCCGACGTTCGCGTCGTTCTACTTCAGCTTGACCCGGTGGACGCTGTTCGACGTCGAGTTCATCGGACTGGACAACTTCGCGACCTTCTTCCACGAGCCGATGCTCGTCGAGGGGTTCGTGAACACCTTCATCTACGGGTTCGTCACGTCCGGCCTCAAGGTCGTTCTCGGGCTGGCGATCGCGGTCCTGCTGACCGGGCAGATCTTCGGCCGCTCCTACCTGCGCTCGACGATCTTCTTCCCCGTTCTGGTGTCCACCATCGGCATCGGGATCACGTTCAAGGTGCTGATGGACCCGTTCGACGGGCTGATCAACCAGGCGCTCGGCGCCGTCGGGATCACCGGACCCGCGTGGCTGACCGACCCGGCATGGGCCTTGATGTCGGTCGCGCTCGTCGACGTCTGGAAGGGCGTCGGGATCGCGACTCTCATCTATATCGCAGGGATCGCGGCGATCCCCCAGGAGTTCTACGAGGCAGCCAAGATGGACGGGGCGAGCGCCTGGCAGCGCTTCCGGACCGTCACCCTGCCCCTGGTGAAGCCCGCGACCGGCACCGTGATCCTGCTGTCCCTCATCGGCGGGCTTCGATCCTTCGACCTGATCTGGGCGATGACCAAGGGCGGCCCGGGCTTCACGAGCGACGTGATCGCGTCCGTGATCTACAAGCAGTACCAGGCGGGGTTCTTCGGCCTGTCCACAGCAGGCAACGTGGTCCTGTTCGTCGTGGTCTCTGCGATCGTCGTGCCGCTGTCGTACTTCATCAACCGCAGGCAGGTGGAACAGTGACGCTCGCTCAGGCAACCAAGCCCGCACGACAGCCCGCCGTACCGGAGGCGAGCGCCGCTCGCCGCCCGTGGACGTTCAAGCGGTTCGCGCGCACGTACCTCGGCGGGATCGTGGCGATCGCCGTGTCGGTCGTGCTGTTCCTCGTGCCGTTCGCGTTCATCGTCCTGACGGCCTCGAAGACCGCCGGCGAGGCATCGCTGCTGGAGTTCTCGCTCCCGAGCCAGTGGAACCTCCCGCAGAACATCCAGGACGTCTTCGCCGCACGCAACAACATGCTCAGCCGAGCGTTCATCAACTCCACGATCATCACGGTGGCGAGCGTGACGGTGATGGTCGTGCTCGCCGCGATGGTCGGGTACGTGCTGCAGCGCCGGAAGTCGCGGCTCAACGCCCTGGTGAACCTGCTCGTCCTGGCGGGCCTGATCGTCCCGCCCGCGGTCGTGCCCACGATCTGGGTGCTGCAGGCGATCGGCCTGTTCAAGACGATCCCCGGGATGATCCTCATCGAGGTCACGTTCGGGCTGTCGTTCTGCATCTTGCTGTTCCGTGCGTTCGTCGCCACGATCCCGCGCGAGCTGGACGAAGCGGCGATCATGGACGGCGCCGGACCCGCGCGACTGTTCTTCCGGGTCGTCCTGCCGCTGCTCAAGCCCGTGGTCGTGACCGTGGTCGTCGTCCAGGCGGTCGCGGTGTTCAACAACTTCACCGGGCCGCTGTACTTCCTGCCCGGCGACGCGAACGCCACCGTGCAGCTGACGCTCTACAACTTCCAGAGCCAAGCGGTGAACCAGTGGAACCTGCTGTTCGCGAACATCCTGCTGATCACGATCCCGCCGCTGGTGATGTACGTCTTCTTCAACCGGCAGATCGTCGCCGGCATGACGAGCGGCGCGATCAAGGGCTGAACGGTGTGGTGGGGGAGCGTGAGCGGTCGTGCGCGCCCCAGCCGGGCCGGGATCGACCCCGGCGGGGGTTCCTTGACGTGGGACGAACGTCCCGTCTATCGTCGTGAATCGATTCAGCCCCAACCGTGGAGACGACGATGTCGCAAGCTGCCGCCGACCTGATCGCGCGTTCGAACCGACTCGGTTCTGACCCGCGAACCACCAACTACGCCGGCGGCAACACCTCCGCCAAGGGCGTCGCCACCGACCCGGTCACCGGAGAGGACGTCGAGCTCCTGTGGGTCAAGGGGTCCGGCGGCGACCTCGGCACCCTGACCGAGCGCGGGCTCGCGGTGCTGCGGCTGGACCGGATGCGCGCGCTCGTGCACGTCTACCCGGGCGTCGAGCGCGAGGACGAGATGGTCGCCGCGTTCGACTACTGCCTGCACGGCAAGGGTGGAGCGGCCCCGTCGATCGACACCGCCATGCACGGCCTGGTCGACGCCGCACACGTCGACCACCTGCACCCGGACAGCGGGATCGCCTTCGCGACCTCCGCCGAGGGGGAGAAGCTCACCGAGCTCGCCTTCGGTGACAAGGTCGTGTGGGTGCCGTGGCGCCGGCCCGGCTTCCAGCTCGGCCTCGACATCGCCGAGACCAAGCGCGCGAACCCCGACGCCATCGGGTGCATCCTCGGCGGTCACGGGATCACGGCCTGGGGTGACACCAGCGACGAGGCCGAGGCCAACTCGCGGTGGATCATCGACACGGCGCAGGCGTACATCGACGAGCACGGCGTCGACCGGCCGTTCGGTGACGTGCGCCCGGGCTTCGAGGCCCTCGCCCCTGCCGAGCGGCGTGCGAAGGCGGCCGCTCTCGCCCCGACGATCCGCGGGCTCGCGAGCCGCGACAAGCCGATGGTCGGTCACTTCACCGACGCGGACGTCGTGCTGGACTTCCTCGCCTCGAGCAAGGCCCCGCAGCTGGCCGGGCTGGGCACCAGCTGCCCCGACCACTTCCTGCGGACCAAGGTCAAGCCGATGATCCTGGACCTGCCCGCGGACGCGTCGGTCGAGGACTCGATCGCGCGTCTGACGCAGCTGCACGAGGAGTACCGGTCGGACTACTCCGGGTACTACGCGCGTCACGCGACGCCGGACAGCCCGGCGATGCGCGGCGCTGACCCGCTCATCGTGCTCGTCCCGGGCGTGGGGATGTTCTCCTTCGGGGCGAACAAGCAGACCGCCCGGGTCGCCGGTGAGTTCTACATCAACGCCATCAACGTGATGCGCGGCGCCGAGGCGCTCTCCACGTACCAGCCCATCGCGGAGTCCGAGAAGTTCCGCATCGAGTACTGGGCGCTCGAGGAGGCCAAGCTCCAGCGGATGCCGAAGCCGAAGAGCCACCAGGGCCGGATCGCCTTCGTCACCGGCGCTGCCTCCGGCATCGGCAAGGCGATCGCCACCCGGCTCGCCGCCGAGGGCGCGTGCGTCGTCGTCGCGGACCTCGATCTGGAGAAGGCGCAGGCCGTCGCGGCCGAGCTCGGGTCCAGCGACGTCGCGATCGGCGTCGCTGCGAACGTCGCCGACGCCGCCGGTGTGCAGGCCGCGATCGACGAGACCGTCCTGGCCTTCGGCGGCATCGACCTCGTCGTCAACAACGCCGGCCTGTCGCTGTCCAAGCCGCTGCTGGAGACCACCGAGCAGGACTGGGACCTGCAGCACGACGTCATGGCCAAGGGCGCCTTCCTCGTGTCCAAGGCCGCCGCGCGGGCGTTGATCGACCAGCGCCTCGGCGGGGACATCATCTACATCTCCTCGAAGAACTCCGTCTTCGCCGGGCCCAACAACATCGCCTACTCCGCCACCAAGGCCGACCAGGCCCACCAGGTCCGGCTCCTCGCGGTCGAGCTCGGCGAGCACGGCGTGCGGGTCAACGGCATCAACCCCGACGGCGTGGTGCGCGGCTCGGGGATCTTCGCCTCCGGCTGGGGTGCGAACCGCGCCGCGACCTACGGGGTCGAGGAGAAGGACCTCGGGCAGTTCTACGCCGACCGCACCATCCTCAAGCGGGAGGTCGTCCCCGAGAACGTCGCCGACGCGGTGTACGTGCTCACCGGGCCCGAGCTCAGCCGCACCACCGGTCTGCACGTCCCGGTGGACTCCGGTGTCGCAGCAGCGTTCCTGCGATAGACCTTGCTGCCGGGTCGTCCCCGCGGG
>JAEWIX010000037.1 GCA_023386885.1 Pseudomonadota bacterium
GCCAAAACTCGTATCTCCACTGCTTGCTCCTGGCTCAACATCGACGGCTCGCGCAAAACCGCCATTATTTCCCAGGTGGGTCAGGTTTACTTCGGCGCAGTGGGCCACTTTTGCATCGGCGCTAACATGAAAGCATCTCGAAAACGTCCGGCATCACGAAGCCCACGATTAAGAGATATATCGAGTATCTCGAAAGTGCATTTTTGATTATTAAGCTAGGAACGGTGAATGACAATTGTCGCACACTTCAGCGCGAACGAAACTTCAAGGTCTATTTGAATAACCCATCAATGCGTTCAGCATTGTTTGCCCCGGTTCGTTCGGACGAGACCGAGCGCATTGGGCACTTGGCGGAATCTGCAATCATATCGCAATGGCAACATTCACCGGCTTTTAGGCGATTACGTTACGCCCGCTGGAAGAATGAAGGCGAGGTCGATGTGGTATACCTCACCAGCTCGGATGACCGGCCTCAATGGATAGGAGAGATAAAGTGGTCTGATCGCGTTAAGGCGCATTTTGGTGAAGAGACCAAGTCTGTGGCCACCCTGATAGGCAAGCACAAGACCATAGCTTCGGCGTTTTTTACCACCAAAACGACGTCAAGTATTTCAGATATCGATGGCATTCCTCTGAATATTACCCCGAGCGCGCTTTATTGTTATACGGTGGGAAGGAATGTCACAAACTCACTCGTGGATGAGCCTGCGGTTATTGCCCAACCAGCACAGGTGAAGCAGGAATAATACAAAACCCCGCTCCGGCGGGGTTTTCTTTATGCTCAGAACAATTCAGGTGGGCCCTGAGGACGATAGGTGAGCTCTGAAGTCATATTCATCGCGCTGTTCTATTGGGCTGTGTTGAATGTGACGGCCTTCGCAATGATGGCTTGGGACAAGTCGGCCGCGCGAAACATGATGCGGCGCATTCCGGAACTCAACCTGCTATTTGTCGCTCTAATCGGAGGAAGCGTCGGCGCGGTCCTAGGACAGCAGATGTATCGCCACAAGACGAGGAAGGAGCCGTTTCAGTCTATCCTGTTTGGGATAACGACTCTTCATGCCACGGTCGCTTCATACCTTGTATTCAAGCAAATTCTCTAAGTCTTATCCGCTCCGGCGGGGCTTTCTATTCCGGCATCAAATGCGCTTCGATCAATTCCCGCGCAGATGGACGGGCTGGCAATCCCTTGATTTCAGCCGAGCGCGCGGGCACAATCGCCGCAGTTTATTACTTTTCTCGACACGTCGTTTTTAGGGGCTTTCAATGAGGTATCGGTTTTTGGGGCTGATTGCGGCCGTCGCGGTCGTTTGGGGCGCCGTTCCAACTCTGGCTCAGAATGCAGCCGGACCCGAAATACGGGACGCGGACACGGGCGCGGGCCAAGATTTTGGAACGACGTCGCGCGAGGATATTTTTGGCGCACCGCGGACCATGACCGTGCCGGAAGATGGCACGATCATTATCGGCCATAGCGTCGCGAAGAATGTCTATTTCCGATATCCGTTCAAATCGATCACGCTGGGCGATGACACCGTGGTCAAGGCCGTACCTGTCTCAAACCACGTCATCGCATTTACCGGGCTTGCGGCGGGCGAGTCGTCGGTGACCGTCGAACGGGAAAATGGCGTGAAAGACAAGGTTGCCGTCGTAACCACGACAGGTTCAGCCTCCGCAATCAGAATATACCCCGGAAAAAGCGGGAAGCGCCGAAGCGACAACAATGAAGCAACGGCCGACAATCTTGGCCGGAACGGATACTATACCGTTATCTGTAACGATATCGGCTGCGGCAACGCGATCGAGGGGAGCAATATCTCGATCAGTACGCGCCATTGAAGCGTCCTGGTAGTGTCCAGAGTAAACGCCAGTTCGCTCGAAACTCATGGCGAATCTCCGCGCCGATCGCTCGGCCGTATTAATGAAATAGCGCGGTCCACGAAACCGTTAGCTGTAATTTGACGAATGTTGGCCGCGCCGGGTTTCCCGATGTCTCGCTGATAACTGAGGTCAACCACCAGATCCCTGATCTCGATCCAAAGAAAGCTGTGGTGCCGGGCCTGGCTTTCGTGCCGTTCTTAAAGCGAATGGAGAAACTAGGAACAAACGTGATCAAGATCTCTTTTCATCGTGTCTATCATCAACTTGGAGATTTGCGATCCGTCCACGATGGTCGAAAGCTGAGTCTTCGTATTGTAGATCATGACCTTGGGGCCGACGAAGTCACCAGCGGCGCTTTTGGCGCTAACGGTGCCGCAAATATAGTCGCCTTGCGGATGAAGGTTGTCGAATTTAGCAGAGCCAGGGATAACGAGGTGAAGGCGGACAGATGCTTTCGCATCATCGATCACGCCGGCATTCGCGCTCGCAGCAGATGCGGCGATCCATCCTTGAGAAGTTTCGGAAGGATCATGGCGACAAGCGCATTGCCCTGCTCGGCAAGTCGCACTTGCAGATCATTCTGAACAAGCTGAAGCCGGCAGCGCAACTAAACTGGCGAAAGGCACTCTGAGGCTTCCTCAATCATTGCCTCGATATGGAGTTCATTAAGGTCGATCCTCTCGTCGGTGTTCGGCTGGTCGATTTGAAAACTAAGGGTCATCACACGTGGCCCCCCTGAGGAGTGTCGGCAGTTCGAACAACACCACGAGTTCGGAACGCGTCAGCGCCTTGCCTACGAGTTGTTGTTGCAGGCAGGTCAGTCCCGTTGCGACGTGGTGGGTATAGGCCGGCAATTCGTGCGCAACGGCATCACGACGATGGGCCGGCAGAAAACCGGCGTTCCGTTCAACGTACAGGTGATGCCATCCCTGCAACGCGCCATCGACGCGATGCCATCAAGCGACCACATGACGTACCTGATCACGTCCTTCAACAAGCGTTTACCGCGGCCGGATTCGGCAACTGGTTTCGCGATGCCTGCAATACGGCAAATTTGCCGAAGCGATGCACCTCGCACGGATTGCGTAAAGCCGCAGCGACTTACCTCGCGGTGCAAGGCGCCACCAACCACCAGCTCATGGCGTGGTTCGGCTGGACGTCGATCTCTCAGGCACAGGTATACACCAAGGCGGCAAACCGAAAGCGGATGGTCGAGGCCGCGGGAAAGCTCATTTCGGGAACAGGTGTTGGCTCACCCATTGACCCGGTGAGCCAAATCGAAGCCCAAGCGATTGAAAACAAAGGAGGCGCTAAATGAGGTGGCGATCCCAGCAGGATTCGAACCTGCAACCCGCGGAGTAGAAATCCGCTACTCTGTCCAGTTGAGCTATGGGACCGTCGCATCCGTCTCTTACCATTGAAACTGGCAAAAAGCGGTTAGCAAAAAGCGCGCTGGCGCGTCAAATCGGGCAAATTTGTCCCTGGCGGGCCTGCGGCAGGAGTTTTCGTCGTCGGTGTCGCGGCGGTTCGTTCCGCCGGCACCGCGTTATCGCGACGAACAATTCCAAACCCGGTGCGCCATTCGCTCCGAACCATATGGCGCCATTTTGCGACAAAGCGATGGGTGCGTCGGCGTGGCGGTTTCCGCTATGCTTCGGCGCGTCGTCAGAAAATCGCGGATAGGAACCCTGCCGGATCGGATCGGGACTACACGCGACGGGGAAGAGGTCACCGCGCCATCAGCCCGTCACCCTTTTCGCGAATGTTTGAATCGGCGGCGGTTCGCCGTTTGAAGGAGAATGCCATGATCGGTCTGGTCCGCGTCGTCAGTGTTGCGTGCGTGCTCGCGTTCGGCTTCTGTGCCGCGCAGGCCGCCGACAAGGCGTACAAGCGGGACGATCTGGCGGATGCCGCGATCAAGCTGCAAGAGCAGATCAAGACCGAAGCAGGCAGTGTCGCCAAGCAGGCCGCGCAGCTGCGCACCGATGCCGAAGGCGCGATCCGGAAAGGCAATCTCCGCGAAAGCCTGCAAATCCTCGGACAGCTTGCGGCTGTCGCACCCGATGACGGCGGCAACTGGCTGCGGCTGGCGAAAACCATCCTTCAGATCCGCCCGATCACCAGCAGCGAACAGACCCTGCTGCGCGAGCGCGCGTCCACCGCGGCTTATCTGGCCTATCAGCGCGCAGGCAACACCGGCGAGGAGGCCGATGCGCTGGCGGTACTCGGCCGCGTCTTCACCTTGCGACGTCTCTGGCGGCCGGCACTCGACACCATGCAATTGTCGCTCGACCTGCGCGAGGTCGCGGATGTGCGCGGCGATTACGAGAAACTGCGCAACGATCACGGCTTCCGACTGCTCGACTACAGCGTGGATTCGGATTCCGCATCGCCCCGCGTCTGCTTTCAGTTCTCGGAAGACCTCGCCAAGCGCACCGACTTCGCGCCGTATCTCGCGCTCGCCGGCAACGATGCGCCGGCCATTTCCGCCGAGGAACGGCAGCTTTGCGTCGACGGCCTGAAGCATGGCGAGCGCTACAACATCAACCTGCGCGCCGGCTTGCCGTCCACCGTGCGGGAGACGCTGCCGAAGTCGGCGGAGTTCAACGTCTATGTTCGCGACCGCAAGCCGTTCGTGCGCTTCACCGGCCGCGCCTATGTGCTGCCGCGCACCGGCCAGCGCGGCATTCCGGTGGTCAGCGTCAACACCCAGAACGTGGCGATCAACGTCTTTCGCATCGGCGACCGCAACCTTATCAACACCGTGATCGGCAGCGATTTCCAGCGCGCGTTGAGCCGCTATGAACTGTCCACGCTGGGCGAGGAGCGCGGCGTCAAGGTGTGGAGCGGCGATCTTGCGACCGCCTCGACGCTCAACGCCGACGTCACCACCGCGTTCCCCGTCGATCAGGCGCTGGGCGACCTGCAACCGGGCGTCTACGTGATGACGGCGGCACCGAAGGGACCGCAGGCCAGCGACGAGGATTCCGGTTCGCTGGCGACGCAGTGGTTCATCGTCTCCGATCTCGGGCTGACCGCGTTCTCCGGCAACGACGGTATCCACGTCTTCGTCAATTCGCTGGCGTCCACCGATCCGATGGCCAACGCCGAGGTGCGGCTGCTGGCGCGCAACAACGAAATCCTCGCCACCCGCAAAACCGACGCCGCCGGCCATGTGCTGTTCGAGGCGGGGCTCGCGCGCGGCGAGGGCGGCCTGTCGCCGGCGCTGCTGACGGTCGTGGGCGAGAAGGCGGACTACGCCTTCCTCAGCCTCAAGACCACCGCCTTCGATCTGTCGGACCGCGGCGTCAGCGGCCGCCCGGTTCCTGCCGGGGCGGACGCCTTTGTCTATGCCGAGCGCGGCGTCTACCGCTCCGGCGAGACGGTCTATCTCACCGCGCTGCTGCGCGACGGCCAGGGCAAGGCGATGACCGGCGGGCCGCTGACCCTTGTGGTCGAGCGCCCGGACGGCGTCGAATATCGCCGCACATCGTTGCCGGATCAGGGCGCGGGCGGGCGTAGCCTGTCGCTGCCGCTGAACTCAGCTGTGCCGACCGGCACCTGGCGGGTGCGTGCCTTCACCGATCCCAAGGCTTCGTCGGTGGGCGAGACGACCTTCATGGTCGAAGACTATGTGCCGGATCGGATCGAGTTCGATTTGACCAGCGAAGCCAAGCAGATCACGACGGAAGCTCCGGTGACACTGAAGGTCGACGGTCATTTCCTCTACGGCGCGCCGGCATCCGGCCTGCAACTCGAAGGCGACATGCTGGTCGCACCGGCCGCCGCGCGTCCGGGCTACGCCGGCTATCAGTTCGGGATCCCGGACGAGGAGACCGCAAGCAACGAGCGCACGCCGATCGAGGACCTGCCGGAGGCGGATGCCAACGGCGTCGCCACCTTCCCCGTCAGCCTTGCGAAAGCACCGGCGTCGGCCCGGCCGCAGGAAGCGCAGATATTCATCCGCATGGCGGAAGCCGGCGGCCGTGCGGTCGAGCGCAAGCTGGTGCTGCCGGTGGCGCCGCCCGCCGCGATGATCGGCGTCAAGCCGCTGTTCTCCGGCAACAGCGTGGCCGAGGGTGAGAACGCCAACTTCGACGTCGCGTTCGTCGCGCCGGACGGCACAGCGCTGGCGCGCAGCGGCCTGCGCTATGAACTGCTCAAGATCGAGTCCCGCTATCAGTGGTATCGCCAGAGCGGGTCGTGGGAATACGAACCGGTCAAATCGACCAAGCGCGTCGCCGACGGCGATCTCTCTATCGCCGCTGACAAGCCGGCGCGGCTGCAACTGTCGCCGCGTCCGGGACGCTACCGGCTCGACGTCAAGTCGGCGGACTCCGCCGACGGGCCGCTGACGTCGGTGACCTTCGATGTCGGCTGGTATTCGGACGGCAGCGCCGATACGCCGGACCTGCTGGAAACCTCCATCGACAAACCGCAATACGCGTCCGGCGACACCATGACGGTGTCGGTCAACGCCCGGACCGCCGGCAAGCTGACCGTCAATGTGCTGGGCGATCGGTTGCTGACCACCCAGACCATCGACGTCAAGGAAGGCACCTCGCAGGTCCGCATTCCGGTCGGCTCTGACTGGGGCACCGGCGCTTATGTCGTGGCGACATTGCGTCGGCCGCTCGATGCCGCCGCGCAACGCATGCCTGGCCGCGCCATCGGCCTGAAGTGGTTCGGCATCGACAAGGATGCGCGCACGCTCAAGGTCGAACTGTCGCCGCCCGCGCTGGTGCGGCCCAGCACGACGATGGTGCTGCCGGTGAAGATCGGTGGCCTCAGTGCCGGCGAGGACGCCAAGATCGTGGTCGCCGCCGTCGATGTCGGCATTCTCAATCTCACAAACTACAAACCGCCGGCGCCCGACGACTACTATCTCGGCCAGCGCCGTCTCTCGGCTGAAATCCGCGACCTCTACGGCCAGTTGATCGACGGCATGCAGGGCACCCGCGGCCAGATCCGTTCCGGTGGCGACGTGGCGGGCGCGGAGATGCAAGGCTCGCCTCCGACGCAGAAGCCGTTGGCGCTGTATTCCGGCATCGTCACCGTCGGACCGGACGGTACCGCGAATATCCCGTTCGAGATTCCGGAGTTCGCCGGCACCGCGCGGGTGATGGCGGTGGCCTGGACCGCGACCAAGCTTGGCCGCGCCACCACCGACGTGACGGTGCGCGATCCGGTGGTGCTGACAGCGACCTTGCCGCGCTTCCTGCTGAGCGGCGATCGCGGCAGCATGAACTTCGAACTCGACAACGTCGAGGGCGAGCCCGGCGACTACAGCATCAATGTCAGCGCCTCCGGCCCCATCAACGTGCCGGGCAACGCGACGACCGTGGTCAATCTCAAGGCCAAGCAGCGTTCGTCGATGGCGCTGGCGCTGGCGGCCAATGGCACCGGCACGGCGCAGATCGATGTCGCGATCAAGGGGCCGAACGGCATGACCCTGACGCGGCACTATGCGCTCGACGTCAAGGCGGCGACGCAGATTCTGGCGCGCCGCTCGGTGCGGACCTTGGCGAAGGGCGAAAGCCTGACGCTGACGAAGGACATGTTCTCCGATCTCGTCGCCGGCACCGGCGGCGTGTCGCTGTCGGTGAGCCAGTCCACCGCGCTCGATGCTGCCACCATCCTCAAGGCGCTGGATCGCTATCCGTTCGGCTGCTCCGAGCAGATCACCAGCCGCGCGATGCCGCTGCTCTACGTCAACGATCTGGCGGCGGGCGCGCATCTGGCGATGGACACCGCCGTCGATCAGCGCATCAAGGATGCCATCGACCGACTGCTGTCGCGCCAGGGCTCGAACGGCTCTTTCGGCCTGTGGTCGTCGGGCGGTGACGATGCCTGGCTCGATGCCTACGTCACCGACTTCCTCAGCCGCGCCCGCGAGAAGGGCTTTGCCGTGCCGGATATCGCGTTCCGCTCGGCGCTCGATCGCGTGCGTAACTCCGTCGTCAACGCCAATGAGCCGGAGAAAGACGGCGGGCGCGACCTCGCTTACGGGCTCTATGTGCTGGCGAAGAACGGCACCGCGCCGGTCGGCGACCTGCGTTATCTCGCCGACACCAAGCTGAACAATCTCGCCACGCCGATCGCCAAGGCACAGCTTGCCGCGGCTCTGGCGCTGGTCGGGGATCGTAGTCGCGCCGAGCGCGTGTACAGCGCGGCGGTGGAGAGCCTCAACCCGAAGCCGGTGATCGAGTTCGGCCGCACCGATTACGGCTCGGCCCTGCGCGATGCCGCGGCGCTGGTGTCGCTCGCCAGCGAAGGCAACGCGCCGCGTGCAACGCTGACGCAAGCGGTGCAGCGGGTCGAAGCCGCGCGTGGTCTGACGCCCTATACCTCGACGCAGGAGAATGCGTGGCTGGTGCTGGCGTCGCGGGCGCTCGCCAAGGATGCCGGCAACATCTCGCTCGATATCGACGGCTCGCCGGTCAAAACCGTGGTTTACCGCAGTTACAAGGCCGCCGATGTTGATGGCAAGCCGATCAAGATTACCAACCTGGGCGACGTGCCGATGCAGGCGGTGGTGTCTGTCACCGGCGCGCCGGTGACACCGGAACCGGCCGCATCCAACGGCTTCAAGATCGAGCGCAACTACTTCGCGCTCGACGGTACGCCGGCGGACGCGGCGCAGGCCAAGCAGAACCAGCGTTTCGCGGTGGTGCTGAAGATCACCGAAGCCAAGCCGGAATACGGCCACATCATGGTGGTCGACTATCTCCCGGCCGGCTTCGAGATCGACAATCCGCATCTGGTGTCGTCGGGCGATACCGGCACGCTGGACTGGATCGAGGACGGCGAGGAACCGGAACACACCGAGTTCCGCGACGATCGCTTCAGCGCAGCCATCGACCGGACGGCCAGGGACAAGTCGGTGTTTACCGTCGCCTATGTCGTGCGCGCGGTGTCGCCGGGCAAATACGTGCTGCCGCAGGCTTATGTCGAGGACATGTACAATCCCTCGCGCTATGGTCGCACCGGAACGGGAGCGATTGAGGTGAAAGCGGCGAAATGACGGTGTCCGGGGCCATAGACGTCAAACCCCGGCGCCGTTGGCGCTGGGCGAAGCGCGTGGCCCTGGCAAGCGTTGTGATGCTGGCGGCGTGCGGCGCGATCTTAGCATCATGGGTGGTGTCGCTGGGGCCGCTGCCGTTCAAGGAGGCGCGGCAGATTTCAACCACGGTGGTGGATCGCAACGGCAAACTGCTGCGCGCCTTCGCCATGGCCGATGGCCGCTGGCGGCTTCCGGTCGATGCCAAGGCCGACGTCGATCCGGGTTATCTGACGTTGCTGCTGGCCTATGAGGATCAGCGCTTCTATACGCATGGCGGCGTCGATCCGTGGGCGCTGGGCCGCGCCGCGTTCCAGCTCGTGACGCGCGGTCACATCGTGTCCGGCGGCTCCACCATCACCATGCAACTGGCGCGGCTGATGGAGCCGCGTCAGCGCCGCTCGCTCTACGCCAAGCTGCACCAGATCGTGCGCGCTATCGAGATCGAGCAGAAACTCGACAAGGATGAGATTCTCAATCTCTACCTGACACTCGCACCGTTCGGCGGCAATCTCGAAGGCGTGCGCGCGGCGTCGATTGCGTACTTCGGCAAGGAGCCGAAGCGGTTGTCGCTGGCGGAGGAAGCGCTGTTGGTGGCTCTGCCGCAATCGCCGGAAACGCGCCGCATCGATCGCCATCCGCAAGCGGGACAGGCGGCGCGCGACCGCGTGCTCGACCGCATGGTGGAAGAAGGCAAGGTCTCGACGGAGGACGCCGCACGGGCCAAGGCGGTGCCGGTGCCGCATTTCCGCCGTCCGATGCCGATGCTGGCGCCGCACTCGGCGGAACGCGCGACGGCGACGGTGAAAGATGCGCCGCTCATCCACCTGACGCTGGACGCGAGCTTGCAGCGCAATCTTGAGGCGCTGGCGCACGATCGTGCCGCCGCGCTCGGCCCGGATATTTCAGTCGCCATCGTTGCAGTCGACAACGCTAGCGGCGATGTGCTGGCCCACGTTGGCTCGCCGGATTATTTCGACGCGCGGCGCGCCGGGCAGGTCGACATGACGCGCGCGGTGCGCTCGCCCGGCTCGACGCTGAAGCCGTTCATCTACGGCATGGCGTTCGAGGACGGTGTCGTTCATCCGGAAAGCCTGATCGACGACCGGCCGATCCGCTTCGGCGCTTACGCGCCGGAAAATTTCGACATGAGTTTTCAGGGCACGGTGTCGGTACGTCACGCCTTGCAGATGTCGTTGAACGTGCCGGCTGTCGCGCTGCTCGACCGCGTCGGCGCCAGCCGAATGACATCGCGGCTGCGGCAGGCGGGAGCCGGTCTGGTCTTGCCGGAAGGCGAAGTGCCGGGGCTGGCGATGGGGCTCGGCGGCGTCGGCGTCACCCTGCAGGACCTCGTTCAACTCTACAGCGGCTTCCCGCGTCTCGGCAGCACGGTGCCGTTGCAGGAAATCCGCCAGAACGGCGACAAGCGGCCGGAGCCGCTACGGCTGATGGATCGCGTCGCGGCGTGGCAGGTCGGCAACGTGCTGATGGGAACGCCGCCGCCGGACAACGCGGTCCGCAACCGGATCGCCTTCAAGACCGGCACCAGTTACGGCTATCGCGACGCCTGGTCGGTCGGTTTCGACGGCCGCATGACCATCGGCGTCTGGGTCGGGCGGCCGGATGGTGCCCCGGTTCCGGGCCTTGTCGGGCGCGCTGCCGCCGCGCCGATCCTGTTCGATGCCTTCGCCCGGTCCGGCAAGCTGCCGCAGCCGCTGCCGAAGGCTCCACACGGAACCCTGATCGCCAGCAACGCGAAACTGCCGCTGCCATTGCGGCGGTTCCGGCAGGCGGGCGATCTGGTCACCATGAGCCGAACGCGCCCGCTGCACATCCAGTTTCCGCTGGATGGCTCGCGGATCGACGTAATGGCGGCGCGAAAGGGCGAGGCCAATGCACTGCCGGTCAAGGTCGCAGGCGGTGTTTTGCCGATGACGATGCTGGTGAACGGTATTGCGGTCGGCGACTTCGACAGCCGGCGGCAGCGCTTCATCGAACCGCCGGGGCCGGGCTTCGTCCGCCTCACCGTGATGGACGCGACTGGCGCCGCGGACACAGTCGTCGTCAGAATTCAATAACGCCCGGCTAACCGGTTGTCGCTCCGTCGGTTTCATCGTATGCGGAACCGATGGCCGAGAATGTCTACCAGTCCAGATTTGGCGCGCCGCGCGAGCCCAACAACCGGGTCAATCCGGGTCGGGGTTTAGTGACCGTCATCAATTTCGTCACCGTCAGCAACTGGCGTGCCGTCCTGTTTCTGGCGATCTGCGGCTTCCTGATGTTTCTGCCGGGATTTTTTAACATCCCGCCGATCGACCGCGACGAGGCTCGTTTCGCGCAGGCCACCAAGCAGATGGTCGAAACCGGCGATTTCGTCGACATCCGTTTCCAGGACGAGGTTCGTTACAAGAAGCCGGTCGGCATTTACTGGCTACAGGCAGCGGCGGTGGAGACGGCATCGTCGCTCGGTCTGCCGCGCGCGCAAGTGCGTATCTGGCTCTATCGCGTGCCGTCGCTGTTCGGTGCCATCGGCGCGGTGTTGCTGACCTACTGGACGGCGCTCGCCTTCGTCACGCGGCGGAGCGCGGTGCTGGCGAGCCTGTTGTTATGTAGTTCGGTGTTGCTCGGCGTCGAGGCGCGGCTTGCCAAGACCGACGCGGTGCTGCTGCTCACCGTGGTGGCGGCGATGGGCGCGCTGGCGCGGGTCTATCTGTCGTGGCAGCGCGGTGAGGATCCGGACCGGCCGCCATGGGCGTGGCCGGCGATCTTCTGGACGGCGATTGCGGGCGGCGTGTTGCTGAAGGGGCCGCTGATCCTGATGTTCGTCGTGCTCACCGTGGGCACGCTCGCCATCATG
The DNA here is from genome assembly GCA_023386885.1 of Pseudomonadota bacterium. Taxonomy (GTDB): domain Bacteria; phylum Pseudomonadota; class Alphaproteobacteria; order Rhizobiales; family Xanthobacteraceae; genus 62-47. The sequence continues at coordinate 11,799 of JAEWIX010000037.1, forward strand.
GACCGCTCTGCCAACTGGCTGTGGCGGCTGCGGCCGCTGTGGGGTCTGCTATGGCTGCTGGTGCTGGTGCTGCCGTGGTTTGTCGCGATCTTCTGGCGGGCCGGCGCTGCCTTCTTCGCCCCCGCCGGAGGGGGCGCGCGGTTGG
>JAEWIX010000059.1 GCA_023386885.1 Pseudomonadota bacterium
TAGCAGCCGCGCCACTACGATTGTCGGCGCCAGGATCGCAAGACCCAGCATCGTCACCTGCCATTGCGACAGCGGCATGATGCCGCCGCCCGGCGTGGCGACGATGATGCCGCCGAGGATCAGCAGGACCCGGACCGGCCATTCCAGCGCACCGGTGCGGCGCAGGTCGCCGACGCCGATCTGGTAGCCCTGGATGCCGCCGCAGATGAACACGGTGCCGAACGCAATCATCGCCATCAGGCCGACGCCCGCGAAATAATTGCCCTGCATTACCAGCGCGGGATTGAGCACGAAGAAGAACGGAATGAAATAGATGATGGAGCCGACCCACATCGACTCCCATCCCGTCTTCATCGCAGGTGAGCCCGCTATGCCGGCGGCTGCGAAGGATGCAATCGCCACAGGCGGCGTGATCGACGACAGCATCCCCCAGTAGAAGATGAACATATGCACGGCCATCCGGTTGAGGCCGACCTTCTCGAGGGCAGGCGCGATCAGGATGGCGAGGAAGATGTAGCAGGCCGTGGTGGTGAGCCCGAGCCCGAGGATCAGGCTGGTGATCGCGCACATCACCAGCAGCAGGAAGGCATTGTCTCCGGCGATGCGCAGCAGGTCGTTGGCGAGGCTCGAGATCACGCCGGTCATGGAGAATGCGCCGATCAACAGGCCGCAGCCGGCGAGGATCGCGGCAAGTTCGACGAACGTGCGACCATTGACCTCGAAGAACTTGCCGATCGTTGCCATCGTCCAGCGCGTGTCTTTCGAGAACAACTGGTTCAGCACCAGCAGCAGCGCGGTGGCGTAGAACGGCGCATGGCTTTCGCGTTTGAAGTACAGCAGCATCACGATCAGGAGCGCGATGACGAAGATGTAGTACCAGCCTTCCTTCACGGCATCCCATGCGCGCGGCAATTCGGAGCGCGGAATGCCGGCGAGGCCATGCCGCGCGGCATAGGCGTCCACTTGCAGGAACAGGCCGGTGTAATAGAGCGCGGCCGGAATGATGGCGGCGACCGCGACTTCGGCGTAGCTGACGTTGAGGAATTGCGCGATCACGAAGGCGGTCGCGCCCATCACCGGCGGCGCCAGCACCGCGCCGGTGGAGGCGCAGGCTTCGATGGCCGCGGCGTAGGAGGCGCGGAAACCGCTCTTCTTCATCACCGGGATGGTCATGGTGCCGGCGGTCAACACGTTCGAGATGATCGATCCCGACATCATGCCGAGCAGGCCGCTGGCGAAGATGCAGACCTTGGCCGCGCCGCCGCGAAACGTGCCGCACAGTGCGAAGGCGATGTTGATGAAAAATTTGCCAGCGCCGGTCATCATCAGCGCGACGCCGAACACCAGGAAGCCGATCACTGTATCGGCGAAGGCCTGGATCGGAATGCCGAGCAGGCTCTCGCCGGACAGCGTGTGATAGGCGGTGGCTTGTTCCAGCGTCGATTGCGTTCCGCGCAGCGGCCCGAGCCAACTCGAGTCAGCAAATAGCGGATAGACAGTGAAGGGCAGAATACAGAGCAACAGGCTCCAGCCGCCGGTGCGCCGCAGGGCTTCCATCAGCATGGCCCACATCACGAGACCCGCCACATAGGCGGGAAGCGGCGCCCCGCCGAATTCCCAACCGGCTTCCGCAGCTTTGCGGATATGCGCCATCAGCACCAGCGAAGCGATGAAGGTGATGGCGGCGAGCGCGATGTCGTACCAGGGGATTCTGTCGAGGCTGGCGCGTTCCGATCCGGGGAAGATCAGATAGGTAAACGGCAGCATCAACGCGATCAGCAGATAGAAGTACTCGGTATTGAGTTGGGTATAACCGACGAAGAACCGCAGAGCGAACTGCTGGTTGATGCAAAGGAAGATGGTGGCGGCTGTCGCCACGATCAGCGCAATACGCCAAAATCCTCGCAAGGCCCGCACGCGGGTGGTCTCGGATTCCTGCATGGTCGCATGCGGATCCTCGAAAACGATACGCGTTGCGTCGTCGCCCGACGGATTCGTTTGAGATGCGGAAGCCATCGCGGCGCTAGCGCCAGCGGAATCCGGATTCGCCATCAGATTTCCTTTGCGGAAGAAGCCGCCGCTGAGATCGGACGATCTAGCGGCGGCATTCAGGACCAGTCTTCAATGAGACGAGCGCAAATGCAGTCTCAATTGAACGGGTCGGGCAGCTTGGCCTGCGCGAGAGCTGCCTTGCGCGCCGCGGTCCAGCCGTCGGCGAACTTGTCGTCAGACGGATTGGTCTTGAGGTAAGCCGCCCATGCCGCGCCGAGAACTTGCTGGCGCTTGATCAGGCCGTCGTTGTGAGCCTGATCTTCAGCGGTCCAGTGTCCGGCTTCCTTGAGTGCCTTGACAGTGCCGGGATGGAACGGCACCACCCACTTCATGGTCTGACGCTTGACGGAGAGACCGGATGCACCCGGCACGTCGTCTTTGTAGCTGTCGTAACCGTTGATCATCGCCTTGACGATCGGATAGACGGTGTCGACCGACTCGGTGCCGTAGGCGACGAACAGCGGGTAGGGGTAGGTGCCCATCTCGATCGGTTTGTCCTTCGCGATTCCGGCGCCGCACGACACTGTATGCGGCGTGAAGAACGGTCCGACTTTCTGCACGCGCTCCCAGCCGGCCTTGTCGTTCTTCGCCATCACCGGCCACATCAAGCCGCGTGGCGAGGTTTCGGCTTCCTTGGCCTGGCCGGAAATGGTCGATGCAAAAGCGCCGTCGACGTCGTTGTTGATGATGCCTTTCCACATTGCGCCGTAACTGGCGAATTCGACGATCTTCACGTCGTTCTTGGTGAGGCCGGCGAAAGCGATGATCGCGAGCGCGTTCTGGTTGAGTGCCGGCGAGCCGACCACGAAGCCGAGACGCTTGCCCTTGAAGTCCTTCAGGTCCTTCACGCCGACATCGTTGGCGATGCCGACGGAGAGGCCGTTGCAGTCCACGGTTGAGAGCATCAGTTGGATCGGCTGCGGGCCCCATTCCTTGGCGCCGAATTCGAACACGCCTTCCTGCGCGAAATAGCTGCCGGTACCCATGGCGGATGCGACGGCACGGCCGGCACGCAGCGGGGCGAGGCGGGCGACGTCGTTGCCGGCGGGCAGCACGCGAACGCTCGAATTGTACTTCTCCTTCATCATCTTGCCCACGGCGACGGCGATGTTGAAGCCGGACGAGCCTGTGTCGTAAGCGGTGAATGTCAGCGATGACGGCAGTTTCACATCATCGGCGCGCACAGCGGATGACAGCAGTAGCGTCGCGCCGGCGGCGGCAATAGCAGTGCGTGCAACGATTGAACGAAGCATGTAGCCCCTCCCCATATGTATAGCGTCCGCTTCGCGGATCACGTTTATCGTGCGCGGATCATGTCATCGTGAAACGATGTTGGCAACGCCTGCGCGATAAATCGATGTGTCTCGCGAGTTTCGCTATGAGGAATATGGAACCATCAGGATCATTGCACGATCCGCTGTGTATCGCACCATGATGGTGAGGGTGGGGCGCATTGTCGCGCGATACGGCCACTTCATTATTGCGGATGTAACGGTTGAGCGCGGCCTCGTCGCGATGCGCGAGATTCATCCCGAGTGCGGGAGAATGTGCGCGACGATGTCGATATCATCGCGCCACAGACGAGCGAGCGGCGGAATTACAATTCCGCCACTCGCGTTGGGTCACGATTCGATCGTCGCGACGACCTGGCCTTCGGCAACGATGTCGTCGATCTTAACGAGGATCGTCTTGACGGCCCCGCCGTTGGGCGCGCCGACCGGAAGCTCCATTTTCATGGCCTCGACCAGAATGATGTCGTCGCCTTCGCCGATTTGATCGCCGACATTCGCGACCAGCGCGCAAACCCGTCCGGCGACCTCGGTGACAACCTTGGTTTCGGCCATTCTTTTCTCCGTTTCTCTAATTTCAGCCTGTTCGATGCCAGATCACCCAAAACCTGGCGGTTTGAGCGATGGCGCAACAAAAAACCGGCGGATCGATCGTTCCACCGGCGGGAGCGACTTCATGTTTGTCGTTGCAGATTGCCTGAGGTAGTTTATTCTGCAAGTGGAATTTAATTCCACTCTGCGGAATATGGCGGTCCCGAGCGTGGCGCGCGATCGGGACACAACCGTCGACGTTGCTTTTGCGCCTGCGATTTTCATGGGTTTTCAGCATTCAAAACGGGAGGTTCGATGGGGCGACGATCAGAGCGGCTGACCAGGGCTGGACTCCTCACCGATCTTTCCGGTGGCAATGACGTCATTCAGGTGGTGTCGCGCGCGTTCGACGTATTGCGCTGCTTCGAGGGCCACGAAACCCGCCTCGGCAATCTGGAAATCTCCCATCGCTGCGGTCTGCCGCGATCCACCGTCTCCCGCCTGACGCATACGCTGACCCGCATGGGTCAGTTGATCTATCTCCCGCACGATCAGAAATATCGCATCGGGCCGAGCGCGGTGGCGATGAGCACGTCGATGATGCGCGGCTGGCAGCTTCGCGATTTCATCAGGGATCAACTGCGCGATGTTGCGAACGATGTTCCGGGCACCATCGGTTTCGTGATCCCGGATCGTTTTGAACTGGTCTATCTCGAGTACGCGCGCTCGGCGGCGGCACTCGGCCTGCACTCGGGCGTAGGCACGCGGATCGCGATGGGACGCACCGCGGCGGGCCATGCCTATGTCGCTGCGCTGGACGATGCGTCCGCCAATACGCTGCTCGCGGAGATGGAGCGTGAGTACCCGGAAGATGCCAAGGTGCTTGGGCCGCGCATGGAGATCAATCGCCGCCATCTGCAGGAAACCGGCTATGTGGTGACGTGCGGCCTGTGGAGCCCGCACATCAACGGGATCGCGGCTCCGATCTGGTCGCCGCAGTACCAAACCTATGCGGTGATCACGATCGGCGTGCTATCGGCCATGTATGACGAACAGCGGCTGCATGACGAGGTCGCTGCACCCTTGCGCGAACTGGTGCGTGGCATTGAGGCCGCACTGTCGCGTCCCGACGCCGATGTATTTCGCCGCGCGCCCGCACCGGCGACCGCATCCAACAACACGATGATCAACTCGGAGAAAGTGAATGACTTGGCAGCCGGAACTCGACGATCTCGCCCGCCGCGAGGACTTCGCGCGGCAGATGGGCGGCGTTGACAAGGTCAAGCGACAGCGAGACCAGGGCCGGCTGAACGTCCGCGAGCGCATCGACAAACTGGTCGATAATGGCAGCTTTCATGAGATGGGTGCAGTCGCCGGGACCGGCGAGTACGACGCCGGCGGTGATCTCCAAAAACTAACGCCCGCCAACTGTATCTTCGGCCGCGCAAGGATCGATGGCCGGACTGTCGTTGTCGTCGGCGACGACTTCACTGTGCGCGGCGGCTCTGCCGATGCCGCGATCAGCGCAAAGCCGCTGATGGCCGAGGAGATGGCGCGCGATTTCCGCCTGCCGATCATTCGCGTGATCGAAGGCTCCGGTGGTGGCGGCTCCGTCAAGACCATCGAGACCAAGGGCGCGGCCAATCTGCCCGGCGGCATCGGCGGCACACGCTGGTATGCGACGACGACCGGCAACATGGCGCGGGTGCCGGTGGTCGGCCTCGGGCTCGGCTCGGTCGCGGGCCTCGGCGCGGCGCGGCTTGCCGCGAGCCACTATTCGGTCATGACCAAGACGTCGGCGATGTTCGTTGCCGGGCCGCCGGTGGTGGCGCGGCTCGGCCAGCAGCTCGACAAGCAGGAGCTTGGCGGCTGGCAGATTCAGACCAAGGCCGGCGCCATCGATCATGCGGTCGACACCGAGGAAGAGGCGTTCGAATGCGCTAAGCGTTTCCTGTCCTATCTGCCGTCGTCGGTGCATGAATTGCCGCCGACGCTACCGTGCGACGACGATCCGGAACGCTCCGACGAGAAGCTGATGAAGGCGGTGCCGCGCAACAAGCGGCAGGTCTACAAGATGCGGCCGATCATCGAGACCTTGGTGGACAAGGGCTCGTTCTTCGAAATCGGTCAGAATTTCGGCCGCTCGATCATCGCCGGGCTTGCACGGCTTGAAGGCCGCGCGGTGCTGCTGCTCGCCAGCGATCCGTATCATTACGGCGGCTCGTGGACGTCGGACACTTGCGACAAGGTGATCCGCTTTGTCGATCTGGCCGAGACGTTCCATCTGCCGGTGGTCTATCTGATGGATTGCCCGGGCTTCATGATCGGGCTCGAGGCGGAAAAGACCGCGACCATCCGTCATGGCGTGCGCGCGATGGCGGCGGTGAACCAGAGCACGGTGCCGTGGTGCACGATCATCGTGCGCAACGCCTTCGGCGTCGCGGGCGTCGTGCATCAGCCGGCGGACCGTTACTCGATGCGCTATGCCTGGCCGTCGGCGTCGTGGGGCTCGCTTCCGCTGGAAGGCGGCATCGAGGCGGCCTATCGCGCCGACATCGAGGCCGCGGAAGACCCGCAGGCCAAGATGCGCGAGATCGAGGACCGGCTGAACAAGCTGCGTTCGCCGTTCCGCTCGGCCGAAAAGTTCTGGGTCGAGGAGGTCATCGATCCACGCAAGACTCGCTCGCTGCTGTGCGAGTTCGCGCGTCTCGCTGAACCGCTGCGCACGCCGGGCATCGCCGGCAACATGGCGATCCGTCCGTAAGCGGCACTCACTGCGGCGTGCGTTCCACGGCGATCGCCGTGGCTTCGCCGCCGCCGATGCACAATGACGCGATGCCGCGCCGCAGGTTGCGGGCTTCCATCGCGTGCAGCAGCGTCACGATCAGCCGCGCGCCGGTGGCGCCGATCGGATGGCCGAGCGCGCAAGCGCCGCCGTTGACGTTGAGCTTGTCATGCGAGATTCCGAGATCGCGCGCGGCTGCCATCGGCACCACCGCGAATGCTTCGTTGATCTCGAACAGGTCGACATCGTCGACGCTCCAACCGACCTTCTCAAGCAGCTTGCGGATCGCGGGGATCGGCGCGGTGGTGAACCATTGCGGTTCCTGGCTGTGCGTTGAGTGCCCTTTGATCTCGGCAAGTACCGGCAGGCCATGATGGTCGGCGGTCGAACGCAAGGCGAGGGCGAGCGCGGCCGCACCATCGGCATTGGCGGAAGATGCCGCGGGGGTAATAGTGCCGTTGGCCCGGAACGCCGGCTTGAGGCCGGGTATCTTCGCCGGATCCACCTTCAGCGGATGCTCGTCGTTGGCGACGGTACGCGGTCCTGCTTTTTCGATCACGGTAAGCGGAATGATTTCGTTTGCGAAAGCGCCGCTCTCGACGGCATGACGCGCGCGCGTCAGCGTTTCGATGGCGTAGGCGTCCTGATCCTTGCGGGTGAACTGATAGGCTTCCGCGGTGGCTTCGCCGAAATCTCCCATCGAACGCCCGACCTCGTAGGCATCTTCGAGGCCATCCATCAGCATGTGATCGATGATGCGATCGTGCCCGACGCGATAGCCGCCGCGCGCCTTCGCCAGCAGATAGGGCGCGTTGGTCATGCTCTCCATGCCGCCGGCGACGACGATGCTGGCTGAGCCGGCCTTGATGATGTCGTGCGCCAGCATGGTCGATTTCATGCCCGAGCCGCACACTTTGTTGACGGTGGTGGCGCCGGTGGCGTCCGGCAGTTTGGCGCCGCGCGCGGCCTGGCGTGCCGGCGCCTGTCCCTGACCGGCGGGCAGAACGCAGCCCATGAAAACTTCGTCGATCTGTTCCGGGGACAGCTTGGCACGTTCGACGGCAGCGGTGATAACCGCCGACCCCAGCTTGTGCGCGCTGAACGATGAAAGGTCGCCCTGGAACCGCCCCTGCGGGGTGCGTGCCGCGGAGAGGATGACAACCGGATCGGAACCAGACATGACGATGCTCCTGGGATTCGATGTATTAAATTATAGTCATCATATAATGCGGTGCAAAAAGTTCAATGCCGCTGCCGGCACAAGGTCGTGATCGGTTAGAGGTCGCGAATGCCTGCTATTTTCCGCCGCGCTTGCGGTCGATGAAATCCTGCATCAAGCGGCGGGGTTCGTCGGTGAGATACGAGCGCCCGAACGCGCCGACGGAAACCTCCACGGATTCCTTCAGCGGAAGGTCTTCCCACTGCCGCAGCAATGCCTTCTGATTGCGCAGTGCCTGCGGACCACATTCCAGCAGCATCTCCACCACGCGCTCGACGGCGGCATCGAGCAGTTCGCCGTCGGTGGCGACCACGTCGATCAGGCCCCAGTCCAGCGCGGTCGGCGCGTCGATGGTGGCGGCGGTCATCAGCAACCAGCGCGCGCGTCCCCAGCCGATCAGGCGGGGCAGCAGCGCGGCGTGGATCACCGAGGGGATGCCGACCCGCACCTCAGGCATCGCGAATTTGGCATCCTGCGCCGCGACCCGGAAATCGCAGGCGGCCGCGACTTCCAGTCCGCCGCCGAGGCACCAGCCCGGCATTCGCGCAATCGTCGGCGCGGGGAAATCGCGCACGGCCTCGCAGAAATCGCGCAAGCCGGAGATGAAGCGCTCGGCACTGGCCTGGTCGAGCGTCGCCATCTCCTTGATGTCGGCGCCGCCGATCATGCTTTTCTCGGTTCCACCCGCGAGCACCAGCGCGCGAATGTCCGCATCGGCAGCCAGCGTCCGCAAACCTTCCGTGACGGCCTTGATCACCGTCGTATTGAGGATGGTGAGGGAACCGGCGTTGCTGATGGTGAGCCGGACGACGCCGCGCGCGTCACGCGTCACGCCGCAATGGGAGTTGATCATCTGCATGGGACATTCTCGCTCGGGTTAAGAGGGCAGCAGACCGGGCGGCGAAGCAGCCGTCAGGTGTGAATACCCCACGCTGGACCATATTTCGACTTTCCTTATGCAGCTTTCGTTATATGATTGACAACATGTCATGGAGCGGCAATGCGCTATACGAAGGATCATAAGCAGGAGACCCACGCCCGCATCGTGAAGAAGGCCTCGGTCAAGCTTCGCGAGCGTGGCGCGCACGGCATCGGCGTTGCCGACCTGATGAAGGAAGCAGGCCTCACCCATGGCGGCTTCTACGCGCACTTCGCTTCGCGTGAAGCGCTGGTGGTGGAAGCATTCGTCTACGCGATGGAGCGCTCCAACGCAGCCTGGCGGAAGAAGGTCGAAGCGATGCCGCCAGCCGAACGCTTCGCCGCCATCGTGGAATCCTATCTGAGTCCGGCGCATCGCGACGATCCGGGCCGTGGCTGCGCGCTGCCGGCGCTGGCGGCCGAGATCGGGCGGGAAAGCGCCAAGACGCGACGGGCCTTTGCCGCCAAGTTCGAGGACATGGTGGAGATGCTGGCGGAGCAGATTCCGGACGTTTCCGCCGAAGCGGCGCGCGAGCAGGCGATGGCCGCACTTGCCACCATGGTGGGGACGCTGGTGCTGGCGCGGGTGAGTGGCTCCGGCAAGCTGTCGGACGACATTCTCGCGGCCGGCCGGGACACGTTGCTGACCAAGCCGGCCAGGCGAACCAGGAAATCCGGCACGAAAGAGGCGTAGCGCTCCACTATCGGGGCGGTCCGGGCGCTATCTGTGCCCCTGCACAAGCCATGTCTGCATTTTCGCAAACGGGTTGCGCGGAGAATCCATTTTCAAATGCCCGGCGAAAGGGCCAAAGTACCTTCAGGAATAGTTTTCTGGAGGAAAATATGCGCTCGATCGGACATTTCATCGGCGGCAAGGCCGTCAAGGGCTCATCCGGCCGCTTTGCCGACGTTTATCAGCCGATGACCGGCGACGTGCAGGCGCAGGTCGCGCTTGCCACCAAGGCCGAGCTTCGCGCCGCCGTCGAAAACGCCAAGGCCGCACAGCCGGCTTGGGCCGCGACCAACCCGCAGCGCCGCGCCCGCATCCTGATGAAGTTCCTCGAACTGGTGGCGCGCGACAACGACACCATGGCCGAATTGCTAGCGCGCGAGCACGGCAAGACCATTCCGGACGCCAAGGGCGACATCCTGCGCGGCGTCGAGGTCGTCGAATTCGTGCTCGGCGTTCCGCATCTGATGAAGGGCGAATACACCGAGGGCGCGGGCCCGGGTATCGACATCTATTCGCTGCGTCAGCCGCTCGGCGTCGTCGCCGGCATCACCCCGTTCAATTTCCCGGCGATGATCCCGATGTGGCAGTTCGCGCCTGCGATCGCCGCCGGCAATGCCTTCATCCTCAAGCCGTCGGAGCGCGATCCCGGCGTGCCGATGCGGCTCGCCGAACTGATGCTGGAAGCCGGCCTGCCGGCGGGCATTCTCAACGTCGTCAACGGTGACAAGGAAGCGGTTGACGCGATCCTCGACGATCCGGATATCTCCGCGGTCGGCTTCGTCGGTTCATCATCGATTGCGCAGTACATTTATGAGCGCGCGGCGGCGACCGGCAAGCGTGCGCAGTGCTTCGGCGGCGCCAAGAACCACATGATCGTGATGCCCGACGCCGACATGGATCAGGCCGTCGATGCGCTGGTCGGCTCCGGCTACGGCGCCGCCGGCGAGCGTTGCATGGCTGTGTCGGTCGCGGTGCCGGTCGGCAAGACCACCGGCGATCGCCTGATGGAAAAGCTGATCCCGCGCGTCGAGAGCCTGAAGATCGGTCCGTCGATCGATCCGAGCGCCGACTTCGGCCCGCTGGTCACCAAGGCGGCGCTGGACCGCGTCCGCAACTACGTCGATATCGGCGTCAAGGAAGGCGCGACGCTCGCGGTCGATGGCCGCGGCTTCAAGATGCAGGGCTACGAGAACGGCTTCTACATGGGCGGCTGCCTGTTCGACAACGTTACCAAGGACATGCGGATCTACAAGGAAGAGATCTTCGGACCCGTCCTGTCGGTGGTGCGCGCGCACGACTTCGACGAGGCGCTGCGGTTGCCGTCCGATCACGAATACGGCAACGGCGTTGCGATCTTCACCCGCGACGGCGACTCCGCGCGTGAATTCGCGGCCCGCGTCAACGTCGGCATGGTCGGCAGCAACGTGCCGATCCCGGTGCCGGTGGCCTATTTCTCGTTCGGCGGCTGGAAGCGTTCCGGCTTCGGCGACCTCAACCAGTACGGCGCGGACTCGATCCGCTTCTACACCAAGACCAAGACGGTGACCGCGCGTTGGCCGTCCGGCGTCAAGGAAGGCGCCGACTTCGCGATGCCGACCAGCTAAATTTCGCTGGAAAACTTCGCTCCCGGACTCGCTCCGGGAGCGGACTCCGGTCGGCGCGCCGCGCCGTCCGGGCTCGCTTCAATCGGAACAGACCGATACAGTCACGAAACTGATGGAGCCTGCTCGTCGCGGGCTCGACGGTTGAATGCAGCGGGGTGATATGCAATTCGCGCTTAATGAAGATCAGGTTGCGGTTCGCGACATGGCGCGGGATTTCGCGGCCGAGAAGATCGCGCCGTTCGCGCTGAAGTGGGACGAGGAGAAGCATTTTCCCGTCGACGTGATGCGGGAGGCGGCAAGCCTCGGCATCGGCGGCATCTACATCAAGGACGACGTCGGCGGTTCGGCGCTGACGCGCTTCGATGCCACGCTGATCTTCGAGGCACTGGCACAAGGCTGCCCCACGGTGTCGTCGTTCATTTCGATCCACAACATGGCGTCGTGGATGATCGATGCCTACGGTTCGAACGAGCAGCGTCATAAGTGGTTGCCCAAACTTTGCACCATGGAAATGCTGGCGAGCTATTGCCTGACCGAGCCCGGCGCGGGCTCCGACGCGGCAGCTCTGCGGACGCGCGCCGTGCGCGAGGGCGATCACTACGTCCTCAACGGCCAGAAGCAGTTCATCTCCGGCGCGGGCAGCACCGATCTGCTCGTCGCGATGGTGCGCACCGGAGATGCCGGCCCCGGCGGTATCTCGACAATCGTGATCGATGGCAAGACGCCGGGCGTCTCGTTCGGCGCCAACGAGCGCAAGATGGGCTGGAACGCGCAGCCGACCCGCGCGGTGATTTTCGAGAACGCCCGCGTACCGGTCGCCAATCGCCTCGGCGACGAAGGCATCGGCTTCAAGATCGCGATGGCCGGGCTCGATGGCGGGCGGCTCAACATTGCAGCCTGTTCGCTCGGCGGCGCGCAAAGTGCGCTCGACAAGACGCTGAGCTACATGAAGGAGCGCAAGGCCTTCAACAAACGGCTCGACGAATTCCAGGCGCTGCAATTCCGCGTCGCCGACATGGCGACCGAACTGGAAGCGGCGCGCACCTTCCTGTGGCGCGCGGCGGTGGCGCTCGACAACAAGGATTCCGACGCGTCTATGCTGTGCGCGATGGCGAAGCGCTTCGGCACCGATGTCGGATTCGATGTCGCCAATCAGGCGCTGCAACTGCATGGCGGTTACGGCTATCTCGCCGAATACGGCATCGAGAAGATCGTGCGCGATCTGCGCGTCCATCAAATCCTCGAAGGCACCAACGAGATCATGCGGCTGATCGTGTCGCGCAAGCTGATCGAGGGCGCGCGATGAGTGCCGATGCAGCCGAAGGCGACTTGATCGCCCGCCGCGAGGGGGCGGCCGGTGTGGTCCGGCTCAATCGCCCGAAGGCGATCAACGCGCTGACATTGGAGATGACGCGCGACATGGATCGTGCGCTCGATACGTTTCAGGCCGATCCCGCCGTCGCGCTGATCCTGCTGGAAGGTGCGGGCGAGCGCGGGCTGTGCGCCGGTGGCGACATTCGCGGGCTTTACGACAGCGCGCGTGAGAAGGGCGATCTCGGCCCGGTGTTCTGGCGCGAGGAGTACATCCTCGACGACCGCATCGCACGTTTCCCCAAACCGTATGTCGCCTACATGGACGGCCTGGTGATGGGCGGCGGCACCGGCCTAGCCGCGCATGGCAGCCATCGTGTCGTCAACGACAAAACCAAGGTCGGAATGCCGGAAGTCGGCATCGGCTTTTTTCCCGACGTCGGCGGCACGTGGCTGCTATCACGCGCCCCGGGCGAGGTGGGCACCTATTTCGGCCTCACCGGGCAGACCATGAACGGCGCCGACGCGATCTACGCGGGCTTCGCCGATTTCTACGTGCCGTCCGCGAAGTGGCCGGAGTTGCGCGCCGCGTTGACGGTCTTGCCGAAGGGCGCCGATGCCGCGCAGGTCACGAGTACCATCCGCGGTTTCATTGAGAAGCCGCAGCCGGGCATCGCCGAACAACATCGCGCGCAGATCGACAAGCTGTTTGGCTACGACAGCGTCGAGGCGATCGTCGCCGCGTTGCGTGCCGATGGCTCCGACTTCGCGCAAGCGACGCTGAAGGCGCTCGGCGACAAATCGCCGACCAGCATGAAGGTGACGCTGAAGCTGTTGCGCGAAGCCCGCGCCTCCAGATCGTTGCAGGAATGCCTTGCGCGCGAATATCGCGCCGCATTGCAGGTGTTCGACAGCGCGGAATTCATCGAGGGCGTTCGCGCCGCGATCATCGACAAGGACCGGCAGCCGAAATGGGTGCCTTCGCGGATCGAGGATGTGACGCCGGAGATCGTCGGCCGCTACTTCGCACCGCGCCCCGGCGATCAACTGGTTTTTCCGAAATAAACTAAATTACGCACGACAAGCAAAAGAGGAAACGTCATGGCGAACATCGCATTCATTGGCCTCGGCAACATGGGCGGCCCGATGGCCGCGAACCTGGTGAAGGCCGGCCACAAGGTCGCCGGCTTCGATCTGGTCGACGCGTCGCGCGAGGCTGCGAAGGCCGCCGGCGCTTCCATCGCGGCAACCGCGGTGGACGCGGTGAAGGGCGCCGACGTTGTCGTCACCATGCTGCCGGCCGGCAAGCACGTGCTCTCGGTATGGACCGAAATTCTGCCGTCGGTCGCCAAGGGCGCGCTGTTGATCGATTGCTCCACCATCGATGTCGAAAGCGCGGTCGCGGCTCATGGCCTTGCGGCGAAGGCCGGCGTTGCCTCGGTCGATGCGCCGGTGTCGGGCGGTGTCGGCGGCGCGCAGGGTGCGACGCTCACCTTCATGTGCGGCGGCGATGACAAGGGGTTCGCGGCGGCGAAACCGATCCTCGAGAAGATGGGCAAGAAGATCGTCCATTGCGGCAAGGCCGGCGCGGGGCAGGCGGCGAAGATCTGCAACAACATGATCCTCGGCATTTCGATGATCGGTGTCTGCGAGGCGTTCACGCTCGCCGAAAAGCTCGGCCTGTCGCATCAGGCGCTGTTCGACGTGTCGTCGACCTCGTCGGGCCAGTGCTGGTCGCTGACGACCTATTGCCCGGTGCCGGGCCCGGTGCCGACATCGCCGGCCAACAACGACTACAAGCCCGGCTTCGCCGCCGCGCTGATGCTGAAGGACCTGAAGCTGTCGCAAGCGGCCTCGAAAGCCGCCGGCGCCGCGACCCCTCTCGGCGCCCACGCCGAGGAGATTTACGCGGCCTTCGAGAAGGCCGGCCACGGCGGCGTGGATTTCTCCGGCATCATCCATCATTTGCGCGAGATCGCCGGAAAATAGCCGCCAGAGCGTTTTCGAGCGAAGTGGATACCGGTTCGCGTGAAGAAAACGCGTCAGAACGAAAACCGGAGCCCCGTTCCGATTCCATCCGAACGGAAATGGCTCTGGAGCGGTCCGGGCGGGCAGTCTCGATCTAACGCAAAAGGCGGATTGCCCTGCCACGTTGCGCGGTGACATCCTGTCCCCGAAAACAGCCATGATCGAGGTTGCGACGATGACGACATTCCAGCAGGCCCGCCAGTTCCTTCTCGACCGCCGCACCGACTATGCCGGTGCGGTGGCCGGCTTCAAATGGCCCGACCAGACCGAGTTCAACTGGGCGCTCGATTGGTTCGACGCCGATCTGGCACGCGATCCGCAAAGCAAGGATCGCCCGGCACTGTGGATCGTCGAGGCCGCGACCGATACAGAAACCAAACTCAGCTTCGCCGAACTCTCGCAACGCTCCAATCGCGTGGCGAATTTTCTGCGCGCGCAGGGGCTCAAGCGCGGCGATCATCTGCTGCTGCTGCTCGGCAACGTGGTGCCGCTGTGGGAGACGATGCTGGCCTGCATCAAGCTCGGCGTCGTCATCATTCCCGCCACCACGCTACTGACGCCGGACGAATTGCAGGACCGGCTCGATCGCGGCCGCGCCAAGGCGGTGGTGGCCGCGCAAGATCAGGTGGCGAAGTTCGCTGCGCTCAAGAGCGGTGACCTCAAGCGCATCGTCGTCGGACCGGGCAGCGATGGCTGGCTGTCGTTTGAAAAAGCCTCCGAGTTCTCCGATGCTTTCACGCCGGATGGCGTGACGCGCGCCGACGATCCGATGCTGCTGTATTTCACCTCCGGCACCACGGCGAAGCCCAAGCTGGTGCGGCATAGTCAGCGCAGCTATCCGGTCGGTCATCTCTCGACCATGTACTGGATCGGCCTCAAGCCCGGTGACATTCACCTGAACATTTCTTCGCCCGGCTGGGCCAAGCATGCCTGGAGCTGCTTCTTCGCGCCGTGGAATGCGGGCGCGGCGGTGTTCGTCGTCAATCAGCCGCGTTTCGATGCCAAGAATCTGCTCGCCACCATCGGCCGCTGCGGCGTCACCACGTTGTGCGCGCCGCCCACGGTGTGGCGCATGTTCATTCAGGAGAAGCTGTCGGACTTCAAGGTGTCGCTGCGCGAAGTTTGCGGCGCCGGCGAGCCGCTCAATCCGGAGATCATCGACCAGGTGAAGGGCGCGTGGGGCCTCACCATTCGCGACGGTTACGGCCAGACCGAAACGACCGCGATGGTCGGCAATTCGCCGGAGCAGCCGCTGAAAGTCGGCTCGATGGGGCGGCCGATGCCGGGCTATCATATCCGTGTCGTCGATGCCGACGGCAATGCCGCCAAGGAAGGCGAGGTGGCGCTGGTGCTCGGCGGCCAGCGTCCGGCGGGCCTGATGCAGGGCTACCAGACCGATGACGGCAAGCTCGCCGGCGCGGAAGGCGAGGTCTATCGCAGCGGCGACGTGGTGTTCGTCGATGACGACGGCTATCTCACTTTCGTCGGTCGCGCCGACGACGTGTTCAAGTCGTCCGACTATCGCATCAGCCCGTTCGAACTTGAGAGCGTGCTGCTGGAGCACGATCTCGTCGCGGAAGCGGCGGTGATCCCGAGCCCCGATCCGATCCGGCTTGCCGTGCCCAAGGCCTATATCCTGCTGGTCGGGGACACCGAGCGCTCTGCCGCAACGGCGCTGTCGATCTTCCGCTTCCTGCAAGAACGTCTGGCCCCATTCAAACGCATCCGCCGCATTGAGCTTGTGACCGAACTGCCGAAGACCATCTCCGGCAAGATCCGCCGCGTGCAATTGCGCCGTCTCGAACACGACGACGACCGCGGCGACAAGCTGCGCGGCGCGGAATTCCGCGAAGAGGAGTTCCCGGAATTGCAGGCCGCACGCGCGGCGGGAGCGTCCAAAAACTGACGCCGAGGGCGGGATCGGCGTTAAGATCAAGCGGAATCTTCCGCATAAATCGCTTGGCCGTTGAACCTTTCTGTGACAACTGCTGCCGTATGAAACCGGCAGCAGGAACAGAATGAGCTTGATTACACGCGACGCCTATTTCGCCCTGGTTGGCAAGGAAATCGGGATCTCCGCCTGGCATACCGTCGATCAAAGCCGGATCGATGCTTTCGCCGACGTTACCGAAGACCATCAATTCATCCACATCGATCCGGAGCGGGCGGCGCGCGAAACGCCGTTCGGCGCGACCGTCGCGCACGGGTTCCTGACGCTGTCGCTGCTCAGCGTGTTCTCCTACGAGGCGCTGCCGAAGATTGAAGGCGCGACCATGGGCGTCAATTACGGCTTCGACAAGCTGCGCTTCGTCTCGCCGGTGCGCGCCGGCTCGCGCGTGCGTGGGCGCTTCACGTTGACCGAAGCGAAGATGCGCGGGCCCAACGAATTGCTGTCGCGCACCAGCGTCAGCGTCGAGATCGACGGCGAAGCGAAGCCGGCGCTGGCCGCCGACTGGCTCGGCCTCCTGTATTTTGCATAAAACTGGGAATGACAGCATGACAATCAGATTTGACGGACGCGTCGCCATCGTCACCGGCGCGGGCAACGGGCTCGGACGCGCGCATGCGCTGGGGCTCGCGCGCTATGGCGCAAAAGTCGTCGTCAATGATTTCGGCGGCGCGCGCGACGGCACCGGCGGCTCGATGACCGCGGCCGAGGCTGTGGTGGAGGAAATTCGTAAGGCCGGTGGCGAAGCGATGGCCGACGGCGCCGACGTCTCCGATTTCGAGCAGGTCACCGCGATGGTCGCGAAGGCGACCGAGAAGTGGGGCGCCGTCGACATCATGTGCGCCAACGCCGGCATCCTGCGCGACAAGTCGTTCGCCAAGATGGAAGTCGCCGATTTCGCCAAGGTGTTGAACGTGCATCTCACCGGCACATTCTACTGCTGTAAGGCGGTGTGGGAAGGCATGCGCGCCCGCAACTACGGCCGCATCGTGCTCACCACCTCGTCATCCGGTCTCTACGGCAATTTCGGCCAAGCTAACTATGGCGCGGCGAAATCCGGGATGGTCGGTTTGATGAACGTGCTGGCGGAAGAAGGCCGCAAGACCGACATCCGCGTCAACATCATCTCACCGACGGCGGCGACCCGCATGACCGAGGAACTGCTGCCGAAGCAGGCGCTCGACCTGATGCGGCCGGATGCGATCACGCCCGCCGTGCTGTTCCTGCTCGGCGAGAACGCGCCAACGCGCACCATCATGGGCGCGGGCGCGGGTTCGTTCGCGGTGATCAAGATTCTGGAATCCGAAGGCATCAACCTGCCGCAGAACGAGTGGACGCCGGACGCCGTCGCCGCGCACTTCAACGCCATCGCCGACATGTCGAAAGCGCAGGCGCTCGAAGGCGCATTCCAGCAGACGCAGAAATACGTTGCGCAAGCGGCGGCCGCCGCCGGCATCAAGCTGGAGAAGTAGGCGGCTCGCCATGGCTGCCGCTCCGAAACCAGACGTCGCGGTGGTCGGGGCGGGGCCTGCCGGCCTGATGGCGGCCGACGTGCTGGCGAACGGCGGCGCATCGGTCACCGTCTACGACGCGATGCCGTCAGCCGGCCGCAAGCTGCTGATGGCGGGGCGCGGTGGCCTCAACCTCACGCACAGCGAACCGCTGTCGCAATTCATGATGCGATACGGCGATGCAGCCGCGCGCTTGTCATCGGCCATCGACGCCTTCCCGCCCGACGCGCTACGCATGTGGAGCGACGCGCTCGGACAGCCGACCTTCACCGGCTCCAGCGGGCGAGTGTTTCCGCAAGCCTTCAAGGCATCGCCGCTATTGCGTGCGTGGCTGCGGCGGCTCGATGCAAGCGGCGTGCGACTAGCGCTGCGCCATCGCTGGACCGGATGGGACGCCGATGGCCATCTATTGTTCGAAACATCGCAAGGGCGGGTGACCGTAAATGCGGCCGCCACCGTGCTGGCATTGGGCGGTGCGAGCTGGCCGCGTCTCGGGTCCGACGGACATTGGATCGATCTGCTGGCGCAACGTGGCGTTAGCGTTGCGCCGCTGCGGCCGGCCAATTGCGGTTTCACGGTGGCGTGGTCCGAAAAATTCAAGGAACGGTTTGCCGGTCAGCCGTTAAAGAACGTCGAACTGCGGTTCGGCGCAAGCATCGTGCGTGGCGAAGCGATGATCAGTCGCAACGGCATCGAGGGCGGCGCGATCTACGCACTGGCATCTGTGTTGCGTGACGAGATCGTGAGGGCAAGGCAGGCGACCTTGCGCCTCGCATTGCGGCCCGACCTGGATCGGCAACGATTGATCGAACGATTGGCGAAGCCGCGCGGCAAGCAATCCTTTGCGACATACCTGCGTAAGGCCGCTGGGCTTGCGCCGGTGGCAGTCGGGTTGCTGTATGAATCGGCGCTTGCCGCGAAGGTCGATCTGCCGCGCTTGTCGCCCGCCGATCTCGCGGCGCGTATCAACGATGTCGAAATCATATTAACCGGCACCACCGGCCTCGACCGTGCCATCTCGACGGCGGGCGGGATCGCATTCGACGAACTCGATGACGCCTTCATGCTGCGCCGCATGCCGCGCGTGTTTGCTGCCGGCGAAATGCTCGATTGGGAAGCGCCGACCGGCGGCTACCTGTTGCAGGCGTCGTTCGCGACCGGCGCGGCGGCGGGGCGCGGCGTGCTTGCGCTTTTCGACAAATAGCTCAGCGCAGCTTCCCGCGCGCGGCGACAGGGAGCACGCCGACGATCTCATCGCCCCGGACCATCACGACTTCATCGAGCATGTTGACCACGACGCAGACGTGGTTCGGCACGATACGCACCACGTCGCCGATATTCGGTCGGGTGTTGCTGCGGGAGAGATCGAGAAAGCCATGCTCCTCGGCGAAGCGCGCGATCTTAGCTTCCGGGTGTTCGAGGATCAGGCCGAAACCGTCGAGCCCGCCGCTGTCGGCGGTCAACGTTTTCGAGCCAGCGTCAAGAATGCCGCGCTCGGGCGCGGCACGGCTCACCACCGTCGAATAGATATGCAGCGCGCAGTCGTCGAGCGTGGCAACGCCGGCCGCCATCTGCATCCGGTCGTTGTAGATGTAAGTGCCCGGGCGGTGTTCCGTCGCGCCGCGCAGTTGTCCGAGGTTCTTCAGGTTCGGCGAGCCGCCGGTCGAGACGATAGCAGGATCGAGGCCGAGCGCGCGGACGCCGGCCAGCGCCTCGTCGTAAAATCTCTGCGCCTCGGGCCAGCCGCTTTCGGTCGGATAGAGCATGAAGCCCGCGAAGTGCAGGCCCGGCGACGTTGAAATGACGCGCGCGAGTTCGATGGCCTCAGCGGGCGTCTCGACCCCGGCGCGCTTGCGGCCGGTGTCGCATTCGACCACCACCGGCAGTGCGCGTCCGGCGGCGGCCGCCGCCTTGGTGAGATCGGCAACCACGACGGGATTGTCGGCGGCGACGGTGACGTTGACGCGTGAACGCAGCGCGCCGAGCCGCGCCATCTTCTCATCGCCCAGCAGATTGTAGCTGATGAGAATGTCGTCGATGCCGGCATCCGCCATCACTTCGGCTTCGCCCAGCTTCTGACAGGTAATGCCGCGCGCACCGGCCTCGACCTGAAGTTTCGCAAGTACCGGCGACTTGTGCGTCTTGATGTGCGGCCGATTGGCGACGCCGGCCGCGTCGCACGCCGCCTGCACCCGCGCGATGTTGCGCTCGACGCGATCCATGTCGATCACCGCGGCGGGCGTTCCGAATTCGCGAGCGATTTTCGCGGCGAGAGAGATCGTCATCGGCGCATCCTTTCAGCTCTGCTCGATTTCCTCGCGCAGCATTTCGAGTTCGAGCCACCTGGTCTCGGCCTCCGATAATTTGTCGTGCGCAGTTGCGATCGCCTGCGAGGCCTGTTCGAATGTTTTGCGATCCTTGCTGTAGAGGTTCGGATCGTCGAGCAGTTTCTGGTGCTTCGCGATTTCGCCCTGCAAGGTCTCGATGGTCTTGGGCAACGTTTCCAGCGCGTGCTTCTCGTTGAAGCTGAGGCGACGCTTGGCTTGCGACGCGGCCTTCGATTCCTTCGGCGCGGCGGCCTGTGCTGCACCCACCGGCTGCTTGACCGCCGCGCGCTGCAAATCCGCGCCGCGCTGCGTGAGCATGTCGGAATAGCCGCCGGCATATTCGATCCAGCGGCCCTTACCCTCGGGCACGATCACCGAGGTCACGACGCGGTCGAGAAAATCGCGGTCGTGGCTGATGAGGATCACCGTGCCCTGATAGTCGCCGAGCATTTCCTCGAGCACGTCCAGCGTCTCGAGGTCGAGATCGTTGGTCGGTTCGTCCAGCACCAGAAGATTGGACGGCTTCGCCAGCGCGCGCGCCAGCATCAGGCGGCCACGCTCGCCGCCGGACAGCACTTCCAGCGGCGTGCGCGCCTGCTCCTGCGTGAACAGAAAGTCCTTCATGTAGCTGACGACATGCTTCGGCTTGCCGCCGACCATGACGTGATCGCTGCGGCCGCCGGTCAGCGCATCGGCCAATGTCGATCTTGGATCGAGGCTTTCGCGGTGCTGGTCCAGCGTCGCCATCTCGATGTTGGCGCCAAAGCGGATGCTGCCGCTGTCCGGGTCGCCGGCGCCGGTCAGCATGTTGATCAGGGTGGTCTTGCCGGCGCCGTTGGGGCCGACGATGCCGATGCGGTCGCCGCGCTGGATGCGGATCGAGAAATTATCGACGATGGCGCGCTCGTCGTAAGTCTTGCCGATGCTCTTGGCCTCGATCACCAGCTTGCCGGATTTGTCGGCCTCGGCGGCGGCGAGGCTGGCGCTGCCGCTCGTGCCGCGATAGTTACGCCGTTCCGCGCGCAGTGCATGAAGATTGCCGAGCCGCTTGACGTTGCGCTTGCGTCGTCCGGACACGCCGTAGCGCAGCCAGTGTTCTTCCGCGACGATCTTGCGATCGAGCTTGTGCTGGTCGCGTTCTTCTTCCGCCAGTACTTCGTCGCGCCATTCCTCGAACGCACTGAAGCCGCGCTCGATGCGGCGGATTTGTCCGCGATCGAGCCACGCGGTGCTGCGCGACAGGTTGGAGAGGAAACGCCGGTCGTGGCTGATCAAGACCAGCGCACTGCGGCGCGACCCCAGTTCGCTTTCCAGCCATTCGATGGTGATGAGGTCGAGATGGTTGGTCGGCTCGTCCAGCAGCAGGATGTCGGGCGAGGGCGCCAGCACGCGGGCCAGCGCGGTGCGGCGCGCTTCGCCGCCAGAGAGTTGCGCCGGGTTCTCGTCGCCATGCAGCCCGAGTTGTTCGAGCAGGTATTGCGCCGGATAGGGATCGTCGCCGGGGCCGAGCCCGGCCTCGACATAAGCGAGCGTGGTCGGGAAGCCGTCGAAGTCCGGCTCCTGCGGCAGATAACGCACCGTTGCGCCCGGCTGCACGAAGCGCGAGCCGCTGTCGGCCTCGACCAGACCGGCCGCGATCTTCAGCAGCGTCGATTTGCCGGAGCCGTTGCGACCGATCAGGCAGACGCGCTCTTCCGCCGACACCGACAGTTCGACGCCGGACAACAGCGGCGTGCCGCCGAACGTCAGGCCGATATCTTTCAACTGGATGAGGGGAGGCGCCATATTGCTTTCAACTGGATCGAAATTCGAATGATTGTCAGACGTCGCTTGGCAGCGCGCGCTGGATGCGCCGGATAGCCTGATCGAGCGCCGAGAGAAAGGCGGAGCGATGACGCGGCGAGAATGCCGATGGGCCGCCGGTGACTTCGCCGCTGGAGCGCAGGTCGGTCATCAGGTTGCGCACCGCCAAGGTCATCCCGATCGACTCCTCGGTGAACGGCTTGCCGGTCGGCGCGATCACGGTGGCGCCGGCTTTGACGCAGCGGCTGGCGAGCGGGATGTCCGCGGTGATGACGACATCATGCTTGCCGGCGCGTTCCGCGATCCAGTCGTCGGCGGCATCCATGCCGTCGCCGGCCGCGATCCGCTCGATCAGCGGGTCCTGCGGCACACGGATGAATTTGCCTGCCACCACGCTCACCGGCAGGTTGTGGCGCGCGGCGACGCGATAAACCTCGTCCTTCACCGGGCAGGCATCGGCGTCGATATAGATACGCGGCGTGGTCAAAAGCAAATTTCCTGTCGGCGGAATGTGCGGCCCGTTTATCTATGCGATCGGGCCGCAAAATGCGAGCGTTGCAAAGGGCGGTCTTGCCATCGCGAATTGGGCGCGTAGCATTGGCGCAATTGTCGCCAATGTGAGAGTGAAAGATCGATGTCCAGCATGCAGCCTTATCGCGTCGAGGCCTATAACACCGCGAAACAGTCCGAAAACAAGATTCACGACGACGCGGTGGCGCGGCAATACGGCTTCAGCGGCGGACTGGTTCCCGGCGTGGAAGTGCTGGCTTACATGATGCACGCGCCGATCGCGCGCTGGGGCCGCACGTTTCTGGAGCGTGGACGGATCGAGGGGCGCTTCGTCAAGCCGGTCTATGACGGCGAGATGGCGGACGTCATTGCCGAGGAGGATGCCCAAGGGTTGACGTTGCGGGTCGAGAGCAAGGGCCAGCTTTGCGCCACCGGACAGGCGTCGCTGCCGAACCGGACCGAACGGATCGTGCTGAGCGATTATCCCGAGACGGCGCCGGTCACGGAGCGCCTTCCGGTGGACGACAATTCGTACAAGCTCGGCGCCTGGCTCGGCACCGCGCCGCGTAGCTGGAGCAACAAGGAGTTTACTGAGTATCTCACTGAGGTGCGCGCCACCGACCAGATCTATCGCGACGCCGGCACGCTGCATCCCGGCATCTTCCAGCGCATCATGAATCAGGTGCTGGTGCAGAACGCCATTCTCGGCCCGTGGATTCACGTCGGCAGCGCGATGCAGTTGCTGTCGTCGGCGCATCCGCACGATGAATTGGCGGCCCGCGCCAGGGTCACCGCGAATTACGAGAAGAAGGGCCACCGCTTCGTCGAACTCGATGCGCTGGTGGTCGCCAACGGCCGCACGCCGGTCGCGCATTGCCACCATATCGCGATCTACAAGCCGCGCGTGCAGGCGGCGGCTTGACGGCGCAGATCAGGCCACTCTCGACTGGCGCGCCTCGCGCAGCGCGCGCCACACCCGCTCCGGCGTCAGTGGCATTTCGATTTGCGTCACGCCTTCATCCGCCATCGCATTGATCGCGGCGTTGACCAGCGTGGCGAGGCTGCCGGCGCAGCCGGCTTCGCCGCAGCCCTTGACGCCGAGCGGATTGCTGGTCGCGGGCGAGGGCTGTTCGCCGATCGTCATCGCCGGCACGTCGCTGGCGCGCGGGATCGCGTAGTCCATGAACGAGCCGGTGATCGGCTGGCCGTTGTCGTCGTAGCTGACTTGCTCCATCAACACCTGACCGATGCCCTGCACGACGCCGCCGTGCAACTGGCCCGCGACGATCATCGGATTGATGACCACGCCGAAATCGTTGACGCCGGTGTATTTCACCACCCTGGTGACGCCGGTGTCGGGATCGATCTCGACTTCGCTGATGTGACAGCCGTTCGGAAACGTCGACGGCACGCCCGGCGAGGCATGATCGACATCGAGCGAGGTCGGCTGTCCGTCCACCGGCGGCGACGTGCGCAGCGCGCTGGCGAGTTCGAGCAGGCCAATCGAGCGGTCGGTGCCGGCGATGGTGAAGCGGCCGTCGGCGAATTCGATGTCGCTCTCGGCGGCTTCCAGTTTGTTGGCCGCCGCGATCTTGCCCTTGGCGATCACCAGATCGCTGGCTTCGACAATGGCGGTGCCGCTGGCCATGATCGAGCGCGAGCCGCCGGTGCCGCCGCCGGAATGCACCACATCGCTGTCGTTCTGCATCAGGCGGATCTTGTCGAACGGCACGCCGAGCTTGGCGGCGAGCACCTGCGCGAACGGCGTGGCGTGGCCTTGCCCGTAATCGAGTGTGCCGGTGGTCAGAAGCACGGTGCCGTCCGCCTCGAAATCGATCTTGCCGAGTTCGGCGAAGCCGGCCGTGACTTCGAGATAGCAGCCGACCGCGATGCCGCGCAGCTTGCCGCGCTTGCGCGCCTCGCGTTTGCGCTGGGCGAAGCCGGCGTAGTCGGCCAACTCCAGCGCCTTGTCGAGCACGGCGGGGAAGTTGCCGGAATCGTAGGTCATTCCGTTGGCGGCGGCGAACGGGATTTGCGCCGGCTTGATCAGATTGCGACGACGCAAGGCCAGGCGGTCGATGCCCATTTCGGCGGCGGCGCGATCGAGCAGGCGCTCCATGAAGTAATTGGCTTCGGGGCGGCCCGCGCCGCGATAAGCGCCCATGAAGGTGGTGTTGGTCACCACGCACTTGATATCGACTTCGATCAGCGGCGTGCGATAGACGCTGGCGATGTTCTTGGCGATGTTGAGCGACAGCGGCAGTGGCCCGACGCCGGCGACATAGGCGCCAAGGTTGCCGAAGCCAATGATGCGAACGCCGAGGATAACGCCCTTGGCATCGAGCGCCAGTTCGGCGTGAACCTCTTGCGCGCGGCCGTGATTGTCGGAGAGGAAACTCGATGAGCGCTCGTCGAGCCATTTCACCGGCCGGTCCAGCAGCCGCGACGCGTGCAGCAGGCAGATATATTCCGGGTAGCCCGAATTCTTCATGCCGAACGAGCCGCCGACGTTGTAGGTCAGCAGCCGGATTTTTTCCCGCGGCACATTCATCAGTTTCGCCAGCGCCGTCAGGTTACCGGAGACGCCCTGCGTCGGCACGTGGATCGTGAAGCGGTCGCTGGCCTTGTCGTAGGCGGCAAGCGCGGCGCGTGGCTCCATCGGCACAACGGCGACGCGGGTGTTGACGATGTCGAGCGAGGTGACATGCGCGGCCTTGGCGAACGCCGCCGCCGTGGCCTCACGGTCGCCGGAGTAATAATCGAGCGCGATGTTGTTGGGGATCTGATCGTACAGCAGCGGCGCGCCGGGTTTGACCGCATCCTCGGATGCCGTCACCGACGGCAGCGGATCGATATCGAGGACGACCGCCTCGGCGGCGTCGCGCGCCTGCGCCGCGGTTTCCGCGACGACGCAGGCGACCGGATCGCCAACGAAGCGCACCTTGTCGATGGCCAGCGCCATGCGATTGGACTGCAACAGCGGCGAGCCGTCGGCATTCTTCATCGGCAGGGTGCAATGGATCGGCGTATAGCCGGCCTCGACGAGATCCTTGCCAACATAAACGCCGAGCACGCCCGACATCTGCCGCGCCGCGCTGGTGTCGATGGCGCGGATCACGCCATGGGCATGGGAACTGCGGACCATCCAGGCATGAGCCTGACCGGGCAGGCTGAAGTCGTCGGTATAGCGGCCCTTGCCGCGCACGAGGGTATCATCCTCCTTGCGGCGGACGGGCTGCCCGACCGCGTGCTTTTGCAGTGCAATGGCGTTGTCGCGGGCGAGGCTGGCGGTCGGTCGGGGCGTCTTGCTATCCATGAAACCATCGATTCCCAGGCGTTTCGCGCCACATGCGCTTGATCGCCTCCCGACCGAAATAACGTAAGCACGGGGTACCGGCAACGCCGGATTGGGCATGGCGGCTGCGTGCTGTGGTTGCGCCCTCGTGCTCGTCCTTTTGTTCGAGCATGATCTTTTCCGAAAACCGGTTTCCACTTTTCCGGATCATGCTCTAAACTTTCTGTGAAACATTATTCCAGTCGGCCGGTCCGGCCGCGAGAGACAGGTTTGCATGAATAACGACGCCCGGCGCGGCGACGGCCCGGAGCCACCTCGATCGCATCAGCGCGTCAACGGCCACGCCGCGCTGGCAAGCACGGGTGTTTACGCCGCGCTCGACCTCGGCACCAACAACTGCCGCCTGCTGATCGCCTGTCCGGAAGGTGAGAGCTTCCGCGTCATCGACTCGTTTTCGCGGATCATTCGTCTGGGCGAAGGCATTTCCTCCACCGGCCGCATCAGCGAGGCGGCGATCGGCCGCGCGATCTCGGCGCTCAGCGTCTGTCGTGACAAGATGCGCCATCGCAACGCGCAGCGGCTGCGCCTGATTGCAACGGAGGCCTGCCGCGCCGCTTCCAATGCCGATGCTTTCCGCGACCGCGTCGCCACCCAGACCGGCATTGCGCTCGAAGTCATCAACCGCGAGACCGAGGCGTCGCTCGCGGTGGTCGGCTGTTCGCCGCTGGTCGACCCAGCGGGCACCGGCGCGATCCTGTTCGATATCGGCGGCGGCTCCAGCGAACTGGTGCGGATCGATCGCAACGGCGGCACGCCGCGCGTCGAAGGCTGGATGTCGATCCCGCTTGGCGTCGTCACGCTCGCGGAACGCTTCGGCGGCAAGGACGTCAGCGCCGACGTCTACGCGCGGATGGTGCAGGAAGTCTCCCGCCATGTCGCGCCGTTCGCGGCGAAGCACGGCGGCAACCTCGAGACGATGCATCTGCTCGGCACCTCGGGAACCGTGACCACGCTGGCCGGCATCCACCTCAGGTTGCCGCGCTACGATCGCCGTCGCGTCGACGGGCTCTGGATGGACAATGGTGAAATCACCTCGGCCATCTCGACCTTGCTCGGCATGAGCTATCAGGAACGCGCCGACAACAATTGCATCGGCTTCGAACGCGCCGATCTGGTGCTGGCGGGCTGCGCCATTCTCGATGCCATCCGCACCGCGTTCCCGCTGCCGCGCCTGCGCGTCGCGGATCGCGGCCTGCGCGAGGGCATGCTGGTGGAAATGATGCGCGAGGACGGCGCCATCGGCGCGGCGTAAAACGATGAAAGACACGAGGCGTCTTTCAAGATAAGCAACCGCCATGGCAAAGGACACCACCGGGCGCCTGCACGTCACCGTGAAGAGCGCCGGCAAACGCAAACTGTCGTCAAAGCTGTGGCTGGAGCGGCAGCTCAACGATCCGTATGTCGCGCAGGCGAAGCGCGACGGCTGGCGCTCGCGCGCGGCCTACAAGCTAATCGAGATGGACGACAAGTACCGGCTGCTGAAGCCGGGGCAGGTGGTGGTCGATCTCGGCGCCGCGCCCGGCGGCTGGAGCCAGGTCGCCGCGCGCAAGGTCGGCTCGCTCGAAGGCAAGGGCAAGGTGGTGGCGATCGATCTGCTGGAGATGCCGGAAATTCCCGGCGTCACCTTCACACAACTCGATTTCATGGACGACCGCGCGCCGGAGATGCTGCGCGAGATGATCGGCGGCGGCGCCGACGTGGTGATGTCGGATATGGCTGCCAACACCACCGGCCACCGCAAGACCGATCAACTACGCATCGTCGGATTGGTGGAAACCGCGGCCGCCTTTGCCGCCGAGGTGCTGAAACCCGGCGGAACTTTCATCGCAAAAGTGTTCCAGAGCGGCGCGGACGCCGAGTTGCTGGCGCAGGTGAAGCGTGACTTCGCCACCGTGCGCCACGTCAAGCCGGCGGCGAGCCGTCAGGATTCATCCGAGCGCTACCTGCTGGCGACAGGCTTTCGCGGCGAGCCGACGCACGACTAAACCCCGCTGAGTACGATCACAGTCGGCGTCTTCGGCAGCGTGCCTGCGGAGATGGTGAATGACGGCTCGCTGCGGCGGTCGATGGCGAACTGGCCGCGCAGGCGGTTGAGCAGGTCGGCGAGCGGCGTGCCGAAGCGGTGCATCGGCAGCACGATAGACGCGCGCAGTCGCCGCACGATCTCCGACATGCCGTCGAGCGACATCGTATAGGTGCCGTCGATCGGCACCATGACAATGTCGAGCCGCCCGATGGCGGCGATATGGCTGTCGTCGAGCGGATGATGCAAGTGCCCGAGATGGCCGATGCACAGGCCCGCGACCTCGAAGATGAAGATCGAGTTGCCGTTGGGGATCATCGCGACGTTGGCGCCGTCCTCGTACAGCGAGCGGCGGATATCGGTCGGCACGTTACGGATGAAGACGTCGCGCACCGTGAGCGCGTGCCTGGCGGCTTCGCCATTGGCGCCCCAGCCGTGCAGCACGTATGCGATGCGCGGATCGGGATTGAGCGTGTAGTGCGTGGAATGCGCCCGGTTCATGGTGACGACGTCGGGCAGGCCGCCGGTGTCGTAAGTACCGGTATAGTCGGTCGCGATGCGCACGCCGTCGGGCGTCTCGATCACGTAGGTGGAATGTCCGGCATAGCGGATGGTGACTTCATCTGCACGCGCAGCGGTGCGGATACTGGCATAGACGACGTTAGGAAGCATCTGCGCCATCGCGAGGCACTGGCTCGCCGGCGGGCGCTCGGCGGCATTGGCCGCTGGCACCAGCATGATCGTCAGGAGAGCCGTGATCCACCACAGTCGCCGCATGGTGAGGTCCCGATTGAACCAACGCAGGCTACAGCAAATCACGCGCCGCGCGGCGTCGCAATCGCAGAGCCATGGTTCCTGCGGATCAGCCCAGCTTCTGGTCGCGGGCGGTGGCGGTTTCCCGGGCGGCTTCCTCCTCCGCCTCGGATTCGCGCGGCGGGGTGACGACGACGACCTGACGGCCTGAGATCTGGTGGCCGGCGTCGACCGGCATCCGGAAGAAGAACCAGCCCGACAGTGCGGCGAAAATGCCGACGACGACGAAGGCCGGGCCGAACTCCTTGGCGGTGAGTTCGCTGGCATGGCTCCACGCCATGGTCGCTTCCACCGAAAACGCGCCGATAGCGACGCCCGCCGACACCGACAGTTGCTGCGCGACGCTGACCAGCGTGGTGGCGCGGCTCATCTTCTCCGGCTCGATATCGGCATAGGCCAGCGTATTGAGCGCGGTGAACTGCAACGAGCGGAAGAAGCCGCCAACGATCAGGATGATGACGATCAACAACAGCGGCGTCGAGATGGTGAACAGCGCGCAGGCGGCGAGAAAGACGGCGCTGACCAGCGCGTTCACCGACATGATGTTGCGGAAACCGAAGGCGCGGATGACGCGCGCGGCCAAGGCCTTCATGCCCATCGAGCCGAGCGCCGAGGTGAACGTCACGAGGCCCGACTTGAAGGGCGACAGCCCGAAGCCGAGTTGCATCAACAGCGGCAGCAGAAACGGCAGTGCGCCGATGCCGAGCCGGAACAGGAAGCCGCCCATGACGCTGGCATACATCGTCGGGTGCCGCATCAGGCTGAAATCCAGCACCGGACTGTCGGTGCGCCTGGCGTGGCGGACGTAGAGCACGGTGAACAGCACGCCGCCGCCGATCAGCGCCGCCAGCGCCGGCCACGGCATTAGCCCGAGGCCCGCGACCGAGAGGCCGAAGGCGAGGCCGCCGAGCCCGAGGCCGGACAGCACCATGCCGACGAGGTCGAAACGGTCGGGATTCTCGCTGCGGATCGGGTCGATGTAGCGTTGCGCCATCACGATGCCGACGACGCCAATCGGAATGTTGATCAGGAAGATCCAGTGCCACGAGAAATAGGTTGTGATGAAGCCGCCGAGCGGCGGGCCGATCACCGGTCCGATGAGCGCCGGCACCGTCACCCACGCCATGGCGTTGACCAGCGCGCTCTTGTCGATGGAGCGCAGCAGCACCAGCCGCCCCACCGGCGTCATCATCGCGCCGCCGAGACCCTGCACCACGCGCGCGATCACGAAGTCGTTGATCGAGGAGGCGATGGCGCAACCGATCGAGCCGATCATGAACACCGCGATGGCGGCACTGAATACCTTGCGTGCGCCGAAGCGGTCGGCAGTCCAGCCCGAGGCCGGAATGAACACCGCGAGCGACAACAGGTAGGATGTGATGGCCAGCTTCAGCGTCAGCGGGCTGGTGCCGATGTCGGATGC
This sequence comes from Pseudomonadota bacterium, assembly GCA_023386885.1. Taxonomy (GTDB): domain Bacteria; phylum Pseudomonadota; class Alphaproteobacteria; order Rhizobiales; family Xanthobacteraceae; genus 62-47. The sequence continues at coordinate 30,184 of JAEWIX010000059.1, forward strand.
GATCGCCGGCAGCGAGGTGGCGATCACCGTCGAGTCCATGTTTTCCATGAACAGGGCCGTCGCCACGATCAGCGGGATGACGCGTTCTTTGGTCATTGCACCTTGCGGGGAAGGGAGAGGTCGGACGAAAGCCGGGCCTTTAGCATCCTCCGTGGACTACGACTATTGTACAATCCGGAATGCCTCCTAGATGCTGGCTGCGAAGGTACACCGCGTGGTGCGGGCTGGCCTGTCTGACGGAGTTCCGACGATGATCTATGTCCTCGCCGCTCTTCTTCCGCCGCTCGGTCTGCTGTTCAACGGTCAGCCGTTCTCGGCGATTTTCAACGTGGTGCTGCTTGTCGTCTGCATCGTCTTCGGGCTGATCTTCCCGATCCTGTTCTTCGTGCCGTCGGCGCACGCCATCCTGGCGGTGTACATGAAGCGGGAGGATCGAAAGCATCGCGAGGTGGTGGAAGCGATCCGCCAGCACGGTCCGCCGCCGGGCTACCCCCGCTAACGGGGGATCGGCAGCGCCGCCCGGACGCGTTAGCCATAGCCTCCGCGTCCGGAGGCGGTGAGGCATGATCTACGGGCTGGCTATTCTGCTGCCGTCGGTGGCGCTGTGGATCGACGGGCAGCGGATCTCGGCATACCTCAACCTGATCGTCTGCGGGGTCAGCGCCTACTACGCGCTGACGCTGACGATGTTCGCGCCGTTGCTGGCGGGGCCGGTCCATGCGCTGATCCTGATTTACCTGACCGGCGCCACCCGGTTCGGCCGCCGTCAGGCGACGACCGCGCCAGAGTTGCCGGCGGCCCGCCGCAAGGGGCGCAATGGCGCGGGATAAGCGGCCCTGCATTGCGGTAAAATCCTTTGAAAGGCGGGTCCGCCGTGCTATCGACCACCGCCAATCCCTCGTAATGGGCTCCGATTCCACGGCGACGCGCCGCCTTTGCGTCACCGAACGGACGCTCATTCCGGGTAAGCCGACGGCACAGAGCCGTGAATGGAGTTGGCAATGACGCGTTTTCAAGGATCTGATCGATTTCAGGAAGGCTACACCTTCGACGACGTGCTGTTGAAGCCAGGCCTGTCCGATATCCTGCCATCCGAAGCCGACATCCGCTCCCGCGTCACCAAATCGATCTCCGTCAACATTCCGATCCTCGCCTCCGCGATGGACACCGTTACCGAGGCGAAGATGGCCATCGCCATGGCGCAGGCCGGCGGCATCGGCGTCATCCACCGCAACTTCGATCCGGAAGGGCAGGCCGCGCAGGTCCGGCAGGTCAAGAAATACGAATCCGGCATGGTGGTGAACCCGCTCACCATCGGCCCCGATGCCCAACTCGCCGACGCGCTGTTGCTAATGAAGGACCACGGTTTCTCCGGCATTCCGGTGGTCACCGGCGGCGGCCACGGCGTTCCGGGCAAGCTGGTCGGTATCCTCACCAACCGCGACGTCCGTTTCGCCACCGATCCGCACCAGAAGGTGTCGGAACTGATGACTCACGAAAATCTGGTGACGGTCCGCGAGAACGTCAGCCAGGAAGAAGCCAAGCGGATGCTGCACAAGCATCGCATCGAGAAGCTTCTGGTGGTCGACGATCAATATCGCTGCGTCGGCCTCATCACCGTCAAGGACATGGAAAAGGCCGTCACCCATCCGCTGGCCTGCAAGGACGCGCAGGGTCGCCTGCGTGTCGCGGCGGCGACCACCGTGGGCGAGGGCGGTTTTGAGCGCACCGAGCGGCTGATCGACGCTGGCGTCGACCTGATCGTGGTCGATACCGCGCACGGTCATTCCTCGCGGGTGCTGGAAGCGGTGAACCGCATCAAGAAGCGCTCCAACTCGGTGCAGGTGATCGCCGGCAACGTCGCCACCACCGACGGCACGCAGGCGCTGATCGATGCCGGCGCGGATTGCGTCAAGGTCGGCATCGGGCCGGGCTCGATCTGCACCACCCGCATCGTCGCCGGCGTCGGCGTGCCGCAGCTCACCGCCATTATGGATGCGGTGGAAGCGGCGAAGAAGGCCGACATTCCGGTGATCGCCGACGGCGGCATCAAGTTCTCCGGCGATCTCGCCAAGGCGATCGCGGCGGGCGCTGACGTCGTCATGGTCGGCTCGCTGCTGGCCGGCACCGACGAGACGCCCGGCGAAGTGTTCCTGTGGCAGGGCCGCTCCTACAAGGCCTATCGCGGCATGGGCTCGGTCGGCGCGATGGCGCGTGGCTCGGCCGACCGCTATTTCCAGCAGGACATCAAGGACACGCTCAAGCTGGTGCCGGAAGGCATCGAGGGGCAGGTGGCCTACAAGGGACCGGTCGGGAACGTGATGCACCAGCTCGCCGGCGGCCTGCGCGCGGCGATGGGTTATGTCGGCGCCAGGACCATTCCCGAATTCCACGACAAGGCGCAGTTCGTCCGCATCACAAGCGCGGGCCTGCGCGAGAGCCACGTCCACGACGTCACCATCACCCGCGAAAGCCCGAATTATCCAGGCGGGGCGTAACGACAGCTGTCGTTACACGTGAGAATGGCGCCATAACACGCTGTTGTGGCGAAGCTTTCCTCATATTTATTCCGGTTTCCCCTTGGCGGTAAAACGCGGTAGGATTACCGTGCGGGACAGCGTCGTTCCGTGTCAGAACCATGGAATCGCGGTTGTCATGTACGAATGGACGGACGAACGGCTCGAAGCTCTCTCCACGCCCGAGTTGAAGAACCTGCTCGGCAATGCGGAGCGCAAATCCGCCGACGATCTGGCCGCCAAATGCAAGGCGGTGCTGGAAGCGCGCAACGCGCTGAAGCCGAACCGTATCGCCAAGCCGCGCACTGAATTGAAAGAATTCGAGCACACCGTTGCCGACCAGATCGCTGCCGTCGGCAAGGAGATGGCGGCGAAGTACGATCTGTCCGAGGAGACGGCAAAGGCGCGCTCGTCCGGCGTCAAGGGCTTTCGCGTCCACAAGCTGCTCGACTCCAAGGGCTCCGCCAAGCTCGGCGGCATGCAGCGCGACGGCTCGGTCGCGATCGATCGTTACATCTCCTATCGGCGCGGCAACGACATTGTGGCGCTCGGCGTTTTCCTGTTGAAGGATGCGCCGCTCGACAGCCATGAATTTCATGTCATCGCGCCGGCGGCGTTTCTGTCCGATCCGAAACCGATCGCCGAGATTCGCCCCACCGCGACCGAAAAGCAGAAACAATCCGCCGAGACCGGCCTTGCCTTCAAGGACCTTGCCCCGGCCGCGGCCGCCTTCGATGCCGCGCTTGCTAAGATCACGGCCTGACGACACTGTTGCCGTTCGCGCCGTCCCGATCTTCATCCAACTCCGTTGAGAGGTTATCCGCATGTCTCTGTCCGCCAAGCGTATCGTTCTGGCTTCCCGCCCGGTGGGCGAACCGGCGCCGGCCAATTTCCGCTTTGAGGACTACGCCGTGCCGACGCCGGGCGAGGGCGAGGTGCTGCTGCGGACGATCTGGCTGTCGCTCGATCCCTACATGCGCGGCCGCATGGATGACGGTCCGTCCTATTCCGCGCCGGTGCCGATCGACGGCGTGATGGAAGGCGGCACGGTTTGCGAGGTCGCCGCCTCCAACAATCCGGGATTTGCGAAGGGCGACATCGTGCTGGCCCATAGCGGCTGGCAGCAATACGCACTGTCGAACGGCAAGGGCCTGCGCAAGATTGATCCGACCATTGCGCCGATCTCCACAGCCGTAGGCATTCTCGGCATGCCGGGCATGACCGCTTACACGGGGCTTCTCGCCATCGGCAATCCGCAGCCGGGCGAGACCGTGGTGGTCGCGGCGGCCTCCGGCGCGGTCGGCTCCGCGGTCGGGCAGATCGCGAAGATCAAGGGCGCGCGGGCGGTCGGCATCGCCGGCGGCAAGGAGAAGTGCGCCTACGTCAAAAACGAACTCGGCTTCGACGAGTGCCTCGATCATCGCGATCCGGATCTGCGGGCGCGGGTGAAGGATGCCTGCCCGAAAGGCATCGACGTCTATTTCGAGAATGTCGGCGGCAAGGTGTTCGACGCGGTACTGCCACGCTTCAACGACTTCGCGCGCATCCCCGTCTGCGGCCTGATCGCCGACTACAACACCATCTTCGGCAAGGACACGCCGACGCCGCCGTGGGCCAACACCATCATGCGGCAGATCCTGGTCAAGCGCCTCAATTTCCGTGGCTTCATCGTCCGCGACTTCGCCGCGATGTATCCGGACTTCATCCGCGACATGTCGCAGTGGCTGCGCGAGGGCAAGATCAAGCACAAGGAGTTCGTCACGGAAGGGCTCGAAAGCGCGCCGCAGGCCTTCATGGGCCTGCTCAAGGGCGCCAACTTCGGCAAGCAACTGGTCCGCGTCGGCCTCGACAAGGCGTAGCCGGGACGGCCCCGCGCGACGGCGATTGAACGGAGACCCGCGATGTCCGTCCAGATGGTGTTGCTGCCGGTGTTCGTGCTCGTGGGGCTCACCTTCGCGCTGCTGTTGATGATGGCCGGGGTGCGAACCCGGGCGCTGACCTCGGGCGAGGTGACGTTCAAGGACATCGCGCTCGGCCGCAACTGGCCGGATCGCGCCACGCAGATCGGCAACTGCTTCAACAACCAGTTCCAGTTGCCGCTGCTGTTCTATGTGCTGGTCGCCATCGCGTTGCCGCTACGCCGCGCCGATCTGGTGTTCGTGCTGCTGTCGTGGGTGTTCGTCGTCACCCGCTTCGCCCACGCCGGCATCTTCGTCACCAGTAACGACGTGCGACAGCGCTCGCTGGTCTGGTTCGCCGGCGTCCTTGTGCTGATGGCGATGTGGCTGTACTTCGCGCTGCGGCTTTTGCTTTTGATTTAGTGGCGTCGCGCACGCACTGAGGATTGTCATGACACCGGGCGCAAGGCTCGCCGCAGCCATTGAAGTCATATCCGCCATCGATACGCAGCGGGTCCCGGCGGCCAAGGCGCTGAAGGAATGGGGCACGGCGCATCGTTTCGCCGGTTCCGGCGATCGCGCCGCGATTTCCGGGCTGGTGTTCGACGTGCTGCGCCGTCGCGCCTCCAGCGCGTGGATCATGGACGATGACACGCCGCGCGCGCGGGTGTTCGGCATGATGAAGCTGGAGCGTGGCTGTACCGCCGATGCGCTCGCCGCGTTGTGCGACGGCTCGCGCTTCGCGCCCGATACGCTGTCACCGGCCGAGCGCCATGCGCTGACGGTGCGCACCATCGACGGTGCGCCGGCGGCGATCGCGGGCGATTATCCGGAATGGATGGACGACCATCTGACTGAAGTGTTCGGCGACGACCGCGTGGCGGAAGCCGCCGCCATGGCGCGCCGCGCGCCGCTCGACCTGCGCGTCAACACGCTGAAGGCCAAGCGCGAGAAGGCGGCGGCCTCGCTGGCCCATCTCGGGGCCAAGCCGACAAAATGGTCGCCGTGGGGCCTGCGGATTGCGCTCGGCGCCGATGCCCGCAATCCCGGCATTCATGCCGAGGAGGATTTCGTCAAAGGCGGCGTCGAGGTACAGGACGAGGGCTCGCAACTCGCGGCACTGTTATCGGCCGCGAAACCCGGCGAGCAGGTAATCGACCTCTGCGCTGGCGCGGGCGGCAAGACCTTGGCGCTGGCAGCGATGATGCAAGGCAAGGGCCGGCTCGTTGCGACAGATGGAGACAAGCGGCAACTCGCGCCGATTCACGAGCGGCTGTCGCGCGCCGGCGTCCACAACGCCGAGGTGCGCGCGCCGAAGGGCGATGCAGACCCGTTGGCCGACATCCGCGCCTCCGCCGATCTGGTGCTGATCGACGCACCCTGCACCGGCACCGGGACATGGCGACGCAACCCCGACGCCAAGTGGCGCATCCGCCCCGGCGCGCTGGACGTCCGGCTCAAGGCGCAGACCGAGGTGCTGGACCGCGCCGCGCCGCTGGTGAAGCCCGGCGGGCGGATCGTCTACATCACCTGCTCGGTGCTGCCGGCCGAGAACAACGCGCAAATCCGTGGCTTTCTGGCCCGCCAGCCCGGGTTTTCGGTGGTGCCGCCGGCGCAGGTCGCAGGGCCGCTGTGGGACAAGGCCGAGGATTTCCTCGCCGCGACCTTGCAAAGCCCGGAGGGCCTCTTGATGACGCCGCGCCGCACCGGCTCCGACGGCTTCTTCGTCTCGGTGCTGGCCCGCAGCCCAAGCTGAGAATCCGGGGCTGAAAATCCCGCCGATAACCGTCTTGCGGCATTGCGAGCGCGCCGCCGGTCGCGTATCTCCTGCCCATGACAGCACACAGCCAGACGAGCCCGGCGGCCACGGACATCGCGGCCGCGCACGACAAGATTCTCATCATCGATTTCGGATCGCAGGTGACGCAACTGATCGCGCGGCGGGTGCGCGAGGAGGGCGTCTACTCCGAGATCGTGCCGTTCCAGAAAGCCGAAGCCGCCTTCCGCGAGATGAAGCCCAAGGGCGTGATCCTCTCGGGCGGGCCCGCCTCGGTGCTCGACAAGGATGCGCCCTCAGTGCCGCTCTCACTGCTCACCGCCGGCGTGCCGGTGCTCGGCATCTGCTACGGCGAGCAGACCATGGCGCAGCAACTCGGCGGCACCGTCGAGGCTGGCCATCATCGTGAATTCGGCCGCGCCGCCATCGAAGTAACCGACGATTGCGCGCTGTTCGAGGGCGTCTGGCAGAAGGGCGGCAAGTATGACGTCTGGATGAGCCACGGCGACCGCGTGACGAAACTGCCCGACGGTTTCCGCGCGGTGGCGAAGGCGGCCGGCTCGCCGATCTCGGTGATCGCCGACGACACACGCAAATTCTACGCGATGCAGTTTCACCCCGAGGTGGTGCACACCCCGGACGGCGCGAAACTGTTGCGCAACTTCGTGCGCAAGGTAGTTGGCCTCACCGGCGACTGGACCATGCGCGCCTTCCGCGAGGAAGCCGTTGAGAAAATCCGCGCGCAGGTCGGCAAAGGCAAGGTGATCTGCGGCCTATCGGGCGGCGTCGATTCATCCGTCGCGGCGATCCTGATTCACGAAGCCATCGGCGATCAACTCACCTGCGTGTTCGTAGATCACGGCATGCTGCGCAAGGATGAGGCCAAGAGCGTCGTCGATATGTTCCGGCATCACTACAACATCCCACTGGTGCATGTGGACGCCTCGAAGCAGTTCCTCGGCGAACTCGACGGCGTCACCGATCCGGAAGTGAAGCGTAAGACCATCGGCCGGCTGTTCATCGATGTGTTCGAGGCGGAGGCCAAAAAGATCGGCGGCGCCGATTTCCTTGCGCAGGGCACGCTCTATCCCGACGTGATCGAAAGCGTGTCGTTCACCGGCGGCCCGTCGGTGACCATCAAGTCGCATCACAACGTCGGCGGCCTGCCGGCGCGCATGAACATGAAACTGGTCGAGCCGTTGCGCGAGCTGTTCAAGGACGAGGTGCGCGCGCTCGGCCGCGAACTCGGCCTGCCGGATATTTTCGTCGGCCGTCATCCGTTCCCGGGGCCGGGCCTTGCGATCCGCTGTCCCGGCGAAATCACCCGCGACAAGCTCGACATCCTGCGCGAGGCGGACGCGGTCTACATCGACCAGATCCGCAAGGCTGGCCTCTACGACACCATCTGGCAGGCCTTCGCGGTGTTGTTGCCGGTGAAGACGGTGGGCGTGATGGGCGACGGCCGCACCTACGAGTATGTCGTGGGCCTGCGCGCGGTCACCTCGACCGACGGGATGACGGCGGACTTCTATCCGTTCGACATGAAATTCCTCGGCGAAACCGCAACCCGCATCATCAATGAAGTCAAAGGCGTCAACCGCGTCGTCTACGACGTCACGAGCAAGCCGCCTGGCACCATCGAGTGGGAATAGAGAAGATCGGATTATCGGCTTCGATCAATCTGCCCTGACAATCCGTCGAACCAGAGCAATAGTTCGTCAACCGTGAAGTAAAGGCGGCGGAGGTCCCAACATTCTGGAGCGATCTCGATGAGCGAGCCGTCTACCTCGGTGGAGTATCTGAACATTACTGAGTGAGGATCGATCGAGGCAAGTTCGGAGATGCGTTCCAGCGCGTAGTCTGAGAAGTAGTTTGCCTCATCATCTAAATCGTAGGCTGTTTGTCGGAAGGATTCCAATAGCACGCCAAGGTTATGTCCAGCGCGTTTGGGAACAATTCCACCTGCATATCGGATGTGCCATTTGAGGGCGACTTCCACGGCGTGGCGAAGATTAAACAAAGCTGGGAAAACTAGATTGTTGGTCTGCGGAGCCCGCTGCAGGGCTTTCTTGAGCAGGATTAGGCTGGCCTCAAAGTAGCCTTCCCAAATTCGACACTCTCGCCACTCGCCACCGAACTTGAACTCGACGTTTGGGACGCCTTCTGGTGCCGGCACGATCAGCCGTGTGTCAGGATCGCTGATAAACGCCTCGTAAAGAGCCATCTCCTCGTCTTCGCTGTTCGACATTGAAACCTCAGCGAGTTCTATGTTTGCGCCTCCGCCTTTACATCGGCGGACTGAGTGAGCGTTAGGAGTCGATTTGGTGGCCGCAAATCACGGCACTTTAGCTTCCATTGTCGGAAAATTTGCAGAGCGTTGTCGGCTGCTTCACATCTCGTTCGTCGTTCCGACAGCAGGCCCATGAGGCCGGTGCGAACAGGAGGCAGACGATGCGCGTGATGGTGCTGGTGAAGGCGACCGAAGACAGCGAGCAGGGATTCCGCTCGACGCCGGCGACAGTCGCGATGATGGAGGCGATGGGCCGCTTCAACGACGACCTGCGTGAGGCCGGCATCTTCGTCATGGCCGATGGCCTCACGCCGTCGTCGCAGGGCAAGCGCGTCGCGTTCGACGGTCCCGACCGCACGGTGGTCGATGGGCCTTTCGCCACGCCGCGCGAACTAGTCGCGGGCTTCTGGCTTTGGGACGTGAAGGACATGGATGAGGCGGTTGCATGGGTGAAGCGCTGTCCCAATCCCATGCCGGGTCCGAGCGAAATCGAAATCCGACCGCTATACGAACTGACGGACTTGCAGCCCGGCTCTCGCGCCGAACGTCACGGATAACCGTGACAGATCGTGTGAGACAATGAGGCCACACGCCGTCGTCGCGGGTCGCGGCGGCTACTCTCGATACACAGTCCGTGCGGGTCATGCATCGTGTCGATGTGACCCGCCGGATCGGCGGTTTCCGCTAAACGGTAACCGGGTTTTCGGTCGCTGCAATCGGCTCGGCTTGCGCCGGCTCGACCGGGTTGGCCGGCAGCTGGACAATTGTCGCCGTCTGTCCCGGAACCAGATCGGTCAGCAGCACGATGGTGCCGTTCGAGAACTCGAGGGCGTCGTGATGATGCATCGGGCTATCGAGGTCGATCTGGCGGAACCGGGCCAATCGGGCGCCGACGCTCTGATGAAACATCATCCGCTCGCGCTGAACGTCCGCCGTGAATGCAATCTCCGTTCCCGGTCGCAGGCAGACGGCAACCCGCGGATTATCCAGCCCGGAAAAACCTCGCGTCGAGGTGAGATCGAACCGGGTTGTGACGAGGGTTTCGCCGGCTGTGGCTGCACGCGATGCGACCGCATGTAAGCTGTAATCGCACATGGATGCGCTCCCAATGATCGCCACCCAGCAAACGCGCAACGCGCAGCCCCGCCATTGGTTGCAAGCTCTTGCGGAGGAATTTTCCGGCGGCCGTGCCGCGTTGCGGGCCGATGATGCGCGGCGGCTGCGGGCGCTCGCGGGGAGTAGGTCGGCCCCGTCTGAGGCGACGTCCGGACGCGGCCGGCGTTACGGTTCTGTTCCGTCGGGACCCGTGACCGGCTCGACCGCGACCTTCATTCCGGTCGTGCTGTCCGCAGGATCGGCGTTTCGATGTGCGCGATCGTGCACAACGGGTTTGCGGTTAATCGACAGCCGGGTAAAAGAAGCCTCCGACTCCGACGCTTTGCGCGCCGGTCCGCCAGCATTGCGAGCAATGACGCGACATGAGCGTGACGATTTACGGCATCAAGAATTGCGACACGATGAAGAAGGCCCGCGCGTGGCTCGATGCCCACGGCGTCGCTTATCACTTTCATGACTACAAGCAGGACGGCATCGACAAGGTCCGCCTCGCCGGATGGTGCGGCAAGGTCGGTTGGGACGTGCTGCTCAACCGCGCCGGCACCACGTTTCGCAAGCTCTCCGAGGCCGAGAAAACCAATCTCGATGAACGCCGGGCGATCGCCTTGATGCTGGCGCAACCGTCGATGATCAAGCGTCCGGTTCTGGAGAAAGCGGGCAAGCTGCTGGTCGGCTTCAAGCCCGAGATTTATCTCAAGGAAATCGCGCCGAAAGGGTAGGCGGGAACGGGCCGCGTTCTGTCACGCGATACGGCCGATACCAGGGCAATCGGCGCTGGACGGCGCTTTCAAGCCAGACTAAGAGCTAATGCCATGTTGGATCGCACGCAAACGATCTTGACGTTTTGTGCCTTGCGTAGTTGTAGGCAATAGCGGCATATTCCGGCTCAAAGGGGCTGGCCCGCAATGGTTCCAAAACATTGTCGGGGATGGCTGTTGACACAATTCGGTCACGCGTGGGACACAACGCGCGAAGGCTGAGGGGGAAAACTAATTGGCCGATGAGTTCATTCTCGAAACCCACGGACTGTCTAAAGAGTTCGCGGGGTTCCTAGCGGTTCGTGACGTCAATCTGAAGATACGTCGCGGCAGCATTCATGCGTTGATCGGACCCAACGGGGCCGGCAAGACGACGTGCTTCAACCTGCTGACAAAGTTCCTGCAGCCTTCCGCCGGACGCATCGTCTACAAGGGCAAGGACATCACCGCGATGGCGCCCGCCGACGTGGCGCGGCTTGGCTTGGTGCGGTCGTTCCAGATTTCGGCGGTGTTCCCACACCTGACCGCGCTGGAGAATGTCCGCGTGGCGTTGCAACGCCAGCACGGTTCGTCGTTCGATTTCTGGCGGTCCAAGACGGTGCTCGACCGCTTCAACACGCGCGCGCTCGAATTGCTTGAAGATGTCGGCCTCAGCGAATTCGCCAATACGCAGGCGGTCGAAATGCCGTATGGCCGCAAGCGCGCACTCGAGATCGCGACCACGCTGGCGCTCGATCCGGAGATGATGCTGCTCGACGAACCGATGGCCGGCATGGGCCACGAGGACATCGACAAGATCGCCGCGCTGATCAAGCGCATCTCGGCCAAGTACACCATTCTCATGGTCGAACATAATCTCAACGTGGTGGCCAACCTGTCGGACATCATCACGGTGCTGACACGCGGCAAGGTTCTGGCGGAAGGCGTCTATGCCGATCTGACCAAGGACGAGCGCGTCAAGGAAGCCTATCTGGGAGCCGGTCATGGCTGATGTGAAGACGGCGCCCGACGCTCCGGCGAAACCCGCGGGAGCGTCGCTGCTGGAGATTCGTGATCTCCAGGCCTGGTACGGGGAATCGCACGTTCTCCACGGCATCAATTTCGATGTGAAGACCGGCGAAGTCGTGACCTTGCTCGGCCGCAACGGCGCGGGCAAGACCTCGACCCTGAAGTCGATCATGGGCATGATCGCGAAGCGTACCGGTTCGGTTCGTTTCGACGGTCACGAACTCATCAAGATGCATTCCGACAAGATCGCGCGCCTCGGTGTCGCGTTCTGTCCGGAGGAGCGCGGCATCTTCGCCAGCCTCAACGTGCACGAAAACCTGATGCTGCCGCCGACGGTGCGCAGCGGTGGGTTGTCGGTCGAACAGATCTTCGAACTGTTTCCCAACCTGAAAGAGCGGCTGTCGTCGAGCCAGGGCACCAAGCTGTCCGGCGGCGAACAGCAGATGCTGGCGATCGCCCGTATCCTGCGCACCGGCGCGCGCTTCCTGATGCTCGACGAACCGACCGAAGGTCTCGCGCCCGTCATCATTCAGCAGATCGGTCGGACGATCCAGCGGCTGAAGTCGGAAGGCTTCACCATCCTGCTGGTCGAACAGAACTTCCGTTTCGCGTCCACGGTGGCGGATCGTTTCTACATCGTCGAGCACGGCAAGGTGATCGACGGCTTCGCCAATTCCGAATTGCAGGCGAACATGGACAAGCTGCATACGTATCTCGGCGTATAAGCAGCCAATAATTTCAATAGGGAGGCGATGTTACGATGGCTATTAAAACAAAAATTTCAGCACTGATGCTGGGAACGGCGCTTGCGATCGGAGCCAGCACTGGCGCGTTCGCGGGCGACAAGGTCGTCAAGATCGGCGTCCTCAACGACATGTCCGGTCTTTATGCCGATCTGGCCGGTCCGGGATCGGTGATCGCCGCCCAGATGGCCATCGAGGATTCCGGTCTCACCAAGAAGGGCTGGAAGATCGACGTTCTGTCCGCCGACCATCAGAACAAGCCGGACGTCGGCGTCAACATCGCACGTCAGTGGATCGACGTCGACAAGGTCGACGTGCTTGCGGACGTCCCGACCTCGTCGGTCGCACTCGCCGTCAGCAATCTGGCGAAAGAAAAGAACGTCATGTTGCTCGATTCCGGGGCCGGCACCTCGGATCTGACCAACAAGGCCTGTTCGCCCAACACGATTCACTGGACCTACGACACCTACACGCTGGCGCACGGAACCGGTACCGCGCTGACCAAGTCCGGCGGCAACACCTGGTTCTTCCTGACCGCGGACTACGCCTTCGGTGCGGCGCTTGAACGCGACACCACGGCGGCGGTTGAAGGTGCCGGCGGTAAGGTCGTCGGCGCGGTCAAGCATCCGCTGAACACGGCCGACTTCTCCTCGTTCCTGCTTCAGGCGCAGGCTTCCAAAGCCAAGGTCATCGGCCTCGCCAATGCCGGCGGCGACACCGTCAACGCGATCAAGCAGGCGGCGGAATTCGGCATCACCAGCGGCGGCCAGAAGCTGGCGAGCCTGCTGATGTTCATTTCGGACGTTCACTCGCTCGGGCTGCAGACCGCCAAGGGGCTGAACCTGACCGAGACGTTCTACTGGGATCTGAACGACGGCACGCGTGCCTTCTCCAAGCGGTTCCAGGACCGCATGAAGAACCATGCCATGCCGACGATGGTGCAGGCCGGCGTCTACTCGTCGCTGATCCATTACTTCAAGGCGCTCGACTCGCTTGGCGAGAACCCGCACGACGGCGCGAAGATGGTCGCCAAGATGAAGACCATGCCGACCGACGATCCGCTGTTCGGCAAGGGCTCGATCGAGCCGAACGGCCGCGTGCTGCACCCGGCCTATCTGTTCGAAGTGAAGGCTCCGAACGAGTCCAAGGGCGCATGGGATTACTACAAGCTCGTTGCCACCATCCCGGCGAACGAAGCCTTCACGCCGCTGGACAAGAGCACCTGTCCTTTGCTGAAGAAGTAAGCTGTCGGGGTGGGGGGGGGGGGCGGGCGGCCGCCGGGGGGGGAAATA
>JAEWIX010000077.1 GCA_023386885.1 Pseudomonadota bacterium
GCGGCCGCGCTCATACGCTGCGCCCCCCCCCCCCCGGCCGATCTGTATTTACGGCCTCGGTTCGGGACGGTTTCGCGGATCGGGCATCGGGCCGCGCGTTTTGCGCCGGGCGCGCTTGATCGGACGCCGCGCCGCGCTATATCCAAACTCATCCCAACTTACTCAAAACTGATCGAGCCAGGATTTCGGTGATGTCGACGATTGATACCAGCAGGGAAGCCCAACCGTTTCAGGCCGAAGTCGCCGAGCTTCTGCAGCTCATGGTGCATTCGGTCTATTCCGAAACCGATATCTTCCTGCGCGAGCTGATTTCCAACGGCTCCGATGCCTGCGACAAGCTGCGCTACGAGGCGATTGCCAGGCCCGAACTGATGGAGCCGGGCGGTTCGCTCGCGATCCGTATCGTTCCCGACAAGGCCGCGAACACGCTGTCGGTGATCGACAGCGGCATCGGCATGGACCGTCAGGAACTGGTCGACAATCTCGGCACCATCGCGCGCTCCGGCACCAAGTCGTTCGTAGCGCGCCTGAAGGAGGCGAAGGACGGTGCCAGCCTGATCGGTCAGTTCGGCGTCGGTTTCTATGCGGCGTTCATGGTGGCGGAGCGCGTCGTGGTCACCAGCCGGCGCGCCGGTACCGACGAGGCCTGGGTGTGGTCGTCGTCGGGTGGCAGCGGCTTCACGGTGACGCCCGGCACGGCCGACGATGTCGCGCGGGTCGCGCGCGGCACCGAGATCGTGCTGCATCTCAAGCCCGAGGCGGCCGAGTATCTCGAACCGGCGCGGATCGAGCGCATCGTCCACGCCTATTCCGACAACATTCAGTTTCCCATTGAACTGGTGGGTGATGACAGCGAGGCGAAGCAGATCAATTCGGCCAGCGCACTGTGGCAGCGCTCCAAATCCGAATTGACGCCGGAAGATTATTCCGCGGCCTACAAGTCGATCGCAGGTGCGTTCGACGAGCCGGCGATGACGCTGCATTACCGTGCTGAAGGTCGGCAGGCCTATGCCGTGCTGCTGTTCGCGCCATCGTCGAAGCCGTTCGACCTGTTCGAACCGTCGCGCAAGGGGCGGGTGAAACTCTACGTACGGCGCGTGTTCATCACCGATGACGCGGACTTGCTGCCGCCCTACCTGCGCTTCATGCGCGGCGTGGTCGACAGCGAGGACCTGCCGCTGAACATCTCGCGCGAGATGTTGCAGAACAATCCGCAGCTCGCGCAAATCCGCAAGGCGGTGACCGGCCGCGTGATCTCCGAACTGGAGACGCTGAGCGAGAAGGAGCCGGAGCCCTTCGACAAGATCTGGGACGCCTTCGGTCCTGTCATCAAGGAAGGACTTTACGAGGATTTCGAGCGCCGCGAGAAGCTGCTGGCGCTGGCGCGCTTCACCACCACGTCGGGCGATCGCCGCTCGCTGAAGCAATATCTCGCGGACCTCAAGCCGAACCAGACTGAAATCTATTTCCTGGTCGGCGACAGCATCGAGCGGCTCAAATCCAATCCGATGCTGGAGGCGGCGTCCGCGCGCGGCATCGAGGTATTGTTGCTCACCGATCCGGTCGATGCGTTCTGGACCTCGGCGCAACTCGATTTCGAAGGCAAGCCGCTGAAGTCGCTGAGTCAGGGAGATATCGATTTCGATCTGATCCCGCTGCTCGACGACAAGGACAAGACGAAGGACGCGACAGCCGTGGATGAAACCGCCGCCGTCGACGCGATCAAGGCGAGCCTTGGCGAGCGCGTCGCCGACGTGAAGGTGTCGCGCCGTCTCACCACCAGCGCGTCATGCATCGTCGCGGGCAGCTTCGGGCCGGATCGCGAACTCGAGCGCCTGCTGGCGCAGCAGCAGCGCGGCGGCCGCACCAAGCCGATCCTCGAGATCAATCCGCGGCATCCGCTGGTCGCTGCCGTCACCGCGACCGACGACACAGCGCGGCGCGACGATCTCTCGCTGCTGTTGCTGGAACAGGCGCAAATCCTCGAAGGCGAGTTGCCGGAAGACCCGGCGGCGTTCACCGCACGGCTCAATCGTCTGGTGCTGCAGGCGACATAACGCCGCTCGCATTGGCCGAAAGGCGCAACGCCGCACGCTTGCAACGCGCGCGGCGCGGGGGTTCAATCGAACCGCTAGGCGCAGCGTCCGGGTTGCTGCGATGACGGAGCCGTCAGTTGTGTGGCGGCGATTGCATCTCGTTCCTCGGTCTGCGCGATTTTGCGGATCAGGAGAACGAGAATGTCGGACGGATTATATCCCGCAGCCACGCGCGAACTGGCCGAGAAGCGGCGGGCGCTCGCGCCCGAAGCCGAGGCGGCGTTTCAGGCGTTCAGCCAGAAGGTGTTCGCGGAAGGCGCGCTGCCGGTGAAGATCAAGCAACTGATCGCGGTAGCGGTCGCGCATACCACGCAATGTCCGTACTGCATTTCCGGCCACACCAAGGCGGCGCTGCGCCACGGCGCGTCGCAGGAGGAACTGATGGAGGCGATCTGGGTCGCCGCGGAAATGCGCGCGGGCGGCGCTTATGCGCATTCGCTGCTGGCGATCACCGAAATGGAAAAGATGGCGGCGAAAAGCGGGTAGGCTCGCCGGCTTGACAGTCGGTGCGTCAGGTCGGCTATACATAATTTCGCGCATGGCGAGGATGCCATAGCGAAAAGATGGATGGCCATGGACCTGCGTCAGCTCCGTTACTTCATGGCGATCGTCGAGCAGGGCTCGTTCTCGCGCGCGGCGGAGATGCTGGGCGTCGCGCAGCCGGCGCTCAGCCTGCATGTGCGCCATATGGAAGCGGAGCTCGGCACGCCGCTCTTGGTGCGCAGCCCGCAGGGGGTGGTCGCGACCGAGGCGGGACACATTCTGCTGCGCAACGCACGCATCATCACCGATCAGTTCGCCATCGCGCAGCACGAGATCAAGGGCCACGAGGCGGAACCCGTCGGGGAGGTTCGCCTCGGCCTGCCGGGTACCATCAGCCAGTTCCTGTCGGTGCCTCTGATCGTCGAAGCGCGACGGCTTTATCCCAAGGTCAAGCTGCGGATCGCGGAAGCGATGAGCGGTTTCGTGCTGGAATGGATGCGCGAGGCGCGGATCGATCTCGCCGTGCTTTACGGACCGGCGCCGGATCGCACGCTGGTGTCGTCGCCGCTGCTGACGGAAGACCTGTGGCTGCTCGGCCCCGCCGCGCCGATCGACGGCGTCAAGCCGCCGGCGTCGGAGAGTTGCACCTACAAGCGCGCGGCCGCGCTGCCGTTGATCCTGCCCAGCAGTCATCACGGACTGCGCGCGCTGCTGGAGAAGGAAGCTGTGAACCATGGGCTCACGCTCAACACGGTGATCGAGGCGGACTCCTATACCAACATCAAGGGATTGGTCGGCGTTGGGCTCGGTTATTCGATCCTGCCGTTTCATTCGATCGCGCAGGAGGTCGAGGCCGGCACCTTGCGTGCTTGGCGGGTTACCAAGCCGGCGCTGCGGCGCGACGTCCATCTGGTGCATTCGGTGGCGCGGCCGCTGACCCACGCCGCGACCAAGATCGAAGCGCTGTGCCGAGCCACGTTGCTCGATCTCGCCGCCACCGGCCGCTGGCAAGGCGCACGGGCGCTGAAGGGGACTTAGTGGCGCTGCTTCCGTCCAATGAGTCATTGCCGGGCTTGACGCCCAGCGGTCTTACTTCGCTTCCGCCCGTTCACCCGCCGCCCATAACGCCTTGAGGCCGTCGCGATAGGTAGGATAAGCGAGGTCAATATTCAGGTCACGTTTCAGCCGCGCATTCGAGATGCGGTTGTTGGTGGCATAGAAGCTGCGCGCCATGGCGCTCATCTCGGCGCTTGCGAAATCGATCTCCGGCGGTGGCGCGATGCCCATCAGTGAGGCGGCGAACGTCACCACATCCTGCGGCGGCGCGGGTTCGTCGTCGCAGACGTTCCAGATACCGGTCGTCTCATGCGCAAAGGCCGCCGCGATGACGTGTGCGATATCCGCGACATGGATGCGGTTGAACACCTGCCCCGGTTTGACGATGCGGCGCGCGGTGTCGGCGCGCAAATTCACCAAAGCGTTGCGCCCCGGACCATAGATGCCCGCGAGTCGCAGGGTGCTGGTGCGCTCGGGCGCGAGCGTCGCCCATTCGCGCTCCGCTGTCGCGCGTGCGGCGCGGCGCCCGGCGCTCGGCGCAATCGGCGCGGTCTCGTCGATCCATTGGCCGCCGTGGTCGCCGTAGAGTCCAACCGTCGAGAGATAGACGATGCGTTGAACGCGGCTGGCTTTGATCACGTCGCCGAACGCCGCGAGCGCCGGATCGCCGCTGCCGGATGGCGGCACCGATACCAGCAACAGGTCGGCCTCCGCGAGCCGCGTGGCGATGGCCGGGTCGGCATGATCGGGGCCGAAGCTCAGCATCTCGCAACCGCGCCGCGCGGCAGCGCGCGACGGATCGCGCACGGTGCCGCTGACGGACGTGAAACGATCACCGAAGCGATCGAGGAAATGCCGGCAGCTATAGCCGATGCCGAAGATAAACAGCTTCATGTCGTGTCCCGAGCATCTTGAGGGAGGACCCCGCCGCGAGGGCGGGGTGCGTCACGACATATACCCTACGACGCCCGCGCCGGGCGCGTCGCAAGTTTTCGCCAGGCCTCGACAAGCGCGGCCGCCGCGTCTTCGACGTCGCGGGCGGTAGTTGTTGTGCCCAGCGACAGCCGCACCGCGCCGAGCGCTTTGTGCTCGGGAATGCCCATAGCGCGCAGGATGGCGGAGGCTTCCTCGCGGTCGGCGTGACAGGCCGAGCCGGTGGACGCCATCACCTGCGGACACGCTTCCAGCACCGCGCGGCCGGAGATGCCGGGAAACAGCACATTGAGCGTGTTCGGCAGCCGCGCGATCGGATCGCCGCTCAATACGATGTCCGGAATGTCGCGTTGCAGCCGCGCGAACAGATCGCGCGTCAGCGTCGCCATCCGTTCGGTGCCGCCGTCGCGCAGTCGCTCGGCGGCAAGACGGCAGGCTTCGCCGAGGCCGACGATGGAGGCGACGTTCTCGGTGCCGGGACGGCGGCCGGACTCCTGACCCGCGCCGCGCAGCACCGATTGCGTGCGCACGCCGCGGCGGACGTAAAGCACGCCGATGCCTTTGGGCGCATAGAGCTTGTGGCCGGCGATGGACAACAGATCGACGCCGAGCGACTTCACATCGAGGTCGATCTTGCCGACGGCTTGCGCGGCATCGATATGCATCAGCGCGCCGTGTTCGCGCGCGGCGGCGGCGATCTCCGCGACCGGTTGCAGCACGCCGGTTTCGTTCTGTGCATGGATCAGCGTGACGAGACCGGCACCGTCGCGGATCGCGCGACGTGCGGCCTCCGCATCGACACGGCCGTCGCGGCCGACCCGGATGCGATGAATGGTATAGCCTTGTTTCGCCAGCAGATCGCAGGGTTCCTCGGTCGCCGGATGCTCGACCGTGCTGGTGACGATGCTGTGCTTGCTGCCGTTCGGGTCGACGCTGCCGCGAATGGCGATGTTGTTCGCCTCGGTGCCGCCGCTGGTGAAGATGATCTCGTCGGCTTCCGCGCCGATCAGTGCGGCGACATGGCCGCGCGCGATAGCGACCGCCTCCTTGGCGGCGCGGCCCAGTGCGTAGCTCGACGACGGATTGCCGTATTGCTCGCTCAGGAACGGCAGCATGGCGTCGAGCACGCCGGGCATGATCGGCGTCGTGGCGTTGTGGTCGAGATAGATCGGCATCGGCGGTTCCGGAAATGACGACGGGCGCGGTTGCGACCGCGCCCGTCGCGTGAACGAGACTAGGCGGGCGTCGCTTCCTTCGCCATCAGCGCGTAGCGGAAGTTGTCCGGGTCGAGGCAATCGAGCAACAACGATGCGCGTTCGGCCTGCGGATACATCAGGAAGCCGAGCTTCGGATGCTTGGTCCCCGGCAGCGCTAGGTCATGCGCGGTGTTGTAGGCGATCCAGTTGCCTTCCCACGCGCCGAACAGCGCCTTGCGCGCGGCGACCACTTTCGCATCGGTGATCGGGAGATTGGCCGGCGGCTCTTCCAGCATCACCTTGCGCACGTCGGCCGGATCGACCGGCACCCAGCCGAAGCCATCGAGGAACACTTCGGCGCGACAGTGCTGCGCCTTGGTGACGTTGGTCGAGCCGGCGCCGAGGCTCTTGTAGCCGAACTGCGAGGGCAGCACGCGAAGGCCGTAGACGTCGCGCGCCGGCAGGCCAGCAGCGCGGGCGAGCCCGACATAGAGCGCGTTGAGATCGGCGCACTTGCCGCCGAGATTGCCGCTCTTGAGCATGGCGGCGACGTCACCGATGCCGCAGCCGCGCGTCGAGGCGGTGCGCACCGTGTTCTCCACCACCCATTCGTAGATCGCACGCGCTTTCTCGATATCGGTCGAGGCCTTCGCTTCGCTGACGATCTTGTCCGAGGTTTGCCTGACGATGCCGTCGACCGGAATGAGGTCCGTGCCTTCGAGGTTGAGCTTGCGCTCGGCGTCGCTGAGCGGCGCGATCTTGCCCGGCTTGCCGAGATCGATGGCGCGGTCACGCGTCGCGACGCGGCTGGTGACTTCGATCACCGGCATAAACTCGTCGTCCTTCCAGACGACGTGCAGTATGTCCGCGCCGTATTTCGGATCGCGCACGCGCTCGACCTTGGCGGCGTTGCCGGTCCATTTGGTTTCGCCCGGACGGCTCCATTCCGTCTCGTTCACCGACGGCAGCGGAATCCAGGCCTGCATCTTGCCGTCGGGTTTGGCGATCTCAAGTTTGGTGACGAGATCGACGTTGCGCCATGCGCCGGGTTTCGGCGCAAAGACGGCTTGCGCCCATGCCGCACCCGGCAGCGTCGCAGCCAGCGACAATGCGGTGGTGCCTTGAATGAGTTCACGTCGGTTCATTTTGCTGTCTCCTCCTGAGGTTTGTTGATCGTTCGAATGGTGATCGGTTTGGTGTCGGCGGCGGCTGCCGGATAAAGCGCCTCGATCGTCGCCAGCACGTCGGGCCGCGACCAGTCGAGATCGCCTTCGACGAAAAGCCGTGGCGTCAGATCCGGTGTCAGCACGAAAGTCGAAGGCAGCGCGCTGACTTGCCATGCTCTGGTGACGGTGCGATCGCGATCGAGCAGCACGGGAAAATCCACCGGCAGTTTTTCGAAGAAGGCGCGCACGCGCAGATCGACCTCGGCAACATCGATGGCAACGATCGCCAGCGGTTTGTCGCGTGCGATGGATGCCAGCTTCCGCAGCGAAGTGATTTCGCGGACGCAGGGTTCGCACCACGTGGCGAAGAAGTGCAGCAGTACGGTTTTGCCCTTGAAATCCTGCAGCTGGCGCGGCGCGCCGCGCAGGTCATCGAGGCTGAACGAAGGAAGCGGCCCTTCGGTCCACGGCCGCAAGACGGATGAATCCGCTGTGGCGGGGGAGGGCGATGCGACGCTGAGAATGCAGGCGAGCGCGACAGCCGGCAACGCGATCCGCACAGGAGTCCTGCGTGGAAGAATGTCCGCGTTACGATTCGTCTTGGAAGATATTCGGCCCCGTCCCGCGGGAGCGGCGTTTGCCACCACGCGCATAACCTGAAAGGTCTTGACAAGGCCGTCAATAAGTCATGGTGCGGCGAAATGCCCGTGGGCCGATAGGTGAAAACGGCGTTGCAGCATAAAGTTCGGGGAAAGATGCATTTCCTATAAATAATACAAGCGCCGCAACAACATGCATTGATGTCACGTAGTAACTTTGCATCGCATCATTCGATAACTCGAAATGATTGCATCGGTTTTGCCGCTTTGACAGTGCATTGATATCGCCGTACTTTTTCTTTTGACAAACTCTAAAGTTTGGGACGTCCCCCGGTGGGGGCCGGTTTTTGGAGGAATGTTCCATGAACATGGAACTCTCGCGGCGCTCGTTTATGCTCGGGGCCGGCGCGGGGTTGGCAGGAACGAGTCTCGGCGCTCTTGGATTTGGTGAAATCGAAGCCGCCTATGCACTGACGATCCGGCCTTTCAAGCTCGCGCAGACCAAGGAAGCTCGCGGCCAGTGCCCTTATTGCGCGGTCTGCTGCGGCATGATGATCTACTCGGCTGAAAGCAAGACCGAGAAGGGCAAGATGGAAGTCACCCATATCGAGGGTGACGTCGATCATCCGGTCAATCGCGGCACGCTGTGCCCGAAGGGAGCCGGTGCCATCGACTACATCAAGTCGAAGTCGCGCGTGAAGTATCCGATGTATCGCAAGGCCGGTGGCACGTCGTTCGAGCGTGTGACCTGGGACTTTGCGATGGAACGCCTCGCCCGGCTGATGAAGGACGATCGCGACGCCAACTGGATCGAGAAGAACAGGGACGGCGTGACGGTCAATCGCTGGCTGAGCACGGCATTCCTCGCCGGCAGCTCGCTCGCCAACGAAGGCGGCTGGCTCACTTACAAAGTTTCGAGAGGTCTGGGTCTGCTCCAGATCGAAAACCAGGCGAGAGTTTGACACGGACCGACGGTAGCCAGTTTGGGCTCCACATTTGGTCGCGGTGCAATGACGAATTCCTGGACGGACATCAAGAACGCTGATCTCGTCTGGATTATGGGTGGTAACGCAGCGGAAGCACATCCCTGCGGATTCAAGTGGGTCACCGAAGCGAAAGCTGAACGTGGCGCCAAGCTGATGGTGGTCGATCCCCGGTTCAACCGGTCGGCGGCTGTGGCGGATCACTATGCGCCAATCCGCTCCGGATCGGACATCACGTTCCTGTCGGCCGTGATCAACTATCTGCTCACGAACGACAAGATCCACAAGGAGTATGTGCGCAACTTCACCAACGCTTCGTTCATCGTCAAGGATGAGTTCGACTTCAATGAAGGACTCTTCACCGGCTACGACGAAGAGAAGCGGTCTTACGACCGCAGCACCTGGGAATACAAGTTCGGTCCCGACGGCTTCGCCACGCGCGACATGACGTTGCAGGATCCGCGCTGTGTCTTCCAGTTGATGAAGAAGCACTTCGCCCAGTATACGCCGGAACTGGTTGAAAAGGTCTGCGGCACGCCGAAGGACAAGTTCCTGAAAGTGGCTGAATGGGCCTCTACGACCGCGAACGGCGAGCGCGCGATGACGATCATGTACGCGCTCGGCTGGACCCAGCATTCGCATGGGGCCCAGAACATCCGTTGTGCGGCGATGATCCAGCTCCTGTGCGGCAATATCGGCATCCCCGGCGGCGGCGTGAACGCATTGCGCGGTCACTCCAACGTGCAGGGCATCACCGACGTCGGCACGTTGACGGCGGCGACCCCCGGCTATCTGGCACTGCCGATCGACTCCGAGCCGACGCTGGAATCGCATTTGGCCAAGCGCGCCTTCAAGCCGCTGACGCCGAACCAGACCAGCTACTGGCAGAACTACAGGAAGTTCTATGTCAGCTTCCTGAAGACGCAGTTTGGTGCCAAGGCGACTCCCGAGAACGAGTTCGGCTACAACTATCTGCCGAAGCTCGATCGTGTCTATGACTGCATCACGATGTTCGAACTGATGCATCAGGGCAAGACCAACGGCCTGATCTGCCAGGGCTTCAACCCGCTGATGGCGATTGCGAACTCCAACAAGGTTCGCGATGGCCTGAAGAAGTTGAAGTACTTCGTCAGCATGGACCCGATCGAAACCGACTCGGTGCGATTCTGGGAGGATCATGGAGAATTCAATCCCTCCGATCCGTCCAAGATCCAGACCGAAGTCTTCATGCTGCCGGTGTCGATGTGGTGCGAGGAGGACGGTAGCGTCACCAACTCCAGCCGCGTCATCCAGTGGAAGTGGAAGGCGGCCGATCCGCACTATGAATCGAGGACGGACGTTTCGATCCTGTCCGATCTGTTCATGCGGATCCGCAAGCTCTACGAGAAGGAAGGCGGCAAGGGTGTCGAGCCCTTGATGGCGATCGATTGGAGCTACAAGGACCCGCATGAGCCGTCCACCGACGAACTCCAGATCGAGCTCAACGGCAAGGCACTGGAAGACGTCAAGGATGCCACCGGAAAGGTCATCCGCGCGAAAGGCCAACGTCTGGCCTCGTTTGGCGAGATGCGGGACGATGGCTCCACCGACGGCTGCATGTGGATCTACACCGGCTTCTACGGGCCGACGGGCAACATGGCCCAGCGGCGCGACAACTCCGACCCATCGGGGCTGGGTGTGTACGGCAACTGGGGCTTCTCGTGGCCGGCCAACCGCCGCATCCAGTACAACCGTGCTTCGGCCGATCCCGACGGCAAGCCGTGGAGCGACAAGAAGAAGTACATGTACTGGGATGGTCAGCGTTGGAGCGGTCCGGACGTTCCGGACTATGTTCCGACCATCCCGCCGGATCGGGCAGTGGGTCCCTTCATCATGCAAGCGGAAGGCGTCGCACGCCTCTGGACACGTGGGCTTCTGGCCGACGGTCCGTTCCCGGTGCATATGGAGCCGTTTGAATCCCCGGTGCCGAACCTGGTGTTCCCGAAACTCAAGGGCAACCCAGTGGCGCGGGTGTACAAAACCGATCGCGAAGCTCTCGGCACGTCCGACGAGTTCCCGATCGTCGGCACCACTTACCGACTGACCGAGCACTTCCACTTCTGGACCAAGACGGTGCATGCCGCTGCGGTGATGCAACCGGAATTCTTTGTCGAGATGTCGGAAGAACTCGCCAAGGAAAAGGGCATCAAGCACGGACAACGCGTCCGGGTTTGGTCCAAGCGCGGCGAGGTCAAGGGCAAGGCGGTCGTCACCAAGCGCCTGAAGCCGTTCAAGATCGACGGCAAGACGGTGCACGAGGTGGGATTGCCTCTCAACTTCGGCTTCGTCGGCGAGACGAGGAAAGCTTCACCGATCAACGTCCTGTCGTCGGCGATCGGTGACTCCAATTCGCAGACGCCGGAGACCAAGGCGTTCCTGGTCAATATCGAACCCATTTCGGGTCCGGTGGCATAAGGGGAGGGCGACAGATGTTTACACCAGTTCCCAACCCAACCACCAATCCGGTTGCCGCCAAGTTCGGCCAACAGGATCTGATCCGCCGTTCGGCATCGTCGATCACTCCGCCTGCCAAACGGCAGACGGAAGTGGCGAAGCTGATCGACGTATCCAAATGCATCGGCTGCAAGGCATGTCAGGTGGCGTGCCTTGAGTGGAACAACCTCACTGAGGATGTCGGCGTCAACGTCGGGGTCTACGACAACCCGCACGATCTGACGGCGAATACCTGGACGTTGATGCGCTACACCGAGTACGAGAATGCCGAATCCGGCAATCTCGAGTGGTTGATCCGCAAGGACGGCTGCATGCATTGCGAGGATCCGGGCTGCCTCAAGGCGTGCCCGGCGCCCGGCGCCATCGTGCAGTATTCCAACGGCATCGTGGATTTCGACCACGACAAGTGCATCGGCTGCGGCTACTGCATCAAGGGCTGTCCCTTCAACATTCCGCGCATCTCGCAGGTCGATCAAAAGGCCTACAAGTGCTCGCTATGCTCCGACCGTCTCGCGGTCGGTCAGGGACCCGCCTGCGCCAAGGCTTGCCCGACACAGGCCATCGTGTTCGGCACCAAGGACGAGATGAAGCAGTGGGCCGACCACCGCATCAAGGATCTCAAGTCGCGCGGCTTCAAGAACGCCGGCCTCTACGATCCTCCGGGTGTCGGCGGCACGCACGTCATGTACGTGCTGCAACATCTGGACAAGCCGCAGATCTACGCGGGGCTGCCCAACAACCCGTCGATCAGTCCGCTGGTCGAGGTGTGGAAGGGTGTCACCAAGTATGTCGGCCTTGCGGCGATCGGCGCCTTTGCGGCGTTCGGGTTCCTGCATCATGCCGTTGCCGGTGCGAACCGGGTGACAGCGGAAGATGAGAAGAACGCCGAGCGGTTGACGGAGGGACGACGATGAGCAAATCGGAAGTCGACGCTGGAGACGGCGTGCATCCCGGCAAACCGGTCATCGTTGACCGGTACACCGTGGCGGCTCGCATCAACCACTGGATCACCGCGATCAGCCTCGTGCTGCTCGCATTGTCCGGACTGGCGCTGTTCACGCCGGCTCTCTACTTCCTGACCGGTCTGTTCGGCGGTGGTGCGACAACGCGGATGATCCATCCGTGGATCGGCGTGGTATTGTTCGTCTCGTTCATGGGGCTGTTCTTCCGCTTCTTCCGGCTCAATCTCTGGGAGAAGACGGACAGCATCTGGATGGGGCGGCTGCGTGACGTGCTGGCCGGCGACGAGAACAAGCTGCCGGAAGTCGGCAAGTACAATGCCGGTCAGAAGATGGTGTTCTGGTCGATGTCCCTGTTCATCCTCGTGCTCATCACGAGCGGCGTGGTGATCTGGGATCAGTACTTCGGCAACTACTTCACCATCGAGCAGAAGCGGGTCGCAGTGCTGATCCACTCGGTGACGGCGATCGTGGCGATCTGTGTCTGGATCGTTCACGTTTATGCCGCGATCTGGGTGCGGGGTACGATCGGCGCCATGACCCGCGGCAAGGTCACCGGTGGTTGGGCATGGCGGCATCATCGCCGCTGGCTCAAGGATCTGGTGACCGGCAAGAACTGAAAATGTGTCTCGGCGTCGGTCGTCAGGCCGACGCCAGCATCGAGGTGCCCGGTATTCGAAACGCGTCAATCGGCTGCGGCCGTCTGACATAGGCTTCGAAAAACAAGGGTATGAGCAACTTTATGATTGTAGTGCCGTTATCGATTTGAAGATCAAACCTGCTGGTGCAGGAATTTCGGATCGAGCGCACTGGCGTAATCCACGTGGCCCGTGGGGTTCGTGAGGGATAATGATGTCGCGCGTCGATACAACCCAACCTGATCCATCCGTTATTGGCAATATTCCGATCCCGCCGTTCGCGCGGTTGCCAGATCCGATTCAGATTTTCGCGGATCGAAGTGCACGGTTTGCCGTCCTCGCCGAGGGGCATGATCTCGCGCCTTACCTGAAACTCCTGTCGGGCCTCTGCGGCGCGCAGGCCGCGATCCAGGACGGCCTGCCGGAGCCTGCGGCGATCGATGCCGAGGTGCTGGCGCGCGCCAGGGAACACAAGATGCCGCCGCTCGACCGCGTCGCCTTCAAGGCCGACAGCGCGTTCGAAACAATGTTCCAGCGGCTGCTCGATGCGGCCGTCGAACTGGAGATGCCAGCGCCCGCGCGCGCGGCGCTGCTTCGGGTGACCGAACTTGACGCGGCCGGGCGCGAGGCGATGCTTCAGAACGTGCTTGCCGAAGCCATTCCGTTCGAGGCGGTGGCCGAGCACATCTTTGTCGCAGCCGCGTTGCAGGTGCATTTCGCGCGCCTGGCAGCGCGGCTCGACGACAAGACCCTGCAATCGGTCGGTGACGGCGTCTGCCCGTCATGCGGCAGCGCGCCGACCTCGACCGCAATCGTCAACTGGCGTCGCGCGCCCGGTACGCGCTTCTGCGCCTGTTCGCTATGCGGCACGATGTGGAACTACGTCCGCTCCAAGTGCACCTTGTGCGGCTCCACGCGGAAGATCCTGTTTCAGGAAATCGAGGGCGTCGGCAACATCAAGGCCGAGACCTGTGACGATTGCCACGGCTACATGAAGATCTTCAACCAGCAGAAGGATGATCGGCTCGATCCGGTGGCTGACGATGTCGCGACGCTGGGGCTCGATCTGCTGGTGCGCGAACTCGGTTTCCGCCGCGGTGGCATCAATCCGTTCCTGATCGGCTACTGAGGGGACGCCATGCGCGATCGGGGTCCGGTTCTCAGGCGTATTCCGTCCATCGACGAGATGCTGAAGACGGCGCCCGCCGTCGCGGCGATCGGTCGCTTCGGTCGGCCGTCGGTGCTGGAAGCGGTTCGCCGCTGCGCCGAGGATGCGCGTGGCGCAGGTACGTCCGAGCAGACCCCGCCGCTCGCGGAGACGATTGTCATCTCGGCCCTCAACCGGCTCGAACTGGAATCGCAGCCGAACGTGCGGCCGGTCTTCAACCTGACGGGCACGGTGCTGCACACCAATCTCGGCCGCGCGCAGATCGCGGAAGCGGCCGTTGAAGCGGCAACGGTGGCGATGCGCGAGGCGCTCGCGCTTGAATTCGATCTCGCCACCGGCAAGCGCGGCGAGCGCGACGATCTGGTCCGCGACCTGTTGTGCGAGCTGACCGGCGCCGAGGATGCAACCGTCGTCAACAACAATGCCGGGGCGGTACTGCTGGCCCTGAACACGTTGGGGCGCGGCAAGGAAGCGGTGATCTCGCGTGGCGAACTGATCGAGATCGGCGGCGCGTTCCGGATGCCGGACATCATGGGGCGCGCCGGCACGAAGCTGGTCGAAGTCGGCACCACCAATCGCACCCACGAGAAGGACTATGCGGCGGCGCTCGGCCCCAAGACCGGCCTCGTGCTCAAGGTGCATACCTCGAATTATCGCGTCGAAGGCTTTACCAAGAGCGTGTCCGGCAAGGCGCTGGCCGACATCACCCACGCGCACAACGTACCGCTGCTGAACGATCTCGGCTCCGGCACGCTGGTCGATCTCGCGCGCTACGGCCTGTCGCATGAGCAGACCGTGCGCGAGGCGGTGGCCGAGGGCGCCGATCTCGTCACCTTCTCCGGGGACAAGCTGCTCGGCGGGCCGCAGGCGGGATTCATCGTCGGCCGCCGCGATCTGATCGCGCGGCTCAACAGGAACCCGATGAAGCGCGCGCTGCGCGTCGACAAGGTGCGGCTCGCCGCCATCGAGGCGACGCTGCGGCTCTATCGCGATCCGGATCGGCTTGCGGAGCGTCTGCCGACCATCCGGCTGATGGCGCGTGCGCAATCCGATATCGCGCGGCAGGCCGCGCAATTGTTGCCGGCGCTGTCCGCCGCTGTCGGACCGCGTTACGTCACGGGCGTCATCGATTGCGCCAGCCAGATCGGATCGGGCTCGCTGCCGCAGGAAACGCTGCCGAGCGCCGGCATCGCCATTCGCGCGGCAGGATCGCGCGCGAGCGGCCGCGCCTTGATCGCGCTGGCGACAGCGTTTCGCAATCTCGTCAAGCCGGTGATCGGCCGCATCGAGGAGCAGGCGTTCGTGCTCGATCTGCGTTGCCTGGAAGATGACGCCGGCTTCGTTCGCAATCTTGCGGGCCTCCAACTGGCGGAGCGCGCATGATGGGATGGCTCGGCACATCGCTCAAAGCCTTCCGCGGCAAGCCGGCTGAGAAGACGACGGCCGAACTGATGTCGGACGCGCTCGATGCCGCCGCCGACAACGATTACGAGACGGCGCTGGCGATCTGGGGTCCCTTGGCACAGCAGGGTGTCGGACGCGCGCAGAACAACGTCGGCGTTTGCTTCAGCGAGGGCATGGGCGGCGCGCGCGATACCGCGCTGGCGTTCAAGTGGCTGACGCTTTCGGCCGAAAGCGGCGACATCATCGGCAAGCGCAATCTCGCGGATCTGTATTTCAAAGGCGAGGGCGTCGAGTCCAACGCCGTGAAAGCAGCCGAACTTTATCGCGCGGCGGCGGAAGCGGGCGACGGTCCCGCGCAGGACATGCTGTCGTGGATGCTCTACGAGCAGCAGATGATCCCCGGCGATCTCGCCGAGGCCAAGAGCTGGGCTGAAGCCGCGGCCGCGCAGGGCGTGGTGCCGTCGATGACGCGGCTCGGCATGATCTATCACAACGCCATCGGCGTCGAACGCGATGCGGCGGAAGCCGCGCGCTGGTGGGACATGGCGGCGGCACGCGGTGACGTCGATGCGCAGGCGATGCTCGGCGCGGCCTATCAGCTTGGCGCCGGCGTGCCGCGCGATGCGGTGGCGGCGTTGATGTGGCTGCTGCGGGCGCAGGCCGGCGGCAGCGCATTGGCGGAGTCATTTTTGCAGCCGACTTATGCCGCGATGTCGGAGGCTGAAATCGAACGTGCGCGGACGCTGGCGAAACGTCCGCTCGGAGAACCTGCATCATGATTGTCGGCACAGCCGGGCATATCGATCATGGCAAGACGTCGCTGGTGCGCGTGCTCACCGGCGTCGATACCGACCGCCTGAAGGAAGAGAAGGCGCGCGGCATCTCGGTCGATCTCGGCTTCGCATATCTGCCGACCCCGGATGGCGGCGTGCTCGGCTTCGTCGACGTGCCGGGCCATGAGCGTTTCGTCCACAACATGCTGGCGGGGGCGAGCGGCATCGATTTCGTGCTGCTGGTGATTGCCGCCGACGACGGCATCATGCCGCAGACCGTCGAGCATCTGGCGATCGTCAACCTGCTCGGCATCGGGCGCGGCGCGGTCGCCATCACCAAGGCCGACCTCGTCACCGAGGACCGCCTCACTGAGGTGCGGATCGAGATTGCCAATGCGCTGGCGCTCACGCCGCTCAGCGAGGCCGAGATGTTCGCCGTCTCCAGCCAGACCGGGCAGGGGATCGACGACCTGCGTGCACACCTGTTCGATGCTACGCGCGAATTGCACCGCCGATCCGACAAGGGACGTTTCCGTCTCGCGGTCGATCGCTCCTTCACCTTGTCCGGGACCGGCACCGTGGTGACTGGCACCGTGCTCTCCGGCAGCGTCACGGTGGGCGATCAGGTGGTCGTCAGCCCTTCGGGGCTGCATGCGCGGGTACGCGCGATTCACGCCCAGAACCATGCGTCGGAAACCGGACGCGCCGGTGACCGGTGTGCGCTCAATCTCGCCGGCGACGGCGTCACCAAAGACGCGATCGCGCGCGGCGATGTCGTGCTCGATCCCGAATTGCACGCACCTGCGAGCCGTGTCGATGCCCGCGTCGAGGTGCTGGCGGGAGAGAGTAAACCGATCACGCAATGGATGCCGGTGCGGTTACATCATGCCGCCGCCGAGGTCGGCGCGCGCATCGTGCTGCTGAGCGACGATCCGATTCCGCCCGGTGGCCACGCTTTCGTGCAGTTGGTGCTGGACCAGCCGATTGCCGCTGCTGTCGGCGACCGCTTCGTGCTGCGCGACACCACGGCACAGCGAACCATCGGCGGTGGCCTGTTCCTCGATCTGCGCGCCGCCGCGCGCAAGCGCCGCGCCCCGGAACGCATCGCTCAACTCGAGGCCAGTGCCATTAGCGATTCGCAAGGCGCGCTCACCGCGCTGTTGAATTGTGCGGCCGGCTATACCGATTTCTCTACTTTCATTCGCGACCGCGCGATTTCGGAGACCGAGCGCGAGGCGCTGGTGCAGCGCATGAGCCTGCTCCGGCTGGTGACGCCGAAGATCGAGTTCGTCATCGCCCCCGCAGTATGGCTGCGGATGAAGAACGACATTCTGGCGACCCTGGCGAAATTCCATGCCGAGAATCCGAATCTGTCCGGCATCGGCCTCGAACGGCTGCGGCTGCAACTCGAGCCGCGCTTGCCGGCGCCGGCGTTCGCGGCGCTGTTGCAGGGCCTCGCGCGCAGCAAGGACATCGCGCTCGACGGTGCCTGGATTCGCCTGCCGAGCCACGAGGTGCGGCTGACGCCGGGCGACGAGGCGCTCTGGAACAAGGTGCGGATTTTCATCGGCGGCGAGGGGCGTTTTCGCCCGCCGCGTGTGCGCGACATCGCCGGCTACACCGGGGTCGCGGAGCCGGAAGTGCGGCGGCTGTTCAAGCTCGTCGGGCGTATGGGGCGCGTCGACGAAGTGGCGCACGATCACTTCTTCCTCCGCGCGACGGTGGCGGAAATGGTCGGCGTGATGGCGACGCTGTCGGAGCAGGCGGCCGATCATCAGTTCACCGCAGCGCAATTCCGCGACAAATTCGACAATGGCCGTAAGGTCGCGATCCAGATACTTGAATTCTTCGACCGGCATGGCGTGACGATCCGCAGAGGCGATCTGCGCCGCGTCAACAAGCATCGGCTTGACCTTTTTCGCACGTCAGCCGATGACATGACGTCGAATGAGGCGGGGCCGAATGACTCAAAGACGAAGTCGGCGCCGAAGATTGAAACTTTTGGAAGAGCATCGTTCCCGGTGGGGCGTCCGGACTTCAAATCCGGGAAGGGCCGCGAGTCGGTTCTTGGTGGGTTCGACTCCCATTCTCTTCCGCCAACTCTCGACAAGCACAGGAGCGCGCGATGACGGCTCAGCCCTTGACAGCGTTACTCGACGATCTCGACCGGATCGCACACGACGCCTCCATCAACGAAGAGAATTATCGCAAGGAAGCGGCCGCACGCTTCCGCGAATTGGAGCAGGACCGCGCCTTCGGCTTCCGTCGCCTCAACCTGATGCGCACCGTTACGGCCGCGCTCGACGGCAGCGAGTCGGAAGAAGATGCGATCCTGCGTGGCTCGACGGCGTTCCTGCGCGAACTCGAATGGAGCGGCACCAGCGAGACGCAACAGGAGACGCTGACGAACTTCGCGCCGGTGATTGCCGCCTGCTGGCAGGCGACGCAGCCGACCACGTCGGAGGCGGGAGCGCTGGTGGATTCAACGACGATCATCGAGAAGTTGCGTGCGTTCGAGGCATGGTTCGCCGAGCATCGCAACGGCCCGTTCCTCAGCATCATGGAGCGGGAGATGGTGGAGCTGCCGCTTGTCGAAACGTGCTAGTACCTTCGATTTGACGTTCCCGCACCATCGACCGCCCTTTCATTTCGGGAACGTCAAATCGAAAAGCGGTACTAAGGCCACAAGCCTGCCGGTATCCTTTGATTTTCGAATTTCGTCCCAGAGATTGCCGCGATGAGTTACGAAACTCGAAAATCAGGTACCAGACGCAAAAAGCTCGACGACTTCCTGTTCGACGACTGGGTGGTGCGCGAATTCGAGCGCACCGGCGGCTTCACCGCGCTGATCATTCTGATTTCCACCGCCAATCTCGGCGTGTTGCCACTGCGCTCGACATTCACGCATGTGATCGGCGACGAACTGGACTGGCATCATTTCACGCTGCTGATGCGCGGCGCCAAGGTGCCGTGGGACGGCGTGCTGCTGATGCCGATTACCGATGATGACGGTGGGCCGGTGGAGGACGCCAAGGCTGCCGATGCGTTGCGCGAGTTGGAAGACCGCGTCAATGCCGACCGCATGGTGGTCAACGAAGGTCACTTCTTCGACACCTGGGGCCGCCGCATGAAGGTCGAGCCGGCACAGGCGAATTGAGGTGACATACAGACTATCGTCGTCATGGCCGGGCTTGTCCCGGCCATCCACGTCTTAGGCGGCAAGATCAAGATAGTGAGAAAGACGTGGATGCTCGGCATAAAGCCGGGCATGACGTTTAGCTCTCAATCCGCACCTGTGCGGAGCCTGCTTCGGCGCGGCCGATGATTTTCGTGGACGCGAATCCGGCATCCACCACCTTCTTCAAAATGGTGTCGGCATGATCCGGCGCGCAGGCGACGAGAAGTCCGCCCGAGGTCTGTGGATCGGCCAGCAGGTCGCGCTGCCATTCCGGCATGTCGGGCGGCAGCACGATGGAGGCGCCATAGCTCGCCCAGTTGCGTTTCGAGGCGCCGGTGATGAAGCCGCCCTTGGCCAGTTCATTGGCGCGGGAGAACAGCGGCACTTTCTTGGCGTCGATCACCAGCGACAGTTTCGATTCACGCGCCATCTCATAAGCATGGCCCAGCAGGCCGAAGCCGGTGACGTCGGTGATGGCGTGAACATTCGGATCAGCGGACAGATCGCCGCCGACGCGATTGAGTTGCGTGGTGGAGGCGACCATCTCGGCATAGCCGTCGCCGTCAAGCTGGCCCTTCTTGATCGCGGCGGAATAAACCCCGACGCCGAGGCCCTTGGTCAGGATCAGCGCGTCGCCCGGCTTGGCGTCGGCGTTGCGGCGGACCTGTTCGGGCCGACAGATGCCGATCACCGCGAGACCGTAGATCGGCTCCGGCGCGTCGATGGAATGGCCGCCGCCGATCGGAAAGCCGGCATCGGCGCAGACCGATGCGCCGCCACGCAAAATCTCGCGCACCACCTCGACCGAAATCTTGTCGAGCGGCATGCCGAGGATTGCCAGCGCCAGGATCGGCTTGGCCCCCATGGCGTAGATGTCGGAGATGGCGTTGGTGGCGGCGATGCGGCCGAAGTCGAACGGATCGTCGACGACCGGCATGAAGAAGTCGGTGGTGGCGACGATGCAGGTGTTGTCGTCGACCTGCCAGACGGCGGCGTCGTCGCCGGTGTCTGCGCCGACCAGCAATTGGCGGAACGGCGCGGCGGCGGGTTGGCCGGCCAATAATTCCTGCAGGACCGCAGGGGCAAGCTTGCATCCGCAGCCGCCACCATGGGCGAGGCTGGTGAGGCGGACGATGGGCGCGTTCATTGTCAAATCTCCCGATCGCGCCGCGCCGCGGCAGGCTCATCGGCATTCCGCGCGCCGCGCAGAGCAGAGAGACAAAAAGATAGCGCGATCATAGGCCGGAAGACGCTGCCGATGCAAACGGACCAGGCGTCGCATCGGGAGGCGTCGTTCCGAAACCGTCTTAAACGATGCGGCTCTTGCGGTCGCCCCAGTAGCGGTCACGCAGCAGTCGCTTGTAGAGCTTGCCGGTCGGTAGGCGCGGCATCTCCTCGATGAAGTCGATCGAGCGCGGGCATTTCTGCCGCGACAGGTTCTTCAGACAGAACTCCGTCAGTTCGTCGACGAGTGCCTGATCCGCTGCGATCCCCGGCATCGGCTGCACCACGGCCTTGACTTCCTCGCCGAGGTCTTCGTTCGGCACGCCGAACACCGCGGCGTCCGCCACCTTCGGGTGGGTGATCAGGAGGTTCTCACATTCCTGCGGGTAGATATTGACGCCGCCGGACACGATCATGAAGGTCGCGCGGTCGGTGAGGTAGAGGAAGCCGTCGTCATCGACGTAGCCGATGTCGCCCACCGTGCTCATGCTGCCGTCGGCCGAGCGGGTTTCGGCGGTGCGTTTCGGATCGTTGAAGTATTCGAATGGGGTCGCGGTCTTGAACCACAGCGTGCCCGGCGTTTCCTTCGGGCACGGCTGCATGTTCTCGTCGAGCACGTGCAACTCGCCCAGCAGCACCTTGCCGACGGTGCCGCGATGCGCCTGCCATTGCGGGGTGTCGCAGGCCGTGAAACCGAGCCCTTCGGTCGCGCCGTAGTATTCGTGGATGATCGGCCCCCACCATTCGATCATCTGCTCCTTCACCTGCGGCGGGCAGGGTGCGGCGGCATGAATCGCCACTTCCAGCGAGGAGACGTCGTAACGCTTGCGCACGTCGTCCGGCAGCTTCAGCATCCGCGAAAACATGGTCGGCACGAGCTGGGTGTGCGTCGGCTTGTACTTTTCGATCAGTTGCAAATAGTGCTCCGGATCGAATTTCTCCATGATGATGGCCGTGCCGCCATTGCGGATCACCAGATTGACGGCGGCTTGCGGCGCGGAGTGATAGAGCGGCGCCGGCGACAGATAGGTTAACCCCTCGCGGTAGCGCCACATCATGTTGAGGAAATCGAACAACGGCAATTGCTGCGACGCCGGCTGCTCCGGCAGCGGGCGCACGATGCCTTTCGGCCGCCCTGTGGTGCCCGACGAATACAGCATGGCGGTGCCGACGCTCTCGTCGGCAATGGGAGTTGCGGGAAATCCGCTTACCGCTTCGTCGAGGTTGAGGATGGTGCTGCCGTTGCCCGGTCCGTCGACGACAAGGCTGACTTCCACCTTCGGACAGTGACGCAGCGCTTCCTCTGCGACGGCGCGCTTCTCCTCGGAGAAGATCAACACGCGGGATTCGCTGTTGTCGATGATGTAGGCGAGTTCGTCTGCCTTCAGGAACGAGTTGATGCAGGTGAAATAGAGCCCCGCGCGCTCGCCCGCGCCGCAGCTTTCGAGATAGCGCGAGTTGTTTTCCATGAAGATGGAATAGTGATCGAGGCGGCTCAATCCGCGCGAGCGGAGGAAGTGCGCGAGCCGGTTGGTCCGGGCTTCCAGTTCGGCGTAGGTGACGGTTTCCCCGGTGGTTGCCATGATGAAGGCCGGCTGATTGGCGCGCGGCGCCGCGTGGGTCCCCGGATACATTCTTCGTCGTCTCCCTGGTGCGTGGTCCGCCGGATTGGCCCGGTCGTTGGTCATGGACAGGCCGACAGAATATCGCCGCCAAAACGGCTGGCAAGGCAGGGGCGGCGGCCGATGGAGCGACCGGGTGTCATGCCGCGTCCAGCGTCAGCCGACGCGCATTATTCGAACGAGGCAGTGGTAAATGTTGCGGGATCGTCTATAGAAGCTGCGGTACATCCCCACGCGAATCCGCATGCGCAGCTCCCGGTTCGTTATCCGCTTATCCTTCATAGACAGGCGACAGCCTGTTCGATGCTGCATTGCAGCGTGGACGGTATCGGCCGTCGCGTCGGCGGGCGGATAGGATTATGACCGATCTCGCGCGCGAAGCGGTGGACGACTACGGCGCGGGATTGCCTGACAAGGCCGACAATTCTTTCATCCAGCGAACGATGCGCGCGACGCTATCGCGCGATCCTTACGACCTGGCATCGGTCGTGTTGCTGGCGGTGCTGGTCGGCCTGGTGATCGCGACCTTCCGCGACTACGCCATTACCAACGACGAATGGATTCAGCATCGCTACGGCGAACTGATCGTCGCCTATTACAAAAGCGGCTTCACCGACCGCGCGGTGTTCGAGCTCGACAATCTGTATCTCTATGGCGGCCTGTTCGACAGCGCGGCGATCCTGATCGGCCGTCTCGTATCGATGGACATTTACGATCTGCGCCATCTGCTGTGCGGCTTGATCGGCGTCGGCGGGCTGGCGGCGGCGATGGCGACCGCGCGAATGATCGCCGGCGCGCGCGCCGGCCTGATCGCAGGCGTGGCGCTCGCGGTGTGCGGCTCGTGGTATGGCACCATGTTCCATCACAGCAAGGACATTCCGCTCGCCGCCGCGATGGCCGGCGCGCTTTATTTCCTGATGCGCGCGGCACGCGATCTGCCGAACCCGAAGCCGCGACACATCGTTGGCTTCGGGTTGATGACTGGCGCGGCGCTCGGCGTCAAGGTGCTCGGTCTGTTGCTGGTCGGCTATGTCGGCGTGATGATCCTGCTCAGCATCCCGGCATCGATGCCGCTGACATCGCGGCAGGCGCGCTACTTCGTCTGGGCCGCGTTCATCCGCTTCGTGCCGGCATTGGCCATTGCGTATGTCATCATGATCGTGACATGGCCGTGGTCGGCGCTGTCGCCGCTCAACCCGATCCGCGGCTTGTTCAGCTTCGCGGAATTTCACTACAACATCCGCACCGTGCTCGACGGCACCGTGTATCGGATGGCGACGATTCCGCGTCTCTATGTGCCGATCTACATCCTGATCAAACTACCGCTGCTGATGCTGGCGGGCGCGCTGTTAGCGATGGCGTTCGCAGCATCCGCCGCCGTCGCGAGGACAGGGCTGGACCGGCGCACACGCAACGAAGTCGCGATGGCTTCCTTCGCCGCCGTCTTCCCGGTCTTGTGCGAGGTGGTGGCGCATGGCCCGGCGTTCTGCGGGTTGCGCCATTTTCTGTTCGTGCTGCCGCCCATCGCCATTCTCGCTGGGATCGGGCTCGACCACATCGCGACGCGGCTGACAACGGTGCGCCGTCAACTCGGCATCGCGGCGTTGGCGGTGATTGTCGTCGGGTTCGGCTGGAACGCGGTGACGCTGGTTCGCCTCCACCCGTATGAATATCTGGTGTTCAATCCGCTGGTCGGTGGCCTCGAAGGCGCGTCGCGCCGCTACGCCATGGATTACTGGTTCACCATCATGCCGGAGGCGGTGGACGGGTTGGAAGCCTATCTCGACCGCACTGAGCCGGCCGCGAGTCGCGATCCCAAACACAGCTATTCGGTCGCGATCTGCGGCGAGCGCGCGGCGTTCCTGAAAAAAGCCAGGCCGCACCTGCACTGGGCCGAGGTCTGGGAAACCGCCGATTTCTTCATCGCGCCGACCCACATGAATTGCGACCGCGACAGCCAGGGCAAGGTGGTGGTCACGGTCAAGCGCCTTGGTGTTCCGCTGGGTTACGTGAAGGATCAGCGGGCCCGGCGGTCGTAAGGCGGCTGCCCGAGGCCAATAATTGTGCTAGTGGTACCGTCATGAACGCCAACGTCAAAATCGAAATCGGTCACTCCACCTGTCCGCACGATTGCCCCTCGGCCTGCGCGCTTGATGTCGAGGTGATCGACGGCACGACCATCGGCCGGGTGCGCGGCTCGAAGGTACAGACCTATACCGCGGGCGTCGTCTGCGCCAAGGTCGGGCGCTACGCCGAGCGCATCAATCATCCGGATCGCGTCCGGTTTCCGCTGCGCCGGGTCGGCGCGAAAGGCGAGGGCCGGTTCGAACGCATTTCGTGGGATGAGGCGCTCGATGAAATCGCCGCGCGGTTCAACGCCGCCGAGCAAGAGTTCGGCGGTGAGTCGGTGTGGCCCTATTACTATGCCGGCACCATGGGGCTGGTGATGCGCGATGGCATCAACCGCCTGTCGCACGTCAAGAAGTATTCGCGCTTCTACAGCACCATCTGCTCGACCATCGCGTGGGCCGGTTACGGCGCGGGCACCGGCAAGGTGATGGGCGTCGATCCGCGCGAGATGGCGAAGTCCGACCTCATCGTGATCTGGGGCACCAATCCTGTCTCCACGCAGGTCAACGTGATGACCCACGCGACCCGCGCGCGCAAGGAGCGCGGCGCGCGCATCGCCGCTGTCGACGTCTATGACAACGAGACGATGAAGCAGGCCGATATCAAGATACTGCTGCGGCCCGGCACCGACGGCGCGTTCGCTTGCGGCGTCATGCATGTGCTGTTCCGCGAGGGTTTTGCCGATCGCGCTTACCTCGCGAAGTATACCGATTGTCCGGACGAGCTTGAGGCGCACCTCGCCAGCCGCACGCCTGAATGGGCCTCAGTGATCTGCGGTGTGCCGGTCAGCGAGATCGAAGCCTTCGCGCGCGCGGTGGGCGAGACGAAACGCTCGTACTTCCGGCTCGGCTATGGCTTCACCCGCAGCCGCAACGGCGCGGCGCAGATGCACGCCGCGCTGTGCATTCCCGCCGTCATCGGCGCGTGGCAATACGAAGGCGGCGGAGCGTTCTTCAACAACGGTGCGATCTGGAAATTCGACAAGACGCTGATCGAAGGGCTCGACGTGGTCGACAAGAGCACGCGGCGGCTCGATCAATCGAAGATCGGCCGCATCCTCACCGGCGATGCCGAGGCGCTGAAGGGTGGCGGCCCGGTGAAGGCGATGCTGATCCAGAACACCAATCCGGTCACGGTTGCGCCGGAGCAGGCGCTGGTGCGGCAGGGTTTCGCGCGCGAGGATCTGTTCGTGGTGGTGCACGAGCAGTTCATGACCGAAACCGCGCAGATGGCGGACATCGTGCTGCCGGCGACGATGTTCCTCGAACACGACGATCTCTATTACGGCGGCGGCCACCAATACATTTCGGTCGGCGCCAAGCTGGTCGAGCCGCCAGGCGAATGCCGCTCCAATCACGAGGTGTTGCAGGGCATCGCGGGTCGCGTCGGTGCCAAGCATCCCGCGTTCGAGATGACCGCGCGCGAAGTGATCGACGCGACGTTGCAGGCCAGTGGCCACGGGAGCGTCGAGGGATTGCTGGCCGATCTGTGGCGTGACTTGCAGCCGGATTTCCGGGCCTCGCATTTCCTCGATGGCTTTGGCCACAGCGACGGCAAGTTTCACTTCAAGGCGGATTGGCCCAATGTTCCCGTGCCGATCAACGAGCGCAACGGCGCATGGGACAAGATGCCGGGGCTGCCGGATCATTGGGCGGTGATCGAAGCGGCGGACGGCGCGCATCCATTCCGGCTTGCCACCAGCCCCTCGCGCAGTTTCCTCAATACGACGTTCAATGAGGCGCCGTCCTCGAAAGCGCGCGAGGGCGTGCCGTCGGTGATGATCCATCCCGACGACGCGCGCGGTCTCGATATCGCCGAGGGCGATCTGGTGACGCTTGGTAACACGCGCGGCGAGACGCATCTCACCGCGCGGCTGTTTCCCGGCGTGCAGCGCGGCGTGCTGATCGCGGAGTCGGTGCATCCGAACCACGCCCACGTCGGCAACCGCGGCATCAACATGCTGACCGGCGCGGAAGCGGTCGCGCCCTATGGCGGTGCGGCGTTCCACGACAACAAGGTGTGGATGCGCAAGGCGACGCTCGCAGGATTGTCGCGCTGATGGCGGCGCTCGAGGCGTTTCACATCGCGGTGCTCGCGGGCGACGGTATCGGCCCCGAGGTAGTGGCGCCGGCGCTGGAGGTGCTGCGCCGGATCGAGGCGACCACCAAACTCAAATTCCGCTTCACCGATGCGCCCGCCGGCGCGACGCACTATCAACAGACCGGCAAATCGATGCCGGAGTCCACCATCAGGCTCTGCGACGAGGCGGACGTCATTCTGCTCGGCGCCTGCGGGTTGCCGCATATCCGCTATCCCGACAACACCGAGATCGCGCCGCAGATCGAACTGCGGATGATCTTCGATCTCTATGCGGGCGTGCGCCCCGCACGGCTGATTCCCGGCGTGCCGAGCCCGATCGTCGGCGCGGCGGAGCACGGCATCGATCTGGTGCTGATCCGCGAGTCCACCGAAGGCCTGTTCGCGTCGATGGGCAAGGGCGTCGTCACCGCGGATGAGGCGCGCGAGACCATGGTGATCACGCGCAAGACGTCGCAGCGGTTGTTCGAGTTTTCCTTTCGTCTCGCGGAACGCCGCAAGGCGCGCGGCAAGAAAGGCCAACTGGCCTGCGTCGACAAAGCGAATGTGTTCAAGGCATTCGCTTACTTCCGCGGCCTGTTCGACGAGGCCGCCGCGCGCCACCCGGATGTCGAAACCTCGCGCGTCTATGTCGATGCCTGCTCGGCGATGCTGGTGAAGCGGCCGTGGGATTTCGATGTGCTGGTCACCGAGAACATGTTCGGCGATATCCTGTCCGACCTTACCGCCGGGCTGATCGGCGGGCTTGGCATGGCGCCGTCCGCCGATATCGGTGACCGCCAGGCGGTATTCCAGCCCTGTCACGGCACCGCGCCGGACATCATGGGGCAGGGCAAGGCCAATCCCACCGCAATGATCCTCTCGGTGGCGTTGCTGCTGGACTGGCTGGCCGACAAGCATCAACTCCCCGAAGCCGCTACGGCCGCCGAGCGCATCGAGCGC
Organism: Pseudomonadota bacterium; assembly: GCA_023386885.1. Taxonomy (GTDB): domain Bacteria; phylum Pseudomonadota; class Alphaproteobacteria; order Rhizobiales; family Xanthobacteraceae; genus 62-47. Next base: position 27,141 of record JAEWIX010000077.1, read on the forward strand.
GCGGTTGACAAGGCCTATGCAGATGGCATCAAACCGATGGAGTTCGGTGGCCGCGACGGCACCGCGGAGATCGCCCGCGCCGTCATCGCCGGACTGTAACGAACAACAAAACGAGCCCGAGGACTGGACGCCATGAAGAGTTTCAAGGTCACCGACTTCAACGCACCTTTGACCGAGGTGAACGAGCCGACGCCGCAGCCCACCGGAACGCAGGTGCTGATCAAGGTGAAGGCCGCCGGCGTCTGTCACAGCGATCTGCACATCTGGGAAGGCGGCTACGATCTCGGCCACGGCCGCAAGCCGCTGTCGCTGAAGGATCGCGGCGTGTCGCTGCCGCGCACGATGGGACATGAGACCGTGGGCGAAGTGGTGGCGATCGGCCCCGATGCCAAAGGCAGCCTCAAGGTCGGCGATGTCTGTCTGGTCTATCCGTGGCTCGGCTGCGGCAAGTGCGAACTCTGCCTCGCCGATGAAGAGAACATGTGCCTGAAAGGCAATTCGCTCGGTGTGTTCTGCGACGGCGGCTATGCCGATTACATGACGGTGCCGAACGCGAAATATCTTATCAACCTGAAGGGCCTCGATCCGGTCACCGCCGCGCCTTACGCCTGCTCCGGCGTCACCACCTACAGTGCGCTGAAGAAGGTGGAATCGGTGCTGCATCATCCGATCGTTATTTTCGGCGCAGGCGGCCTCGGCCTGATGGCACTGTCGTTGCTCAAGGCGATGGGCGGCAAGGGCGCCATCGTCGTCGATATCGATCCGCGCAAGCGCGAGGCGGCCATCGCGGCCGGCGCGCTCGGCGCTGTCGATGGCGCGGCCGCCGATGCCGTCGAGCAGATCGCGGCGAAGGCCGGCGGTCCGGTTTATGGCGCGATCGATCTGGTCGGCAATGAGCAGACCGCGCAACTCGGCTTCGATTGTCTCACCAAGGGCGGCAAGCTGGTGATGGTTGGCCTGTTCGGCGGCGGTGCGCCGTGGGCGTTGCCGCTGATCGCGATGAAGGCGCTGACCATTCAGGGTAGCTACGTCGGCAACCTGCGCGAAACCGAGGAACTGCTCGATCTGGTGCGCACCAAGAAGATCCCGCCGATCCCCGTGACCACGATGCCACTGGAGAAAGCTGATGCCGCGCTGCGCAGCCTCAAGGAAGGCAAGCTGGTCGGCCGCGCTGTGCTGACGCCGTAACGGTTTTCGTCATGCCCGGCCTTGTGCCGGGCATCCACGTCTTAAGGGCCTAGCAGGATTAAAGACGTGGATGGCCGGGACGAGCCCGGCCATGACGCCTGTGTACTCTTCACCGGAAATACATTTCCTGATTGCGGCGCTCCAGTTCTTCGCCGAACACGCGGAGCGCGTGGGTTTCGCTGACAGTGCCGATGGGTGTGCGGTCGTCGGCATTGTCGACCACCACCAGCACGTCGGCTTCGGTCTTCTCGAACGCCGCCATGATGTCGCGGATCGACATCTGCGGTTGCAGGAAGACGTCGCGTTGTCGCGCCAGCTCCGCGATCGGATGATCGTCGGCGATCTCGGTGGAGTGCAACTCCGAGAGATGCGCGATCCCGCCATAGCGTCCGTCGGGCGCGCGCAGCACCACCTGCTTCAGGCGGCCCGGCGGAAACAGTTTCTGCGCCTCGGCAATCGACATCTGGCCGGGCGTGGTCTCGAAATCCGATCGCATCAAGGTCGCGGCGTTGAATTGCGTGATCCAGCCGACGTCCTGCGGCCCGCGAATGACTTCGCCGCGCAGATGGAAGCGCCACGTCGCGAAGCTGTAGCCGAACAGTTCACGCACGATCAGCGCGGAGACCGACGAGGCGACGATGGCGCCGACCGTCAATGAAAACTGCCCGGTGACTTCCAGCGCCAGACAGATCATCGCGAACGGTGCGCCGAGGATGCCGGTGCCGAGTGCCGCCATAGCGGCGATGGCGGCGGTGCCTGGCTGAAGCGCGACAGTGGGCAGCACCATCGTCGCGAGCGTGCTGTAAAGCATCCCGATCAGTGCGCCGAGCATCAGCGAAGCGAAGAACAGGCCGCCGCGAAAACCGGAGCCGAGCGAGACCGACGACGCCAACGATTTGAGAATGATGGTGGTCGTCAGCAGCAGCCACGGCGGCTGGCTGATCAGCATCATTTGCATTGCGCCATGGCCGGCGCCGAGCACGGTCGGCGTCAGCAGCGCCATGCCGCCGAGCAAGGCGCCGCCGACGATCGGCCGCAGTGCGCCCTTGAACCAGCGCAGTCGATGAAATGCCCGGTCGGAAGTCGCGATCATCTGCATCAGGATGATGCTGGCGATGGCGCAGATCAGCCCGATCAGTACCGCCTGGCCGATCATCTCGATCGAAACCGGCGTCGGATATCCGGCAATTTGCAAAAAGGATTGCTGGTTGAGTTGCCGTGCGACCAGCCACGCCGCCACCGCGCTGCCGACCACCGGCACCAGATTGGCGGCAGTGTAAGCGCCGAGCACGACCTCGAACGCATAGAACGAGCCGGCGAGCGGTGCGTTGAAGGCGGCGCTGATCGCGCCTGCCGCGCCGCAGGCCACCAGCAATCGCATGTCGCTGCGCCGCGCCGACAGCTTGCGGCCGAAATAGGAACTGAAGGCGGCGCAGATTTGCGTATAGCCGGCTTCGAGGCCGACCGAGCCGCCGAAGCCGTTCGACACCAGCGTTTGAAATGAGATCAGCAGGCTGCCGCGCATCGAGACGCGACCACCGAGCAAGGCGTTGGCTTCGATGACGTCCGCCATCTGGCTCTTCAGCCGGTTCCCAACAATCCACGCGATGAGCGCCAGCGCCGCGCCGCCGCAGATCGGAATGAACAGGGTTCGCTGCCACGCGATCGTTCCTGTGGCGCTGAGCCGTGCGTCGAAGGGAATGCCGAACAGGATCGCGTGGATGGTTTCGCTGAGCGACGCGATGATTGCCACCAGCAGTCCACTAAGCAGGCCGATGACGATAGCCACCAGCATCACGCCGAGATCGTGATTGCGGACGTAGTTCCGTACCGCTTGCGGCAGCAGGCGGCCGCTCGCTTGCGGCCTCTGAGCGACAGTCGGTTGTTCGGCGTAGCTCATGCGGAACCGGCGGCAGGCGGACATCAAGCCGACCGTGGCCGGGCTTTGCGAAGTCTTTCGTCCTTGCGAGGCGCAACGAATGGACGCGGCCCTGCTTATCGCAGACCATACGGGCAAACCAATGTCATTCCCGTGAATGCCGGCGCATGGCGGATATGTCCACGCGCCGGCCGCTTCCGGGTATGAGGTCGCCTGTCGATGTTTACAGGTTGCTGTCGGTGATCGCCGAATAGACCAGCGAGCGCAATTCGCGGCGCACCGGATAGGCGCTAGACGGCAAAACCTGCGTCATGAATATGGCGACCAGGTCTTCCGCCGGATCGATCCAGAACGAGGTGGTGGCCGCACCGCCCCAGGCATATTCGCCGGCGCTGCCGGGGATCAGCGTCTGTGCCGGGTCCATCGTCACCGAGAAGCCAAGGCCGAAGCCGACGCCCGCGAAGGTCGCCTCGCTGAACAGGGAGCGCGACAGTTGCGTCAGGTCTTTGCCGCCGGGCAAGTGGTTGGTGGTCATCAGCGCCAGCGTTTTCGGGCCGAGCAGCCGCGTGCCGCCGAGTTCGCCGCGGTTCAGGAGTGCCCGGCAGAAGGTAAGGTAATCCGCCGCCGTCGAGCACAGCCCGCCGCCGCCGGAGATGAACGAGGGTGGTGTCAGAAAGCTGCTGGTGGTCGGATCGTCCTGAAGTGTCAGATCGCCTTTGAGCCCCGGCGAGTGAAACGACGCCATGCCGCCCGGCGTGGCGTTGTAGCAAGCGGCGAAGCGATGTGCCTTGTCCTTCGGAACGAAGAAGTCGGTGTCCTTCATGCCGAGCGGATCGAAGATGCGTTCCTTCAGGAACTGCTGGAACGGCTTGCCGGAGATTTTCTCGATCAGGTAGCCGAGCACGTCGGTGGAGACCGAATAGTTCCAGGCTTCACCCGGCGAGAACTCCAGCGGGATGCCGGCGAGATCGTCGATCATCGACTGCATCGTGCCGGACTTCTCAACCTCGCCGATCTTCTTCGCGCGATAGGCGGCATCGACATTGCTGCGCTGCTGGAAGCCGTAAGTAAGGCCCGAGGTGTGGCGCAACAGATCGACGATCTGCATCGGCCGCGTCACCGGCTTGGTCTGGAACAGCGGCGGCGTGCCGGCGACGAACACCCGCAGGTCGCGCCATTGCGGAATGTATTTGTGGACCGGCTCGTCGAGCGCGACGTGGCCTTCCTCCACCAGCATCATGAAGGCGACTGAGGTGATCGGCTTGGTCATCGAATAGATGCGGAAGATGGTATCATCCTTCATCGGCGTCTTGCGCTCGAGGTCGGCATAGCCTTGCACTGCCGCATGGGCGATGGCGCCACGTCGATAGATCAGGGTCTGCGTGCCGGGAAAGCGGCCACTGTCGAGATAGCGGCGCTTGAGATGATCCTCGATGCGGCCGAGCCGCGTGCCCGACATGCCGAGACTTTCGGGCGCGGCGGTGGAAGGCGTCAGGCTGGACGCGGACTTGGCTTGGTCGAGCATTGATTTTCTCCTGGGACGGCCGCAGTTTCGGCGTGGATGGCGGCTATTTCACAACGTCCGCGCGCGCGACACAAGCCGGTCCAAAGCGGACATCGGAACCAACGGGATTTCGTGATGGCGAAGCGATCCAATGCACACGCCTTCGGCGCGGCACGCGTGAAAGTGCCGGCGGTCGGGCAGGGCACCTGGTATATCGATCACGGCGACCGCAAGAAGGCCATCGAGGCGCTGCGGCGGGGTCTTGATCTCGGCATGAGCCACATCGATACCGCGGAAATGTACGGCGATGCCGAACCGGTGGTGGCGGAGGCCATCGCCGGGCGGCGCGATGAGGTGTTCCTCGTCTCCAAGGTGTTGCCGAGCAACGCTTCGCGGCGGGGCACCGTGACCGCCTGTGAGCGCTCGCTGAAGCGGCTGAAGACCGACCGGCTCGATTGTTATCTGTTGCACTGGCGCGGGTCCTATCCGCTGGCGGAGACGGTGGCGGCGTTCGACGAACTTATCGCGGCCGGCAAGATCAAAAGTTGGGGCGTCAGCAATTTCGATGCGGACGATCTCGATGAATTGCTGGAGGTCGCGGGCGAGGGCCGTATCACTTGCAATCAGGTGCTCTATCACTTGCGCGAGCGTGCCATCGAGCACGCGGTGATCCCGTGGTGCGAGGCGCATGGCGTGGCGGTGGTGGCCTATTCACCGTTCGGCCACGACGATTTTCCCGCGGCGAGTTCGGCGCAGGGGCGGGTGCTTGCGGAGATCGCCTCCGCCCACGGCGCGACGCCGCGTCAGGTGGCGCTGAGTTTCCTCACCCGCCGCCCGTCGGTGTTCGCGATCCCGAAGGCCGCGACCATCGCTCACGCCGCCGACAACGCCGGTGCGCTCCACCTGCAATTGTCGGCGGACAATATCGCCCGCATCGAGAAGTCGTTTCCGCGTGGTGAGGCGCCGCGCTCGCTGCCGATGCTGTAGTCGGCGCCTCGATTCGCCAGACGCATATCGGCATCCTGTTTTCGTGCCTTGTCGTTCGGGTGCGATTCGCGTTTGGTCCGGCTTTCCTTTTGGCCCTGCGACTCCGAGCCTCCGCTTTGTCCCCGCCAACCGCGCCGGTTACGGCCTTCGCCGATCAGATTCCCGTAAACCCGGCCGCGCCGCGTCGTGCCCCACAGCGCACCGATCGTCCGTTCCGCGGCATCGCGCTGGTGGTCGCCTCCACCGTGTTCCTTGCCTGCTCGGATGCGCTCGCCAAGTATCTCACGCGCGGCCTGCCGGCGGTCGAGATCGCCTGGATCAGGTTCTTCGTGTTCGTCCTGATCATGATGCCGGCGGTGCTGATGCGGCGCGGCGGCAACGTGCTCGCCACGCGTCGGCCGGTGATCCAGGTGCTGCGCGGCATCGGGTTGGTGTCGTCGTCGCTGTTCTTCATCTGGGGCCTCGGTTATCTGCCGATCGCGGAGGCTTCCGCCACGGCCTTCGTCGCGCCGATGTTTGTCACCTGTCTCTCGATCGTGATGTTGTCGGAGAAGGTCGGCGTCCGGCGCTGGATCGCCACTCTTGTCGGACTGATCGGCGTGTTGATCGTAGTGCGGCCGGGCACCGCGGCCTTCCATGCCGCGGCGTTCTTTCCGATCGTCTCGGCGCTGGGCTGGGCCTTCGCGCTGGTGCTGACGCGGCAGATCGCGGGCGTCGATCGTCCGGTGACGACCATGGCCTATTCGGCCATCGTCGGCTTCGTCGTGCTGTCGCTGCTGGTGCCGTTCTTCTGGGTGACCCCGACCTGGCAGCAGGTCGGCATCGCGGTGCTGATTGGAATTTCATCGACGCTCGGCCACTGGATCGTGGTGCTGGCCTATCGCCACGCCGACGCCTCGGTGCTGGCGCCGTTCACCTACAGCCAGCTGGTGTGGGTCAGCACGCTGGGCTTCGTGATGTTCGCGGAAATTCCGGATCGCTTCACCGTGCTGGGCGCGTGCATCATCATTTGCAGCGGGCTCTACATCGCGCACCGCGAACGCATCCGCAAAGCGCAAATGCGCGACACGCTGGAACGCGCGCCGGGGGCGTGAGCCTTTGGGATTCCGCGTGAGCCGTCATCCTGAGGCGGTTGCGCAGCAACCCTCGAAGGGTGACGGTGATGCATCCTTCGAGGCTCGGGCTTTCGCCCTCGCGCCTCAGGATGACGAGTCACACCGGCAACGCAATCGAATACTTCACCTGACTGAGCGCGAAGCTGGACTCGATAGAGGCGATGCCGTCGAGCCGCGTCAGCTTGGTTTTCAGGAATGTCTCGTAGGAGGCGAGGTCGGCCACCACGACGCGCAGCAGGTAGTCGCGATTGCCGGTCATCAGGTAGCACTCCAGCACTTCCTCCCAACCCGAGATCGCTTTCGCAAAGCGGTCGAGGTCTTCCTCCTTCTGCCGCGCCAGCTTGATCGAGATGAAGACGCTGACGTGCAGCCCGAGCGATTGCTGATCGACGGTGGCGATATAGCGGGTGATGACGCCGCGCTCCTCCAGCAGTTTCACGCGGCGGTGGCACGGCGACACCGAGAGCCCGATTTTGTCGGCCAACTCCTGCATGGTGATGCGGCTGTCCCGCTGCAACAGCGCGATGATCTTGCGGTCGATGGCGTCGAGGACTGTCATTGGAATGCAATCATTGAAAATAGGGAGAATATTGGGATGATATCCCAATATTTCTCAACGTGATGCGAAAAATTGAGAAATTTGACGCCCCACGCGGCGCTACCATCGAGCGAACCCGAACCATTGAGTCCGCCCCATGTCGATCGAACCGCGCCGCCTCGAACTCCTGTCAGCCCTGTCGCGCAAGGTGCTGTGGCTGTCGTCCTGGACCATCCATCACGCCAATCACATTCGCCCGAATGCCGACGGCCTGAAAGTCGGCGGCCATCAGGCGTCGTCCGCTTCGCTCGCGACCATCATGTCGGCGCTGTATTTCTCGGTGCTGAAGCCCGAGGACCGCGTCGCGGTGAAGCCGCACGCCAGTCCGATCTTCCACGCGATCCAGTATCTGTTCGGGCATCAGACCCGGGAGAAGCTGGAGAATTTTCGCGGCTACAAGGGCGCGCAATCCTATCCGTCGCGCACCAAGGACATCGACGACGTCGATTTCTCCACCGGCTCGGTCGGGCTCGGCGTGGCGCAGACGCTGTTCTCGTCGCTGGTGCAGGACTACGTCAGCGCCCACGGCTTCATGAAGGACCGCCGCGAAGGCCGCATGATCGCGCTGGTCGGTGACGCCGAAATGGACGAGGGCAACATCTTCGAGGCGTTGCTGGAAGGCTGGAAGCACGGCCTGCGCAACACCTGGTGGATCGTCGATTATAACCGCCAGAGCCTCGACGCTGTGGTGCGCGAAGGCCTGTGGGAGAAGTTCGAAACCATGTTCCGCAACTTCGGCTGGGACGTGGTGATCGTGAAGTACGGCAAGCTGATGCAGGCGGCGTTCGCCGAGCCCGGCGGCGAGGCGTTGCGGCGCTGGATCGATAGCTGTCCCAATCAGGTCTACGCCGCGCTGTGCTTTCAGGGTGGCGCGGCATTCCGCAAGCGCTTGCAGGACGAGATCGGCGATCAGGGCGACGTCAGCGCGTTGATCGAGCGGCGCAGCGATGCGGAGTTGCTGGCGCTGATGTCGAACCTCGGCGGCCACGATATGGCGAACATGCTGGAGGCGTTCGAGTCCATCGATCACGATCGCCCGGTGTGCTTCATCGCCTACACCGTCAAGGGCGTCGGCCTGCCGTTCCAGGGCCACAAGGACAACCATGCCGGCCTGATGACGCCGGCGCAGATGGAAGCGTTTCGCGCCGCGCAGAACATCCGGCCGGGCCACGAGTGGGACAAGTTCGAAGGGCTGGCGCAATCGCCCGCCGAACTGGAAGCCTTCGTCAAGGGCGCGTCCTTTTTCCGTGACGGCCGGCGGCGGTTGGAGACGCCGACCATCGACGTGCCGGAGCAACTGGCGTTTCCTGCGTCCGCGCAGATGTCGACGCAGCAGGGCTTCGGGCTGATCCTCAACGAACTCGCGCGTGGCGACAGCGAACTGGCATCGCGCATCGTCACCGCGTCGCCGGACGTGACGGTGTCGACCAATCTCGGCGCGTGGGTGAACCGGCGCGGCCTGTTCGCCAAGGCGGCGATGGCGGACGTGTTCAAAAAGGAGAAAATCCCGTCCACCTTCACGTGGGATTACTCACCGAAGGGCCAGCACATCGAACTCGGCATCGCCGAGATGAATCTTTTCATCCTGATGTCGGCGCTGGGTCTGTCGCATTCCATCAACGGCGCGCGGCTGCTGCCGGTGGCGACGCTGTACGATCCGTTCATCGAGCGCGGGCTCGATGCGCTGAACTACGCCTGCTATCAGGACGCGCGCTTCATGGTGGCGGCGACGCCGTCCGGCATCACGCTCGCGCCCGAAGGCGGCGCGCATCAGTCGATCGCGACGCCGCTGATCGGCATGGCGCAGGATGGGCTGGCGTCGTTCGAGCCGGCCTTCGTCGATGAACTCGCGACGATCATGCGCTGGGGTTTCGACCACATGCAGCGCGACCTTGACGACAAGGGCAGCGCGCGCGACGGCACCCGCAGCGGCGGCTCGGTCTATCTGCGATTGTCGACGCGCACCGTCGAGCAGCCGAAGCGGATCATGACACCCGAACTGCAACGCGACATCGCCGATGGTGCTTACTGGTTGCGCAAGCCGGGGCCGAACGCGGAAGTGGTGGTGGCCTATACCGGCGCGGTTGCCCCCGAAGCCATTGAGGCGGTCGGGTTGCTCGGTGAGAGCCGCCGCGATATCGGGCTATTGGCGATCACCTCGGCGGATCGTCTGCACGCCGGTTGGACCGCCGCGCGGCGGATGCGTCGCGAGCGGCGGGGGGCGGCCTATATGAGCCATATCGAGACACTGCTGGCGCCGCTGCCGCGCGACTGCGGCATCGTGACAGTGCTCGACGGCCATCCGGCGACTCTGGGCTGGATCGGCGCGGTGTGCGGCCACCGGATGGAAGCGCTCGGCGTCGAGCACTTCGGCCAGACCGGTTCGATAGATGACCTCTATCGGCACTACGGCATTGACGCCAACGCCATCCTCGATGCGGCGGAAGGTCTCACGGCCGGCGGTCCGGTGCGGCATCGGAAGATGGCGGTGTAGTCCGCCCACAAGATCACAACTTCGGCGTCGTCCCCGCGCAGGCGGGGACCCAGACTCCCTGGTGCGTCGGCTCTTGAAAGCGGGCCACCACACAAGTC
>JAEWIX010000001.1 GCA_023386885.1 Pseudomonadota bacterium
ATCCAGCAAACGCCGCCCCACCCGCCCCCCGGCGGGTACCCGCGCGCGACGTTAAGCGCCGTCTGCGACTGACGGCGATCCGGCGGCGGCACGAGATTTAATCCAACCGATTCCATGATCTTCGAACCCTAACAGATTTCGTCACCACACAGCAGCGTGAGATCGAGCGCCGACCGGTCCGCGGCGGGTCGCGCCGCGGCGCGACGTGCGTCGACCTCGCAAGGGCACGGGGGTCGTGCAACCGCGCCTGACGCGGGCTTCTGGAGGTAAAATGACGTTCACAACCACCGTTCGCACCCTCGCGCTGGCGATTGCCGCCCTGCCCCTTATCGCCGTGGCCGCGCCGGCCAACGCCAAACCGACCATCGAAGTCGCGTTCGTGCTCGACACCACGGGCTCGATGGGCGGCCTGATCGAAGGCGCCAAGCGCAAGATCTGGTCGATCGCCACCGCCATCGCGGACGGTAACGCCGATGCCGACATTCGCATGGGCCTCGTCACCTATCGCGACATCGGTGACGACTACGTCACCAGGACCTACGATCTCACCACCGATATTCAGGACCTCTACGCGAACCTGCTGGCGGTGAAGGCCCGCGGCGGCGGCGACTGGCCGGAAAGCGTCAACGAGGCGCTCGACGTTACCGTCAACAAACTGAAATGGACACCGGGCAGCGACGCGCGCCGCATCGTCTTTCTGGTGGGCGATGCGCCGCCGCATATGGACTATGCCCAGGACACGAAGTATCCGGTCACGCTGTCGGTCGCCAAACAGAAGGACATCGTCGTCAACGCGGTGCTGGCCGGCAACGCGCGCGATACCGAGCGGGTCTGGCGCGACATCGCGCAGAACGGCAACGGCCGCTTCATTCCGATTCCGCAGGACGGCGGTCAGGTCGTCATCATCGAGACGCCGTTCGACGACGAGATCATCATTTTGCAGAACGAAATCAACGGCACCGTGATGCCCTATGGCCCGCGCGCCTTGCAAAAGCGCACCGAGGAGAAAGCACGGCAGTTGTCCGAGGTGGCCGCCGCGGCGCCCGCCGCCGCAACCGACATGGCGAGCTATCTCAACAAGCGGTCCGTCGCGGCGTCGGAAGCCATCACCGGCGGCGGCGATCTGGTCAGCGATGTCAGTTCCGGCCGCCGCAAGCTCGACAGCGTCAAGGACGAGGAACTGCCCGAAGCCCTGCGCAAGCTGGCGCCGGAGCAGCGCGCGGCGATGCTGGACGAAAAACTGAAAACCCGCGCGACGCTCAACGCCAGGCTGACCAAACTGGTGGCGCAACGCGATGCCTTCGTCGCCGAGCGGCGCGCCAAGGCGCCGCCCAAGCAGTCGTCGTTCGATCGCGTGGTGGAGGAGACGCTGAAGAAGCAGATCGCGCGTTAAACCGGACGTTGCATTCGATCGGTCAAGGCGGCCTGTCCGGAATTCATCCTTCGCGTCGATGGTGCGACATCATCCCTCCCCGACCGGGAAGGGATGATGTTCGTCATTGCCTCAAAATCCGCATCGATTTGATCAAATCGTTTACCTGGGATTCATCCCGATTAAGCCGGCCGAGCGGGACGTTTAACTCGCATTAAGCTGCACGCGGGGAAACTGCACGTTCAAGGCGTGCGGCAGCGCGTAGCGCATCCGTATCACGAGACCGTATTTTAGAATTAGCGCCTGGATTTTCGGCGAGACGACACGACGCAACGTATATTTCGGTGGTTGATGACATTCAGGATTGCACCGGCGAATTCGGGCCTGTGGCGGCTTGTATGGCCTTTCACGGCTCTCGTTCTCGCACAGGTGTCGCTCGCCGTTATCAGCCTCGACACCTTGTCGTCGGTGCGTGCGTATGTCGGCGGCGAGGCGCGCTGGTCCAAGGGCCAGAAGGAAGCCATCTACTTTCTTACGCGCTACGTCCAGACCGGCGATCCGCTTGCCTACAGCCGTTATCAGAACGCCATCGCCATCCCGATCGGAGATCGCGACGGGCGCTTTGCGCTGGAGAAAAGTCCCGCTGATCTTGCCGCCGCCCGCGATGGCTTTCTCCGCGGCGGCAATCATCCCGACGACATTGCCGGGCTGATCTGGCTGTTCCGGAATTTCCGCCACGTCAGCTATCTGGAACGGGCCATCGGCCACTGGAAAGCCACCGATCCCGCGTTGCAGGCGATCACCGATCTCGCCGCAACGATCCATACCGATGTCGGACGCGGAACACTCACACCGGATGTTATCGAAAGCTACAAGGCACGAATCGATACCATCAACGCGCAGATCACCCCGCTTGCGGTCGCCTTCTCCGAAAGCCTCGGCGAGGGGTCGCGCGCCATCAAGACCATCCTCACGATCGTCAATGTCTTCGCGGCGGCGCTGCTGATCGCGCTGATGCTGTGGCACACGCGAAAGCTGGTGATGCAGCGCCAAGCATTCGAATCGGCCCTGAAGGCGGAGAAGGAGCGCGCGCAGATCACGCTGGCCTCCATCGGTGACGCCGTCATCTCCACCGATGTGGCCGGCAGGCTCGACTATCTGAATGCAGCCGCCGAACGGCTGATCGGACGACAGGCTTCCGACGCAACCGGAATATCTCTCGCAGACCTGTTCCGGATCGTCGACCAGTCCAGCGGACAGGATAATGACAGCCTCATCGATCAGGCATCGCCCGATTTCGGGCTCAAACCCAGCACGCAAGTTCAACTGCTGGTCCGGCACGACGGGAGCAGCACGCCGGTGTCGCTGGTCGCCTCACCGCTGACCATCGACGCCCACCCCGCCGGCGCGGTGTTCGTCTTCCACGACATGACCGACGAACAGGCGCTGATCGGCCGGCTGTCATGGCAAGCCTCGCACGACGCCCTGACTGGCCTCGCCAATCGCCGCGAATTCGAACATCGGCTGGAGGCCTCGCTCGACCGGCTCGAGCAATCGGGCGCGCAGCACATCCTGATGCTGCTGGACATCGACCAGTTCAAGATCGTCAACGATACCTGCGGCCACGCCGCCGGCGACGAACTGCTGCGACAGGCGACCGCGATCCTGCAGGCGCCGTTGCGTCGCGGCGACGTACTGGCGCGCCTCGGCGGCGACGAATTCGCCGTGCTGATCGAGAACTGCAGCCTCGATTCCGTGACGACGATTGCCGAGCGTCTCCGGCAATCGGTGCAGGACACTCAATTCGAATGGAACGGGCGCATCTTCAATATCACTGTCAGCATCGGCATGGTGCCGATCACCACGACCGGCACCAGCCTGGAAGAAACGCTGCGCGCCGCCGACATGGCCTGCTACATGGCCAAGGAAAAGGGCCGCAACCGCATTCAGATCCATCACGCCGGCGACACCGAGTTGCAAGAACGCTTCGGGGAAATGAACTGGGTGCTGCGCATCCGTACCGCGCTCGAGCAGAATCGCTTCCGTCTCTACGCGCAGCAGATCCTCGGACTGTCCGAGGACGCCGAGCCGGGCCTGCATGTCGAGATGCTGCTGCGTCTGCACGACGAAGACGGCCGGATCGTCACGCCCGACAAGTTCATTCCGCCGGCGGAACGCTACGGCCTGATGCCGCTGATCGACCGCTGGGTGATCCGTTCGACTTTCGAGGCCATCAAACAGAGGGCGACGGACCCCGAAGCCGAGCCTCTCGAAATCTGCTCGATCAATCTGTCGGGCGCCTCGTTCGGCGACGAGGATTTCGCGGACTACGTGCGGGAGCAGTTCAGAATCCATGGCATACGCCCCTCCATGATCTGCTTCGAGATCACGGAAACCAGCGCGATTGCCAATCTCGGCAGCGCCCGCAAGTTCATCGGCATGCTGCAGCAGATGGGCTGCCGCTTCGCGCTCGACGACTTCGGCAGCGGCATGTCGTCCTTCGCCTACCTCAAACACCTGCCGGTCGATTACCTGAAGATCGACGGCGGCTTCGTGAAGGACATGCTGACCGACCGGATCGACCGCGCCATGGTCGAGATGATCGCTCGCATCGGCAAGCTGATGGGTATCCTCACCATCGCCGAATTCGTCGAGAATGACGAGATTCTCGAAGCCCTGGGTGACATCGGCGTCGATTGCGCCCAAGGTTACGGCATCGGTAAACCGCAACCGTTCGACAGTCTGAAGGCGGGCCGGCGCGCTCCGTATCGCGCGCAACGCAAAGTGGCCTGACCGCTCTTCAGCCGGATCGACATAAACCTCACACTGCTTGCGATTCTGCGGCGCCCCCTTTTCGCCCCTTGGCGGGGCCGCAAAAATAGGCAATGTGCGGCGTATGACAAACGCTTCCCAAGACAAGTCCGGCGACAAGCCCAAAGCCGGCGCAGCCATCATCCCCGTCACCCTGTTTCAGCAAAATTGCCTGCTGCTGTGGTGCGAGAACTCCCGGCGAGCCGTGGTATTCGATCCCGGCGGGGACGTGCCCACCATCGTCGATGCCGTGACCAAGACCGGCGTGACCGTCGAACAGATCTGGCTGACCCACGGCCACATCGACCACGTTGGCGGCGCGGCCGAACTGCGCGACGTGCTCAAGGCCCCGATTGTCGGGCCGCACATCGCCGACAAATTCCTGCTCGATCATGTAGTGGAAAGCGGCGCCAACTTCGGCATGACCGGCGTGCGGAATTTCGCACCGGACCGCTGGCTCGACGAAGGCGACAAGGTTGCACTCGGCGAGATGACGTTCGAAATCCTGCATTGTCCCGGCCACTCGCCCGGCAGCGTGGTGTTTTTCAATCGCGATATGCGGTTCGCCCACGTCGGCGACGTGCTATTCAACGGCTCGGTCGGGCGCACCGATCTGCCCGGCGGCAGTCATGCGACGCTGATCCAGTCGATCACGGACAAGCTGTTGCCGCTCGGCGACGACGTGCAGTTCATCTGCGGCCACGGGCCCGGATCGACCTTCGGGCACGAACGCCAGACCAACCCGTTCCTCAACGGCGCGATGTAACAGCACAACAAAAGAAGCGTCATCCCAGCGCAGACGGGACGACGCTTCTCCTATTTCGTACGCGCTACCGCAGATGCGGCGCGGCCCAATCCTCGATCTGCGATGCGCCGATCACCCGCTTGGGCTGATGGGGATTGAGCGTGCCCGCCGTCGCCGACCAGCCCTTGGCCAGGATTTCCAGAGCGAACGTCTTGGCATCCGCCTCGGTCTTGAAAGTGCGGGTGGAGCGCACGGCACCGTTCGCACGATCGTCGGATTTCAATGTCTTGTCGGGGCCGAACGCCACGAACCAGATATCAGGGCTCATCATGGTCGGGTAACGTCGATTGCGGCGAAAGGTTTCATCGCCGCAATCTTGTCACCCGGTTTGGGCGAAAACGTGTCGCGAGCAAATCTACTCGACGATCTCGACGACCCGACGCGTACGCGGATCGACCAGCACGGCGCGATCGTTCACGACAGTATAACGATAGCCGTGCGCACCGTATTCCTGCGGAACCTCATAATAGGTCACGCCATGTTCGGGCAGCACCACACCGACGCGCACGTCCTCTCGGTAGTGATAGGACGGCCGGTGCTGTTCCACCACGTAACGATGGAAACGCGGACGCTGATCGACGCCCAGAATGCCCGCGACGCCGCCGACGACCCCACCGATGGTGCCGCCAACCACGGCGCCGAGAGGACCGGCCGCACGCTCGCCTTCGCGCGCACCGCGCTCGATGCCGCCCGGCACGCCTTGCGCCTGCGCCATCACCGGCATTGCGACAATGGCAAGAAGCGCGGCAGTTCCGATCAAACGACGATTCATGAATGTCTCCTCTTGTGAAGAACCGGAGCATTCAAGCGATTGGCGACGTCATTCGTTCCGGTATGGCAGTCCGCGCGATGGGGCCATGCGCGAGAAAAATTTTGGGAACAAAACAGCGAGAGGGAGCCAAAGCATGAGCCGGTTGCAAGGCGCGCTCCGTCGTCGTGCCTCGATTCAGCGCTCATCTCTCGCGTTGGCCTCAGCCCCACGGACCACGGCGTGCGCTGCCGCCGTTCCACGGACCGCGCGGCGCGGCGGATGATGCCGGTCGCGGCGGAGACGGCGGAGCAAAGCCGCCGCCGAACTGCGACGACAACTGCTGCAACGCCGCGACGCGATTGGCCGTCGAGGGGTGGGTGGCGAAGAGATTGTCCATGCCCCGGCCCGACAGCGGGTTGATGATGAACATGTGCGCGGTCGCGGGCGCCCGCTCGGCATCCTCGTTCGGCACCTGATGCGCGAAGTTCTCGATCTTCGACAGCGCCGAGGCGAGCCACATCGGCTGGCCGCAGATGCGCGCGCCCATTTCGTCGGCGGCGTATTCGCGGGTCCGGCTGATCGCCATCTGCACCAGCATGGCACCGAGCGGCGCGAGAATCATCATCGCCAGCGAACCGATGATACCGGTACCGTTGTTGTTGCGGTTGCCGCCGAAGAACATGCCGAACTGCGCCAGCATCGAGATCGCGCCGGCGATCGTCGCGGTGACGGTCATCAGCAGCGTGTCGTGATGCTTGATATGGGCGAGTTCGTGCGCCACCACGCCGGCGAGTTCCTCGCGACTGAGCGACTGCATCAGGCTGGTGGTCACCGCCACCGCGGCGTTCTGCGGATTGCGGCCGGTGGCGAACGCGTTCGGCTGCGGATTGTCCATGATAAAGACGCGCGGCATCGGCAGCTCGGCGCGCGCGGCAAGCTCCTGCACCATGCGATGCAAATCGGGTGCGGTGCGGGCATCGACCTCATGGGCGCCGTACATCGACAGCACCGCGCGGTCGGAGTTCCAGTAGGCGAACAGGTTGGTGGCGGCCGCGATCACCAGCGCGATCATCGCGCCGCCCGCGCCGCCGATCAGATAGCCCACGCCCATGAACAGGCCGGTCAGACCCGCCAGCAGGATCGCGGTGCGAAAATAACTCATCGGTTCCTCCAGTCGCCGCCAAAGCGGCCCGTTCATCAGATGGGAATGGCGGGCCGGTCTTCGCAAGAGAAGTCGCTGCGGCGGCGCGTCGCGGACTCCTGTGTCAGCCCGGGGGGAACGGCAGGCCAGTCTTGTAACTGGTCTTGCAAATTGCGCTCCGGAGCTTCAGCTTCTGCCGAATCGAGGAGGATACCCGATGTCGATGCAAGGTCTGGCCGCTCCCGCGATGGCAGCCCCGCTGCAGGCGCCGAAACGGCAGGCGCTGGCTCATATCCCCGGCGACGAGGGCTGGCCGGTCGTCGGCCGCACCTTCTCGGTGCTGGCCGATCCGCGCGGCGAGGTGGAGCGGATGGCCGCGGCCTACGGCCCGGTCTATCGCAGCCGCGTGCTGGGCGAAACCAGCGTCAGCCTGCTCGGGCCCGAAGCCAACGAACTGGTGCTGTTCGACCAAACCAAGCTGTTCTCCTCGACCCATGGCTGGGAAACCATTCTGGGGCGGCTGTTTCCGCGCGGACTGATGCTGCTCGATTTCGAGGAGCACCGGCTGCATCGCCGCGCGCTGTCGGTGGCGTTCAAGTCCGGGCCGATGAAATCCTACCTCGCGCAGCTCGATTCCGGCATCGGCGCGCGCGTCGCCCGCTGGCGACAGCAGCCGCCCGGCACGATGCTGTTCTATCCGGCGATGAAGCAGCTGACGCTCGACCTCGCCGCCACCTCGTTCCTCGGCACCGACATCGGCCCCGAGGTCGACGAGGTGACCGCGGCCTTCATCGACATGATCGCCGCCTCGGTCTCCCCGGTGCGCAAGCCGTGGCCGGGCACGCAGATGGCGCGTGGCGTCAAGGGGCGCGCCCGCATCGTCGAATACTTCTCGCGCCAGGTGCCGATCCGCCGTGAAAAGGGCGGCGACGACCTGTTCTCGCAACTGTGCCGCGCCACCCATGACGACGGCGCGCTGCTGTCGACCCAGGATATCGTCGATCATATGAGCTTCCTCATCATGGCCGCCCACGACACGCTGACCTCGTCGCTGACGTCGCTGGTGGGCGCGTTCGCCGCCAACCCGGAATGGCAAACGAAGCTGCGCGACGAGGCGATGGCGCTCGGCCTCAAGCGCGACGAACCGATCAGCTTCGACAAGCTGGAGGCGATGCCGCTCGCAGAGATGGCCTTCAAGGAGGCGATGCGGATGAAGCCGCCGGTGCCGTCGATCCCGCGCCGGGCCACCCGCGACTTCAGCTTCAAGGGCTTTGCGATTCCTGCCGGCACGCTGGTCGGCGTCAATCCGCTCTACACCCATCACATGCCGGAGATCTGGCCCGAGCCGGACGTTTTCAATCCGTTGCGCTTCACCGACGAGGCGCAGCGCGGCCGCCATCGCTTCGCCTGGATTCCGTTTTCCGGCGGCGCGCATATGTGCCTCGGCCTTCACTTCGCCTACATGCAGGCAAAGTGTTTCGTGCGGCATTTCGTGCAGAACCTCGAGGTGTCGCTCGAGCCCGGCTACACAGCCTCATGGCAGATGTGGCCGATTCCGAAGCCGAAGGACGGCCTGCGCGTGCTGCTCGCGCCGAGATAGCAGCAGGCGCCGCCGATGCCGCGAGTTGATCGTTGACGAGTGCGCCCGACATTCCACCTCCGTCACGGCAGTTTCCGCGTGGTGTGACGATCGTGCGGCAGTCGTCGCGCGGCGCCGCCGCCGCACCCGACACAAATTCTTTCGCCGACATCGCGACGTGGCTGCTCAAGGGCGCGGCGCGCGAAACCGAAATGCTGCTGCTGTTCGAATCTTTCCTGTGGCGTCTGATCGCCGCCGGAATTCCGCTCGACCGTGCCAGTCTGCACATCGGCACGCTGCATCCGCAACTGCTCGGCTTTGCCTGGAACTGGCGGCGCGAGGACGCGACCTGCTACGAGGTGAAGGTGCAGCACGCGACCTCCGAGACCGACAGCTTCAAGCTCAATCCGCTGGCACGCATCTTCACCACCGGCGAACCGCTGCGGCGCAATCCGCAAAGTCCCGAGGCGCGGGCCGAATTTCCGATGATGGCCGAACTGGCCGACGCCGGCCTCACCGATTACGTCGCGCTGCCGTTCAGCAGCGGCACTGGCTATCGCCACGCCATGACGCTGGCGACTAGCAATCCCGGTGGCTTCCCTCACGCGGCGGGACCGGAGGTCAGGAACGCGCTCGACCTGTTCGCGCTGCATGTCGAACGGCATATCGCCCAGCGCATCGCGGAGAATGCCGTCAACGCCTACCTCGGTGACGTTGCAGGCGCCAAGGTGCTGAGCGGGTCGATCCAGCGCGGCAACGGCGAGGCCATCCGCGCGGTGATCTGGGTCTCGGACCTGCGCGGCTTCACCACGCTGTCGGATCATCTGTCCGGCGCGGACATGATCGTGCTGCTCAACGCCTATTTTGAGACGCTGGCCGGCGCGGTGCTGGCGCATGGCGGCGAGGTGCTGAAATTCATGGGCGACGGGCTGCTCGCGGTGTTTCCGATCGGCGCGGACACCAGCGCCCAGGTCGCGGCGCAAGCCGCGCTCGCCGCCGCGCAGCGGGCCGTGCACGATCTCGACGCGCTCAATGGCGGGGCCCTGCCGCAACTCGCCGGCATCGACGGCTGGCATCCGTTGCGCACCGGCATCGCATTACATGAAGGCGAAGTGTTCTTCGGCAATATCGGCGCGCCGGATCGGCTCGATTTCACAGTCATCGGGCCCGCCGTCAACGAAGCGAGCCGCGTCGAAGCGCTGCAAAAGAAACTTGGACGCAGCATCCTGATCACTGAGGCGGTGGCGCGACATCTCGATCACGCGCTGGATCATTTGGGCGAACATGAATTGCGCGGCGTGTCGTTGCCGGTCGCAGTCTACAGTCCGCGCGAGACTACGACCGAGAGCTAGAGCGGTCTCATATTGCGCTGACTCGTCATGCCCGTGCTTGTCACGGGGCATCCACGTTTTTACTGAGGTTCGGCAAGAAAGACGTGGATGGCCAGGACATAGGCGAGCGAAGCGACGCCGTTCTTCAAACGGCTATGCCCGGCCATGACGGAAAGGATTGGGCTCTCGGAATGTCTTATCTACTTCAGGAGCGTCGTCAGTTCCGCGCCTTCATCGGCGACAAACACCGCAATCAACTCCGCGGGTTCGGTGGCGCTGGCATTGGCCGATACCAGATGCGTGGTGCCCGGCGGCTCGAAGAACGACTGCCCGACCTTGAACACCTCGACCGGTCCTCCGCCAAGCTGCGAGCGAATGGCGCCTTGCGTCACATAAGCAGTCACCGTTCCTGAGTGCCGATGCGCCGGCGTGAATCCGCCGGGCCCGTAGAAGACGCGAACAATGGTGACGCGTTTGCCCGGCACGTTCGGCAGGGCATGGGACGCAATCACCTCGACCTTGTCGAGCGGGCTGGACGCGCCGGCATCGCTGACCGCACACAACGGCGCGAGCACGTTGGAGACCGCATCCATCGTGGTGGGCAGCGCCTTGGCGACGACCGCCGCGCACGCAAGCCCGGCGACGGCGGCAAGGCCCATCTGCCACGCACCACGCCCGTCCGGCATCATCCCAGTCATAATCGACATGCACGATCCTCCAGCATGGCGGGAACGAGTGGCGGCAGGCTACGCCGGTCCCGCGACGGCTTCAACACAATCAACGCGCAACATCATTCTGAGGTGTGCGCGGCGAGCGCCGCGAGCCTCGAAGGAGACGGCCGCAGTCCTTCGAGGCCATTGCTGCGCAATGGCACCTCGGGGTGACGGTCTTCCGCTCAATCTCAATTCATCACGCCTCGAACGCCATTCAGCTACGCACCTTCCCCCAGCAGCTTGCGCAAGCCGACATAGCCTTGCTGCTGCTGCGTCCAGTTGCGGCCGCCGATGACGCCGCCGTCGATCACCAGATCCGCGCCGTTGATGAAGGACGATTCGTCGCTCGCCAGAAACGCCGCCGCGTGCGCGATGTCGTCTGGAATGCCGGCGCGGGGAATCGGCTGCGCCGACTTGAACAGCCCCTCCAGCACGTCGGCCTTGTTGTCGGCCGCGCCGGACTCGAGACCCATCGCCTTGGCGAGAATGCCGGTGGCGATCGCGCCCGGCGAGATGCTGTTGACGCGGACACCGGCCTCGCCCAATTCCATCGCCACGCACTTGGTGAAATGAATCACCGCCGCCTTGGCCGCGCCATAGACCAGCGACGACGAATAGCCGGCGAGATGTCCGGCGATGCTGCCATTGTTGATGATGCTGCCGGAGCCTTGCCGGCGCATATGCGGCGCGGCGTGCTTCATGCCGAGCATGACGCTGCGCACCAGCGTCGCCATCGCCGCATCGAACTGCGCCACGTCGAGCCCTTCGATGCCGCCGGTCTGCGCCGGCCCGCCGGCATTGTTGAACAGACAATCGATACGGCCGAATTTTTCCACCGCATGCGAGATCAGCGCCTTCATCTGTGCTTCATCGGTGACGTCGGTCTGCTTGAACAGACAGTTGGCGCCGAGTTTCTTCGCCAGTGCCTCGCCCTCCGCCCCGCGCCGTCCGGCCGCGACCACCTTCGCGCCCTCCGCCACGAAGATTTCAGCGGTACGCCAGCCGATGCCGCTGGTGGCGCCCGTGATCACCGCCACCTTGCCCTCAAGCCGTCCCATGTCGTCTCTCTCCCTGATTGACCTTTGTGTTGCTGACGTCGATCATACCGCACGCCGACGCGGCATCAACCAAGCGAAAACGCTGTACAGACCTGTCGGCACGGGGAGCGAACCACATGACAGCACCGAACAAGACCGCTTTCGGCGGCACCATCGGCAAGACCATCGCGGATTCCAAACCGTGGTGGCCGGCGCCGGGAACGCCGCCGCAAGGCGCGCCCAACATTCTTGTGGTGCTGTTTGACGACGTTGGCTTCTCCGATTTCGGCTGCTACGGCTCGAAGATCAGAACGCCGACCATCGATGCGCTGGCCGCGCAAGGCGTGCGTTACACCGGCTTCCATACCACGGCGATGTGCTCGACCACGCGCGCGGCGCTGCTCACCGGCCGCAATCATCATTCGGTCGGCGTCGGCTGCCTCGCCAATTTCGACAGCGGCTATCCGGGCTATCGCGGCAAGATCGCGCGCGAGGCCGGGACGCTGGCCGAGATGCTGAAGGCGCATGCTTATCGCAATTACATGGTCGGCAAATGGCATGTCACGCCGCTGACGGAGAGCGGCGCCACCGGGCCGTTCGACGGCTGGCCGCTGGGGCGCGGCTTCGATCGCTTCTACGGCTTCCTCGATGCCGAGACCGATCAATACGCACCGGAGCTTGTCGCCGACAACACCCACATCGATCCGCCGGGGACTTACGCCGACGGCTATCACCTGACGTCCGATCTGGTCGATCAGTCGATCCGCTTCATCGCCGATCACATGGCGGACCGGCCCGACCTGCCGTGGCTGACGTGGCTCGCCTTTGGCGCCTGTCATGCGCCGCATCAGGCGCCGGCCGATATCATCAAGGGTTACGACGCCATGTTCGCGCACGGCTGGGACGTCGAACGCGAACAGCGCATGGCGCAACAGAAGGCGATGGGCATCGTGCCGCCCGAAACGAAGATGCCGCCGCGCAACGACGGCGTCAAAGCGTGGGACGCGCATACGCCGGACGAGCAGCGCGTGTTCACGCGGCTGCAATCGGCTTTCGCGGGCATGCTCGACCATGCCGATCAACATCTGGCGCGGCTGATCGATTTCCTCGACAAGACCGGCGTGCGCGACAACACCCTGATCGTCGTGATGTCCGACAACGGCGCCAGCCAGGAGGGCGGCCCGCTCGGCTTCGTCAACGCGATGGGGCCGTACAATTTCCGACCCGAACCGATGCCGGAAAAACTGCAACGCATCGATGATATCGGCGGCCCGGATACCCACACCAACTTCCCGCACGGCTGGGCGATGGCCTCCAACACGCCGCTGCGCCGCTACAAGCAGAACACCCACGGCGGCGGCATCCGCGATCCGTTCGTGCTGAACTGGCCTAAACGGATTCCGGCAGCCGGCGAATTGCGGCATCAGTTCGTGCATGCCAGCGATTTCACGCCGACGTTGCTGGACCTGATCGGGATCGCCGCGCCGCCCGCCATCAACGGCGTCGCGCAGATGCCGCTGGAAGGCGAGAGTTTTGCCCGCAGCATCACTGACGCCTCGGCGCCGTCACGCCGCACGCCGCAATATTTCGAGATGTTCGGCCATCGCGGGCTGTGGCACGACGGCTGGAAGGCGGTCGCCTATCATCCGCCGGGCACGCCGTTCGACAACGACAAGTGGGAGCTGTTTCATCTCGACCGCGACTTCTCCGAAGTCGACGATCTCGCCGCGCAGGAGCCCGAGCGGCTCGCCGAACTCGTCAAGCTGTGGTGGCGCGAGGCCGAAGCCCACAACGTGCTGCCGCTCGACGATCGTTTCGGCCCGCGCTTCGCCGAAAACGCCGCGCGCTTTCATGGTCCCCGCAAGAACTTCGTGTTTCATGCCGGCATGGGCCACGTTCCCACCGACGTCGCGCCGGATGTGCGCAGTCGCAGCTATACCATCGAGGCGTTTGTCGAGATCGACGATCCCGAGGCCGAAGGCGTACTGCTGGCGCACGGCGACGCCACCTCCGGCTACAGCCTCTATGTAAAGGCGCGGCGGCTGGTGCATGACCTCAATATCGGCGGTCATCATCACGTCGTCACCTCGGAGCGCGAGATCGCACCCGGCACGCATCGACTCGGCGTCCACGTCGAACGGCTGCGGCGCACCACCCCGCCCGCGCTCGGCGCACGCACCGGCGTGTCCGAATATCGCCTGACGATCGATGGCGAGCCGGCCGGCGCGATCCAGACCCAGCTCGGCTTTCACAACCTGATCTCGTGGTCCGGTCTCGACATCGGCCGCGACCGCGGCAGTCCGGTCTCGCACTACGACGCGCCGTTCGAATTCACCGGCCGCCTGCTGCGGGTCGAGGTGACGATGTACGACGATCAGGCGCTGGACGGCGATGGTGTCGGCGACGCCGAGATGGCGCGGCAATAGGTGCTCGCGCGCCTGCGACCAATTGACATTCAAGGCAAAATTTTTCCGACGACAGGCCGAACATACGCTCGATTAACTATTTCGCTGGATGGTTGCGCGAGGACGTCTTGACTCAGCAGGACGTCCTGCCCTGTGCAGTGGAGTCACCATGCGTCAGTTTCCGGTTCTCGTCGCCGCGGTCGCGGTTGCGACCGTCAGCGTCATCGGCGTGACGGCCAAGTACTATCTCAGTTCAACCGCGGTTGAGACGGCCGCAAGCGCCAAACCGGAACTGACCACCGGCTCGATCGATACCCGCTGGCCCAGGCCCGGCGTCGAGCGCCAGACCGCTGCCGCCGAGCCGGCGCCGCAGGTTTCCGCTCCGCAGGTCGTCGCACCGCCCCCGCCCGCTCCCGAGGCGCGTGTCGCCGCGACCAAGCCCGCCTGCAACAATCCGAACGCGCTCGGCGTCTCGCGCACGGTGCAGATCGATACCTCCGGCGGTCCCGGCTTCGGCATGTCGCAATACCGCGATTACGATTTCCTGCAGCCCGGCGAAGTGGTGCTGACCTTCGACGACGGCCCGTGGCCGGTGACGACGCCGATGGTGCTGGCGGCGCTGAAGGCCGAGTGCCTGCAGGCCACCTTCTTCGCCATCGGCAAGCACGCCACCTGGCATCCCGAGGTGCTGAAGCAGGTGATCGCGGCCGGGCACACCGTCGGCTCGCACACATGGTCTCACCAGAATCTCGCCCACAAATCGCCGCAAGAAGCCCGCGACGAAATCGAGAAGGGCATGAGCGCCGTGGCGATGATGGCCGGCGCGCCGATCGCACCGTTCTTCCGCTATCCGCAGCTGCGCCAGACCGGCGATCTCAAGGCCTATCTGGCCGAGCGTAACGTCGCCGCGTTCTCGATCGACATCGACTCGCAGGACTTCAAGATCAAGAAGCCCGACCAACTCGTCGCCTCGATCATGACGCAGCTCAAGAAGAAGCAGAAGGGCATCATCCTGATGCACGATCTGCACAAGTGGAGCGCCCTCGCCGTGCCGGAGTTGCTGACCCAACTCAAGGCAAACGGCTACAAGGTGGTTCACCTCCGCGCCAAGACGACGCTGGCAACCCTGCCGGAATACGACGCGATGATCGCGGCGGCGGTGCAGCCGGTCAAATCCAGCAATGCCCGCGCGATCTCTGCCGTGGTGCAGACCGTCGACTGACGGCCCTGCCCCGCACCGGTGCGGAGAAAACAGCTTTGACGCCGCAAAACACGGCATTCCGCTTCAAAACAAGCGGCTGAAGCCCTCCCTTCGGCCGCCAGAAACCTTGCCACGCCCGTTGCCCGGCCCGACCCGATCGGCTAAACAACGGCTCACGCACCCGTAGCTCAGCTGGATAGAGCGTTGCCCTCCGAAGGCAAAGGTCACACGTTCGAATCGTGTCGGGTGCGCCAGTAAAATCAAATACTTACTCGGATAAACAGCAACCGAGAAGATGGTCGGGTAAGCTAGGGGTAAGCGCCGACCGAGCTTCCTGAAGCTAATGGGAGACGATTGGGAAGGCATCCTATCGTGACTGACCGATCTGTGATCGATTTGAACATCAAACAAATTATCGATTATCAGAATCAGCATCCCGAACTCCTGCAGGCTCATCATTTTCTCTATGACAAGCGCTACAGCAACGTTGAGAAATGTCGCTACGTCCTGATGGGCATAAACCCCGGCGAGGGGTCAAGTGATTGGGTCGAGTGGCCCGTGCAAGGTGTGCCTGCTGAAGAAACAAGTCGCTTTGATTTCCAGAAACAGCGGACGGAGAATCGTTCCGCGCGCCGCTGGCGCAACACTTGCCAAACGATGCTCAACACCTTGGACATATCCCTGACAGAGATGTTCTTCTGGAGCTCAAAGAATGTTGCCGAGCTTGCCGACCGCTACGGGAATCTGAAAAACTCAAAGCACGTCGAGTTCTGCAAAAATCTCAACACGAGCTTGATCGAGTATCATGATCCGGTGGCCGTCATAGTCGTTGGCATCGGGCATTTATACCGGACGCTGATTCCAACCGCCTACCAGTTGGAGCACATCAAAACAGTACCAAACGCGTCGGGACATCAAGTCGTAGCGCAATTTACTGATGGTCGCCGCCCTTGGATATTCTGTAAGCACTGGACGGGGGCACGCATTTCCGCAGAAGAAACGACAGCCATGCGGAAATCAATTCGTGAAGCCAGCACATTACGGCGCACGGGCGAGATGTCTGCGCCCGCCTAATCCTACGACGCGCCATTCGGTGGGCAACGTCTTATGCGAATGTCGCACTTGGACTCAACTTGCAATGGTGACAGGGTGCCTTTGCCCGCTGACGGGCGAAGGACAAGAACAATGCTGAAAACACTGATTATCGTTGGCACTGCTGCGCTGATCGCGACTGCCGCGCAGGCCCAATATCGCACCTACGGGACCGGCTCTAACTCGCAAAGCCATTCGGTCGGAGGCTACACGACGAGCCGTGGCACTTATGTGCAGCCGCACCAGGCTACGAACCCGAACAGCACGCAGATGGACAATTTCGGGAGTAGGGGTAATTACAACCCATATACTGGACGTACCGGCACTCGAAACCCCAGGTACTGAGCATCACAGCCGACAGAATGAATATCGAGAACTCAACGCGGACCGTTTGAAATAATCCAAAACCAGCAAAATGCAGTTATACCTGCCGTACAATGTCTCGATGATGCTCATCTTCACGCATTGCGCCACTGAGGTCAGACCGCTCACTAAGGCTTTGAGATACAGCCTCAAAAGATGCTCGAAGTCCTGTGGACCACTCTTCGATAGCCGCGTCGGCAGATGCCATCTCAATACTCAGCCAATTAGGATTGAGAAATTCCATCGTCACGCTCCTTGATTCGCGCCGACTTAAACACGCCATAACATCTGGGGCAATCCCTTAAGAAATTATTGAGATCAGTTCCATGCTCCCATCGTTACCCGGACCAGAACTATTCTTTGGACTCTGTTCTCCGATTGGAACCGACAACAAGAAGGTCACCAAAATCATCGCCAATTGCTTGAAGCGATATTCTTACGACATCGAGTATTTCAAGGTAACAGACTTGATGAAATCAATCGACGTTTCTGGGATGTCGCTCAATGACACAAACCTAGAGGATCGGTACGACACTTACATTAAATACGCCAACAAGATCCGAGAACTATTTCGCCAACCATATGTCTTGGCTACGCTTTGCTCAGCAGCCGTCAGGAATTTTCGCCGATCGAAAGGAGCAACTAGCTATATAAAGAAACAAGCTTATGTCTTTGACCAATTTAAAAGGCCCGAAGAAATAGCGCTGCTTCGCCAAGTGTATGGCCGCCTCTTTATTATGATTTCGGTTTACTCAGATAGAGAGCGGCGAATTGAAACGCTCACCAATCGCATTGCATTTGGTCATTCAGAAGCCCGCCCTGATGAGGAGCACCGAGCTACTGCTCGTTCGCTTGCCGACAGAGATGAACGTGAAGACGGTGACTCAAATGGTCAAAGACTACAGGACACCTTCGCCACCGCAGATCTATTCATAAACATGGACGATCCAGATGCTGCAGAGAAACTAGTCGAACGATTTCTCGAGGGTCTGTTTGGAGCAAATTTTGTAAGTCCGACTCGCCAAGAATATGGAATGTATCTGGCTCGCAACACCGCGCTTAGGTCACTCGACTTATCTCGACAAGTAGGCGCGACCATCATGACAAAGGAAGGAGAAACCATCACTGCAGGCTGCAACGAGGTGCCTAAAGCTAACGGCGGCACGTATTGGTATAAAGACGCCTCCGAAGCCAGAGATTACAAGAAGGGTTACGACTCTAACGAGCAAATAAAACGATCCCTTCTTTCGAGCTTCACAAAGCAATTGGTCGAACTGGGGTATCTTCGTGAGGAGATCACCAAAGATGATGTGAGCGCCATTATTCTCAAGGAAACCTCCAGAGGTGGAGGCCTACGCGACACCCAACTGATGGATTTGCTTGAATTTGGACGCATCATTCACGCTGAAATGTCTGCGCTATGTGATGCAGCGCGCCTCGGACGCTCTGTAAAGGACGCCATCCTCTTTTGCACAACTTTCCCATGCCATATTTGCGCTAAACACATCATCGCAGCAGGTATTCGTAAGGTAGTTTTTATCGAACCATACCCAAAGAGCTATGCTGAGCAGTTACATGGAGACGCAATTGTTGTTGGAGGTTCCGAACACTCAAATAAGGTTGTATTCGAACCCTTCATCGGAATTGCTCCACAACGCTATCGCGACATCTTTGAACGCGGACGCAGAAAAGACGATGCAGGAAAATTTAAAGAGTGGATTGATGAGCCGCCTGAGCATCAGCCTATCGTCAAACTAACCGTCGCGACCTATCTCGACAACGAGATTGCGGTAACTAAGCTGCTCAGCGAAGCATCTAAGTCCCTCATTGCCGACGGAAAGATTTCAATCACGCCGCCAGCTGAAGAACGCCTGTAATGCTCATCGCCCTTTACAAAGCACAAAGGCGCTAATCTCCTTGGCTCTGTCCGCAAGGTCGGCCGACTCAAGCGGCTTTTCAGCTACCGTGCCGGATTGTATTGCGACACCGTTGGCATTTAAGAACGTTGCCAGGATCACCGACTTCACTGCAAAATTTACATTCTGCGTTAGGTCGCCGCCTTGCAGGGCTACCTTCAACGCATTGAGCTTAGCGCTGACAACTCCCACGACGTTGCCGCTCGTATCGAGCAATGGCCCTCCGGAATTTCCTGATTGGACAGGCGCCGAAATCTGGAAATAGCGGCTATCGTCAGCCATGCCAGTGAGAGCTGTGACGTTGCCTAGAGTGAAATTCCCGGACGTCGACAATAAATCGGCATGCGGGTAACCGAAAGCCGCAACACCCTCGCCTAAGCGGACGCCAATTCGAATCTTCGCAGCCTTTTTCGAAGCTAAAGGCAATTTCAGAAGCGCTAGATCGTTTGCCACATCGGCATTCAATAGCTTTGCGCTCTCGACAGCCCCTTCACTCGTTTTGATCCTGATCTCGTCACACTTCTCGACCACGTGAGCATTCGTTACCAGATGCCCATCGGTCGAAACAAAGAACCCAGTGCCGTTTGAAAAGTGCGCCTCCGAGGGCTTTGGTTTCGATTCCGATACTTGTGGCGCCGCCTGAGGTGGTGACCGGCGAGGCTCAGCGCTCGGCGCATTGACGGTTGATAGATTTTTACGAGGCGGTGACGGGAATGGCTTGTCGAGCATTGCCGACCACAGTGATCCTGACATTAGCGTCGCAATTCGATCGCCGTTCACATCACCATTCGCGTTGTTCCAGAATAGCGTGAAACCCGTGACGTTCGTCCCGTCCTGGTGATACCTAGCGTAGCCGTCGACTCCGTTAGCAGTCGTGAAGGAGATAACGAACCAATCTCGCCTTCTAACCTTGTAGTGGATCTTCGCATCTTTGGTTATGAACGCATTCATCAGGGCGGCGTAGTTATCTCCAACCTGCAAATCCGGAATGGACATAAAGTTCACACGGATTCTTCTCTTTTCGGCATCGGACCAATCAATGCCGGTGGCGCTGCGAGAAGCGGTCAATCCTAAGCCCACAGGGACCCAAATTGCGACGGGCCGCGATGGATGCTTGATCCGCTCAAATCCCCAGAGATCAAATTTCTTGGCTGCAATCGAATAGAGAGCGTCGAGCTGTGCTGTGTCCATAATCCCAGTCTGCGGATAACCGTTCTCCACCTGGAATTGCTTGATCCCCTCAAAGAGGCGTGTGTTGAACGACGCAACCGGGACACTGTTGTAATAGCCAGCAGCGGTCATCAAGACTTCGTAGAACGCTCGTTGATCTGGCTTTAATGTAGAGAACGAGGCGTCGGCCTCCGCGTACCCCGGCGGCTTTGTCGCCGCGATTGCCGAATAGCAGATCACGAGGAAGACGATCTGCATAATGCATCGAACAAAAAACTTCATCGTACTAACTCGCCCCAGCCCCCAACCATTAACGCGAGGCACTGGGCTCCGGTATAACCAAATCGACTAACTTTTAGCCTTCTGCATCGTTGGATTGTCGATCAGCGCTCGCGCTTGCTGGAGCGCCTCTTCAGCCTTACTCCGGCCCCGCCGCCATTCTCCGCGATGAACTCGACGCCCGCCTTCTCAAGGGCGGAGCGCACCTTCTCCTTGGCATCATCGGAAACGGCCGGACCACCACCGTCCTCCCGCTCCATCCGCTTTATGGTCGGAAGCGACAATCCGGCCCTGTCAGCTAGCTCTGTCTGAGACAGGCCGAGCAGGCCGCGCGCGGCCCGTATCTGTTCAATCAAAATCACCGAAGAATCCTCTTGATCCATTTTGGATCATGTGTAATGATCCCTTTTGTATCACAACAAGGATTGAGGGACAATCCCGATGACCACGAAAAGCACCGTTAAGGTGAACGGCGGAGCTATGCCCAAATTCAACCGCCGCGCCATCACCGCACGCGCCTGGGAGATTTTCCGGGACGTCTACAAATACCCCGCCATCAAGTTTTCCAGCATCGGTTGGAAGTGCTTCGGCTGGGCACTCAAGCAGGCGTGGCTCGAAGCCCGCCAGGTCGCGCGTCTTGCCGCGATGCCGGCGACCGACAAGGCGGCGCGCATTGCCGTTCTGAACCGCACGATTGAACTCGCCCAGTACGCCGATAGCTGGCCGCAGGCCCAACGTGACATCAGCGCCGCGCGCGCTGAAATCGCCCGCTTGTCAGTTTGAGGGAGGCGATAGACATGGCTCAAACCATCCCTTCACACCCTGACGCCTCACTGCTCAAAGCTTGCGTCGCCGTTGCTGTTGCCCTTCGCGGCGCAGAAGGTGCCTATGAGGCAGACGCCACTAGCGGTAAAGAGTTTGCCGCTGCAATTGACGGCGGACTGATCGAACGCGCCGAAAAGGCTCTCGCCGCAGCTGCCAACTGCCAGCCGACTACCTTGGATGGCTTCCGAGCAAAGGCGGACATCGTTGATATGGCGTTCCAAGTGATGCCGAGCGGCGGCGTCCGGACGTTTCTGCAATCGCTCTGCGCTGACATTACGCGGCTCCATAAGGCCTCGGCTGACACCAAGGGGGAGACGGTCCGATGATCACGCGCCGCACCCTATTCCAAGCCGCTGCCGTCACCGCCGCTGCATCAGCCCCGGGGATATCACCCGCCAAGGCGAAGCATCCGGACGAGGCCCTGCTGGCCTATGGCCGGGAGTTGGATGGCTGCGCACATGACTACTGGACCGCACTCGCGAAATATCAGCCGCTGTGGGACAAGTTGAATGCTCGATTGGAGGAGCAGCGGGAGAGCAGGACCAACCGCGCTGCCTACCATCAGATCTACGATGAAGTTGGATTAGCTGCGCTCGATCGGCAAGGAGAGCACCCGGACAATATCACGACACGCGCCGATGGCCCTAGCCGGGCGATCATGGCAATCCCGGCGACAACATTGGCGGGGCTGGCGGTCAAGGCACGGCTCGCAAAATTCGGGGCCTCTCACATCTGGGAGGAATCCTACGACGACGCCAACTGGGATCACCTCCTATTACGCAGCCTCGTCGATGCTGTTCTCGAATTGGCAGCGGCTCAAACTGTCGGAGGTGAAGCATGAAGAAGCCCCACCCACACAGCGCCAACGCCGTCATGGAGCGTTGCGAAAACGACGTCGCAGAAATCCGGACCCTAGCCCACATACTTTTGTCCCGCATAGAGTTCGAGCTCAACGAAAAACGGGGCAAAACGGACGGCACAACTGTAACTCTCAGGTTTCAGCAGGAGAGCATTTTCGCCACGAATTGGGTAGCCGGGAAAATATGGAGCGCCCTCGCCGACCTTGACGATTTTCTAGGGGAAGCCAGAAACACCCAAAACGAGGCCGAGGAGAAAGGGAGGACACTCGCATGAGCGCCCCTCCATCGATTGACCTTGAAGGCGTTCAGGTGGACGTCTGGTCCCTCGTCCAGTTACTCGACGCCCTCGCATTCCTCTTGCAAGGAATGGCGCGCGATGCTGACGGCAAGGAGCAGGATCAGGCGGACGGCCTCGCATGGTGCGCCCTACGAATGGCGCAGAAGATGGATCAGGATATTGACGCGCTGGTCCGGGACGCCACTTGCCGCCGGCGGGAGGGCCAAGCATGAACTGTATGCAGTCCCTCAAATCCCAACTGGCGGGCGAAACACGTGCCCGTCAGGCCGCCGAGCAACGGGAACGGGACGCCATCGTCCGGGCCGAACGCGCCGAGCAATCGGAACGCAATCTGACGCGGGCACTGGACCGCGCCCACCGGGAGCTTGATCACCTCCGGGCTCAGGCCGCCTCAAGCGGGGAGTGTGTCGCATGACGCTCGCATGCTCCGGGAGTTGGTGGTGGACCGACGAAGCCGCGCATTGGGATGCGCTACACGCTCGCTTTCTGACGAAGCGCATCAACCATAGCGAAAGCTATTCGGACGGCGACGCCTGCACCAATCAAGCCGAGTCGTTCTTCTCGCGCATCCGACGCGCCGAAATCGCATCCATCATCGAATCGCTGGCGACTACCTATCGGCTTATGCTGGTGAAATGGCTTGGCGCGAGAACAATCGCCGTATCAGCAATGGCGAGCAATATTTGATGGCCGCTGATGCCGCCCTACAGCACCCGGTTTCGCGCCAGTGGAAGGGGTATTGGCAGCGTTCCGCTTAAGCACGCTGTTGGGCCGCATCATCGGTGGTTGTGCAGAAACTTTCGATAGCAAGATCACCTTGCCAAAATTAAACCCCGGCATGAGCCGGGGCTTAAGTTCGTTACCATGATAGTGTACGATTCAAATTCGCGTACACTGCACGCATGTTAAGACCACGAAAGAATGGGTGCCACGGAGGCGGCGCGATAAAAGACATACTGCCGTTACCGTTGTTCCAGACAGGTACAACACGCCCACGAAGCCCGGCCCCCATTGCCCGCTTTTGAATTTCACCAATCGTGGCCTGTTGGTCGTGCTGCGTTTTGTGGCCGAAGGAGTCGTCGAGCGGGACGATGATCATATCCTGCCCCTGTTCTCGCAGGTGCGCGATGTCCAATGTTGGCATGACGCACCTCAACGACCGGTACGGTGTTTGGTGGGATCGACCAGAACATAACCCATGCCCCGTGACGGGGTTGGAGGAAGAGGCTCGCCGCGCGTAACAGTGCGCTCCTCCCCCGTGCGACCGCCGCGCGGACCAATTTGCTCATATTGCCCCGAGCGAGGGGCCTCTTCACCTGGTTTGAAAGTTTTAGCCATGACGGCTCTCCTTTGTGAGAGCCGGTTGACCGCAGGCAACGTCTGATTCAAGATCAAGACGCCTTTACCGGCCTGTCCCGCGTCGGCTCTCGACCACGGGGCGGTTTAGAAGCCGTTGGGTCTCACCACCCGACGGCTTTATTATTCATGTGGCACGGGCCTTTCTCAGCGGAACCGACTCTATCGTTAGCCGTTAGCCCCGTGTTCACAACGTACATACATAATTGTATTGACGTTGTCAATACATGGTGTAAGGTATGGTTCGCTTCGCTTCGCGGAGCTTTATCAAGGAACAGTGTCATGTCAGCCGCAACAATGGAGCGCCCTAGGGAGGAAATAGCGTCAAGCCATCGCAAAGACGCAGTCATAAATGTGCGCCTGCCAACAAAGGTTCGCGACCTAATCGATCGTGCAGCTGCTGTTGTCGGAAAAACCAGAAGCGACTTTATTCTAGATAGTGCGCGTAAGCACGCCGTCGACGTTCTGCTGGATCAGCGCTTATTTTCGCTTGATGCTGAGCAATACGAACACTTTGTACGAGTGCTTGACGAAACGCCTCTGCCGAACGCTCGCCTCAAGCAACTGTTTGCGAGTAAACCTGTATGGGAAACGTAACACCTATATCTTCAGCGGTACTGGGAGGCCTCGCGCCCCCAGTACCGCTGACTTCGCTGCACGAAACTGCAAGGTTTGATTGCGGCAAGGCACCGTTGAACGACTGGATTCGCGAAACGGCGCTTCGTTCTGAAGGACGCTCTGCTCGCTGTTATGTGACAGCGGCAAAGAATTCGGTGGTGGGATTTTATTGCCTTTCCGCGGGTGCAGTTCAACACGATGGCTCGCCGCGTAAACTCAGGCAGAATTTGCCAAATCCGACTCCGATCGTAACTATCGGTCGGCTGGCGGTAGACAGAGCGTATCAAGGGCGCGGCATAGGTCGCAGCCTTCTTATAGATGCCCTCCAACGAATCACGCGCGCGTCGGAATTGGTTGGAGCTCGTGCAGTGATTGTTCACGCGGTAGACCAAGACGCCGTGCCATTCTATGCGCGTTATGGGTTCAAGGTTTTCCCGATTGGGAATCAGACGCTATATCTACCGATCGATGAGATTATTGCTTCGCTTTAACGAAGCGCAACTTCAACAAAGCTTCCACTACTTCGCAACGCCCACAGCACATTTTTCCTTTTTGTCGATACTTGAACGCACTGCATTGTTCTCTCGCAGCACTCTCAACGCCTTTGATACCCGCCGCGTGTGGTCGGTTAAAAGTTTCCGATCCCGTGCATCTTGACCGCTCAGGGCAAGAACCCCTTGTGCGACTTCTCGACTCGTCAGCATCCCGTCAACACCACGAAGCTCAGCCAATATAGCTCTAGTCAATTCACCGCGCCCGAATATTACCTCCCGTTTCTGGCGCGGCATTTCAGCGTCCAGATCGCCGGTATAGCCAAGCGTGCCTAGGACACGGTTCAACGCGCCTATGTCGTTCTTGATCTCGGCTAAACGGTCGCGAATGCGTGTCGCTTCGTTGAAGAGAGCAGCCCGCTTGGTAAGCAGGCCCGAAATGATGTGCTCGAACGTCTCCGTTCGCGAGCGTTTGATGGTGTCGGACATGCTGCATTGTGTGTTTCACACGGCAAACCGGCCATCCCTTCCTTGGTGAGTTTGCTACCTAATACCGGATTATGAGCCGGAACACCGCGAGGACGATCCGGCGGAATGCGGCATTGCCGACATGGATGGAATGCTCGAACAGCTATCCGGCCGCTACAACTACGGCGGCCACGGGGCCACCGGATTCGCCAGTCACGCCGAGTAGCTTTTTATTCAAAAGCTACGATCCACTTTGCCCACGCGCGCTGTGGACGGATATCGGGGATTGGGAGAGTTCCCGTCCACTTGATCTATCGCCGCCGCATGTCGCTGGACTTGATGCCTTCCCGGATGGAGGAGCAGCATGACCAAGAATCGCCTGCAGAACTTAAATGATCACCTATTCGCACAGATCGAACGCCTCTGCGATGAGGACCTGACGCCCGAAGAAATCGAGCGGGAGTCACGGCGCTCTGTGGCGTTGGCTTCGTTAGCAGAATTGACTGTTCGAACCGCAACGACGCAGTTGCAAGCTATCAGGATGATACATGATCATGACGGCTGCGACCCTACCTCGATGTTGCATCGGTTCGTTGATACGGAGCCGCGCGTAGGCGCGGGCCGCTCCCTGGCCGTCGTGCGAAAATGACATCACACAACGCGATTTTCAGCGCGGCCGAATTGGAGTTTATCAAGGCTCGCGCCAGCACAATGGCGCGTAAGGAAATCCACGCCGCGTTTGTGGCAAAATTCAAGCGAGCCGATATCACTCTAGAACAAATTCACGGCCTCTGTAGCAGACGCAGGTGGAGGATAGGGCGTCCTAAAACCTGCATAAGGATGAGGAAAAGTTCTCTGCGTAGAGGCAGCCTCATGGTGGCGACGGATACCCCGGATGATTATCGGCAGATGCAGCGCGTCATGTGGGAAGAACTTGTCGGCCCTATTCCAAAGGGTCATTATCTGATCTCCGTGAACGGCGACAACTTTGATTTTGATCCGTTCAACTGGATCATGCTCACCAACAGCATGATGGTCAGTCTGGTGCGGCATTCGAATATTTCCATCGTACCACCCGAATTGCGCCGGACCATCTTTGCGACGGCGCGGCTCAAGCAAACCTTCCGGGATCGAACGGGCAAAAAATTTCGCTGATGCCGCATCATCGTCAAATGAGATGGCCCTGTGCAATTTGCGTGAACGTTGCCATGGAGAGGTAATCGTTCGGGGTATGTGACTACAAGGCTGGCTCACTCAAAATGAAGCTCTCCGATTAACCAAGCAGATGCTGATCCGCGGTAAGTTTGGTGGATGGCCGACGACTTCCTGATTTTCAAAGAGCGCCGCTTTCTCGGCATCACCGAGAGACGATGGATATGGCTGGCGCGTACGCTCGCGCTGGCCCTGCTGGCATTTGTCTGCGGCTTCGGGATCTACCTGGGTGCGGACCGGGTGAAGGACATGGCGTCCAGCGCGTTCGGCTGGGCGCAGCTTCAGATTGTCGGCACCCGGACCACTCCCGGCGGCACATTGCGCCGGATGGGCTTCTGCTACGGCGGCGTTCGTATCAACTGCGTGGTTGACGGCGACACTATCTGGGTCGGTGGCGAGAAGATCAGAATGCAATCGATCGATGCGCCCGAGATCGACGGCAAATGTGCCTACGAGAAAGACCTGGCACAGCGCGCCAAGCATCGGCTGAACGAACTGCTCTCTGCCGAGCCTTTCTCCATTGCCCGTTCCGGGAAGGACCGATACGGGCGAACGCTGGCGGCAATCTACAACAGCCATGGAGAGATTGGCGCGGCCCTCGTGCAGGAGGGTTTGGCACGGACATGGACCGGGCGGCGTCGGCCGTGGTGCTAGATGCGGCCGGATGGCGGTTAACGCGTTCTGACGTCCGATAACATCAGCTTATCGGACATCAGAATGTGCTCCAAAGTTGCGATTTTTCTTGGACAGTCAACAATTTGGCTGGTTCCACCCCCCCGCATGAGGGGCGAGCACTTGAAAACATGATTTTAGTTCAAGTCGCCGCTGCTGATACGGTGCTGTTAGCAGCAAGTGGCCCCGGCCCTCGCGCGCACGCGCGTACTGCGCAGAAAACCCGTCGCGGCCTCTTTTAGGGGCTGTAATAATTGCGCCGCTGGGGCAGTCGTGCCGGGCAATATTTTATTGCTCAAACGACTGTGGCTCCTCACTTTTCCAATCTAATTTCTTCACTGGCGTACATCTCACGCGCGCGCGCGTATTGGTCTCGAAATTCCGCCAGCGGCGCAGTCTGCCGAATTCGCCTCGGCATTTTCAAAATGGCTATGTGCCCGCCCTGTCTGGCAATTTGGGTTTCAACCCGCACGATGCTGGTCATTCAGCACGTCAAAGACGATCCACGGATCCCGCTGGATGAGGGACAGCAGAACCAGCGCTGGGCCCGTCGGCTTGCGGCGACCTTGCTCCCAGTTGCGAAGCGTCTTTACCGGAACGCCAATCGCATCGGCAAAGGCCCGCTGCGTTAGGGCATAGAAGCCACACCGCATCTCTTCCGCCTTGATCCGGATTGAGCGCACATCGATGTGGTCGGCGGATGGCCGGCTGACTGCGGGCCGTCCGGGCCGCCGTTTTTCCCGCATATTAATTGCGCCATTGGCGTTCATTGGCATTTCCATCGTTAGTTTAGTGCCCCTAGATAAGCTGCGCCACAGACGGTCCAGAAGAACGCCAAGGCGCCGCTCTCCAT
The DNA here is from genome assembly GCA_023386885.1 of Pseudomonadota bacterium. Taxonomy (GTDB): domain Bacteria; phylum Pseudomonadota; class Alphaproteobacteria; order Rhizobiales; family Xanthobacteraceae; genus 62-47. The sequence continues at coordinate 27,620 of JAEWIX010000001.1, forward strand.
TTGACGATGAACGATGGACGACAACAGAGACTCGATCACCTCCGGGCATTGCGTCTCCCGCGCCAGGATCAAATATTCCCGCGCCTCGTGCTCCCCGTACTTCACCTCGTCCTCGGTTGTTCCGGTCGCGCTGAATAGTTCGAACGCCTCGTTGCCCGTGATCAGGTTCGGCAAGCTGCCATAGGTCGCCTTGGTGGCAAGGGCATTGATAAACCCGTATTCCATCGATCCCGGCCCATATTGGACGATGCCGCCGAACACGAAGGACAGGAACGTGTTGGACTGGATGGCGCGCGCGAACGTGAGAGCGGTCCTGAAGTGCTGGCGCCCCATGGCGTGGTCAAGCACGTCGTTATCCGTCTTTTCCGGATGCCAGAACACGAACTGCCCGAACGACCCTGCCGATTGATATGGCTCCGGACACTCCCGGACGAAACTCGGAAGGCCAAAGGGTGCATCTTCGAATCCGATCATGCTAAGCTCCCCTCATGAAAAAGCTCGCCTGGATAGCCTTGCAGGTCGCGACGTTCGCCGTTGTCGTCTGGTCCGAGAAGGACGCCGCAAAGTATCTCGGCAAAGAGCCCGACTTCGTCACCGCCAGCATCATGGGCGTGGTGGCCGCGCTGTTCGTCACAGCCCTCGTTGCTGCTGTGCAGGATCTATACATGCGATACCTCTCACCGCGCCGCCAGGACACCGGGCCTGCCTTCGACCCGAGCGCCGCTATTGCCCATGACAGCGAGACGAGCCGTGAGGGCGAGCGCCTTGCTGCTCCCACGAGGAGCGGTAGCGATGGCCCGAAACTGATTGGCGGCCGCCGGATCAGTTAGAAGCCGCGCCAACTCATCGAGGTTGCGCCCCACGTTCCAATTCTGGATGGCCTGCATCGCCTTCTGCGGCCACTTGAAGCCACCGGACGCGACGATCTGCCCGGCATTGTTCAGCAAGCCGCCGCCTTTCAGATTTTCCACGCCGGGGATTACGAATGCGGTTCGTGATCCCGTCGCCTGACGCCATTGCTGGGCTTCGAGGATTTCGAGGAAGTTGTTGAAGCCCGGCCAGACCTGATTGCCGTTCGGCAATGCGCGCACCGCAGCCTCAAGGTTTGCCGCCTGCTGCGGATTGCCTCGCAGGATTGCCGCAAACTTCGCTCCACCGGACTGATTGATGCCGCCAGCGCGGCGTTGTGTTGCCTCGTTGAATACCATCTCCGCATGAGTGCGGACGAGTTGACGGGCCACCATTGGGCTATGGTTGGCAACAGCGCGCACCGCGTCACCTACCTCCCGCGCGCTCCCCGGCAAGGGGTTGTCCGGGAATAGGACGCTGATCGCCTTCTGCGTTGTCGTGTCGCGCCCCGCGATTTTGCCAATCGGACCATTCATCAGCGGCTCTAGATACTGCTGGCGCAACCGCGTCTGGTTCGCCAATGCCGCTTCATAGGAGCTAGGCCCGTTCACCGCCGCACGATCCGATGCGATGGCGATGCTCTTCACGTCGCCGCCGAGATTGCCCGTCACCGCTGAGACAGTCTGGTTCTGCTGCGGATTGAGGGGATTTCCCGCATTTTGCGAGCGAGTTTCAAGCTGCTTCGCAACCTCGTCATACATCCTGACGGATCGGTCACTGGCGGCACGCACCACCGCATTCAATTCTGGATCGCGGCGAATGTTATTGACCGTCTGCGCGAACAGCGGATCGGCCATCATCGCGTCATGGATTTGACGCGGGACAAGATGCTGCCCGGCCGCGTCGTACATCGGCCGCGTAGCGCGGTTGATCGCTTGCCGAACGTCAGTCACGATCCGCTCGGCATGGCCGCCAATCGTCGGACCGAGTTGCGACGGATCGGCCGATTGCGGGGCGATACCATCGAATGCCTGACGCGCGGCCTCTTCATTCTGCGCTGGTCGCTGCGAATAGAACGGCTTCATGCCGCCCATGCCCTCAACGGTATGCTGCAAATCGCCAATGCCGGATCGGCCGTTGGTGACGGCCTGCAACGCCTCCGAACGGCTGATCGGCTGACCCGCCTGTGCCGCGCGCTGGAATAGCTGTTCGGCTGCATCAATCTGTTGCCGTGTCACATCTCCCAGGTTCTTCCCGAGAATCTCGGCCGCCGTGCCATTCCGGAGAGCGCCGGCACTCGCGAGACCGCCAACGAGGCCGCCCGCGATGCGCGCCGGACCTTCCATCGCGCCGCCTTCGAACACCTGTCCTGCTCCTTCGGAAGCAAGGCCGGGGACGATGCCATAAGCCACCGCGTTGCGCGCCATGTTCGGCAGACCGCCTATCATCGATCCCGGGACGAACTCGCCCGCTGTGCTCGCAAATTTGCCCGCGCGGGTATGAGGGACATAGGCCGGACCTGTCACGGATTCGATATCGCGTTGTAGACCCTGCGTCGTCAGATGCTTACCGACGGAACGCGCGGCGTCGGCAAGTTCGGGGGAGAACTGGCGCAACGGACTTTTCGCGCGGCGCTCGGCAATGCGGGCCTGCATTTCTTCCGGGCTCGCCCCTATCACTTTGCCCTCAAGCCAATTCATGCGATCAGCGATGAACCCCGGAATCGTGTCCGTCACCAACCCGACCGTGCCGGCAGCGCCTCGGACGAGGCCGCCGGCGAAGCCCTTTCCGATGTCGGCCGCCTGGTCATAGAGGCCGGACGATTGCGGCTGATCCGCGAAGGGATCGTGGTCCACGGGGATAAACTGCGGACCGCGACCTTCCGGACGAACAGTTACGCGCGTAACGCCTGCGGGGACGGCGGCGCGAGTGACGCCACCGCTACCGACGACGGCGCCCTGATCGGCAAAGGGGTCATGATCGACGGGAATGAATTGAGGCATCAGCGAACCTCCAGGTATTTGCCGGGGCGGTTCGGATCGGGAACGTAGAACTTGCCGTCAGATGCCTGGCGTGCGCCCTGCACCGGAGGCTGTTGGTTGCCCCACGATCCGGTTGCTCCACGCTGCGGAGCCGCACCCGGATTGTTGATCGTCCCGCCGATGTCGTCGCGCGGTGCGCCAATGATGGACTCGGCTTCGCGCCGCAGATCCCCGAACACGTCGCGTTGAGCCATCTTCTCGGACCAATCAAGTTCGAAGTCCTCGAACCCACGCCCCTTGTTGGCCGGATCACGCTTGAACGCCTGGAACGCTTTGGCCCGCTCGATGTCGAGTCGCGCCATGCGGCGCGCGCCTTCGATCCTGATCTTGTTTGCGCGCGGATCGTCGCCGAGGCTCGGGAAAATGCGAGTGATAAATTCGCGGTCGGCATCGGAGAAGTTGTTCGCGGGGAAGCCGCCTTGTCCGATCTTGCCGACGACGGATTCGTTGATGAGCGACTGCACCGCCTGAGCACTGCCGACCCCTTGAGGATCGAGGTTGAGTGCTTTCGCCACATCGTCATTGAGGCCAAGCGATTTCGCCCATGCGGAGATATTCATGCGCGCGGGAGATAGTTTCCCCTGCGACACCTGATTGAGCAGGCCTTCCATGCGGGACAGGTTCGTCAGCGTCTTGCCCGCAGAACCAGCCGCCGCGAACATTTCAGCGCGGCGCTTGCCAGCAGCCTCGCCCGCCGCTTTCGCTTCACCCGTTTCGGCGCGCTGGTCGATGTTGATGGCCCCGGCAGCCTTCAATTCCTTTTCGAGATCGAGGATCGTGCCGGGGTAATTGCTGGCGGCCTTGAGCTGGTTCAGCGTGCGGATTTTGTCCGGCGTCTTGCTCTCATCCAGAAAGCGCATGAGGAGCCTGTCGGCGAACTCACGCTGAGACGCCGGCAGGTTCGGATTGGACCGCGCCTGAATGAGCATCGGGACTTGAGCGGCAGTGATCCCTTGGAAGCCACCGGTCGGCTGTACGCCTTGGGTTGCCTGAGCATTCATCGGCAGAGACGCATTGTCGGCCGACGCCACACGGTATGGCTGTTGCTGACGTTCACTCGCCGACAGTTCCACATGCGGCGGATCGCCCGGCACTGGTTGGCTCAGGCCGTACTGAGGCAACAGCGCGCGCTGTTGTGGCGTCATTCCCGCAATGTCTACGGCCATTCCGCGTTCGTGGTTCGATGTTCCGGGAACGGCTACCGGATTCGGGTTCGATGCGCGGTTGTCATAGAGCCGCTGTTGATCGGCGGTGCTTCGATATCCGCTCGAGATCGACGTGCCCGAATGGTCTTGCAGGAAATCCGACGCAAGGTCCGCAAGCCGCATGTTCATGCCGACAGTGCCCGGCATCGCGTTCCCGTCGTCTTGAACGATGGGGCCGGTCCTTCCCGGGAGTGCAGGCTGTCCCGGGATCGACACGGGCGCGGCATTGCCACTGCCACCACCGAACATCGTTCCGAGATTGGAATTGAACTGCTGCGAAGCAGCCTGTTCGCGGCCGAGCTTGTCCTTGGCTTCAGCCATTTGCAGCATCTGCATCATGCCGGACGGATTGCCCAGACTCGCAAGAGTGCCCGCCGCTTCCCGATAAGAGATCGACCCGTCAGCAATGCCCTTGCCAAGGTCGGACAGGCGCTTGCGCTCCATCCCCTTGTTGATGGCATCCACCGTTTCCCGAAACATTGGGCCGAGATCCGGCGTAATCAGTCGCGTTTGCGGAATTTGGAGCGGTTGGATCGCCATTATGCCGTCCTCCCTCAAGCCGCTGCCAGGCGCGACGGATCGATGCCATCAGCGCGCAAGCGATCGATGGCGGATCGCCGGACATATTCGGAAGGCGTCATGAGATTGCGGGCAGCCGCGACCTCGATGGCATCGGAGAGGACTTCAGGCACTCGGACCTGAAGAAGCTTCCCGAATTTGGCTTGACGCTGCACGTTCATGGCATTCACCCGTCACGACATTGACCTGACGTTGTCATTACGTCAGGCCATCGTCGCGCCGTGATGATGAATTGCCGTCTTTGTGATTATTGCGGACTTTGCATCTTCTGGTTCGGCATCGTGCGCTCAAAATACCGAGCAACGATTCCATCGGCGCGCTCACCGCCCAGATACATGATCAACGCGCGCTGATCGCCGTCGAGAAACATCGCAAGAGCAACGCGACTGACGCGCCACTGTCCGCCAATCTTGCGACCGATGCCGGACTCGCACCAATTCCGGATCGTGCCGACCGAGCGATCCGCGATGGCAGCGGCTTCCTTCAACGAAATTGCCTCGCGGGGATCGTAAGGGACCAGACAGCCGGAATGTCCGTTCATTGCCCGATCTCCCAAAGGCAAATACCGCGCACCTTGTGAATCCGGCTGAACCGCTGGATCGAGCCGGAGCTTCCACGAAGGGTCGCGGTGGTTTCGGTGAGAGCGATAACCGGGTTGCCGTGCAATAGCGGGATGAGACCCATCGCATCGAAACGGACTGCCGGCGCGGCGGGGTGAACACCGAATAGATCATGGGTCGACCATCCGAGATTGGCCGCCGTCACGCTCCACTGTTTCAGAAAGGCATCGGCATCATCCACGATGTAGCGCCATCGCTCCGCACTGAAGCAATCCGGAATATCCATCGTGCGGAGACGAGCGGCACCATCAATCCAGGCCGCTGGCAGATGATCGGATGACGCCTCTAGCTCCGCGTCGTGCGAATGACTTCCTTTGCCCAAGTGACCCGACGCGATATCTTTCAGACCATGCGCAAAATCACGGGTGACACGGGTGACAGGGGTGACACCACTCCTAAGTGGCTGATTTAAATGATTTTTCCTGTCACCCCTCGTTTGCAGGGACTGGCACCCCTCGATTTGAAGGGGTGACAGAGGCGCGAGCTGAGGGGTGACACTTACAGCATTGATCGGGTTCGTGTTTTTGGCCTCGTCACCCCTGTCACCCGTGTCACCCCTACTTTTCAGCAGGAGCGAGATTTCATCCGCGAGGCCCGCGAAGCTATGCGTCATCGTCGGCCTCCAGGAAGCTGGCGGGCACGTGATAGAGCCGCAGCCGACCGTGCTCCGGGACACGAATGACCTTTGCTCGGTGCCGCGGATTGTCGGTCGCCAGCATGCCCTTCTGTTCAAGAACGGCTGCGACCCGACGGGCATCCAGCCCGCAACAGACCTCTTCCTTCCATGCGGTGGTGGTGATGAAGAAGTCCCAGCCGTCGCCAACCTTCTGGCGATAGCCCGCCACGTCGCGCGGCTGAATGCGATTGTCTTGGCTGTCTTCCCAGGCCGGGATGAAGCGAGCCATCCCGTTGGCGAGAAGGAAGGAGCGGACTCGATCGATGCCTTCGCGGGATTCCGCAGGTTCAACGCCACCGCGCGCTGCCAGCCAATCGTCGAAACACCGCCCGGCAGCTAACGTGGCCTCGCCACGCTGCCATGGGACCACGCCGCAGCGGACAGCAATCTCACCACCAGCCGCGACCATTCCGAACCGTTGGGCTACTCGCTCAACCTGTCCATCGGCCCCTGCGGGAACGAACTTTTTGCAGAAGTCGCCTACCAGTTGGGCCACCTGCGTCTGCAGCTCGACGATATTCGGAACCACTGCCGCGAGATATTCGCGGGCAGCAACGCCATAGTTCTGCAACGAGGCGGACCGCAGATGACGTGCAAACATCTCGGCGGACGAAAATCCGTGCAAGTTCTCAAATACCCCCATGCCAGCGCCAGCGTCGGCCGGGATATCGACGATGCGAACCTGTTGACCGGCGGCGAGACGTCGACCGCGACCATCTTCGGCTACCTTATCGGCAAGGCTGATCTCGCCCGAGGAGAGGAACATAACACGCCATGTGGCAGCGCGCCGCGCCGACCCGTCTCGGGACGCCCGGCTCTTGCCGGATCCATTACCCAGCATGTATGCGGCTTCACCTGCATCCTTCGCGGGGATCTGCGATATTTCATCGAGACACAGCAGCGTGTCGGAATGACCAAGTGCGACGCCCTCAAGACCGTTCGTCGTAGTACGCCAGGAGCGAACAAAGCCCGTAATCCCGCCACCACCCCACACGCTGCCTGCTGCAAACAGTGCGGTGCTCTTACCAGTAGAGGATGCGCCCCGGAAATGCAGGCCGCCGCTTTCCGCCGAACACGGGCCGATCAAAGGACCAGCAAAGGCCGCAGAGATGGCAACCACAAGACGGCTATTACCGACGGCGTAACGAGCAACGTTGTCCTTCCAGTCCTGCAACGTACCATTTTGACGAAATGAATGTTCGTGCGCCGTCGCACTTTGCAAGAGCAACATCTCGCGCTGATCGCCGCCATAGCAGTCATGCGGAAGAACAAACGAATTGCTGTGCCACCCAACGCGCGGGGTGGCGCGAGCCTTCCTCTCAATAGAGACCTGCAACAGGAAGGCATTGAACAGCGTGCGCGCCCTCGTGCTAGTCGAGACAAATAGGCCGCCATCGAGGAGCGTCCGGCGCGCCTCAGATCCATCGCCCGCCAGGATGGCGCGGGGCAACGCGTAGCGATGTTCCCGCCCATCGTGATCCTTCCAGGAAAGCAACAAGCCCCAGCTGCCGCCGTCACCGTCCCGGGTCTGTGCCAGGATATTAAACGGCCCTGCAATCAGCGTCGGCGGCTTGTCGTCGTCGTCCGGATTGAGCCACAGCAAGCCAGCATCGGTGAACTTGTAGCCGCGCGGCATCTTCGGCTCGTAAGTAGCTTCGACCACCGGAGCGGCATCGACGAGGGCTCGCAGATCATCGGCCGCATGACCAGCCTCGATCCAATCCGAGACGTCGCCCTTGTTCGGAACATCCTTGAAATGGACAATCCGGACGCTCAGGGCCACCGGTGCGATGAGAGCCGCCTTCTTGTCGGCGTGCTTGCGGCCTTCGTCATCGTTGTCGGCAAGGATCACAACGTGCCGGTCTGCAAGGTAGTTCTCGCAACCATCAGGCAGACCATCGCCGCAACCACCGAAGGTAAACGCGGGCAGGCCGATTTTGGCGAGCGTATCCGCGTCCTTCTCGCCCTCCGGCCAATAGATCGGCTGTTCCGGATCGGCATCGAATGGATTGCTACCGGTGAAGTACGGCACGGCAACGAAACCATCCGGTTTGCGGTACTGCCAACCGGTGGTGCCGTCGGCATCGGTCACGCGATAGACGTTCATCGCATTGCCGTCCTTGCGCATGATCTTGATCCGGATCGGCGCTCCACCGACGCGGTAGACATGCCGACGCTTCTCGTCGTCCCGGATGGTAGGGCCATCATCACCAGCGACGACAAAGCGCGGCTTGCCATCGCCATCCGGCGGAGTGCGGGCCGGAAACGTTGTCGGCGCGGTGGCGATGTCGACTGGCGATGGCGTCGGCTTGGGCGTTGACTTCGGCCGAGATGTTGACGCCGTACCGCCTTTCACACCGAGCCGCTGCGCAATCTCGCGCGCCGCGTCGAGATTTGACGAACGGTTGAGATAAGCCAGCAGATCAATCGGATCACCGCCGACTTCGTTGGTCGCAAAATCTGACCACCGACCGTTTTTCAGGTTGATCTTGAAGGATCCCGGATGAGCGTCTGCCCGCGTCGGGTTGATGGATACCCATTCATCCCCCTGCCGCTTGCCCTGTGGGAGCCAATCTTGCACGAGGCTGGGCAGCGCGCTCAACGCCGCCTTGCTGACGGCAGCAAAATCGATCCGTTCGCTATGTTCAAAAGCCTGATTGATCGCGCCCATTATTGCACGCCTCCCTGCGGTTCGACGGTGCAGAGCAGGAGCGCAATGCCCGGATGATGGGTTTCGATGAAGTCTTTCCATGCCGGCTCGAATTGGAGCCGGGTTTCGACGATAAGTATGTCCTGGCGGAACAGCGCCGCGTTGGTGGCAGCGGCGGCATAGGCGGCCGTTACCGGAGCGCTCGATACAATGACCGCACCGCTCGCCCGCTTGATGAAACGAACGAGAGATTTCCGGTGAAAGGCATTCGGCCCTTTGGCTTCGTGCATGTCGTCGCCGACAATGACGATGTTCGGAAGCTTGCGCGGTAGATCGAACCGCCCAATGCACTGCGGGACGACGCAGACGCCAACACCGTGGTCGCGCGCGGCCTCCATGATGGGCCGGAAATGCTCCGGCCCGTGTTCGATGACGTGGGTGAACCGCTCGCGCGGCACTGACATGTTGAGGATGCCGATCATGCTGCATCCTCCGGAACGACGGTCACCGGGGTTTCGAGGCGGTATCTGCCATGGTTTCCCGGATAAGCGCCGCCGTGCATCTCCCGGTCGGTGGAGATGACAAGGCCAGCCTTCCGGAGCTTGAACACGTAGTGGGACCAGCGCGGCGCGGGTTGTTCCAGCGTCGTGAGGCCGGATGCGCCAGCATTCAGCAAATGGCGCAGGGTCCATGCTTCGCGCCCTCGGAATGTCTGACGGCTACCATCCGGCAAGCGGATCGTGATGCGGGCGCTCATTAGCGCACCTCCGATCCGCCGAGACCGGCGAGGCGGGCCACGATGATGGCGTGCGGAATGGAAATGCCGTAGCGCCGCGCAAGTTTGCGAACGGCAATGGGTGCGGCGTTCAGGACCGGAACAGGGTGCCAGTCGAACAGCGGCAATCCGGAATGCGGGTGACAAACGAGAGGATGGGGAGTATGTTTCTGCACGTTAAGGACTCCAGAGAGCCCGGCCGCTTTCCCGCCAAGGAAAACCAGCGCGCCGGGTTTTCGTTTGAGGGGATCAAGCGGCGTGACGCGAATGCTCGGAGGTCGAGCGGACCAGCGGCCCGATCTTGCTGCGAGCCCAGGCGTCAAGGCCGTCTTGCGGGTACAGGGGAATGCGGCCAGCCATTCGAAAGGGCGGGCCGTCAGAACTGACGCAGGCCAGTTTCGCCAGGGTCTTGGGCGAGCATGGGAAGCCGTAAGTCGTCGCTACGTATTCGGCCGCGTCTTTGCGGCGAAGCAAGCGAGCAGTGGGCGTATTGGCCAGATCAGAGATATGGCCTTTTTCAGTAAGAACTTTCATCGTGTCCTCGCAATTCGGGGAGCAATTCCCGAATGCGAGGAAACCAAAATCTCACCTGAGCAATCAGCCGGAAACCGGGCAAAACCAGCCAAAACCGGTTTTGATCAGTTCTGATCAAACTCTGAAAGCCAGCCGTTCACCCGCCTTCGAACAGAAGATGGTGCTGGATGTTGATCGTAGGCACTCGCAAATTTATTAGTGACCTCCTCGATCAGTTGAGCCTTTGTGGGAAGCCGCCGGTTGCCCCGACCGGGGAAACCTTTCGTTTGCACAAGTTGCCGCGCGAACTCCTTCATTTCGTCCCAATTGTACTCGTCTGGGCGACCACCTTTATTCAGCACAGGTGCAGAAACCGATGGGGCGTGCGCCGCTTCAACGATTTGATGGATTGCACCCAACAAATGATCTCCCTTCACATATATCCATTGGTAATCATCTCCCGCAGAGCCTACCCCAAAGGGCCTTTTGGGATTCATCTGACAAAAATCAAAACGACAGTCAGCTCTCTCGGTATTCCACCAATCGCTGGGAATTGTTCTGAAACTACCGCCCTGAATGGGTCTTATCGCTGTAATGAAACGATCGGTTTCGGCTAGTTCGACAATCTTATTCTTCACGTGATAGAGTCGGATTATTGCTGGTCTATGCATGTCGTGATTTTCTTTCACGATCGATAGCGCAATCGTCCACTCGTCCTTGCTAAAAGATACCGGCGGCGGCAACATTGAAAACCCCCGCACTCTATCTCCGGCCCAACGAAGACTTTCTCGATTGAGGTCTGGCCGATGCTTCATCAATAGTGAGTGCGCAAAATGCGCGCGACTGGACGACGCATGAGGCATGGTGTCTGGTAATGATTGATACAATTCAATCTTCGTCTCATCCCCGGTCCATTCATCTGGAAACATTGCCCGCCCCAAACGATGAAGCGCACGCGCAAGAAATATAAAATCTGAGCTATCTCGCGGCCACTCGTGAGATTTCGTCCAAAAATCCACCCTGGGATTCATTAGCCCTCCGCATTGAGCATCCGCATCGTGACGACGCGGCAGGCCAGTGCGGTACTGGCTTTTCAGGAGCTACCCTAGCCGCGCCGATTCATCAGGCCGTCCGGAAGCGGACTACCTTCTCGGTTTTCTTCCCTGTCATTGCTGTTTCGATATGGCGCGCGATTCGATCCGCCGCTGCAACCAGTGCCGTGTCGATCTTGTGGATGTATCCTTCCGTCACGCTGCCACCGGCATGGCCCATAAGCGCCTTGATCGTTGGGAGCGAAAAACCTAGATCGTCTGCCGTTGAGCTAAACGAATGACGAAGGCCATGTGGCGTGAGACCCGGCACGGCATCGCCAACGATATCCGCCAGAGCCTTGGGCAAGCCAACATAATGCTTCTTCTCGTTGGTCAGTGCCGGAAAGACATACCTGGATTTTGATTTCTCACAGGCTTGCTTGAGGACTGCGATGGCGGCTGATCCGATTGGGCGGACGCTTTCGCCCGTTTTACTATCGCCAAGCCTAAGCGCGCTGTTCGCAAAATCGATTTCATATTTCTGCAACCCCTCTATCTCGCCGCGACGGCATCCCGTCAGCGCAATAGCTCGCGTAACCAAGATCGGCTGCCAGTTCGTGGCATTGACCTCGGCAGCAGCCAGCTTCTTCCCGAGCATTCGATAGCCCGCATCATAAAGACGCCATTTCCTCTTGCCGTCCTTAGGTCGGATAATGCCGCGCGCCGGGTTGTCCGACCGATAACCTTCATTGACAGCGTAGGTCAGAATTCCGCCAAGCAATCCCATCGTACGAGCCGCGGTGCCCTTGCCACCGGTCACGATGGCCCTACCCCGCTTCTTCGTTTTGACATCGGCGGCGGTCTTGCCGCTGATCACGCCCTGTTGGAAGCGGTGGACGTCAGCTGACGTCAGATCCTTGACGGTGCGCTTACCGAGGAGCGGGACGATATGGCGCTCGATACGTCCCTTGTCGGTGTAGAGCGTTGATCCGCGTTTGGCCTCGCCGCGCCGCGTCAGGATCAGGCCGCGCTCCGCCTTGTCGAGATATTCCCGGCACAGTTCCTCGATCGTCATAGCGCCGCGCTCAAGCTTCTTGCTCTCCGCCGGATCGGCGCCTTTCAAGACATCTGCGAGGCTGATCTTGGCGGCCCTCCGAGCTTCCTCCACCGTGAGGACGCCGTAGCGCCCTACCGTGAGCCGTCGGCTCCGGCCATTGGCATTCCGGTACTGGATCAGGAAGGACTTGGCTCCGCTTTTCTTCACCCGGAGCCCGAAACCCGGCAACTCATCGTCCCAAACGAACACGTCCGCGCTCGATGTCTCGGCGGCGTCGACAACACGTTTCGTGATCTTGACCATTTGGCACCGGGTAAGCAGCGGGTAAGCAGGGAACGGTAAACCAGAGAAATGACGAGAAAGACCGTTGCCTTCCAAATCATCCGGTTTTAAGCCTACTTCCTACACTCGGTAATTCCAAGGAATTTCGGGTAAGCACCAGCAACAAACCTACCCCTGCCCTCCGAAGGCAAAGGTCACACGTTCGAATCGTGTCGGGTGCGCCAATAACCCAGCATTCTCATCGTCCGAGGCGATAGATCTCTTGTTCGTCGGACCGGACGCGCCCATCGGCAAGAAGCTCTGCCAGGTGTTGCGAAATCGTTCGGGTTTCGGCGGCCTCCACCCATGGGCTCTCATAACCGGTCGGATAGAGAAGCCGCCGCTCGACCAATTGCTCCAGGGTCATCGGCGCGTCGCGCAATAGATCGAGAAGGCGCTGTTCGCGCTCGTCGAGTTTCGCCGAATAAGCGGCAAGATCACGCAGGAACTGTTCCTTGTCGGTATAAACACCACGGTGGTGAGCCGTGACCCATATCTTTGCCGGAATATCCGGCAACCGCGCCAGACTGCGACGGAAATCTTGCAAGCTCGAGCTCGCATCGCCGTAGTAAGGTCCAAAGCCGGTGAGGTCGATATCTCCGATGAAGGCCACACCCTCCGGCTCGACCAGCAAAACACAATGACCCGCCGTGTGACCGGGCATATGGAACGTGCGAACCTGCGCCTGACCGAGATCCCACGACCTCCCCTCCACATAGCTCAGTGCATCGGGTCTTGGCGCGTAAAAGAAATCGCGCCGGAATCGGGTCAGCATCTCTGGAATGCGCCTCTGATCGGTCACACCGAACGCAGCCACCAATCCATCCCAACTCCGTGCCGCCGCCAGATCGGCTTCGTGGACATAGACCGGTACATTGGGAAGGCGATGCAAACCAGCCATGTGATCTTCATGGACGTGGCCCATGATCACCAGTTCGGTTGAATCGAATTCCGCTCCAATGTAGTTCGAGACGATCGGCGCGTCGAAGGCAGCACGCGTGTCGGCGCCGCGAACGAGCACCTGATTTCCATCCGGATACTTTCCGTTCTTCTCGCCGAGAAAGACCGAGACACGACCGAAGTCCACGCGCGGGATCTCCCGAGGCACGGGCTTGCAGGCGACGCTGGTCATGTCGGCGATCCTTGTTCTACTGAGCCGGACATCTACCGACTTCGACGATTGCGACTAAGCCAGATGTGGCGTCTCGAGGCAATCGCAGCACCGTCGTACGATTGCACCAACTGATCTCGACGGAAGCCATCCTGCCTCTTCGCGCCATCGATCGTAAGTCAAATTGCAACCCTCGAATCTTTCAACCAATACCTCAAATCCCATCCGCTGGAATTTTGACGCCCCTCAACGCGTTCCACGCCATTCCGACGCGAGACCCGAAGGTAAATCCGGCGGGCTTCCCATTCACGACGTCATGTCAAACAGCTTGCCGATTCGGTCGTGCCAAATGTACCTTCGCCCGATATCCGATAGTCTTCGCCGCGCGAGACCCGCATGACGAAGATCTATCGTACAGGATCATGGAGCCCGGCGCGGATATCGTTAAAGCCGAAGCGCCTGTTGGCACAATAAAAAGAAGCTGCTGGAACACACCAGCGGATTTGGGGGGATATCTGGATGAACGCATTGCCGCGGCTCTCCCGGCTGTTGTCATCGGTCGAATGGGGACTTTCAACCCTTGCAGCCATTGCGATGTTCGCGGTCATGATGATCGTCATGTTCGACGTGACCATGCGCTACATCTTCGCAACGCCGCTGGCGTGGTCATATGACGTGATCTCCCTTTACCTGATGGTGGCGGTGTTCTTCCTTGCGCTTGGCGATACGCTGCACCATCACGGCCATATCGCCATCGACCTCCTTCTGCCACATATGCCGATCCGGCTGCGTCACATCGGCGAAGCGATCGGGTATGCGTTCACGACTATGCTGGTCGCAATGATCGCCTGGGAAGGTTGGGAACGCATGGCGACGGCGTTCGTCAACAACGAAGCCACCTCGACGGTGATCCAGTGGCCGATGTGGCCGGCTTATCTGTTCGTCGTGGTCGGCTCATTGTCATTGGCCCTCCGTGCCGCCTACCGCACAGTCGGCCACGTTGCCTCCGCCATTGCCGGACATGCATTGGTCGAACTTCCGCCGCCGCCTGAAACCGAGCTGCATGCCGGGGAGACCGCGGCATGATCACGACAATTGGCTGTCTGGTTCTTGTCGCGCTGCTGATGCTCGGAACGCCGGTGGCTTTCGCCATGGCGATCGCCGGCGCCGTCGGTCTTTTCATGATCGGCGGCCTCCCGATGGTGCTTGGCATTCTCAAGACGACCGCGTTTTCCGTCGCCAACTCCTACGAGATCATCACCATCCCGATGTTCATTCTGATGGCAGAATTCGTCATCCTGTCGGGGGTCGCGGACGATCTCTTCACAGCAGCCTCGGCATGGGTGGGACGGTTGCGCGGCGGTCTCGCGATGGCAACGGCAATTGCCGGTGCCGGTTTCGGCGCCATTTCGGGCTCCAGCACCGCCGCGGCAGCGACTCTGGCCTCGACCACCGTGCCCGCGATGCTCAAACAGGGCTACGAGCCGAAGCTCGCGACCGGAGTCGTGGCGATTTCCGGCACGCTGGCAATGCTGATTCCGCCATCCATTGCGCTCATTCTTTATGGCATCATCGCTGACGTCAGTATCGGCGATCTGCTGATCGGCGGGGTCATTCCCGGCATTCTCGTCACCATCACCATCATCCTCACGGTCGCATTCCTGGTGTGGCAGGATCCGGACCGCGCACCGGCCGGGCGCTCCTACACGATGATGGAGAAAATCCGCGCGCTGAAGGTCGTCGGCCCACTGCTGATCCTGTTCGCGGCGGTGACCGGCTCGATCTATCTCGGCGTCGCAACACCGACCGAGGCATCAGGCATCGGCGCATTCGGCGCCATGCTGCTGGCGCTGTGGGAGCGCAAGCTGACGCTCTCGACCTTGCGCCTTGCGTTGATCGATGCGACGCGCACCAGTTGCATGATCATCATGATCATTCTGGGCGCGCACATCTTCGGCTATTTCTTCACCCTGACCCAAACGACACAGGATCTCGTTCGTTTCGTCGGCGATCTCAACACGTCGCGCTGGGTCATCATCGCGCTGATCCTGTTCGGATACATCGTACTCGGCTTTTTCATGGATCAGATCGCCATTCTGATCCTCACGGTGCCGGTGGTGCTACCGGTGGTCACAGCACTCGGCTTCGATCCGGTATGGTTCGGCGTCATCGTCATCGTAACCGCGGAAGTCGGCATGGTGACGCCGCCGATGGGACTCAACGTGTTCGTTGTCGCGCGCTATACACGCCGCCCGCTGGGCGAGATTTTCCGTGGCGTGATGCCGCATGTCATCGCCCATCTGATCGTGATCTTTCTGCTTACGGTGTTCCCGTCGATCATATTGTGGCTGCCGTCGACGATGCAGCGTTGATCAACCAACGAGCCTTCAAGAAACCCAACAAGAGAGGAAAATTCATGAATCAAAGAAAGCATCTGTCGCGCTTCACGACGTCCGTCGCTGCATTGTCCGCTGCCTTGTTGTGGTGCGGCGCCGCGACCGCGCAGACCGCGCTGCGCGTCGCGGACTCGTTTCCGACCGGGCACTACATTGCCGAAAATCAAACCAAGCCCTGGATGGAGAAGGTAAAGGAGCTGACCGGCGGCAAGGTCAGCTTCCAATATTTCCCCGCCGAGCAACTCGGCAAGGCGAAGGATCTGCTGTCGCTGACACAGACCGGCGTCGTCGATATCGGTTACGTCGCGCCGTCGTTCGTCGGTGACAAGTTGCCGCTCGCCGCGGTGGCCGAACTGCCCGAGGCGTTTTCCACATCTTGCCAGGGCACGATGGCGTTCTGGAACATCGCCAAGCCCGGCGGCATCCTGGACAAGACCGAATTCGCCCCGAGCGGGACGCGGGTGCTGTTCGTGCTGGTGCTGCCGCCCTACCAACTCTACATGGCCAAGGACAACATCACCTCACTCGAAGTCGCCAAGGGCAAGAAGATCCGCACCTCGGGCGGCGCGAAGGAACTCGCGGTGCGCGCCATCGGCGCAACCCCGATCCAGATTCCAACGCCGGAAGTGCGTGAAGCCGTCGCGCGCGGTACGGTCGACGGCATTCTGTTCCCGCACTCGAGCATTCCGCCCTACGACCTCACCAAGCAGGTCAAGTATGCGACGATTGGCGAGAACTTCGGCTCCTTCATCGTCACCTACATGATCAGCCTCAACAAGTGGAATGCGCTTCCACCCGAGGTCAAAAAGGCGATGGACGAGGCCGGCGAATGGGCGACGCGCCACGGCTGCAAGATCGCGGACGAACGCGAGGCCGCCGATATCGAGAAGCTGAAAGCCGGCGGCGTCACCTTCGTCAAGTTGTCCGACGCCGATCATACGCAGCTTGAGAAGGAACTTGCCGGCGTCAGTCAGGAATGGGCCAAGAACCTGGACAAGCGCGGCAAGAAAGGCAGTGACGTTCTCAAGGCGTTTCAATCCGGCCTGAAGAACTGACGGTTGCGGCCCATCGGGACCGCCTTGGTTGTCGCGTTATCGCGCAGGCGCAACTCGAGCGCCTGCGCGTTGTACAAGGATAAGACGCGACCGCACTGGCCTCATCGAAGTCAGGCTTCGCCATCGATCTCAGGCAGCGCGTACGGTTTCGAGGAAGCGGTCCACTTCGAGTTTGAGTCGGTTGCTTTCACCCGATAGCGACTGCGCCGAAGCCAACACCTGCGACGACGCCGAGCTGGTCTCATAAGCTCCCTTGTTCACCTCGATGATGTTGGCCGCGACCTGGCTGGTCGATTTTGCCGCATCCTGTACGTTGTGAACGATCTCCTGCGTCGCGCCACCCTGCTGCTCGACAGACGCCGCAATCGTCGACGCGATTTCCGAAATGCGACCGATGGTCGAACCGATCTGCTTGATGGCAGCAACGGAATCCTGCGTCGCCACCTGCATCCCCGCGATTTGCGCACTGATCTCGCTGGTTGCCTTGCTGGTCTGGGTGGCCAGCGTCTTGACCTCCTGCGCCACCACCGCAAAGCCTCTGCCGGATTCACCTGCACGGGCGGCTTCGATAGTCGCGTTCAACGCCAGAAGGTTGGTCTGCTCGGCGATCGTCGTGATCAGGTTGATGACATCGCCGATACGCGTCGCGGCCTTTGAAAGTTCATTGATGCGGGAATCGGTCAACTCCGCCTGCTGCACTGCCTCCGAAGCGATACGGGTCGACTCCTGCACCTGACGATTGATCTCCGCGATCGACGCGGTCATCTCTTCGGTCGCACTCGCGACCGAATTGACGTTGTTGGAGGCGTCACCGGATGCAGCTTCGACCATCCCCGACAGTTGCTGGGTTTCCGACGCCGTGCTGGTCAACGTCTTGGCCGACGCCTCCAGTTCGGTCGAGGCCGAGGAGACTGTCTCGACGATCTCCCCGATCGCAACCTGGAATTCGTCAGCCAGTCGCGCCATGTCGGAACGACGCTGAGCGGCGACCTGCTTTTCGCTTTCAAGACGTTCGGCACGTAAGCGATTGGATTCTGCCATGTTGTCCTTGAAAACTTGCAGCGCCGATGCCATCGCACCGATTTCATCCGAACCGCCCGTCGCGACCTGGGTGGACAGATCGCCGGCAGCAAGCGCCTTCATGCTGACCTGCAATCCGACCAGACGGCGAACCACCGCCCGTCCGACATAGAGCCAGCCTATCAGGAGCGCTGCCAACAGGCTGCCAACCGCAAGACTGATGAGTACGATGCGACCGCTGCTGATTTCCGCTTCCGACGCATTGACGGTGGCTGCCGCCGCCGCCTCGCTGCGTTGGCCCAACTGCCTCACGCCGATTTCCAGTTGCGAGGTGAGTTCGCGATTTTGCGCCACGACGTCGGCGCCGGCTTTCGACGCCGCGATTTCCTTCAGCTTCAGATCGAAGATGTTGTCCTTGCCGTTTCCGATCGCCACAAGCTGATTCACAAGCTGGGTTGTTTCGCCATTGTTAAGGATCGCGGCCGCCTTTCCGAGGCGTCGGGCCGTCGCGTTGAAACGATCTTTCACTGGCGGGAGCAGATCGGCAGAGGCGAGATCGGCGGCCTCGACCAGAATGCCGAGCAGCAGGTTGGATTCGGCGCGAAGCGCCAACACTGCCTGCAATGCACCAAGCTCGTTGTCCGCGAGGCCGAGCAGCGTCTTGCGGATCACTGCGACATCCTGCTTGTCGGCCGCGGTTTCCAGCGCCATCGCCAGCGTGAACCCGACATCATCGGCGATCGGGATCAGCTTCTCGGCAAGTTTCTGATGGCTCTTGCGCAACTCCGCAATTCGCGCCGCGCGGGCCGCCGCAATCGACTGACGCTCGGTGACGGACTTCTCAAGCCGGGCCAGGTTGTCGAGAATTGGCTGCGCGGTTTTGTTAAGCTGCGCGGCGTCGGCGGTGCTGAGTGTACCGATCGCGCGCGTCAGCTCATCGCGGGAGACGACAAGGTCTTTGGCAGCTTGCGCTCGTTCGCCGTCATTGGCGGCGGCGAGCAGGCTCGGCGCTGCCGCACCGACGTTCCCTGCTGCCTTGATGACATGCGACGACCGCGTGATTTCCGGCAGGCTCTGTTCGGCAATCACGCCGAGCGAACTTCCAAGGCTGTTATAGGATACGATCGCGTTGATGCTGGCGATCACCGTCATGGCCGCCACCAGTCCGAATGCCAAGAACAAGCGCCCCCGCAGACCAACCCGCAATTTCGACATCACGGCCTTCATCGTCTTCCCCCAATCACTTCTGATCTATGATCTGTCATCGTATCGACAGGACAGTGGCCGGACCTGGCTGGTCTTCCCACGCGACATTAGATGCCGGCCTTCTGCAATTTCTCGACTGCCTTGAACCGGCCATCGGGCTGGATCACGGTCAGGAACACCTGATCCGAACCGCGATTGCTGGTGCTGCTGAATGACAGCTTCAAACCGCCAAGATCGAGCGGACTTGCCTTCTGGACGGCTTCGATCAGGCCCTTGCGGGTCGGCTCGCCGTCGATCTTCTCAAGGCCGGCGATCAATGTTCGCCCGACCAGGTAACCCTCGAGTGAAACGAAGCCCGGCTGTTCTTTCGGCGCAACGTCCTTCAGCGACGCCTGATAGCGCGCGACCACCGGAATTTTGGTGTCATGCGGAAACGGCACCACTTGCGTCACCACTACGCCAGCGCCGTCCGGCCCCAGCTCCTTGGCGAGAGCGTCGGAGCCAACAAAAGAGACGTTGACGAAGGTTGGATCGAACTTGATCTGGCGCGCCAGCTTGATGAATTCGGCCGCCGGCTTGTAGGAGCTGATCATCACTACGGCTTCCGGCTTCGCCTTCCGAACCGCGAGCAGCGCACTCTTGATCGCGACAGTATTGCGCTCGTATGTCCCCTCGCCGACAAGCTTCATGTTGCGCTTTTCCAGCGCGCGCTGGAGCCCTGCGAGGCCCGCCTGTCCATAGGCATCGTCCTGATACATGATGCCGATACGCGTATATCCGAGGTCCTTGGTGAGGTGCTCGACCATCGCCTCGGTCTCTTGGTAATAGGAGGCACGGACGTTCATCACCAACGGCTTATAGGGTTCGCGGAGAAACTCGACGCCGGAGAATGCGCCGATCATCGGAACGCCGGCGTTGGTCGTGATCGGCTGAATCGCCGCGGCGGTCGGGGTGCCTACGGTGCCGATGATGGAGAACACCTTGTCCTCCGCGAGCAGCTTTTTCACCACGCCAATCGAACGGGTCGGCTCATAGCCGTCATCGACGCTCTTGAGTTCGAGTTTTCGACCCTTGATGCCGCCGGCCTTGTTGACTTCGGCAATCGCGGCCTCGAGACCCACCTTCATGCCCAAGCCCAATTCCGCTGCGGGGCCGGTGAGCGCAGCCGCCTGGCCGAGCACGATCTTGTCGGCTGTCACACCATCCTCAGCCTGGGCATTGGCGGTGAAGAAGCCCGCGATCATTGCCGCAATCGTAACAGTGGCGATTCTCGTCGAAATCTCGCGCATGCGGGATACCTTTAAGTAATAGGTGAAAATCGACGCTGCGGGATTTTCGGAAGGGGCCGAACCGGCCAGAATCCATCACAACGACTCAACTGAGTCGTATGGTTAAGTAAAAACCTATATTTTGAATGAATGAGATCGTGCGGCGGTGCAGCAAACAGATGAAATGATAACTTTGTCGTCGGCACGGCAGGATCGTCGCGTGCACAAATAAAAACTCCGCTTCGTGAGGAGCGGAGTTTTCAAACCGTTACTTGCCTCGGGAAGGGTCGTCAGCCTGCACAACAACGACCCATTGTCGCAATTTCAGCGTTCGGCGAACGCCTTCTCGACAACGAAGTGTCCCGGCTCGCCGTGGTTGCCTTCGACGAAGCCACGCTCCAGCAGTAGCGAGCGGGTATCGACCAGCAGCGCCGGGCTGCCGCACATCATTACGCGATCATTTTCGGCATCGAGCTCCGGCAGATTGATATCGCCGAACAGCTTGCCCGAGGTGATCAGATCGGTAATACGGCCGCGATTGCGGAACGGATCGCGCGTCACGGTCGGATAGTAGATCAGTTGATTGCTGATGTATTCGCCGAGGAAATCGTGCTTCGGCAGCGTCTCGGTGATCATCTCGCCGTAGGCGAGTTCCTTCACGTGACGGCAGCCGTGCAGCAGCACCACCTTCTCAAAACGCTCGTACGTCTCTGGGTCTTTAATGACGCTGAGGAACGGCGCGAGGCCAGTGCCGGTGCCGATCAGATAAAGGTTGCGTCCGCTATGCAGGTTGTCGATCACCAGCGTTCCGGTCGCCTTGCGGCTGACGATGATCTGATCGCCTTCCTTGAGGTGCTGCAAGCGCGAGGTCAGCGGCCCGTCCGGCACCTTGATCGAAAAGAACTCGAGATTCTCTTCGTAGTTGGCGCTCGCCACGCTGTAGGCGCGCAGCAGCGGCTTCTCGCCGACCTTGAGGCCGATCATCGTGAACTCGCCGTTGCGGAAGCGAAACGACGGATCGCGCGTGGTGGTGAAGCTGAAGAGGTTGTCGGTCCAGTGATGGACGCTGAGAACGTTTTCGAAGTTGAAGTTGCTCATCGCGGGCGAGTTCCGTTTTATTGCGTCGCACAATTGCCGGTCAGAATGGCGCGGAATATGACGAAAGCGTGGCGCTTGCGCAGGTCTATATCGTTAGTATACTAATGAATAAACCGACTTGATCCGTTCGTCAAGATGGGATCAAATCTGTTTGCAAAACAACAGCTTAATGCCAGGGAGCAAGGTAGATGTCGCATGGCGAGCCGCAGGGAAACGCACATTCCGGGAAATTAGTCGTCCGTAACATCGGACTGGTTCTAAGCGGCGCGCTCGAAAACCCGATCCTGGACGCGGATACCGTGGTCGCCGTCGACGGCAAGATCACCGCCATCGGCCGCGCCAAGGATGTCGATACCGAGGGTGCCACCACGATCATCGACGCCAACGGCATCACGCTGACCCCCGGCCTGATCGACAGCCACGTCCACCCCGTCGCCGGCGACTGGACACCGCGCCAGAACCAGATGAACTGGATCGACAGCAATTTGCATGGCGGCGTCACCACCATGATCTCCGCCGGCGAAGTCCACATGCCGGGGCGGCCAAAGGACATCGTCGGCCTCAAGGCGATGGCGATCTTCGCGCAACGGGCCTTCGATAATTTACGTCCCAGCGGCGTCAAGGTTCACGCCGGCGCGCCGGTGATCGAGAACGGCATGGTCGAGGAAGACTTCAAGGAAATGGCCTCGGCCGGTGTGCGCTGGCTCGGCGAAGTCGGCCTTGGCAGCGTCAAGGACGGCCCCACCGCGCGTAAGATGGTGGCATGGGCGCGCAAGTACGGCATGAACAGCACGATCCACACCGGTGGCCCCTCGATCCCCGGCTCCGGTCTGATCGACGCCGACGTGGTGCTCGAAGCCGACACCGATATCGTCGGCCACATCAACGGCGGCCACACCGCGCTGCCTGACGGACAGATCCGCTGCATCTGCGAGGGCTGCAAGCGCGGCCTCGAACTCGTTCACAACGGCAACGAACGTTCGGCGCTCTATACACTGCGGCTGGCCAGAGAAATGGGCGACCTCAACCGCGTCATTCTCGGCACCGACGCGCCGGCGGGTTCGGGAGTTCAGCCGCTCGGCATCCTGCGCATGGTGTCGATGCTGTCGTCGCTCGGCGAGGTGCCGGCGGAAGTCGCGTTCTGTTTCGCCACCGGCAACACGGCGCGGCTGCGCGCGCTCGATTGCGGATTGATCGAGGTCGGCCGTGCCGCGGACTTCGTGTTCATGGACAAGGCGCAGCACTCATCCGGCAAGGATATTCTGGAGAGCGTACAACTCGGCGATCTGCCCGGCGTCGCCATGACCGTGATCGACGGTATCGTGCGTAGCCAGCGCAGCCGCAATACTCCGCCGGCGGGCCGAGTGCCGACAATCGTGACGGGATAGATCGAGCCCGAAATCAGCGGAGCTTGACGCGGAGCGCGGTCGAACCAACATCAGCGCGTCCGATTGCGTCGTCGCGCCCGCGATGACAATGATGTCTGTCAGGACTCAAGAATAGGAGACATGGGGACATCATGCCTGCGCCGCTCGATCCAGCCATTGCCGCCGTCATTCCAAAACTCCCGCTGCGCGATCCGCCGAGCCTGACGCCGAAAGCCGCGCGGGATTCGCTTCGCGCGCTTGCCGACGCCCGCGCCGCCGTTCCACCGCCGCCGGTCGCGTTGGTCACGGACATCGAGGTGAAAGGCGCGGCCGGGTCGCTCGCCGCGCGCGTCTATCGCAACGGACAGGCTCCGGCGCCCACCGTGGTCTTCTTCCACGGCGGCGGCTGGGTTGCCGGTGATCTGGAAACCCACGACCGGCAGGCGAGGCTGCTCGCGATCGAAACCGGTGCGGTGGTGATCTCGGTCGATTACCGGCGGCCGCCGGAAACGCGCTTTCCCGGCGCCTTCGAGGATTGCTTCGCGGCGATGCGCGACGTGATCGCCCGGATCGGCGAATTCGGCGGCGATCTGACCCGGGTCGGCGTCGCCGGTGACAGCGCCGGCGGCAATCTCGCGGCCGCCGTCGCGCTCGCCTGCCGCGATACGGGAATCAAACTCGCAGGCCAAATGCTCGTCTATCCCGTCACCGACATCGTCGGCAGCTACGCGGATGCAGGCGAGAACGCACGCTATCCGTCGCGCAACGAGAATGCCGAAGGCTATTTCCTCTCGCGCGCGGTCATGGAATGGTTCGCCGGGCATTATCTAGAAGACGCCGACCACACCGCCGACTGGCGCGTGTCGCCGTTGCGTGCGAAAAGTCTAGTCGGCGTCGCGCCCGCGGTCGTCTGCACCGCGTGGTTCGATCCGCTCCGCGACGAAGGCAAAGCCTATGCCGATGCAATGACGGCGGCAGGCGTGCCGACGGCCTATCACAGCGGCCCCGGCCTCATTCATGGGTATTTTGGGCTAGGCGAAGTCAGCGCGGCGGCGAAGAACGAAGCCGAGCGCGTGCGCGCCGATTTCAAGGCGTTGCTCGATCGCGGCGCCTGAGGATTGCCGCAACACCCACGACGCGACGTTGGATCAACACTGTCATGGCCGGTTCAGAGTCGGACATAACGGACGAAGTTAAACTCATCCCAAGCTAACGCAGCTTCATGAGGAGCGCGACGAACACGTCGCGCTCCTTCGGCGTCAACGGTGCCAGCGTTTCCTCCGTCACCTGCAACGCGCTCGGCGATATCTTTTCGACCAGGGCCTGACCGGCGCGCGTCAGCGTCACCAGCAAACGACGGCCATCGCGTGGGTCCGGTCCGGTCTCCGTCAGCCCTCGCGCGGTCAACCGATCGATCACGCCCTTGATGGTCGCAACATCCATCGCGGTGAGACGACCAAGCTGATTCTGCGAGCATGGCCCCGCTTCTGCGAGTTTCGATAGTGCCGCCCATTGCGTCGCGGTGAGTTGAGGGCCAATCGCCGCAGCAAAGATCGACGTGTGACGCTGCGATACTTGACGCAGGATGAAGCCGACCTGCGCGTCAAGATTATAGGCCGCAGACTTCTGCGATGCCGCCTTGCTCCTTGTCGACGGCTTTCTAGGCATATGCGCCCCTCGTTCCGGTCGTCGGCCGTGCGCCTGCCCGTCGCGTGCTCATGGCGTCACATCGCAAGATGCGCATCACGGATGTCCGGCCTTGCATCGAGATCGGCCATGGTGCCTCTGAAGCATATGCGGCCGCGCTCGATGATGTAGCTGCGATCCGAGATCAACCGCGCGAAGTGCAGGTTCTGCTCGGACAGCAAAATGCTGAGGCCCTCCTTCTTCATCGTCAGGATGGCATGCGCCATCTGCTCGACGATCTTCGGCGACAGTCCTTCAGACGGCTCGTCCAGCAGAACCAGCGACGGATTGCCCATCAGCGTGCGTGCGATGGTCAGCATCTGCTGTTCGCCGCCGCTCATGCGGCCGCCGGCGCGGTTGCGCATCTCGGCTAGGTTCGGGAACAGCGCGAAGAGTTTTTCCCTGCTCCATTGCGGCGCACCCGCGCGCGCCGGTTGACGCCCGACCTCGAGATTTTCCTCGACGGTAAGATCGGTGAAGATGCGCCGCTCCTCGGGAACGTA
Organism: Pseudomonadota bacterium; assembly: GCA_023386885.1. Lineage (GTDB taxonomy): Bacteria > Pseudomonadota > Alphaproteobacteria > Rhizobiales > Xanthobacteraceae > 62-47. The sequence continues at coordinate 52,648 of JAEWIX010000001.1, forward strand.
ACCAAGACCGGCGCGACCAATCGCGTGCGTCGGCGCTTTCGAGATGTCGTGCCCCTCGAACGTGATGCGGCCTTCGCGCTGCGCCACCAGTCCGACGATGGAGCGGAACGTGGTCGATTTGCCCGCGCCATTGCGGCCGAGCAACGCCACCACCTCGCCGGCGCCGACTTCAAGGTCCACATCGAACAGGATATGCGCCGGCCCGTAGTAGCTATTCAGCGCGGCTACCGAGAGCTTCATACGCCCGCTCCTTCCTGATGCCGCGCGTCGTAAACCAGACCCTCGCCGAGATAAATCGCACGCACCTGCGGATCGCGACGCACCTCTTCGGGCGAGCCTTCCGCAATCAGCGTACCGCGGTTGAGCACCAGAATGCGGTCCGCGTGCTCGAACACCACGTCCATGTCGTGCTCGGTGAACAACACGCCGATCGACTGTTCGCGCGCAATCCGCGCCGTCAGCCGCATCAGTTCGATACGGTCGCGCGGCGCCATGCCAGCGGTCGGCTCATCCATTAGGAGCAGCTTCGGTTGATTGGCAAGCGCGATCGCCAATTCGAGCCGCTTCAGATCGCCGTAAGCGAGTTCGCCACACGGGCGTTCTGCGTAACCTTCGACGCCCACCAACGCCAACAACCGATCCGCTTCAGCGCGCTGGAAATCCGGCGTCGAGCGCCACATGTTGAAAATCTGACTGGCGTACGACACCAACGCGACCTGAACGTTCTCACGCACCGTCATGGTCGGGAATGTCGCGGTGATCTGGAATGTTCGCCCGACGCCGAGTCGCCAGACACGACGCGGCGGCTGACCGGTGATGTCCCTGCCAAGCAATTGCACTCGCCCGCGGTCCGGTGTGCGCTGGCCGTTGAGCATATCGAAGCACGTGCTCTTGCCGGCGCCGTTTGGTCCGATCAGCGCCAGGATTTCGCCCGCCGCCAACTTGAACGAGACGCCACGCACGGCGTGAACGCCGCCGTAGGATTTGGTGAGACCATCGACGGCCAGAAGATCGACGGGGCCGCTCATTCCGCGCCCTCCGTCTGCGTCGCACGCGACGAGCCGCGTTTGAGAAACGACAGCTTGCCGCTCTCAAGGAAACTGCCGAAAGTGCCGACGATTCCCTTGGGAAAGGCGACCACGATCAGCACGATGATGGCGCCCATCACCAGCTTCGAGAGTTCGGTGTAGCTCACCAGCCAGATGCTTAGCGCCTTGTAGACAATAGCGCCGACGACGGCGCCGGAGACCGTTTCGACGCCGCCCAGCAGCACCATCACCAACGAATCCACCGACAACGCGATGCCGGCATTGTCGGGAAACACGCTGCCCTTGAGATAGGCGAACAGCGCACCGGCGAGGGCAGCGAAGGTACCGGCGATCACGAACGCGGTCCATTGAACGCGCTTGCTGTTGATGCCGACGGCTTCGCTACGCAATCCGGAATCCCGCGTCGCCCGCAACGCATAGCCGAACGGCGAGAACACCAACACGCGCAGGATCACGATCGAGATCCCGGTGATAGCGAGAGAAAGCCAGTAGAACCGCGCCGGCGTCGCCACCAATGCCGCCGGCCACACGCCGAGAATGCCGTTATCGCCGCCGGTGACCTCGACCCATTGGAATGCGATCGACCAAACGATCTGCGCGAAAGCCAGCGTCAGCATGGCGAAATAGACGCCGGACAGTTGCACCGAGAACCAACCGAAGATGATCGCACCGAACAGTCCGAGCAGCGGTCCGAGCAACAGACAGGCGATCATCGGCAGGCCGGCGAGTTTGGCAAGAAATGCCACGCCGTAAGCGCCGAGCCCGAAGTAAGCGGCGTGACCGAACGAGGCCATGCCGCCCACCGACATCAGGAAATGCAGACTGACCGCGAAGATCACGAAGATCGCGATCTCCGCGCCGACGATCAGCGCGTAGTTGCTGCCGAGTAATGGCAACGCCGCAGCAAGAACCAGCACGCCGAGCGACATCAGCCGTGCTTGCGCCGACAGCGGCTGCCATGGCCGAACCGCCAGGCCCGGCGTCTGCCGCGCGGCGGCTTCCGGCTTTCCGAACAGGCCCCAAGGCCGCACGATCAGCACCACCGCCATCACCAAGAAGACCAGGATGATGGAAATCTTCGGAAAGATCAGGATACCGAATGCATTCAGTTCCGACACCAGGACGGCGGCAACGAACGCCCCGGTGATGCTGCCCAATCCACCGATGACGACGACGACGAACACATCGACGATGATGCGCAGGTCCATGGTGTGATTGACCGCGTCGCGCGGAATTTGTAGTGCGCCGCCAAGAGCGGCAAGGAAAACGCCGAGCGCGAACACGCTGGTGAACAGCCATTTCTGATTGACGCCGAGCGCAGCCACCATGTCGCGATCCTGCGTCGCGGCGCGTACCAGCACGCCCCATCGCGTGCGATGAAACAATAACCACAGCGCGCCGAGTACCACCGGCCCGAGGATCATCAGCAACACGTCGTAAGTGGGGATCGCCTGACCGAAGAAATCGAACGCGCCGCGTAGTCCCGGCGCGCGACGGCCAAGCAGATCGTCAGGCCCCCAGATCAGCACCGCGAGATCTTCGACCATCAGGGTCAAACCGAAGGTCGCGAGCAGTTGGAACAGTTCAGGCGAGCGATAGATGCGGCGAAGCAGCAGCATTTCGACCAGCACGCCGATGGCCGCGACGATCACCGCCGCGAGAACGATGCCGCCCCAGAAGCCGAACGTGCCGGACAGCCGCTCGGTGAGCGAGAAGGCGACATAAGCACCCAGCATATAGAACGCGCCGTGAGCGAAATTCACGATGCGGGTAACGCCGAAAATAATCGACAGTCCGGACGCGACGAGAAACAGCGCCGCAGCACTGGCAAGTCCGGAAAGAAATTGAGCGACATAAAAACTCATCGGGCCTGCCCGGCAGGGTGACGGTCGAGGGCGACTATCATCCGGTCATTGGAGAGAACAAACAGCCATTGCGGTGTCGATAGGACGATGGCCGGAGCGTCACGCTCCGGCCATCGGGCCTCATCAATCCTTCGGCCGTTCCTTGGCGACATCGGCTTCGCTCGGCAGGAAGTCCTTACCGTCGCGATAGACCGTATCGACCATGACACCCTTGCCGTCCTTCACCGCGGTCTTGCCGACGAACGCTCCCAGCGTCGCCTGATGGTCGCTCTTGCGGAAGGTGATCTCGCCGAACGGCGAGCCGAGCTTGATGCCTTCGGCGGCCGCAATCAGCTTGTCGGTGTCGGTCGAATTGGCCTTCGCCAGAATCGCGGCGGCGGCCTTGATGGTGCCGTAACCGACGACCGAGCCGAGACGCGGATAGTCGTTGAACTTCGCCTGATACGCCTTCAGGAACTTGTCGTGATCGGCGGTCTTGATGTCGTACCAGGGATAACCCGTCACGATCCATCCGGTCGGCGTTTCGTCCTTGAGCGGATCGAGATATTCCGGCTCACCGGTCAGGAAGCTCACCACCGACTTGCCCTTGAACAGGCCGCGCGTGTTGCCTTCGCGCACGAACTTGACGAGGTCCGGACCGAACTCGACATTGAGGATGGCTTCCGGATTGGTCGCCGCAAGCGCCTGCACCACCGGACCCGCATCGATCTTGCCGAGCGGCGGCCACTGTTCGCCGACCCACTGAATGTCCGGTCGCTTCTTCGATAGGAGTTCCTTGAACACCGCGACTGCCGACTGACCGTATTCGTAATTCGGCGCCACCGTCGCCCAACGCTTGGCCGGCAGCTTCGCGGCTTCGTCCGCCAGCATCGCTGCCTGCATGTAGTTCGACGGGCGCAGCCGGAATGTATATCGGTTGCCCTTCGACATCGTGATGGCGTCGGTCAGCGGCTCGGCGGCGAGGAAGAACACTTTCTTCTGCTTGGCGAAGTCGCTCACCGCGAGGCCGATATGCGAGAAGAAGGTGCCTGTGAGCATCACCACCTTTTCGCTGGCCACCAGTTCGTTGGCGGCGGTGACCGCATCGGCCGGTTTGCCGCCGTCGTCCTTCGACACCACAACGAGCTTCTTGCCGTTGATGCCGCCCGCCGCGTTGACTTCCTCCACCGCGAGTTGCCAACCCTTGCGATAAGGCTCGGTGAACGACGGCAGCGCCGAGTAACTGTTGATCTCGCCGATCTTGATTTCGTCCTGCGCGAACGCAGCCGTCCTCGCACCGGTCGTCATCGCAGCGGCCGTCAGACCCGCCAGAACGATGCCGAGAAGTCCACCCTGTCGTCGCATTCCATCCTCCACTGTTGGAAGGGACGTTTCGTCCCTACGGTGCATCTTCGTCCATCCGCTTGTAACCGATGGGATGGTTCGAAGCAGTTCTATTTTTCAGGCAGGCCGGCGCAAATTAACGCAAGCCATCCTCGCCCTTGATCTCGCTGTGCTTCAACCCGCCGACCCGCGGCAACGGACGACCGCTGTCGGTGACGGCAACCGCGACCATGATCTCGTTGGCGCGCGGCGCATCGTTGATCTGCACTTCCATACCGTCGAAGTGGCTGCGCACGAACGCCGCGTCCTTATGTCCCAACGGAACATCGAGCACGGTGCCGAGACCGCCGCGCTTTTTCGACGACGGAATCAACGCCGCACCTTTGGTCAGAACTTTACGAAACGGCGCACCGAGCTTCGGATGCAGGATCGCAGCGGCATGTTCGAGTTCGCCGTTCTCACCGACCGCCGCTGCCTTGCCGTAGCTCTGCACGTTACCGCCGTCGATGCCGAGCGCCGCAACGGCGCGTTTCGCCAGCAGGTCGCCAAGCTCCTCGCCGACGTCCATCAGCGGCGCCAGATCATCGACATATTGTCCGGCGAAGGGATTCTCGATCACTGCGATCGCGGCAGCGCGCCGCGTCGGTGGGCTCACAGCATGGCCGCCCTCCTGCAGAGTTTCTTCAACCACCGTGACGATTTTGCGAATCCGAACACTCATCGCAGTCCATCCTGTCCCTTGATCTCGCTCGCTTTCAGGCCGCCGACGCGCGCGTGAATCCGCGACCCCGTCGTCATCACCAGCGCCAGCAGCAACTCGTCTGCGCGTGGTGCATCATTGATGCCCACTTCCATCGCATCGAAATGCGAACGCACATACGAAGCATTGATATGCGTCACCGGCACGTCGAGCCGTGTGCCTGGCCCGCCGACTTTCTTTGCCGACGGCACGATGGCTTTGGCCTCGCCGAGAATCGCGCGCATCGCGTAACCACCCGGCACATGCCACAGCGCGCCATGCTCCAGTTCGCCGGCCGAACCGACGATGGCGCCCTTGCCGTAACCTTGAATGCGCGAAGGATCATCGCCCAACGCTTTCAGCAGACTGCGCGCCATCTCGACGCCGAGCGGATTCAAATCGTCCATGAAGCCGGCGATGTCTTCGACGTAACGCCCGGCGAACGGATCGCGGATCACCGCGAGCGCCGCGCCACGCAGCAGCGGCTGCGCCGGCGGCGGGCCGCCCTCGTGCAGAATTTCTTCGACAATGATGACACGCTTGCGAAGGACGACTTCAGGCATCGATCAGGTTTCCAATTGGCGGCGTCATTGCCGCACGTGAATGCGATATGTCGAATACGCGCGCATGAGAGGGCGCAACGATCTGCATCTCGCCCTGCAGACACAGCGCAGCACCTTCGATCAGGCCGCGTGATAACAGTTCGCGCGCGTAAACCGCGCCCGCTTCCAGCGCCAACGTCACTTCACCATGTGTCAACGGCGCGACATCGCGGGTGACGAGACGCTCTCCGAGATCGTTGTCGGGTTGAATGTCGCATGCCGGCACGCGCACGATGCCGGGATGTCCAGGCAGATCGACGGCGTTGGCGATCATCGTCGCCGCCGCATCGGCTTGCGACGGGGTTCGCGCAAGCACGGTCACCGCATCGGCAATGCCGAGCGAGAAGCTGCGGCCGTGGCGGCCGCTGGTGGCGATGCCGCGCACAACGCTATCGGCATCAACAATGGTTTTACCTGCAAGCGTCGGCGGGTCGACATGCGCGACCAGCCCGACCGTGAAGCATTGCCCTGATGACAGATGCAGCGCGATATCGCCACCGTTGTTGACATAGGCGCGTGCCAGCGTCGCCGCGCGGGTCATCGCGCTCAACACCTCTTCCGCGACCGCGCCAGCGACTGCCGCCATCGGGGTGATGAAATGGGTGCCGGCATAGGGCAGAACGGCGGCGTGCATCCGCCGCGCGACTACGCCTTTGAGGCTCGGGATTCTTGCGGCATTCTGGCGGCGAAGTTCAGGCAGTTCGTCACAAAGCCTGTCCAGCAATCCCGTGAACGATTCGGCTGCCGCGGCGTAGGCGATCTCGACTTCGGCGCGGTCGCCGCACGCTTCGATCACCAGATCGATGGGACCATCCTGCAAGTGCAGACGGCGGCCGTCCAGCAACAGCGCGATCTGCGGACGGCGCATCATTGCGGCTTGTCCTTCTTCAGCACGACCGGCGCGTTGCGCACTTCGGTGTCGCTGGTCAGGGACGACAGCGGCCGCACGTAGTCCATGTGACCGCCGAGCGCGGCGTAATCGGACAGTCGCAAGGTGAATTCGATCGGCGCGACCAGCGCGGGCGTCGGCACGTAGCCGAACGCGCCGGCGGGCATCTGCGTCACGTCGACCATGAAGGTGATGCCGCCGCCCGGCCAGACATAGACCGGCGCGCCGCCGCTGGTCACCGACGTCAGCGAGTCCTTCACCGAACGCGTCAGCCGCACCGGATTGTCGGTGACACCGGCGCGCAGCGATCCGCCGGCACCGCCCATGAACAACACGGTGCACAGCGCCGGTTCGCAGTTTTCCTGAATTCGTTCGACCGATTGCTGGAGAACATCCGGCAGCGGCTTCTCGATCGGTTGAAGCGCTTCGTCGAGTTCGAAATAGGCTGAGTGTTCGCCGGTGGTGGAGACCATCAGCATCCGCGCGCCGGGCTTGGCGACCTTCGGATTGAACGGCCCGAGTATGGTGAGCGGATCGGAAATCTGCGTGCCGCCCCAACCGGTGCCGGGTTCGGCGACCTGGAAGTAACGGCCCGGCGTCGAGCGCCGGCCTTTCATCTTGATACCGGTCTCGGGAATGTCGAGCAGCTTGCCGGCCTGATGCTCCGACAGCACGCCCGTGATGTGATCGTCGACGACGACGACCTCGTCGACCTTGCCCTGCCACTGTTTCGCGAACATGCCGATTGTGGCGGAGCCGCAGCCGACGCGCATCCGCACTTCCGGCACGCCGTTGACGATGGGCGCCTGCCCGGCCTGCACCACCACGCTCGCGCCGCCGTCGATGGTGAGTTCGACGGCCTTGCCGTTGCAGAGGTCCATCAACGCGTCGCAGGTGACGCGGCCTTCCTTTTTCGAGCCGCCGGTGAGATGATGCACGCCGCCGAGCGAGAGCATCTGCGAGCCGTATTCGCCGGTGGTGACGTGACCGATGGCCTCGCCGTCGGCGCGCACCGTCGCGGTTTCCGGGCCGAGAAAACGGTCGGTGTCGATCTTCACCTTGACGCCGCAGTAACTGAAGATGCCTTCGGTCACCACCGTGACCATATCGACGCCGTCGATCTCCGACGACACGATGAACGGCGCGGGTTTGTAATCGGGATAGGTCGTTCCGGCGCCGATGGCGGTGACCATCACGTCGCGGCCGGAGACCAGCTTGCCGTCCCACTCGCCGGACTTCTGGAACGGCACCACCGCGCCGCCCTGCGACACCGTGCGCTGAAGCACGACATGCGGATCGACGCGCACCAGGGTGCCGGCATCGTTGGCGTAGCGATCGCACGCGCCGGACGCGCCCGGCTTGATGTAGCACATCACCGGACAGGCATCGCAGCGGATCTTGTCGCCGTCGGTGGCGACCGCTGCTATCGGCGAGCCTTCATTCATCATCCGCACAATCCGCGAGCGAAAACTGACGAGTCAAAGAATGGTTGCGGGCGCCGCTGTTACGACGACGGCATGTCCCGCGCATCTCCATCCCTGCCGCGTCCGGCTCCGCCGGCTGTATCATTCGTACACGAACGATCTTGGAGGCGACCTTAGAAACTGTCAAGCCGGCGAATGCGCAAAATCTCGTGCCTCGCTTTGTCTTCGCACTGCACCCAAAATGGGCAACGCAGCAATCCATCGCTTATGCCGCTCTTCAGCGGACGCACAATCCGTCGCAGCACGCCAACGTGGCCGATCCTTGCACGTTTGTACACAAACGGTATTCTCGGTGCATCAGTTTCGGCGGATTTGCCATCACCTTCTCGCAGCACGGTCGTGACAATGACTTCAGACCCGATCCGCCTGACCGTCAATGGCAAAAGCCACAACATCGCGGCAGCAGCAGACACGCCGCTGCTCTATATCCTGCGCAACGATCTTGAACTCAACAGCCCGAAGTACGGTTGCGGGCTCGGCGAATGCGGCGCGTGCACGGTGATCGTCGACGGCGTCGCCGCGCGCTCCTGCGTGCTGCCGCTCTCAGCCTGCGCGGGACGCGATATCACCACGCTGGAAGGGTTGGGCTCGCGCGAGCGGCCGGATCCGTTGCAGGCGGCATTCGTCAAACATCAGGCGGCGCAGTGCGGTTATTGCCTCAACGGCATGATCATGACCGCGAAGGCGCTGTTGTTACGCAATCCGCATCCCTCCGAACAGGAGATCAAGCAGGCGCTGCGCTACAATCTGTGCCGCTGCGGTACCCACGTGGAGATTCTCGCCGCAGTGATGACGGCGGCGGGAGGCGCGGCCGATGCGACGCACTGACGCCGCCGATCCGGACAAGACGATGACGCCCGACGCCGGATCGCTGTCGATCGTTCGCAGCACGCCGGACGATCCGGCCGGAGCAGGCTTCGAGATCTACATCGTCATTGATGCCCACGGGCAGGTGTTCGCCTACAACGGCCATGTCGATCTCGGCACTGGCATCCGTACCGCGCTGACGCAGATCGTCGCGGAAGAACTCGACGTGGCGCTGGACCGCGTCACCATGGTGCTGGGCGATACCACGAAGACGCCCAACCAGGGCCCGACCATCGCCAGCGAAACCATCCAGATCACCGCCGTGCCGCTGCGCAACGCGGCAGCGCAGGCGCGGCACTATCTGCTGGCACGCGCCGCCGAACAGTTGGATCAGCCGGTCGAGTCTTTATCGATCGAAGATGGATTGATCCGCGCGCAGAACAATCACAGCGTCAGCTACGCCGAGCTGGTGGCGGGCAACACGGTGCGCCTCGAACTCAACGACGACGTGGCGCTGAAGGATGTCAATTCCTACAAGCTGGTCGGCCGCGCGATCCCGCGCCTTGAAATTCCGGCGATGACCACCGGCGAGATGATTTATGTGCATGACGTGCGCGTGCCCGGCATGTTGCACGGTCGCGTGGTGCGCCCGCCCTATGCCGGCGTCGATGCTGGCGATTTCGTCGGCACCAGCCTGATCGCGGTGGACGAAAGTTCGGTCGCGGATATTCCCGGCCTCATCGCCGTGGTGCGCATCGGCGATTTCGTCGGCGTCGTCGCCGACCGCGAGGAGAACGCGATCCGCGCCGCCGCGCAGATCAGGCTGACATGGAAGCCGACGCCGACATTGCCGGACCTGAAAGATATCGCCACCGCATTGCGCGCCAACCCGAGCACGCCGCGCGTGCTGCACGACACCGGCGATGTCGACGAAGCGTTGGCCAACGCCGCGACGCCGATGCCGCGCACGTACGTGTGGCCGTATCATATCCACGGCTCCATCGGCCCGTCGTGTTCGGTGGCGGATTACAGCGACGACGGCTTGCGGGTGTGGACCGGATCGCAAAACCCGCACAACCTGCGCGCCGATCTCGCCAAGCTGCTGGCGCTGCCGGAAGCGAACATCGACGTAATCCGGCTGGAAGCCGCCGGCTGCTATGGCCGCAATGGTGCCGACGACGTCAGCGCCGACGCCGCGCTGCTGTCGCGCGCGGTCGGCCATCCGGTGCGGGTGCAGCTCACCCGCGAGCAGGAACATGCGTGGGATCCGAAAGGCACCGGGCAGTTGATGGAGGTCAACGGCGGGCTCGACGCCAACGGCGCGCCGGCGGCTTACGACTTCGCCACGCGCTATCCCTCCAACGCCGCGCCGACGCTCGCACTCCTGCTGACCGGCGCAGTACCGCCGGTGGCTGAAACGTTGCAGATGGGCGACCGCACCGCGATTCCGCCTTACGATTATCAATCGATGCGCGTGATCGCGCACGACATGGCGCCGATCGTGCGCGCCTCGTGGTTTCGCGGCGTCTCGGCGTTGCCAAATACCTTCGCGCACGAATCCTACATCGACGAACTCGCCACCGAAGCGGGCGTCGATCCGGTCGAATATCGCCTGCGCTATTTGAAGGACGAGCGCGCGGCAAAACTGGTGCGCGACGTCGCCGAGCGCGCGAAGTGGGAGCCGCGCCCGGCATGGACGCCGAAGAATGCCGATGGCGACGTGGTGCGCGGACGCGGCTTCGCTTACGCGGTCTACGTGCACGGCCCGTTTCCCGGCAAGGCGGCGGCGTGGTCGGCGTGGGTCGCGGATGTCGCGGTGAACAAGGCAACCGGCGACGTCGCGGTGACGCATGTGACGGTGGGACAGGACTCCGGCCTCGTCATCAATCCCGACGGCGTGCGGCACCAGATCCACGGCAACGTCATCCAGTCCACCAGCCGCGCGCTGATGGAGGAAGTGACGTTCGAACCGTCCGCCGTCGCCAGTCGCGAATGGGGCGGCTATCCGATCATCACCTTCCCCGACGTGCCGAAGATCGATGTGGTGATCGTCGAGCGGCCGGACCAGCCACCGCTTGGCGTCGGCGAATCCGCGTCGGTGCCGAGCGCCGCCGCCATCGCCAACGCCATCTTCGACGCGACCGGCGTGCGCTTCAGGGAATTGCCGTTCACGCCGGACCGGATTCGTGCCGGGCTGCTGGCGGCGGAGGAGAAGACGAAGCCTGCGTCACCTTTGAAGAAGCGCGGGCTGTGGGCCGGACTCGCCGCGCTGTGTACGGCAGTGGTCGGCCTGATCGTCGCCGCCTCGCCGTGGCGGCCGGCAATCGCGCCGATATCGCCGCCGGATATTTCCACTTACTCGGCCGCGACGATTGCGCGCGGCGCACAACTGGCGGCGCTGGGCGACTGCGCGGTGTGTCACACGGCGGACGGCGGGATCGTCAATGCAGGTGGAAGGCCGCTGGAGACCCCGTTCGGTACCGTCATCGCCACCAACATCACGCCGGATGTCGAAACCGGCATCGGCGCGTGGTCGTATCCCGCATTCGAACGCGCGATGCGGCAGGGCATTCATCGCGACGGCCGGCACCTTTATCCGGCGTTTCCCTACAATCACTTCGCGAAAGCCAGCGAAGCCGATTTGCAGGCGCTCTACGCGTATCTGATGGCTCAGCCGCCAGTGCGGCAGACCAATCCGGAAACAAAACTTCCCTTCCCGTTGAATCTGCGGCCGCTGCTGGCGGGATGGAATCTGCTGTTTCATTCGCCCGCCGCCTTCGCGGCCGACCCGACCAAATCGGAGGCCTGGAATCGCGGCGCGTATCTGGTCGAAGGCCTCGGCCATTGCGGTGCATGCCACACCCCACGCAACGCGCTCGGCGCGGAGAAGGCGTCGTTTAAACTCGCCGGCGGCATCGCCGAAGGCTGGACCGCGCCGCCGCTGACGTCGCTGTCGCTCGCGCCGATCCCGTGGAGCGAGCAGGAACTGTTCACGTATCTGCGCAGCGGCATCTCGCAGTTTCACGGCGTCGCCGCCGGGCCGATGGCACCGGTGGTGAAAGAACTCGGCGCGTTGCCGGACAACGACATCCGCGCGATGGCGACCTATCTCGCTTCGTTCACTCCGAACGCGCCGGCACCAGAAGCGCAACAGGCGATGGCGGCGCGGCTCGAGACTATCACCAGCGCGAAACCGCTTGAGGCATCGCAACAAGGCGCGCGCATCTATGATGGTGCCTGCGCGGTGTGCCACGAGCCCGGCGGACCGCAATGGTTCGGCAGCCGCCCGTCGCTGGCGTTGAATAGTAATTTGCATGGTACGTCGCCGGATAATCTGGCACGCGTCATCGTCGAGGGCATCACCAAGCCGGTGAACGGCGAACTCGGCGCGATGCCCGGCTTCGCCGACAGCCTCAACGACCAACAACTCACCGAACTGATCCGCTACCTCCGCACCCGCTTCGCACCCGACAAGCCGGCATGGGACGGCGTCGACACGGCGTTGAAGGCGGCGCGTGGCGGAATGACAAGGTGAACCGGTATCGTCATCCTGAGGTGCGAGCGAAGCGAGCCTCGAAGGATCGCCGTGGCCCTTCGAGGGCCACTGAAGAAGCGGCCACCTCAGGGTGACGACGTCGGACAGGTTTTCGACATACATCACGCCAGGGGTTATGGGCCCCCGCCGGAGCCTGTCATCGGGTGGCGCTGCGCGCCGACCCGTTGGCGGGGACGACCCGAGGCACTTTGCAGGAGCTACACCATGTCATCAGAATCCGACGACCTCGCCACCGAACTCGACGTGCTGACCTGGCTCAACACGCCGGAGCCGATTACCCTGGCGAGCTTGCGCGGGCGCGTGGTGATCGTGGAAGCGTTTCAGATGCTGTGTCCCGGCTGCGCGCGTGAGGCGCTGCCGCAGCTCACCCGCATTCAGGAGACGTTTTCGACCGACGACGTGATGGTGCTGGGCCTGCACACCGTGTTCGAGCATCATGCCGCGCAGGGTTCGCGCGACGCCATCGCCGCGTTCCTGCACGAATATCGCTACACCTTCCCGGTCGGCATCGACCGCCCCTCCGACGACGGCGGACTGCCGCGCACCATGGCGGCCTACGCCATGCAGGGCACGCCGACCATGCTGCTGATCGATCGCGGCGGACGGCTAAGGCGGCAGGCGTTCGGCCATGTGCCGGATCTGCGGCTCGGCGCGGAAATCATGGCGCTGGCCACCGAACGCGCGCCGTAGCATTCGGATCAAAGGCGCGCGACTTTGCGCTCGCGCAAAGGAGACGCCACAGCGCGCGCTATGGTGCCGCATCTCAAGCAACCCGATGTATTGCACTCGATGTCCACGCCGCCAGTTCTCAGTCACGCCTTTCGTATCTGTTTTCTGCTCGCCGCGATCTGGGCGGCGCTGGCGGTGCCGCTTTGGCTGATGACTTATGCGGGACTGTTCAGCCTTGCGGAGAGTTACGGCGGCGTCGCCTGGCACGCGCATGAACTGATCTTCGGCTATGCCGCGCTGGTGATCTGCGGCTTCCTGTTCACCGCGATCCCGAACTGGACCGGGCGACTGCCGGTCGCTGGCGCGCCGCTGGTGTCGCTGATTTTGATCTGGGTGCTCGGGCGCATCGCGATGCTGTGCGCGGCGAAAATCGGCACCACCGTCGCCGCGCTGGTCGACCTCACATTTCTTGCCGCGGTGCTGGCGGTGGCCGGGCGCGAGATCGTCGCCGGCAAGAACTGGCGCAATCTGCGGGTGCTGGTGATCGTATTCTGGCTGTTCGTCGCCAACGCCGCGTTCCATGCCGCCGTGCTGAGCGGCACGATGCTCGACATCAGCCTGCGCGGCGCGGTCGGCGCGCTGGTGGCGCTGATCACGCTGATCGGCGGGCGGCTGACGCCGAGCTTCACCCGCAACTGGCTGGTGAAGCGCGATCCCGAAAGGCTGCCCGCGCCGTTCGGCCCGCTCGACGCCATCGCTATCGGCACCGGCGTGGTCGCACTGCTGGCGTGGGTGATCGCGCCGGACGGCCGCGTCACCGCCGCGCTGGCGGCGCTAGCGGCACTCTTGCTGATCGCACGGCTGGTGCGCTGGCGTGGCATCCTCACCTTCGCCGAGCCGCTGCTGGCAATCCTGCATTTCGGCTACGCCTTCGTGCCGCTCGGCTTCGCGCTCGCCGCCGGTCATGCGCTGTGGCCGGAGACGATTCCCGCCGCCACCGTGATCCATGCCTGGACTGCCGGCGCGGTCGGGGTGATGACGCTCGCGGTGATGACGCGCGCCAGCCTCGGCCACACCGGCCACGCGCTGACGGCCGGCCCGGCGACAACGTCGATCTATCTCGCGATCCTCACCGCCGCGCTCCTGCGTGTCGTCGCGCCGTTCGCGGCCGAATGGCAGCACCCGCTGCTGAACCTGTCCGGCGCGGCGTGGACATTGGCGTTCCTGCTGTTCGTCGCAAGCTATGGCCCGATCCTCTGCACCTCGCGCAAGAAGAAACGCGCCGAGGCGGCCGCCTAGAGCCATTTCCATTCCGATAGAATCGGAATGGGGCTCTAGATTCTTGTTTTGACGCGTTTTCTTAACGCGAACCGGTATCCACTTCGCTCGAAAACGCTCTAAACTTCCTCCGCAACTTCGGCCAGCGCCTCGGGCTTGGCGACGATGACGCGGCGGCGGCCGCTGTCGACGAGGCCGCGTGCCTCCCAGCCGCTCAGGGTGCGGCTGACGGTGTGCAGCGTGGTACCGGTCATTTCCGCGAGGTCCTGCCGCGACAGCGGAAACGCGATTTCGACGCCGCGCGCGGTGCGCCGCCCGGCCTGCTGCGACAGCCGCAACAACGTATGCGCGATGCGGCGCTCGACCTTTTCGGTGGCGAGTTCGCGCAGCCTGATCTGAAGATCGCGGTAGCGTTCGCCCATGAGGGTCACGGCGTTCATCGCGATCAGCGCGTGCCGGCCCATGACCTCCCGCAGCAGCGTCGCCGGCATGCCGATGAGATGGCTGTCGTCCACCGCCGTCACCGCGCCGGGATGGGCCTGATCGCCGGTCAGCGCCGCATAGCCGACCACGTCGCCGGGTCCGAGATAGCGGATGATGATCTGCTGGCCGTCCAGCGTGGTCTGGGTGACGCGCAGCCGTCCGACGACGACAACATAGAATGTCGTGACGGCGTCTTCCTGCTGGAACACGGTCTCGCCGGCCGGAAACTTGCGGCGGAACGAGACGGCGTGGATCTCCCGCAGCACCTCGACCGGGACGCCACGGAACAGTTCGCTACGCGCCAGAATGTCGATATCGGGAGAGTCCGCCATGCCCGCTACTTTATCGAATCCACTGGCCGCGCCCGCAACTTCGCCGCATAGTGCGACCGTCGAATCGCGGAGCTGCCGGGCGGCATATTGCTGGTTAATTGCGTTGGCGCAAAGTCGGTGACGGCGGCGTGCGGCACAGGCAGGGTGGGGTTTGATTTTCACGGAGTTGCGATGCTCAACGTCAACAAGACCGACCTTTTGCGCCATCACGAGCCGGAAACGCTGTCCGACCGTTTTGCCGCGTGGGCCGAACGGCTGTTGACGGCGATGGCCGGCGGCTTCAGCCGCCGTTACGGCGGCCGCGTGGTGGTGCTGGAAACCATCGCGGCGGTGCCGGCCATGGTGGCGGCGAGCCTGCTCCATTTACAATGCCTGCGGCAGTTGATCGATGACCGCGGCTGGGTCCGCGCCTTCATGGACGAGGCGGAGAACCAGCGCGCTCACCTGATGGCCTTCGTCGCCATCAAGCGGCCGAGCTGGGGCGAGCGCTGGCTGATCGCCATCGGCCAGGGCACATTCTATAATGCCTACTTCCTGCTCTCGCTGATCTCGGGGCGTTGCGCCCATCGCCTCGCCGGCTATCTCGCCGAGCGTTCGGTGAAAGGCTATTCGGACTATCTCGCCTCGCTGGAATCCGGCGCGATCCCCAACGGCCCGGCGCCTGACACCGCGGTCGCCTACTGGAATCTCGCGCCCGGCGCGCAGCTCAGCGACATGATCATGGCGATGCGCGAAGACGAGGCGATCCACCGCGACATCCATCACGCCTTCGCCGACGCACTGGCCGAAGGCCGCGTGCTGCCGGAACGACCGGGGCCGTTGCTGTAGGTTTTCGTTTCACATACATCCTATCCATCGTCATGCCCGGCCATAGCCGTTCGAAGAACGGCGTCGCTTCCGCTCGCCTGCGTGCCGGGCATCCACGTCCTTACGAAGAGTCAGAAAGCAAGACGTGGATGGCCGGAATAAATCCGGCCATGACGGCTGAAATGTATGAACCTTCGCAAACTCTCACTCCAACTTGCGCCAGCGCAACGAGCGCGTTGCGCTGCGGCGTACGGTCCGTCTGCAAGATGAAGGCTGTCCCTTGAAGGCAGTCGTGCAGACGGAGTTCGATCATGACACGCTTGACCACCCGCTTAGGCACCCTCGCGCTGTGCGCCAGCGCATTGTTGATGGCCCTTCCCGCGCAAGCCGCGGAGTTCGAGGTCAAGATGCTGAACAAGGGCCCCGACAATCAGGTGATGACGTTCGATCCACCGTTCCTGAAGGTGCAGGCCGGCGACACCGTGAAATTCGTGCCGACCGACAAGGGCCACGACGCCGAAACGATTCCAGGCATGTTGCCGGACGGCGCGACGCCGTTCAAAGGCAAGCTGTCGCAAGAAATCAGCGTCACCTTCGACAAGCCGGGCCTTTATGGCTATCGCTGCGTGCCGCATTTCGGCATGGGTATGGTCGGCCTGATCGAGGTCGGCGGCAGCACCGCGAATCTCGACGCCGCCAAGCAGGCCAAAATGCCGCCGCTCGCCACCAAGCGGATGACGGCGCTGCTGGACCAGGCGGTCAAGAGCACCACCGCGGATGCGGGAGCCGGACATGCCAGCCGTTAGCCCAAGTGTCGCGAGCCGAAGCATCGCGCCGGCGATCAGCGCCGACGCTTTCGACATGCCGGCCGTCGACGACCTCGCCTTCAGCCTGGTCGCCGCGCTGCACCGGCATCCGCATCTCAGCAATGTGCTGACGCATATTTCGCGGTCGAGCTGGCCGCGGATCGAGCACACCTTGCGCGTCATCCTCGATCCCGCGACGCAACGCCGCGACCTGACGCCGCTGGCGCGCAACATGCTCGACCTGATGACCGCCGAACGCGGCGACACCGGGCGCATTTTCAAGCCGTATTTCGGCGCGTTGCTCACGGCGCTGGCCGGGCCGAACAAGACGGACGTGATTTTGTCCCGAATTCACCGCCTTGCCGGGCCGGATGCCGCTGTTGTCATCGCGATGCCGAAAGCAGCCGCAACGGCAGGAGCCATCGTGAATGCCTGAGGCGGCGAAAACCGAGATTTGCGAGAACGAACGCATTCTCAACTTGCCCGAAATCGATCAACGGCATCGCCACACCGTCATTTTCCAGTTGTTCGAGCATTTGCCGCCGGATCGTTCTCTCCAGTTGGTCAGCGATCACGATCCGCGTCTGTTGCACGGACAACTGGAGATGAAACACGGCGCGTGTTGCCAGTGGACCTATCTGGAACAGGGGCCGGATATCTGGCGCGTTCGCCTGCGGCGGTCCGCCGCGATGGATTGACTTTCGCGGTTGCGCGGGACGCGCGGCTTTTGAATCGGATTGACCAGACTGCACCGGGTGCCGGGCACGGCTGCGGTGCAGCGTCAATTTGCGTTTGCACAAAGAGACTATCTTTAGACAAGATATAGGTTGAGCCGAACGAGTTGCCGAGCAACTGCCGAATTTGGGGCCGCGCCGGATCGGGCGGCGCGCTTGCGGTTCGCGTAGCGCGAAAACCCGCGTGACGTTGCCACGCGTGGTGAAACAAGGGGTGTGTTTTCGATGGTCGCCGAACTCACGAAAAACGAACGTCAGGGCGCACTGATCATTCTGCTGGTGCTCGCCGTCACCGGCCTCGCGATGGCCGCCGGCGGGCACGGCGATCCATTCGGAATCCATGGCGCGCTGGTGATGGTGGTCTCCATCGCCGGAATCTTCGCGGTGATTGCCGGCTACTACGCACCGGAGCCACCGGAGAGCCGGCTCGACAGCTACTACGACACCCCGACCAAGTTCGGCATCGTCGCCGCCATGGTCTGGGCAGTGGTCGGCATGGCGGTCGGCGACTGGGTGGCGTGGCTGCTGGCCTATCCGGAATGGACCTTCGATGCGGCATGGTCGAGCTTCGGCCGGCTTCGCCCGGTGCACACCTCCGGCGTGATCTTCGGCTTCGGCGGCAACGCGCTGATCGCCACTTCCTTCTACGTGATGCAACGGACCTCGCGGGCGCGGCTGCCGGACCAGTTGAGCCCGTGGTTCGTGCTGTTCGGCTACAACCTGTTCTGCGTCATCGCCGCCACCGGCTACCTGATGGGCGTGACGCAATCGAAGGAATACGCCGAGCCGGAATGGTATGCCGACATCTGGCTGGTGATCGTGTGGGTGGCGTATTTCGTGCTCTACCTGCGCACGCTGAACCGCCGCAAGGAGCCGCATATCTACGTCTCCAACTGGTACTACCTGGCGTTCATCCTCGTCGTGGCGATGCTGCACATCGTCAACAATCTCGCCGTGCCGATCTCCTGGGGTAGCGCCAAGAGCTATTCGCTGTTCTCCGGCGTGCAGGACGCCATGACCGAGTGGTGGTACGGCCACAACGCGGTGGCGTTCTTCCTCACCTCCGGCTTCCTCGGCATGATGTACTACTACATGCCGAAGCGCGCCGGACGGCCGATCTACTCCTACCGGATGTCGATCATCTCGTTCTGGGGCATCACCTTCTTCTACATGTGGGCCGGCTCGCATCACCTGCACTACACGGCGTTGCCGCAGTGGGTGCAGTCGCTCGGCATGAGCTTCTCGGTGATGCTGCTGGTGCCGTCGTGGGTGTCGGCCGGCAACGCGCTGATGACGCTTAACGGCGCATGGCACAAGGTGCGCGACGACGCCGTGCTGCGCTTCATGATGGTGGCGGCGGTGTTCTACGGCCTGTCCACTTTCGAAGGCTCGTTCATGGCGATCCGGCCGGTGAACTCGCTGTCGCATTACACCGACTGGACCGTCGGCCACGTGCACGCCGGCGCGCTGGGCTGGGTGGCAATGATCACCTTCGGCGCGATCTACGCTTCGGTGCCGTGGCTGTGGAAGCGCAACGGCATGTATTCCGCCAAGCTGGTCGAGGCGCACTTCTGGCTGTCGCTGATCGGTACCATCATCTACGTCTTCGCGATGTGGAACTCGGGCATCATTCAGGGCCTGATGTGGCGTACCTATAACGAGAGCGGCACGCTGGCCTACTCCTTCGTCGACTCGCTGGTGGCAATGCATCCCTATTACATCGCCCGCGCCATCGGCGGCGCGTGCTTCCTGCTCGGCGCGATCATCGGCTTCTACAACATCTGGATGACGATCCGCACCGCGTCGCAGGACGAAGCGGCGCACAACGTCGCCGACCGTCCCGTCACCGAGCCCGCCGTCGGCGCGGCCGCGCTTCAGCCCGGAGAGTAAACAGCCATGTTCGGATTTCACTACCGGCTGGAACGCAAGACCATCGGCCTGGTGCTGGGCATCATCGGCGTCGCCTCGATCGGCGGCCTGGTCGAAATCGCGCCGCTGTTCACCATCCACCAGACCGTCGAGGACGCGCCCGACATGCGCGTCTATACGCCGCTCGAACTGGCGGGCCGCAACATCTACATCCGCGAGGGCTGCTATGCTTGCCACTCGCAGATGATCCGAACGCTGCGCGACGAGGTCGAGCGCTACGGGCCGTATTCGCTCGCAGTCGAATCCAAGTACGACCATCCGATGCTGTGGGGCTCCAAGCGCACCGGACCCGACCTCGCCCGTCTTGGTGAAAAGTATTCCGACGACTGGCATGTCGCGCACATGATCAATCCGCGCGCGGTGGTGCCGGAATCGGTGATGCCGGCCTACGCCTTCCTGCAACGCACCGAACTGCGCACCGACGATCTGAGCAAACACCTGAAAGCGCAACGCGCCGTCGGCGTACCCTACACCGACGACATGATCGCCAACGCCGCCACCGACGCCTACGCTCAGGCCGCGCCGGATTCGCCCGCCGCCGACGGCGTCACCAAGCGCTACGGCAAGGCGACCACGGTGCGCGCCTTCGACGGCAAGCCCAACGACCTGACCGAGATGGATGCGCTGGTGGCGTATCTGCAAATCCTCGGTCGGTTGACCGACGCCGCGCACAAGCCGGTCGCGACCGCGGAGAAGAAGCCATGACCATCACGCACGACCTGCTCGTCTGGTTCTCCAAATCGTTCGGTCTGTTCTATCTGATGGGATTGTCGCTGATCGTGGTGATCTACGCCTTCTGGCCCGCCAACCAGAAGCCGTTCAACGCCGCGGCGGAAGCCATTCTTCACGACGACGACGACAAGCCATACCGGGGATGAGGGACGATCATGGCGCACTTTGAACGCGACCCGCACACCGGTTATCTTACCACCGGCCACGAATGGAACGGCATCACCGAACTCAACACCCCGGTGCCGAAGGTGATCTGGCTGTTTCTGGCCTGCACGGTGATCTTCGCCGTCGGCTACTGGATCCTGATGCCGACATGGCCGCTTGGCCGCACCTACACCAAGGGCCTGCTCGGCGACGATCAGCACCAGATCGTCGCGCAGGCGGTGAAGCAGGCGGCGCTCGACCGCACGGTGTGGTCCGACCGCATCGAGAAGGAAAGCTTCGCCGATATCCAGAAGGACGCGCGGCTGATGGAAGCCGTGCGCGAAACCGGCCGCGCGCTGTTCGGCGACAACTGCGCCGCCTGCCACGGCCGCACCGCGCAGGGCAGCAAGGGATTCCCCAACCTCACCACAACGTCGTGGCTGTGGGGCGGCACGCCGGAAGCGATCTTCGACACCATCCGCGTCGGCATCAACTCGGCGCACGCGGAAACCCGCGTGTCGCAGATGCCGGCCTTCGGCAAGGACGGCATGCTGCCGAAGGCCGACATCGACAAGGTGATAGCCTTCGTGCGTAGCCTGTCGCATCCCGACGCAAAGGATCTCGATCCCGCCAAGGTCGCGGCTGGCAAGGACCTGTTCGCCGCCAACTGCGCCTCCTGTCACGGCGAGGACGCCAAGGGCAACATCGAGATGGGCGCGCCGAACCTGACCGATCAGTTCTGGATCTACGGCGGCGATCAAGCCTCCATCGCGGAGACGCTATGGGGCGGACGCCAGGGCCACATGCCGACCTGGGAGAATCGCCTCTCCGCGCTCGATCGCAAGATTCTTGCGCTTTATCTCGTCGACCTCCGAAAGCCCGAGAAATGAGCGCGGAGACCACGACGATGCGACAGAGCCGTCGCTGGATCTGGCTGCTGGTCGGCGCTGGCCTCGCGCTGGTGATCGGCGCCAACTGGCATCTGGTCTATGTCGCCGTCACCTCGCAGCCGGATTGCGTCGCGCATGTGCGCTCCGGCGCGAACGGCGCGGCCGGCACCTTCAGCGCGGCGAAATCGTCGTGCACGCCCCGATAATCCCGATTGATCGCACCGATGAGGACCTGACGTGATCGAGCACACCGAACCCTCACAGACCATCATCCCGCCGGTCGTCTCGCCGCTGCCGGTCGACCGCCGCTGGAAGCGCGGACTGACGCCGGCGTCGGCATTTCAATGGCTGGCGCTGGGCTGGCAGGACTTCTGCAACAAGCCATGGCCGAGCATCGCCTACGGCCTGCTGGTGTTCCTGCTGTCGGCGGCCATCGTTGTCGGCCTGTTCAAGTTCGAACTGGATTACATCCTGTTTCCGGCGCTCGCCGGCTTCATGGTGGTCGGCCCGATCCTCGCGGTCGGTCCCTATGCCAAGAGCCGGCAGATCACCGAGGGCAAACCGGTGAGCCTGTTCAACATGATCTTCGTGCGCCCAGCGGCCGGCCCGCAGATCGTGTTCACCGGCGTATTGTTATGTCTGTTGATGCTGGTGTGGATGCGCGCCGCCGTGATCGTCTACGCGCTGTTCTTCGGGCTGGTGCCGTTCCCCGGCCTCGATCACATCGCGCCGATGCTGTTCGGCACGCCGACCGGCTGGGCGATGCTGATCGTCGGCAGCGCGGTGGGGGCGCTGTTCGCGGCGTTCTCATTCGGCATCAGCGCGTTCTCGATTCCGATGCAGCTCGATCAGCGCGTCGATTCGCTGACCGCGATGGGCTCAAGCATGGCGCTGGTCTGGCACAACATGTCGGCAATGCTGACCTGGGCCGCGATCATGCTGGCGCTGATCCTGTTGAGCATCGCCACCGGCCTGCTCGGATTGATCGTGGTGTTTCCCGTGCTCGGCCACGGCACCTGGCATGCCTATCGTGCCGTGAAGGTGCCATAACCCTACTGTCTCCGGCGACCGCCGGAGGCAATGGAGCGTGCGATGAGTTGTTGCGCACCCGGCGTTGAACTGACCAGCGGCGACATCGCCACCAATCGCGCCGAAGAAGTGCGGCTGGCGAGCCGCGACGTCGGCAGTGGCATTCGCCAGACCGACCTTTCGGTGCCGGCGATGCATTGCGGAAACTGCATCCAGGCGGTCGAGCGCGCACTCAACGCGTTGCCCGGCGTCGAGGCCGCGCGCGTCAATCTGTCGAGCAAGCGCGCCACCATCCGCTGGCACGACAGCGCCACGCCGCCGCCGTTCGTCGAGACGTTGCGCGGCATCGGCTACGACGCGCACCTGTTCGATCCCGGCTCCGAACAGAAGGACACCGCACTCAGCGAACTGTTGCGCGCACTCGCCGTCGCAGGCTTCGCCGCCAGCAACATCATGCTGCTGTCGGTGTCGGTATGGGCCGGCGCCGATCCCAAGACGCGCGATCTGTTTCACGCCCTCTCGGCGCTGATCGCGCTGCCGGTGCTGGCCTATTCCGGCCGCTTGTTCTTCCGCTCGGCGTGGAGCGCGCTCAGACACGGCCGCACCAACATGGACGTGCCGATCTCGATCGGCGTGACGATGGCGTTCGGGCTCAGCCTTTACGAGACATTTCACCACGGCGCGCACGCCTACTTCGATGCCTCCGTCACGCTACTGTTCTTCCTGTTGATCGGCCGCACGCTAGATCACCTGATGCGCGAACGCGCCCGCACCGCCGTGAAGGGCCTCGCACAACTGGCGGCGCGCGGCGCGCTGGTGGCGCAGCCCAACAGTAGCAACGTCTATCTGCCGGTCGGCGACATCCAGGTCGGCATGACGATCCTGCTGGCGGCGGGCGAGCGCGTGCCGGTGGACGGCCGCGTCGTCAACGGCCAATCGGATATCGACCGTTCGCTGTTAACCGGCGAAAGCGCACCGGTGCCCGTGACAAGCGGCGCGGCGTTGCAGGCCGGCACGCTGAATCTCACCGGCCCGCTCACGCTCGTCGCCACCGCCGTCGCCCGCGATTCCTTCCTCGCGGAAATGATGCGGCTGATGGAGACGGCGGAAGCCGGCCGCTCCACGTATCGTCGCATCGCGGACCGCGCCTCGCGGCTCTACGCGCCGGTGGTCCACGCCGCCGCGTTGCTCACCATGATCGGCTGGCTGATCGCGACCGGCGACCTGCATCGCGCCGTCACCATCGCCATCGCGGTGCTGATCATCACCTGCCCCTGCGCGCTCGGCCTCGCGGTGCCGATGGTGCAGGTGATGGCGGCGCGACGGCTGTTCGAACGCGGCATGTTGCTGAAGGACGGCGGCGCGCTGGAGCGGCTCGCCGAGATCGACACCGTCGTGTTCGACAAGACCGGCACGCTGACGCTGGGCCAGCCGCGCCTGCTACATCCGGAAATCATCGATAACGATGCGCTCGGCATTGCGGCGGCGATGGCGACGCATTCGCGCCATCCCTATTCCCGCGCGCTTGCGGCGGCGAGCGCGGCCATCGCATCGTCGCTCGATGCCGGCGCGGTCGTGGAAATCCCCGGCGCGGGACTGGAGGCGCGGATCGGCGCGCAGGTCTATCGTCTCGGCCGCGCAAGCTGGGCGCTGACGCAATCCGATAACGAGTTTGTCGACAGCGCCAACGTCGTGCTGTCACGCGACGGACAACCTTTCGCGCGCTTCGCGTTCGAGGACCGGCTGCGCGACGGCGCGCGCGCGACCATCACCGAGTTGACCGAACAGGGTTTCGCCGTCGAGGTGCTGTCCGGCGACCACGACGAAGCGGTGCGGCGCATCGCCGGCGATCTCTGCGCGCAGCATCTGTCCGAAGTTACCCCCGCCGGCAAGGTCGCACGCGTCAACGAAATCGAATCGAGCGGCCGTCGCGTGCTGATGGTCGGCGACGGCCTCAACGACGCGCCGGCACTCGCCGCCGCTCACGCCTCGATGGCGCCGGCCTCCGCCGCCGACGTCGGCCGCAACGCCGCCGATCTGGTGTTCCTGCATGAAAGCCTGCGGGCGGTTCCCGAGGCCATCGGCATCGCGCGAAATGCCGCGCGGCTGGTGCAACAAAACCTCGCGCTAGCGATTGGTTATAACGTGATCGCGGTGCCGATCGCGGTTCTCGGTTACGTGACGCCGCTGATCGCGGCGGTGGCGATGTCGTCGTCGTCGATCGTCGTGATCGCCAATGCGTTGCGGCTGCGCGGCGTCAAACGCGACCGACGCGCGACACGCGCAATTGCGAAGGCTATCGCCGCGCAACCTGTGATGGGAAAAAGCGCATGACCGATTTTCTGTATCTGGTGCCGATCGCGCTCGGCCTCGGGCTTGCGGGCCTCGCCGCTTTCATGTGGGCGATGCGCAGCGGCCAGTACGACGACCTCGACGGCGCCGCCGAACGCATCCTGATCGATGACGACAAACCGCTGCGGAAGTGAGACGGCGGCGTATGACAATCAGCATCTGACGTCGTCATGGCCGGATTTATTCCGGCCATCCACGATCTTCTTGTAGCAACGGCAATAAAGACGCGGATGACCGGGACATAGGCAAGCGAAGCGACGCCGTTCTTCGAACGGCTATCCCGGGCATGACGGAAACGAAGCGCGTGACGAGCGTTACGCCGCCTTCGCCTGCGGCGGGGCAAGCGCCTGCCAACTATCTGCGAGATGCAGTTTCGGTTCGGTCATCGTCTGCAAAAGCTCCAGCGTCATGCCGGGAATCATTTCCAGCACGACGAGGCCCTTCGGCGTCACGTCGATCACCGCCAAATCCGTGTAGATGCGCTTGACCACGCCCGGCGCGGTGAGCGGCAGCGAGCAGCGTTTCAGGATGCGCGGCGAGCCGGTCTTGTGGGTATGCGCCATCAGCACGCGGATTTCGCGCGCGCCAACCGCAAGGTCCATCGCGCCGCCGACGCCGGGCGGAAACGCCGGGTCTTCCGTGGTCCAGTTGGCGAGGTCGCCGGTCTCTGACACTTCGAACGCGCCGAGCAGGCTGACATCGAGATGGCCGCCGCGGATCATCAGGAACGCATCGGCGTGATGCACGTAACAGCCGCCGGTGACCAGCGTGGAGAGATTCTTCCCCGCGTCAGTGATGTTGGGATCTTCTTCGCCGGGCTTCGGCTTCGGGCCGAGACCAATCACGCCGTTCTCGCTGTGGAAGATCACCTCGCGCCCTGCCGGCACGTAACTCGCAGCAAGCGTCGGAATGCCGATGCCGAGATTGACGAAACAGCCTTCCGGCAAATCCTGCGCCGCGCGCCAGGCCATCTGGTCGCGCGAGAGACGGGTGTAAGCTGGCGATATCATGCGTTTCCTCCCACCACGACGACGCGATCGACGAACACGCCCGGCGTCGCCACCGCTTCCGGATCGAGACTGCCAAGTTCGACGACTTCATCGACCTCGACGATGGACAGTTCGGCGGCCATTGCCATCACCGGATTGAAATTCCGCGCCGACTTCAGATAGGTCAGGTTGCCCCAACGATCGGCCTTGTTGGCTTTCAGCAGCGCGACGTCGCCGCGCAACGGCTTCTCGAACACATGCAGGCGGCCGTCGATCTCGCGGGTTTCCTTATCGTCCGCCAACTTGGTGTGCGCCGACACCGGCGAGAAGAAGCCGCCGAGGCCGGCGGCAGCGCAACGCATCCGCTCGCTGATGGTGCCCTGCGGCACCAACTCTAGCTCGAGGCTCTTGGCCTTGTAGGCATTGAGGAACGCGCTGTAATCGCCGGAGCGCGGATAGGAGCAGATCACCTTGCGTACGCGGCCCGAATTGATCAGCCGCGCCAGCCCGTAATCGCCGTTGCCGGAATTGTTGGCGACGATGGTGAGTTCCTTCGCGCCCTGATCGTGCAGCGCCTCCAGCAGATGATCGGCGACGCCGACAATCCCGAACCCTGCCACCAATACCGTTGCCCCGTCGCGGACGCCGGCGACGGCGTCCTCCACCGTCTTCACGCGCTTGTCGATCACCTCGAACTCCAGCCTCGAACCGTAGAATGATGACCGACACTATGCAGGATTGTCGCAGGGAGCAAACCCTCATCAAGTGGGTTTGACATTCGCGCACTGCATCGCTTCGCGGCTGCGAGAGGCAACTCGCAGGGATTTTCACCGTGGATTTTCGCGACAAGGAATTGAACGGGTTTCCCGACAATCCCGCTATGCGGTTCCGCGGCTTGAGGGCGCATCGCGTTGCCGCCAAAACCGGCTTGTGCGACGGACCGACAGGGCCGACAATCGACAGAAGCACGAGACGCGCGAGGCGCGTCCGCCATCGAGACAGGGAGTGAACGTGACCGACACCGTGACAACGCGTGATCCGCAGACCAGCGCCGCATCGCAACCGGCCACCGGCCCGCTGAAGGGCGTGCGCATCGTCGAGTTCGCCGGCATCGGCCCCGGCCCATTCGCCTGCATGATGCTGGCCGATATGGGCGCGGAGGTCATCACGCTCGACCGCGTCGGCGCCAACAAGAACATGAAATCGGTGTCGGGACGCGGCCGCAAGGTGGTCGAGCTCGATCTCAAGGACAAGGCGTCGATCGCGCAGGCGCTCGACCTGCTCGGCAACGCCGACGCGCTGATCGAGGGCTTCCGTCCGGGCGTGATGGAGCGGCTCGGGCTCGGCCCCGACGTGGTGCTGGCGCGCAATCCGCGCCTCGTCTACGGCCGCATGACTGGCTGGGGCCAGACCGGCCCGCTGGCCTGCGCCGCCGGGCACGACATCAACTACATCTCGATCACCGGCGCGCTGGCGGCGATCGGCGGCAAGGACAAGCCGGTGCCGCCGCTCAACCTCGTCGGCGATTTCGGCGGCGGCGCGCTCTATCTCGTGGTCGGCGTGCTGGCGGCACTGGTGGAAGCCGGCAAATCCGGCAAGGGCCAGGTGGTCGACACCGCGATGTGCGACGGCGCGGCCTCGCTGATGTCGATGTTCTTCGACTTCAGCGCCATCGGCCGCTGGCAGGAGAAGCGCGACAGCAACATGCTGGACGGCGGCGCGCATTTCTACGGCGTCTACGAGTGCAAGGACGGCCAGTTCGTCTCCATCGGCTCGATCGAGCCGCAGTTCTACGCACTGCTGCGGAAGCTGGCGGGCCTCGACGACGCCGCCTACGACGCGCAGATGGACGCCAAGGGCTGGCCGGCGCTGAAGGAAAAACTCACCGCAGTGTTCAAGAGCAAGACCCGCGACGAGTGGTGCAAGATCATGGAAGGCTCCGATGTCTGCTTCGCGCCGATCCTGACCATGAGCGAGGCGACGCAGCACCCGCACATGCAAGCGCGCGAGGTGTTCATCACCCGCCACGGCATCCCGCAGCCGGCCCCCGCGCCGCGCTTCTCACGCACGCCCTCGAACGTGCGCGAGCCGGTGAAGGCGAGCCTCGGCGATATCGTGAAGGCGTGGGGCGGGAAGTAAGTGCGCTTGCTCTGCACAGCTTAAAACGTCGTCATGGCCGGGCTCGTCCCGGCCATCCACGTTCTGGCTGCCAAAAAAGAGAAAAGACGGAGATGCCCGGGACAAACCCGGGCATGACGCGGGGAGAGGTCGGGACTCGAAACTACGCCGCGCCCTTGAGCGGCAACACGCCGCGGCGGATCTGATCTTCCTCGATCGATTCGAACAGCGCCTTGAAGTTGCCTTCGCCGAAGCCGTCGTCGCCCTTGCGCTGGATGAACTCGAAGAAAATCGGCCCGATGGCGTTGGCCGAGAAGATTTGCAGCAGCACCTTTGTGTGGCCACCGTCGACCACGCCCTCGCCGTCGATCAGGATGCCGTTTGTCTGGAGCCGCGCGATATCCTCGCCGTGCTTCGGCAGCCGCGCGTCGATCTTCTCGAAATACGTCGCCGGCGGCGACGGCATGAACGGCAGGCCGTCTGCGCGCAGCCGCTCGATGGTCTGGTAGATGTCGCGCACGCCGCAGGCGATGTGCTGGATGCCCTCGCCGCGATAGATGTTGAGATATTCCTCGATCTGTCCGGCATCGCCGGCGTCCTCATTGATCGGAATCCGGATCTTGCCGTCGGGGCTGGTCAGCGCACGCGAGAACAAGCCGGACGCGCGACCTTCGATATCGAAGAAACGAATCTGGCGGAAGTTGAAAAGCTTCTCGTAGAAACCGGTCCACACATCCATGCGGCCGCGATGCACGTTGTGGGTGAGATGATCGAGATAGAACAGCCCCGCGCCGCGTGGCCGCGGATTGCGTTCGCCGAGCCATTCGAATTCGGCATCGTAAGCCGAGCCCTTCCCGCCGTAGCGATCGACGAAATACAACAGGCTGCCGCCGATACCCTTGATCGCCGGCGCATCTAACGTCTTGCCCGCCGCATCCACGCCCGCCGGCTCCGCGCCGAGCGCGAGCGCGCGCGCGTAGGCCTGCTGCGCATCGACCACGCGGAACGCCATCGACGGCGCACAAGGGCCGTGCGCGGCGACGAATTCGAAGCCGTGAGTGCCGGACGCCTCATTGACCAAATAGTTGATATCGCCCTGGCGATAGACCGTGATCGCCTTGGTCTTGTGCCGCGCCACCGGGGCAAAGCCCATCAATTTGAACAGCACGTGCAGTTCTTGCGGATTGGGGTGGGCGTATTCGACGAACTCGAAGCCGTCGGTGCCCATCGGATTGTCGGCGGAAATGGTGGCGGGCGGCGCGTCGTGCGGGAACGGACCCATGGCGAAACCTCCTGAAGCTAAATTTCAACCATTATCCGCCGATTTTCGCGCAAAAAGCGTGCAATCGAGGGGCATTTCCGCGAGAATGCGCACAAACCATGCGCCATTCGAGGATTCATGCATGATCGATGTCGACGGCTTCGACCTGAAAATGCTGGCGGCGTTGCAGGACGACGGCCGGTTGACCAACCAGCAACTCGCCGACGCGGTTGGGCTGTCGGCCTCGCAATGCTCGCGCCGCCGCACCCGGCTGGAGGACGACGGCATCGTCGCTGGCTACCACGCCGACCTCGCCGCCGAGCGGCTCGGCTTCAACGTGGTGGCGTTCGTCCACATCACGCTGGCGACTCACTCACCGGACAATGCGAAGCACTTTCGCGATCTGGTGCTGCGGGTCGACGACGTGCAGGAGGCGTATTCGCTCACGGGCGACGCGGACTATCTGCTGAAGATCGTCCTGCGCGATTTGAAGAGTCTGTCGGATATCGTCAACAACGTGCTGATGCCGCACCCCAGCATCGCGCATGTGCGCTCGTCGATCGTGCTCGACCGCCTGAAGGCGACAACGAAACTGCCGCTGCGGAATGTGAGATAGCCGTCGCGCGAGAACCCCTACCCCTTCGCCGGCAGAATCGTGCCTTCGACTTCGCCGAAGCCGACGCGGTAGCCGTCGCCCTGGCACCAGCCGCGGATCGAGAGCGAATCGCCGTCCTCGAAGAAGGTGCGCTTGACGCCGCCCGGCAGATCGATCGGCTCGCTGCCGTTCCACGAAATCTCGAGAAGGCTGCCGCGCTGGTCCTTCTCGGGACCGGAGATGGTGCCGGAGCCGAGCAGATCGCCGACATTCATCGCGCAACCGCCGGAGGCGTGATGCACGAGCTGCTGCACCGAGGACCAGTACATGTACTTGAAGTTGGTGCGCGCGATCCGCGCGTAATCCTTTGCGCCATCGGTGCGCAGCGCGACGTCGAGATTGAGGTCGTAGTTGTTGGCGCCCTTCTGCTGCAAATACGGCAACGGCACAGGATCCTGCGTCGGCCCCGCAACGCGGAACGGCTCCAACGCCTCGCGCGTCACCACCCACGGGCTGATCGAGGTGCCGAACGCCTTGGCCTGGAACGGGCCGAGCGGCACGTATTCCCATTGCTGGATATCGCGCGCGCTCCAGTCGTTGAGCAGCACGAAGCCGAAGATCATCTCGGTCGCCTGCGCCTCGGTGAGCATGTGGCCCATCTGCGACGCGCCGCCGACGACGACGCCCATCTCCAGTTCGAAATCCAGCCGCTTGCACGGGCCGAAGCTCGGCGCGTCGGCCGATGGCGGCTTCAACTGGCCCTGCGGCCGGATGATCGGCGTGCCGCTGACGACGACGGTGGAGGCACGGCCGTTATAGGCGATGGGGATATGCAGCCAGTTCGGCTGCAAGGCGTTGTCCTTGCCGCGGAACATGATGCCGACGTTGGTGGCGTGTTCCTTCGACGAATAGAAATCGGTGTAACCCGCGACCGCGAACGGCATGTGCAACTGCACCTCGTTGCGCGGGAGCAGCGCCCGTTTGCGCAAGGCGGCGTTATCGCGCAGCGTCGCATTGTCGTGGCGCAAGAGTTCGCTGATCCGCGCGCGGGTGGCGCTCCATGTTGTCGGACCGAGCGCCATGAAGGCGTTGAGGCCGCCTTGCGCGAATACGCCGTCACCGGCCTTCAGCAGCCCTTCGGACTCCAGCGCGGCGAGATCGAGCACGAACTCGCCGATGGCGACACCGACACGCTTCTGCGACGAGGCCGGCGTCGAGAACACGCCGTAAGGCAGGTTCTGGATCGGGAAGTCCGAATCGGCAGCGACGTCGATGAAGGATTTCAATTTCGGATCGTTGGGGTGGGACAAATCACTCTCCGTTTAACGAGGCGTCATGCCCGGCCTTGTGCCGGGTATCCACGTCTTGATTGTATCAAAGAAGGAAGACGTGGATGGCCGGGAACATAGGTGTTCGAAAGAACGCCGTTCTTCAAACGGCCATGCCCGGCCATGACTGCAAAGTATGTGCGCGAACCAGTTACGGCTTGTTCGGATCGAATTTCTTTTCCAGCCCGTTCCAGCAATCGGCGTAGTTGTCCTGCAAGGTGCCGGAGGTCGCCGCGTGTTTGGTGACGCGCTGGGGAAAGCGGGTTTCGAACATGAAGGCCATGGTGCCGGTCAGCTTCACCGGCTTCAACTCGCCGTTGGAGGCGTGATCGAACGCCTCGCGGTCCGGGCCGTGCGGCAGCATCTGGTTGTGCAGGCTGATGCCGCCCGGCACAAAACCTTGCGGCTTGGCATCGTAGACGCCGTAGATCAGGCCCATGAACTCGCTCATGATGTTCATGTGATACCACGGCGGGCGGAAGGTGTTGTCCGCGACCATCCAGCGCTCCGGGAAGATGACGAAATCGATGTTGGCGGTGCCGGCGGTTTCCGACGGCGAGGTCAGCACGGTGAAGATCGACGGATCGGGATGGTCGAAGCCGATGGCGCCGATCGGCGAGAAGGTGCGCAGGTCGTATTTGTACGGCGCGTAGTTGCCGTGCCACGCCACCACGTCGATCGGCGAATGCGGCAGCTTGGTCATGTAGAGCGCGCCGCCCCACTTCACGTAAAGTTCGGTCGGCGTGTCCTTATCCTCATAGGCCGCGACCGGCGTGAGGAAGTCGCGCGAATTGGCGAGGCAATTGGCGCCGATCGGCCCGCGCTCCGGCAAGGTGAAGGCGCCGCCGTAATTCTCGCATAGATAGCCGCGCGCCGGACCGTTCGGAATCTCGACGCGGAATTTGACGCCGCGCGGGATCACCGCGATCTCGCCGGGCTCGATATCGATGCGGCCGAATTCAGTGACGAAGCGCAGGTCGCCCTGCTGCGCCACGAACATCATCTCGCCGTCGGCATTGTAGAAGTGCTGATCCACCATCGACTTGGTGATGAGATAGACATGCGCGGCCATGCCGGCCTGGGTGTTGGCGTCGCCCGCCGTGGTCATGGTCTGCACGCCCTGCACGAAGGTCAATTCCTCCTTCGGCATCGGCGTCGGATCCCAGCGCAATTGCGAGATCGGCATGTCGTCTTCGAAGCACGGCGCGGTGCGCCACAGCATCGGGTCGATTTTCGTAAAGCGACCGGAGTGCTTCACCGACGGACGAATACGATAGAGCCACGAGCGCTCATTCAAACCGCGCGGCGCAGTGAAGGGCGAGCCCGACAACTGCTCCGCATAAAGGCCGTAAGCGCAGCGTTGCGGCGAGTTGCGGCCGAT
The DNA here is from genome assembly GCA_023386885.1 of Pseudomonadota bacterium. Taxonomy (GTDB): domain Bacteria; phylum Pseudomonadota; class Alphaproteobacteria; order Rhizobiales; family Xanthobacteraceae; genus 62-47. Next base: position 84,819 of record JAEWIX010000001.1, read on the forward strand.
CGGCAGCGCACCGGGCAATGCTTCGGTTTCAAACGAGTTGCCGAAGCCGGACATGTAACCCGGCGTCACACCGGCGGTGCCTTGCTTCAGACTGTTGGGTGCGGTGTTGATGTTCATCTCACTCTCCCATTGGCTCGCGAGATTTCAAACCTTTGAACGTCATTGCGAGCGCAGCGAAGCAATCCAGTTCTTCCTTCGTGATGCTGGGTTGCTTCGTCGCTCTCGCTCCTCGCAATGACGAATACGTCAGCCCTGCAACGCGGCCCACATCTCGCGGTCGCGCTTGTCGGTCCAGATCACCGGGTCGTCGATGCCCGACGCCTCGTCGAAGGCGCGCGAGACGTTGAACGGCAGGCAGTGCTCGTAGATCGCGAAGCTCGAGAACTTCGGGTCCATCACCTCGCGGGTCGCCGCCATCGTTTCTTTCAGCGTGCGGCCCTTGGCGACTGACAACTCCGCCGCGCCATATAGCGTGGAGACGAAATCGCGCGTCATGGCGATGGCCTCGCGCGTCGTCTCGATGCCTTTCAGCGCATCGCCGC
>JAEWIX010000021.1 GCA_023386885.1 Pseudomonadota bacterium
CGGCATATTAATCCCCGGCGGCGTAGTCGCGGCCCGCGCGGGCCGCATCGCCGTTCGCGGCGCGGTAGGCGCCCGCGAGATAGCGCACGGCGTAAGTCAGGTTGGTGTTGGGATCGTGCAATCCGGCGGCGGTGCCGGTGTAGCCGAGGCCGCGCGCGGTCGCGAGCTTGATCTGCATCAGGCCGATGGTGCCGCCGCGCCCGACCAGATGCGGCTGATAGCGGCTCTCGCGCACAATCACGCGATGCACCAGGGCTTCCGGAATGCCATTGGCCCGCGCGTGTTCCGCCACCATCGCCTCGTAATTGGCGCGCTGCGCCCATGCGCTGCCGCCGAACGATATGGAACAACCGATGGCAAGCGCAGCGCACAGCACGGCAGGTTTCATGGCGTGTCCAAATGATGTTTCAGCCGCCACAACGGGCGCTGGCGAAATTATGGTGCGATCGGTTCCTTATGCGCTGCGAACTGTGGCATTGGCAGGGCAACGTGCATAGGGCGGAACTTGCGCGCACGCGGGGCGTTGGTCCGGAGATTTCATCAGGCTCATCAGGGAGGCAGCCATGACCCTCGATCAGGTGATGAAGAAACCTCATAGTTTGATTGCCAGCGACCGCGTCGAGGGCACCGCTGTGCGGCGCCCGAACGGCGAGAAGATCGGTCATATCGAACGGCTGATGATCGACAAGATCAGCGGCAAAGTGTCCTACGCCATTCTCAGCTTCGGCGGCTTTCTCGGTCTTGGTGCCAATCTGCTGCCGCTGCCGTGGGCGCGTCTGACCTACAGCCGCGAGCATGAAGCCTATCAGCTCGATATTTCCGACGACGAACTCAAGAAGGCGCCGTCGTTCCTGGCCGACAAGGATTTCGACTGGGGCGACCGTACGCAGGAAGAAGACCTGCACCGCTACTACAGCGTGCCGCCGTACTGGGGCAGCTTCTGACGCGACGATGTCGCGTCACGCGGCGGGATACTAAAATGCAAACGCGCTGAACGAACGCGACCGGACGTGTTGCGCTTTTCGCCGATATGCAACGTCGAATTTGGTTCCGACGTTTTCGCTTCCGAATTCGCAACTCAGTCCTTCTTGTATTGCAGCGGCGTCGCGTCCTGCGTGCAGGAACATCCGCCGCGCTGGCGTGTTCACTCCGCAGAGTTTCGCAGAAGGGAGAGCAAACATGATCGCGAAGTCCATGATGACTGTATTGGTTGGATCGACGATGCTGGCGACCGCAGCGCTGGCGCAATCACCAACGAGCCCGAGCACCACAACGACGCCGCCGGCCGCGACGACAACGGCTCCGGCTGCCGATACGACGTCGCATCAGGGTCAGTGGCGCGCCTCGAAGGTTGTCGGTCTGAAGATTTATAACGACAGCAATGAGAGCCTCGGCTCGGTGAACGATCTGTTGTTCGACAAGGAAGGCAAGATCGCCGCGGCGGTGATCGGCGTCGGCGGCTTCCTCGGCATGGGTGAGCATTATGTCGCGGTGCCGTTCGACAAGATCAAATGGGTCGATACGCCGGTGCCTTCGGCGACAGCGAGCACTGGAAGCGGCTCTACCGGGATGACCGGCCGTCCGGCCTCGACCACGACCACCGGCGCGGCCACCACGACGCCGGCCGCGAAGTCCAATCCGTGGTATCCAGACCACGGCGTGTTCAGTGCGACGAAGGATCAACTGAAGGCGATGCCGGAGTTCAAGTATTCGACGTAAGCGGTTCGCTGAATCTGAATCGTGCATGAAAGAGGGCCGGGCGACAGTATCGTCCGGCCCTTCGTCGATTCCGCTCAAGGATAAGCGACGGGTTTGATTCAACGCAGTTCGATCAAACCCTGCGTCGCGCTTACTTCTTGATGTACGGGCAGCCGCCCTCGCTCATCGGGCGGAAGGCCTGGTCGCCCGGCACCGTGGCGAGCAGCTTGTAGAGGTCCCATTCGCCCTTGGATTCGGAAGGCTTCTTCACTTCAAACAGATACATGTCATGCACCATGCGGCCGTCCTCGCGGATATGGCCATTCTTGGCGAAGAAGTCGTTGATCGGCGTAGCCTTCATCTTTGCCATCACCTTGGCGGTGTCATCGGTGCCGGTGGCGTCGATGGCCTTCAGATAGTGCATCGTCGCCGAATAGAGCCCGGCCTGAATCATCGTCGGCATGTGACCGACCTTCTCCAGGAAGCGCTTGGAGAAGGCGCGTGTCTCATCGTTCATGTCCCAATAGAATCCGTCGGTGAGGATCAGACCCTGTTCCTGCTGGAGGCCGAGACTGTGCGTATCGGTGATCTCCTGCAGCAGCGCGATCAGCTTCTGGCCGCCCTGGGTGATACCGAATTCGGCCGCCTGCTTCTGCGCGTTGGTGGAGTCGCCGCCGGCGTTGGCGAGCGCGATCACCTTTGCTTTCGAGGCCTGGGCTTGCAGCAGGAACGACGAGAAGTCGGATGTGTTCAGCGGATGGCGTACCGCACCGAGCACCTTGCCGCCGGCGGCTTTGACGATGTTGGTGGCATCGCGCTCCAACGCGTGGCCGAACGCGTAGTCGGCGGTGAGGAAGAACCAGGTGTCCTCGCCGCGCTTGACCATCGCCTTGCCGGCGACGCTCGACAGCGCATAGGTGTCGTAGGTGTAGTGGACGAAGATCGGCGAACACGCCTTGCCGGTGAGATCCGAACTGCCGCCGCCGGAATTGATGAAGATCTTGTTCTTCTCGGTGAGCAGTGTGGAGACCGCCAGCGCCACCGACGAGGTCGGGACGTCGAACACCGCATCGAGCTTGTCGTTGTCGACCCAGTTGCGGACGATATTGACGCCGACGTCGGGCTTGTTCTGGTGATCGCCGGACAGCACGACGATGGGCTTGCCCTTCACCTTGCCGCCGAAATCGGCAACGGCCATTTGCGTTGCGATCAGCGAGCCTTTGCCGGTGGCGTCGGAATACAGGCTCGACATGTCGGTCAAGACCCCGATCTTGACCACGTCGTCTGAAATCTGGGCTTGCGCCGCGCCCCCGGAAAGGGCGATGGCGAGGCCGGCCATGAGGGTGGCGGCGGTTTTCTTCATCAGGACTATCTCCTTGGATTGTTCTTATTGCGGGTGGTCGCGACGGTTCACGCCACCCGGTTGCGGTTGTGCCAAGAACGCACCCCCGCCGCAAGACAGATTGTCGCACCCTGCCGGAAAGAAAACGCGCGTCAGAAGGCGGGCAGCGTCGTTACCGTGACTTTCACCGCGCCGCTGGCCTCGGCAATGACGCGCAACTTGGTGGAATCGAACGCGATTCCGGCAAGGCGGAGATTGTCGATCGCGGCCTCCACGCGCACGCCGTCTTCCTTCTTTTGCAACCCGGCGACGACGGCGCCGATCTGCTGCCGCGCGTCGGCGGCGAGCGGCTTGAGATCGATGACGGCTTTCTCCGCCACCGCCTTTTCCAGGTAAGGGATCGCGGCGCGTGTGGCTGCCCCGAACAGGCCGTAGGCCGCATCGGATTCGACCGCGAGCTTGATGTCGGTCAGCCGCACCGTCTGTTGTTTCGCATCAAGGGCCGGTTTGCCCCAAATATTCACGGTGGCGTCGGCGCCGAGCCCGAACCAACTTCGCTTCTCCTTGGCGTCCACCACCAGCGAGATCAGCAGGCGATCACCTGCCGCGGCGACGGTGGCGCGCTTGACGGTCACCGCGACGGCGCTGTCCTTGTCTTCCGGAAATGTCTTGCCGGCGAACTGCGCCGCCAGGATCTTGTTGATGTCGGTGAACGGCAGATCCACCGGCACGCCGATATCGACGCGGCCGGGGCGCGGCGCGATCAGCTCCAGCGTGGCGGGGAAGGGGCATTGCGGCTTGGTTTCCGCGGAGGTGATCCGGGTTTCCGCATTGACCCCGAGCATCAGCGTGACGTTGCTGGCATCGATCTTCGGCTGCACCGCGATGGCCTTGGTCGGCTTCAACTCGAGCCACAACTGCGGTTGTGCTGCCGCGGTGCCATGAAGCGGAATTGAGCGGCACATCTTGGCCCACTCCCGCCGCGCGTTCTGTTCGAGCATGGGATCGTTGCGGATGCGCTGCTGCAATGTCGCAAGCTGCTCGTTCACGGCCTGATCGATGGCCGGCTTGGTTTGCGCCGGGACGCTGACGCGGACGCCGGCGATTGAGAGATTGGTGTCGCCGAGATCGACCTGCGCCGCGAGGTTCGGCTCGATACGCCAGTTCGCCGTCAGCGCCGGCTGCGACGTCATGCCGACATTGCCGCGAATCTCGGCGTCGGCCTTGAACGACTTGATGTTGATCGCGCCGATTTGCTTGGCGACGTTGCCGCCCAGCAGCGAGCCGAGCGCATCGTTTAGCGCGCCCCGTGCATTGGCGGACAGCGATCCCGTCACATTGAGCTTGCCGGTGAGCGGCGTTGCCAGCGCCAGCGCGGCTTGCGCGCCGCTGGCGGTGATCGTGCCGCGCGCCGCGGTCCAGTTGATGTCGGCGTCCTGCAACAGTTGCGGCACCGGATTCGCCGCCTTGCCGGCGAAGTTGCGCGGGGCGGCGCGTTCGGCGGCATCGCCGATGGCTTTCAGCGGAATCTGGATCGGCACCAGCAGCGTCGAATTGCGGGTTGCCTCCGGCAGTGGCGGCAGTTTCGCGAGCACCGGCGCAGGTGGCGATTGGCTCGGCGCGAGCCAGTCCATTACTTTCAGACTGACGGCGAATGCGACCGCAACCACCGCAACGGCGATCACGATGGGTTTGAGACGCATCGGCTTTCGATCCCCCACGACGTTTGCCTATCGTCGTCAATGGGACGTCAGTGCGGCATCGTCAAGGCCGCGCCCTGCAGGCTATTGGCTCAAATCCGCGCCACGCGTCGCGCAGCAGCCCGGATTTACAGCAGTCCGAGCACGATGGCGCCGACGAAGGCCAGCGAAAGATATGCGGTGAAGGTGGTGAGTCTGCCGAAGGTCGTCATGGCCCATCTCCCCATTTCGAGCGCGCTCATCCAGACCTCGACCTTAACCGGGAAAGGCGTCGTCCGTTCCCGGCAATGTGGATCGGAGTGCCCGCAAACGCTCTCCGCATGGTTAAAACTTCCTGAAATCAATGCGTTGAAGAGTCTTTAAATAAATTCGACCAACGTGCGCGGATGAAGCGCCGAATTATCCTTTCCCTTATGGGCTGTGCCGCACTCGCCTCGCTGGCGGGATGTGGGCGCGGTTTCTTTCAGGTCGAGCAGCGCGCGCCGTGGCGTGCCGAGGCCGAAGCCGCGTGCCTGAAGTCCGGCACTGTCAAGGAATCCGCCGAACTCGTGCGGATCAACCCGATTTCAGGGCCCGGCGTGTGTGGCGCCGAGTTCCCGTTGAAGGTGGCGGCGCTGGGTGACGCTGCGACCTCGCTGGGATTTGCCGACGACATGCGGCCGCCGGCTGCCATTGGCCGCAGCAACCAGCCGCGCTGGCCCGGCTCGCAGCCGAGCTATGCGGCTGCGCCACCGGCGCGAACGGCCGCGGTGCGAAGCGACGACGGCGCGCGTGGGCCGGTGTCGCTGAATGCGCCCGGAGTCGCACCGGCCGACGACGAGATTGCGTTGCCGGCGGAAAGCGGCGCGGGGCAGGCGGCCCATACGCCGCCCGGCTGGCAGACCGGACCGCAGCCTTACTCACAACGCGGTTATGAATCGCAACGCGGCTACGCCACCTCGAACGCGGCGCCGCAAGATTATTCGTCAACTGATGCCGCACCGCGTTATTCGCGCGGGTCCGCGATGCCGAACGAAACCGCGCGCGAGGCGCCCTTGCCGGCGCTCGGGCCCGCGCGTGCGCCGCAGGTGTCGGCATTCGGCCCGGTCACGTTGAAGCCGACTGCGACGTTGGCATGCCCCATCGTGTCCGCGCTCGATCGGTGGCTCAGCGAAAATATCCAGCCGGCGGCGATCCGCTGGTTCGGCGCGCGCGTCGTCGAGATCAAGCAGATTTCCGCCTATTCGTGCCGTGGCATGAACGGCAATCCGCGCGCGCATATTTCTGAACATGCTTTCGGCAACGCGCTGGACATTGCCGGATTCACACTCGCCGACGGCCGCTACATTTCGGTTCAGAAGGGCTGGAAGGGGCTGCCGGAGGAGCAGGGATTCCTGCGCGACGTGCAGGGCACGGCATGTCAGCACTTCACCACGGTGCTGGCGCCCGGCGCCAACGTCTATCACTACAATCACATTCATGTCGATCTGATGCGGCGTTCCAGTCGTCGCGTGGTCTGCAAACCTGCGGCGGTGTCGGGCGAGGAGATCGCGGCGCGCGCCGGTCGTGGCGGCAACTTTGCCTATCGGGAGCCGGCCTACACCAGTTCGATCGGTCGTCGTAGTACGCATAGCTCTGCGCCGAACCACGATGAGGACGACGAATAATTCGTCAGCCTCGAGCCTGCGTCAGAGGTTCGGTGCGCACGCGCGTTCGCGCGCTGATCGCGACGGTGGCGACCACCGCTCCGGCAAACAGGATGGTATCGAGATCGATCGCCTCGCGGTTCACCAGCGCGGCAAGTGCGATGGTCACGAACGGTTGCAGCAGTTGCAGTTGCGACACCTTGCTGAGGCCGCAGATCGAGATTCCTGCATTCCAGGCGAAGAAGCCGATCCACTGCGAGAATAGCGCGGCGTACATCAGGCCGAGCCATGGTTCGAGTGGAATGCTTGACAGGTGAGGTGGCAGCAGCAGCCACGCCGCCGGTAATGTCAGTGGTAGCGCGATCACCATCGACCAACTGATGATTTCCCAGCCGGGCATGAAGGCAGTGAGGCGGCCGGAGAAGCCATAACCGATGGCGCCGCCGGCCACTGCCAGCAGCAGGAACAGATCGCCGATGGCGATGCCACCGCCGCCGTGGCGCAGCGCGAACAGGATCACCAGCGCAGCGCCAACCAGCGCCGCGATCCAGTAGGCGAGGCCGGGGCGCTCGTGCGTCACCAGCACCGCGACAATGGCCGTGGCGATAGGCAACACGCCCAGCACCACGCCGCCATGCGCTGCCGGCAGCGTCTGCATTGCCATCGCCATGAACAGCGGAAAACCGACCACGACGCCGAGCGTGCCGAGCACCAGCGACGGCCATGTATGTCGCGGCGGCAATCGGCGCCGCAGGAACAGGAGCAGCGCGAGCGCGCAGAGACCGGCGATGGCCGAGCGGCTGGCGGTGATGAAATACGGATCGAACCCGGTCAAGGCGAGCCGGGTCGCAGGCAATGTCCCGCCGAAAATCACGACCCCAAGAAAGCCAAGCGACAAGCCGAGCGATTGGCGTGAAATGAAGGAGGGCATGAAAAGACGAGGCTGGAGGAGGGCGGTCGCGGGAGACGATATCACCGGTCCATGTGCTGTATCGGTTAGCCCCAGGCGTGGCCAGCATCCAACGCACCCGGCGCGGCATGGCTGCAATGCGCGTTGCTGCCGGGCATCCCGTCAGTTCAGGTTGACGGTCCTTCGCGTGGCCTCGATCTCGCCGCCGTCCGGAAGCGGCGGCACCAGTTGCGGCGCGACGGCATGAACGACATATCCGCTGCCGGTGCGCTTTGCCTGATAAAGCGCCTGATCGGCGCGGATGAGGAGTTCTTCGGCAGCCAGGGGCTGATCAGGTGTCATGATCGCGATGCCGACGCTGGTGCCCAGTTGGATTGCGTTGCCGTTGATCTGATAGGTGCTGCCGATTTCCTTGAGGATGCGTGTCGCCAGCGCCAGCGTTTGTTCGCGGGATTCGACCTGCGCTTGCACCAACACGAATTCATCGCCGCCGAGCCGGACCAGCAGATCGGTCTGTCGTGCCAGTCGCAGCAGGCGTTTCGCGACCTCGCGCAGAATGGCATCACCGACGGGATGACCGAAGCGGTCGTTCGCCTGTTTGAAGTTGTCGAGATCGAGGCTGTGGACCGCAAGCGGCCGGCCCTCGAGCGAGGCCGCAGCAACAATGGCCTCCAGATTTTCGTTCAAGGCGAGCCGATTGGACAGACCGGTCAGCGGATCGCGCCGCGCGAGACCCGCGAAACGGAGCTTGAGCGTGAGCTGGCTGACGATGCCGGCATAGAGGTGCTGCACGGTCTCGAAGGAACCGAGCAGAAAGATCACCATGAGAAAGGCGAGGCACCAGTAGACGGTTCCACCGATGTAGAGACATGCGGCGATCGACGGAAGCGAGATAATCAGCAGGTTGATGATCGCCAGCCACGGCCGATAGGCCACACGCGTCACGGTGCCCGCGCCATAGGCAACCAGCATTCCGACCATCAGCATGTGAATCTTGGGATTGGGCAGCATGAAGCACCACGCGCCCATGGTGCCGACGATCGACGTCGTAATGAAGCTTCGTGTCGCGAACTGCTTCTCCCAGCCCCGCGCAGCAGCGAACGACAACGGACCGGCCGCACGGGCCTGACGATAGCGCAAGGCCATCAGGATGCGTTCAGCGGTCACTCCGAGGGTTGCAAGGGTCAATCCGATCACCAGCCAGTCGCCGGTGCGGGTAAAGATCGCCGTGCCGACTACGCCGATCGAGATCGCGAGAAACACCATCGGCGGCACCAGGCTGAACAGCGCGTCCACCAGTTCGACGTAGATCGCGTCCGAGGGACGGTCGAAACGCAGCAAACGGGTGAAGAAGCGCGTCATGATAAACCTGAGCTTCGCCGGTCTCGGCCGGTGTCTCGCTTGCTGTATCGCCCAGCCGTAAAATCAAAGGTCGGCAAAACCCTCAACTTTGACCTATCCGGAACCCGAACGTGGCGAGAGGCCCGGCGACGGGCGCCGGACCTCTCATGGGTCGTTCGTTAAAGATATCAGCCAGCCTGTAAGCCGGGTTCTGTAGGGCATCGCCCGTTTGCACGGACGATGCGTGACGGCCATTCGTCTGGGACAATGTTCGCACATTGCCTCAAGCAACCTACCCGGACGGCGGATCCGACACGATCCCGCGGTGTTATCGCTCGCGCGAACCAACCGCTGTGCCGTCCCTATTCGGTTTTGCTCCCGGTGTGGTTTGCCATGCCGTTGCCGTTACCGGCGACGCGGTGCGCTCTTACCGCACCTTTTCACCCTTACCCGCAATCCCGAAGGAGACAGGCGGTTCGTTCTCTGTGGCACTTTCCCTGGGGTCGCCCCCGCCGGACGTTATCCGGCACCGTATGTCGATGGAGCCCGGACTTTCCTCCCCGGCGGCCTTTCGGCCGGTGCCGGAGCGGCCGTCCGGCCGACTGACGCGCCACCCATGCGGGGTTGACGGCGATCCGTCAAGCGCCGGTCGCTTGCCTTCAGCGCGGATTATGATGCGGTGGCAATCGTTCTTGATGCCGGAAGCATCGCGAGCAGCGCATGCAATGTCTTCAGCGTCGATTGATCGGCGATGCCGTCGACGCGCTCCGGCCGGTAGTGCCGCTGGAACGCGGTGACGACTTCCCGCGTCGGCACGTCGTAACGGCCGTCCGCTTCGATGCTGTAGCCAAAGCGCGCCAGCGCCGATTGCAGGTCCCGGACCTGATCCCCGGTCGAGCCGGGACGAAGCATGTCGCCTTTAACGATGGGCGCCGGCTCGATCCAGAGGCCGACGCCGGAGTCTGCCAGCGAGCGCCAGGGAAATTTCTCGCCGGGATCCTGCTTGCGCGAAGGCGCCACGTCGGAATGCGCCAGCACGCGATGCGGCGGCACCTCGCGCCGGATGATGATGCCCCGGCACAGCGCGATCACCGCCGCGACCTGCCGCAGCGGAAAATCCGGATAACCCCAGTCGTGGCCGCGGTTGACGATCTCGATGCCGATCGAGCAAGAATTGATGTCGGTTTCGCCCGCCCAATAGGACACGCCGGCGTGCCAGGCGCGCTTGTCTTCGGGGACGCATTGCAGGATGCGGCCGTCTTCCAGCACCACGTAGTGCGCGGAGACGTCGGTTCCGGCGGTGCAAAGGCGGTACAACGCGCCTTCAAGGTCCGGCATGCCGGTGTAGTGCAGCAGGATCATGTCGGGTGACAAGCCGTTGTTCCGCTCGCCGAAATTCTCGGACGGAACCACCTCGAAGACGACGGAGGAATCGGGCGTGAACTTCGGCATGTCGGCGCTGGCCTTCGGGATCGGAAGGGCCCGCTGGCGCCTCGGCGCTGGCTTCTCGGACGATACTGGACCCAACGGTACTCCACCCCTCAAACCCGGCGGCACCACGGCGCACTGCGCTCATTTTGGCGGCGGGCAACCAATTGGCCGCGCGCCGCCGTCACGATCCGGACATAAACTAGATAGCACAAACGCCTAGCGACAACCGCGAACGCCCATAGCTACCGCGGAGCATCCACAGGGAATCTGTCGGGCGTGACCAATGCGCGTCGGCGTTACGTTGGACTTGCGCCATTTCATCAACGCTTTTTTAACGCTAACCACCGTTACTGAAGGGTGAAAAGCCAGCCCGTTCGGGCGGCTCAGGCTCCTTTGACGCTGACGAATCCCATGGCCCAGCACATCGTCCCATGCGGAAGTTCGGATTTTCGCGTCGAAACGGAAAGCGGAACCCGGCGCAACGTCCATGTCATCGCCAATGCCATCGGCCAGGCCAGTCAGCAGCGGCGTCGACGCGCGGCATCGCGGGCACGGCGGCGGGGGGATGCGCGCATGACCGCGCTTCCGTTATCGCGTCATATTCCGGTTCTCGGGCGCGAAGTGCTCGAATGGCTGTCGCCGCATAGCGGCGGCATCTATGTCGATGCGACCTTCGGCGCCGGCGGCTACAGCCGCGCGTTGCTCGCGGTCGAAGGCACCCGCGTCATCGGCATCGACCGCGACCGCACTGCCATCTCCGGCGGGTTCGATCTTGTTGACGAGTCGGACGGACGGCTGACCTTGGTGGAAGACCGTTTCTCGAATCTGGCCGAGGTTTGCGCCGCGCACGGCGTGGATGCGGTGGACGGCGTGGTGATGGATATCGGCGTGTCGTCGATGCAGATCGATCAGGCCGAGCGCGGCTTCTCGTTTCGGCTCGACGGCCCCCTCGACATGCGGATGAGCGGCACCGGCCCCACGGCCGCCGACGTCGTCGCGAGCGCCTCGGAAGCCGATCTCGCCAACATCATCTATATCTTCGGTGAGGAGCGTTATTCGCGGCATATTGCCCGCGCCATCGTGGCCGCGCGACGCGAAGCGCCGATCGCGACCACACGCGCACTGGCCGATATCGTCGGCAAGGTGGTGCGCGCCAAGCCAGGTGAAATTCATCCGGCGACGCGGACATTTCAGGGCCTGCGGATTTTCGTCAACGCCGAACTCGACGAACTGCATCTGGCGCTGGCCGCGGCCGAGCAGGTGCTGAAGCCCGGTGGCCGCCTGGTGGTGGTGACGTTCCATTCGCTGGAAGATCGCATCGTCAAGAATTTTCTGGTCGCGCGCAGCCAGCGCAGCGGCGGTTCGCGGCATCTGCCACAGGTCGCGCAAGAGGCGCCGCGCTTTACTGTGCTGACCAGGCGCCCGGTGAAACCCGGCGACGACGAAGTCGATGCCAACCCGCGCGCGCGCTCCGCCAAGCTGCGCGCCGCCGAGCGAACCGCAGCACCGGCGCAACCCGCTGACGAACTGCCGACATGGCCGACCTTGGCCAGCGTCATGCGAAGAGGTTGAGCCATGCGGATCATCCATCTTCTCGTCGTCTGCCTGCTGGTGTTCGGTGCGTCCTACGTCTACCGCATCAAGATGGAATCGACATCGCGCACCGAGCGTGTGCAGCGGCTGCACGCCGAAGTGCGGGCGCAGCGCGATGCCATCGCGGCATTGCGCGCCGAATGGGCGCGGCTCGATTCACCGAAGCGCCTGCAAGGCTTCGCCGAACGCCATACCAAGCTGCGGCCGCTCGAGGGCCGGCAGTACGATCAGCTGAAGAATCTGCCTGAACGCTCGCCCACCCTGATCAACCCCAATGAGCCCGATCCCATCGGTGCGATGATCGATACCACCGATCCCGACCTGATGACCGGTTCGATACCCGCAACGGAGGGCGCGCGATGAACGATCAAGTCGAGGTCGTGCGCGCCCCCGAGCGTTCGTTTTCCGCCTGGCGTCAGCGCGTGGTTCGCAGTCTCCTCTATGGGCAGAACGTCGATCGCGCGGCGCGGGCGCGGGTGCGCGTCGGGTTGACCATCCTGATTTTCTCGCTGGTCTATGTCGTGATCGGCGCGCGGCTGGTGATGTTCGCGACCTTCGGCGAAGGTCACGGATCGCGCCGCGTGACTCAGGATGCGATCGCCACCGCGCGGCCGGATATCGTCGATCGCAACGGGCAGATCCTCGCCACCGACGTGAAGACGCCGTCGCTGTTCGGCGAACCGCGCCGGTTGATCGACGTCGATGAGGCGGTCGAGATGCTGACGGCCGCATTGCCCGATCTCGATACGAAAGAAGTGCGCGACCGTCTGTCGTCGAAAAAGGGCTTCGTCTGGCTCAAGCGTGAAATCACCCCGCGCCAGCAGCACGACATTCATCGGCTCGGTCTTCCCGGCATCGGCTTCCTGCGCGAGAACAAGCGCGTCTATCCGAACGGCGCCGACGTCTCGCACCTGATCGGTCTCGTCAACATCGACAACCAGGGCATCGCCGGCATCGAGAAGTGGCTCGACACCAATGGCCTGGCGGATCTGCATCGCGCCGGCTTCGCCACCGACCGCTTGCAGAAGCCGGTCGAACTGGCCGTCGATCTGCGCGTCGAGCACGCCTTGCGTGACGAGTTGATGAAGGCGAAAGAGCACTACAAGGCCAAGGCGGCATCAGGGCTCGTCTCCAACGTCAAGACCGGTGAGATCGTGGCGATGGTGTCGCTGCCAGACTTCGACCCGAACAATCCGAAGGAAGCCAACGATCCCGATCGCATCAACCGTCTGACCACCGGCGTCTACGAGATGGGCTCGACGTTCAAGGCGTTTACGCTGGCGATGGCGCTCGACTCCGGCAAGGCGACGCTGAATTCAATGTGGGATGCGCGCGGGCCGCTGCATTACGGCCGCTTCAAGATTCACGATGATCACCCGCTCGGCCGCTTCATCAATACCAAGGAAGTCTTCACTTACTCGTCGAACGTCGGCGCGGCGCGCATGGCGCTGGCGCAGGGCATCGAGGCGCATCAGGCGTTCCTTCGTAAGATGGGCCAGATGACGCGGCTGCGCACTGAATTGCCGGAAAGTGCGTCGCCGATCCTGCCGCGCAAGTGGGGCGAACTGAACACCGTCACCATTTCCTTCGGTCACGGCATGGCGGTGGCGCCGTTGCAGGCGGTGATGGGCATCGACGCGCTGGTCAATGGCGGCTATCTGATCCCGCCGACCTTCCTCAAACGGTCGGAGGAAGAGGCGATGAAACTGGCGAAGCGTGTCATCAAGCCGGAAACCAGCGAGAAGATGCGCTTTCTGATGCGGCTCAATGCCGAGATCGGCACCGCGCGCAAGGCCGACGTCAAGGGTTACTACGTCGGTGGCAAGACCGGCACCGCCGAGAAGGTCATCAACGGCCGTTACGCCAAGAAGAAGGTGCTGAACGGTTTCACCGCGATCCTGCCGGCCGACGATCCGAAGTATCAGATTCTGATCATGATCGACGAGCCGCAACCGCTGAAGGAAACCTACGGTTTCATCACTTCGGGATGGAACGCGGTGCCGACCGGCGGCAAGGTGATCGCCCGCATCGCGCCGCTGTTGGGAATTCAGCCGCGTTTCGATCTGCCGCCGTCTGAGCGCCTTATTCTTGCGACATCGAGATGAGTGTCACGACCCGATTTTGATCTTGCTCAGGCGCTGCGATGTGATGCGGCGTCAGGCCCGGAAAGCATGAGACTATACGAACTGTTCAGCGCGGACGTTGCGATCGATCCATCGGCGCGGGAGATCGCGGTGACGGGCCTCGCAATGGACAGCCGCGCCGTCAAGCCGGGCGATCTGTTCTTCGCACTGGCCGGCGTGAAAACCGACGGCGTGCGATTCATCGATCAGGCGATTGCGGCGGGCGCGGTCGCCATCGCCGGCGATCATGCGCCGGCGGATCATGCGCGCGTGCCGTTCGTGACGGTGAGCAATCCGCGCCGCGCGCTGGCGCAGGCCTCGGCGCGTTTCTATCCGCGTCAGCCGAAGATCATCGCCGCCGTCACCGGCACCAGCGGCAAGACGTCGGTTGCGGCGTTCGCACGCCAGATATGGCAGCAACTTGGCGATGAGGCGGCCAGCATCGGCACCGTCGGCGTGGTCAGTACCAAACGCAACGTCTACGGCTCACTCACGACACCGGACCCGATCGCGCTGCTTCGGACCATCGACGAACTGGCAAATGACGGTGTCACGCATCTGGCGCTGGAAGCCTCGTCGCACGGGCTCGATCAATTCCGCCTCGATGGCGTACGCGTCAACGCTGGCGGCTTCACCAACCTGTCGCGCGATCACATGGATTATCATCCCGATGTCGCGCACTATCTCGCGGCCAAGCTGCGGCTGTTTACTGATCTGATCGTGGACGACGGCGCGGCTGTGATCGCTGCCGATCATGATGTCTCGCAGCAGGTGATCGATGCCGTGCGCAAACGCGGCCTGCGTTTGCTCACCGTGGGGCGTCGTGGCGACGGCGAAGGGTTAGGCATTCGCCTGATCGATGTCGCGGTCGATGGCTTCACGCAGAAGCTCACGCTCGCGCATCGCGGGCAGCGCTACAGCCTGCGCCTGCCGCTTGTCGGCGAATTTCAGATCGAGAATGCGCTGGTCGCGGCAGGTCTCGCGATTGCTACCGGCAGCGATGCCGCGAGCGTGTTCGCCGCCCTCGAGCGCCTTGAAGGAGCCAAAGGGCGGCTCGAATTGGTCGGTGAGCGCAACGGCGCGCCGATCTTCGTCGATTACGCGCACAAGCCCGACGCGCTGGCCAAGGCGCTGCAAGCGTTGCAGCCTTATGCGAAGCGGCGGCTGATCGTGGTGTTCGGCGCGGGCGGCGATCGCGACGCCGGCAAGCGGCCGCTGATGGGCGAGATCGCCGCGCAGAACGCCGATGCAGTGATCATCACCGACGACAATCCGCGCAGCGAAAATCCGGCGACGATCCGCGCCGCCATCGTCGCCGCCGCGCCGGGCGCGCGTGAGATCGGCGACCGAGCCGAGGCGATCCGAGCCGCCATCGATGATTTACAGGACGGCGATGTTTTGTTGATTGCCGGCAAAGGCCACGAAACCGGCCAGATTGTCGGCGATCGCACGCTGCCGTTCAGCGACCATGACACGGTCGTGGACGCATTGAAAGTGAAAGTTGCATGAGCACGCAGCCACTCTGGACGCCGGACGCAATGGCGAGCGCGATGCAAGCCGAGATGCGCGGCACGATGCCGGCCGCGATCCATGGCCTCTCCATCGACAGCCGCACCATTGCGCCGGGCGACGCTTACTTCGCCATCAAGGGCGACGTGCATGATGGCCACGCCTTTGTCGAGGCTGCGCTGAAGGCCGGCGCGGCGCTGGCAGTGGTATCGCGCGACAAGCGCGATCAGTTCGCCGCCGATATGCCGTTGCTTGTCGTCGAAGACGTGCTGCAAGGGTTGGTCGATCTCGCAAAAGTCTCGCGCGCTCGGCTTGGTGCGAAAGTGATCGCCGTCACCGGCTCGGTCGGCAAGACCTCGACCAAGGAAATGCTGCGCCAGGTGCTGGAGAAGCAGGGCAGGACGCACGCGTCCGTTGCCTCGTTCAACAATCACTGGGGCGTGCCGCTGTCACTGGCGCGCTGCCCGGTGGATACGGCTTTCGCTGTGTTCGAAATTGGCATGAATCACGCCGGCGAGATCACGCCACTGGTCGGACTGGTGCGGCCGCATATCGCGATCGTCACCACCGTCGAGCCGGTGCATCTTGAGTTCTTCAAGAACGTCGAGGCGATCGCCGACGCCAAGGCGGAAATTTTCTCCGGCGTCGAGCCCGGTGGCGTTGCGGTGCTCAATCGCGATAACGATCAGTTCGCGCGGTTGAAGCGCCATGCCAAGAAAGCGGGTATCGCCAACATCGTCGCCTTCGGCGCGCACAAGACCGCCGACGCGCGGTTGCTGGATGTTGCGTTGCATGCGACCTGCTCGGCGATCCATGCCGACATTCTCGATCACGATGTCACTTACAAGTTGGCGATGCCCGGCCGCCATATGGCGCTGAATTCGCTAGCGGTGCTGGCGGCGACATCGCTCGCGGGCGCCGATCTGGCGCGCTCGGCGCTGGCGCTCTCGCAAATTCAGGCGGCGACGGGGCGCGGCGCGCGCAAGACGCTGGAATTCCTTCACGGCAGCGCCACGCTGATCGACGAGAGCTACAACGCAAACCCGGCCTCGATGGCGGCGGCGTTGAATGTGCTCGGCCAGGCCGGCGTGGGACCGCGCGGGCGGCGGATCGCGGTGCTGGGCGACATGCTCGAACTCGGGCCGACCGGTGCCGATCTGCATCGCGGCCTTGCCGCGGCGGTGACGGCGAACGGGATCGACGCGGTATTCTGCTGCGGTCCGCTGATGCAAAACCTGTGGGATGCGCTTCCCTCCAGCCGGCGCGGCGGCTATGCCGAGAACTCGGCCTTGCTTGAGTCGCAGGTCGTGGGCGCGCTACGCGATGGCGACGCGGTCATGATCAAGGGTTCGCTCGGTTCGAAAATGAAAGTCATTGTCAGCGCGCTGGAGAAGCGCTTCCCCGATAAGGCCGCTCACGACGACGCAGCGGTGTAAGGCGGATTGAATGTTTTATTGGTTGATCGATGCGGTGCCGGCGATTCCGGGCCTCAATGTGTTTCGCTACATTACGTTCCGCACCGGCGGCGCGATGGTGACGGCGGCGCTGTTCGTGTTTCTGTTCGGGCCGTGGATCATCGACAATCTGCGCATCCGCCAGGGCAAGGGACAGCCGATCCGCACCGACGGACCGCAGTCGCACCTGACCAAGAAGGGCACGCCCACCATGGGCGGGCTGATGATTCTCTCCGGTCTCGTGGTTTCGACCCTGCTGTGGGCCAACCCGATGAATCCTTACGTCTGGATCGTGCTCGGCGTCACGCTCGGCTTCGGTCTGGTCGGCTTCTATGACGACTATCTGAAAGTCACCAAGCAGAGCCATAACGGCTTCGGCGGCCGCAGCCGGTTGATGATCGAGGGCGTTATCGCGGCGATCGCATGTTACGCGCTGATGCGGATCGGCCGTGAGCCGCTGTCGAGTTCGCTGGCGATACCGTTCTTCAAGGAAGCGGTGATCAATCTCGGCTGGTTCTTTGTGATCTTCGGCGGCTTTATCATTGTCGGCGCGGGCAACGCGGTGAACCTCACTGACGGTCTCGACGGCCTCGCCATCGTGCCGGTGATGATCGCCGCCGCGAGCTTCGGCATGATCTCCTATCTCGCCGGCAACGCGGTGTTCTCCGACTATCTGCAGATCAATTATGTCGCCGGTACCGGCGAACTGGCGGTGCTGTGCGGCGCGGTGCTGGGAGCGGGGCTCGGCTTCCTGTGGTTCAACGCGCCGCCGGCGTCGATCTTCATGGGCGACACCGGTTCGCTTGCGCTCGGCGGCATGCTGGGCTCGATTGCGGTCGCCGTGAAGCACGAGATCGTGCTGGCGGTGATCGGCGGTCTGTTCGTGCTGGAAGCGGTATCTGTGATCGTGCAGGTCGCGTCGTTCAAGCTCACTGGCAAGCGCGTGTTCAAGATGGCGCCGATCCATCATCACTTCGAGCAGAAGGGCTGGACCGAACCGCAGGTGGTGATCCGTTTCTGGATCATCGCGGTGATGCTGGCGCTGCTCGGCCTCTCCACGCTTAAGCTGCGTTGACACCATGATCCCCGTTACCTCATTTGCCGGCAAGACGGTTGCCGTGTTCGGGCTTGGCGGCTCCGGCCTTGCAAGCTGTGAGGCGTTGCGCGCCGGCGGTGCCGAGGTCATTGCCTGCGACGACAGCGCCGAGCGTATGGCGGCCGCTGCGCGCGCCGGCTTCATCACCGCTGATCTGCGCGGCGTGGCATGGGAGAATTTTGCCGCGCTGATATTGACGCCAGGTGTGCCGCTGACGCATCCGCAGCCGCACTGGACCGTGCTTCTGGCACAGCGCGCCGGCGTCGAGGTGATCGGCGATGTCGAACTGTTCTGCCGCGAGCGCCGTCGTCATGCGCCGAACGCGCCATTCGTCGCTATCACCGGCACCAACGGCAAATCCACCACCACGGCGCTGATCGCGCACCTGATGCGCGAGGCAGGGCACGACGTACAGATGGGCGGCAACATCGGCATCGCGATTCTGTCGCTGGAGCCGCCGCGCGCCGGCCGCGTGCATGTCATCGAGATGTCGTCGTACCAGATCGACCTGTGCCCCTCGCTCGATCCCAGCGTCGGAATCCTGCTCAATGTCAGCGAGGATCACATCGACCGCCACGGCACCATCGATCACTACGCGGCGGTGAAGGAACGGCTGGTGGCGGGCGTGCAGCCGGGTGGCGCAGCGATCGTCGGCGTTGACGATGGCTGGTGCCGTGCGGTGGCCGACCGTCTCGATCAGGCCGGCAAGCCGGTGGTGCGCATTTCGGTGAAGCAACCGCTGGCCGACGGCATGTATGTCGAGCGCGACACCATTGTCCGCGCGGCGGGCGGTGCGCGAATGGAAATCGCCCGGATCGGCGGCATCGGCTCGCTGCGCGGCGTTCACAACGCGCAGAATGCGGCTTGCGCTGCAGCCGCCGTGCTGGCGCTCAGCGTTCGCAACGATGTCTTGCAGAAGGGCCTGCGCAGTTTCCCCGGCCTCGCGCATCGCATGGAGCAGGTTGGCCGGCGCGGCAACGTGCTGTTCGTCAACGACTCCAAGGGCACCAACGCCGATGCCACGGCGCGAGCGCTGGCCTCGTTCGGCGACATCTTCTGGATCGCCGGCGGCAAGCCGAAGACGGGCGGCATCACCTCGCTGGCCGAATTCTTCCCACGCATCCGCAAGGCCTATCTGATCGGCGCGGCGGCGCAGGAGTTCGCCGCAACTCTCGAAGGCAAGGTGCCTTACGAGATCAGCGAGACACTCGAAGTCGCGGTGCCGAACGCTGCGCGCGATGCCGAGGCGGCCGGACTGGCGGACGCGGTGGTCTTGTTGTCGCCGGCCTGCGCCTCATTCGATCAGTTCCCCAACTTTGAGGTGCGCGGCGTCCGGTTCGGTGAACTGGTGCGAGCGCTGGATGGCGTCGTGCCGGCGGTCTGAGCCGTCACGACAATTGTTTGCTATCCGTTAACGGTTCGGAAACCATGATGGGGGACCAATGGGCAGTTAACGGCCCGCAGGACCCGCCATGATTTCTCGCGAACAACGCACCCCGCTTTCCGAATGGTGGTGGACCGTCGACCGCTTGTTGCTGGGCGCGTTCGTGCTGCTGATCTTGTGCGGCGTGATCCTGTCGCTGGCGGCGAGTCCGTCGGTCGCGACCCGCATCGGGCTCGATCCGTTCCACTTCTTCAATCGTCACGTCTTGTTCCTGCTGCCGTCGCTGATCGTGCTGCTGACGGTGTCGTTTCTGTCGCCGCGGCAAATCCGGCGCAGCGCGCTGATCGTGCTGGCCATCAGCGTGACGTTGATCGTGGCCACTTTATTGTTCGGCGCCGAGGTGAAGGGGGCGCGGCGCTGGATCACCATTCTCGGCGTCAACATTCAGGCGTCCGAATCGGCAAAGCCCGCCTTCGTCGTGGTGGTCGCATGGCTGTTCGCGGAATCTGCGCGACGGCCTGAAATGCCGGCGACATCGATGGCGCTGGCCATGCTGCTCGGTCTGGTCACGCTGCTGGTTCTGGAGCCGGATTTCGGCCAGACCATGCTGATCCTGATGGTGTGGGGCGCGCTGTTCTTCATCGCCGGCATGCGTATGATCTGGGTGTTCGGGCTCGCCGGCTCGGCCGCGGCCGGGTTGTTCGGCGCTTACCTGCTGGTGCCGCACGTCGCCGCGCGCATCAAACGATTCATGGACCCTGCATCGGGTGATACGTTCCAGGTCGACACCGCAATGGAGTCATTCCTTCATGGCGGTTGGTTCGGCGTCGGTCCGGGCGAGGGTACTGTGAAACGCATCCTGCCGGACAGCCACACGGACTTCGTCTTCGCCGTCGCGGCGGAAGAATTCGGCATCATCTTCTGTCTCGCGCTGGCCGGACTGTTTGCCTTCATCGTGCTGCGGGCGTTGTCGCGCGCCTATGCCAATGAGGATCTGTTCACGCGATTTGCCGCATCGGGCCTCGCGATCCTGTTCGGCGTGCAGGCGGCGATCAACATGGCGGTGAACCTGCACCTGATCCCCGCCAAGGGCATGACCTTGCCGTTCATTTCCTACGGCGGTTCGTCGATGGTGTCGCTGGCCTATGGCGTCGGCATGATGCTGGCGTTGACGCGACAGCGGCCCGCCACGGAAATGGCGTCGATCGGCGATATCAACGCGGCGCAAGCCTACGCGTGATCGACGGTGATGTCGTTCGCAGTTTTTGCTGAGTTGCCCGGACCATGAGCGAAGCGCCTCTCATCCTGCTGGCCGCGGGCGGCACCGGAGGCCATCTGTTCCCGGCGGAAGCGCTCGGCGCCGCGCTGATGGATCGTGGCTTGCGCGTGCGGCTCGTTACCGATGAACGCGCGTTGCGCTACAGCGGGCTGTTTTCCAAGGAGACGCTGCACGTCGTACCGAGTGCGACGGTG
This sequence comes from Pseudomonadota bacterium, assembly GCA_023386885.1. Lineage (GTDB taxonomy): Bacteria > Pseudomonadota > Alphaproteobacteria > Rhizobiales > Xanthobacteraceae > 62-47. The sequence goes on from JAEWIX010000021.1 coordinate 20,680, forward strand.
CGCGGCCGTTCGCCGCTGGCGCTGGCCAGGACCGGCATCAGGCTTGCGGCCGGTATGGCCGTCGGGCTCAATCTGGTGCGTCGGCTGCGGCCCGCCGCGATGATCGGCTTCGGCGGTTATCCGACCTTGCCGCCATTGCTCGCCGCGCGGATGCTCGGCGTGCCGACCGTCATTCATGAAGCCAATGCGGTGATGGGGCGGGCCAACCGCTTTCTGTCCGGTCGCGTCAATGCCATCGCCACCTCGCTGCCGGGCGTGCTGGATCGCGATCCGGCGCTTGCGGCGAAAGCCACCGTGACCGGAAACCCGATGCGGCCGGCGATTCTCGCCGCCGCCGCCGTGCCGTTCGCGCCACCCGAGCCGAATGGTCCGCTGCGCCTGCTGGTAGTGGGCGGCAGCCAGGGCGCGCGAGTGATGTCGGATATCGTTCCCGGCGCGATCGAACGATTGGAGCCGGCGCTATGGCCGCGCCTGATGTTGACGCAGCAGGTGCGCGACGAAGACATGCCGCGCGTGCGTGCGGTCTATGACCGCCTCAAGATCAATGCCGAACTCGCTCCGTTTTTCAGCGACCTGCCGGCGCGGCTGGCCTCGAACCATCTGGTGATCTCACGCTCCGGCGCCACCACCGTGGCGGAACTCGGTGCCATCGGGCGGCCGTCGATTCTGGTACCGTTGCCTGGCGCGCTCGATCAGGACCAGTTCGCCAACGCCGGCGTGCTGGCCGATGCTGGCGGCGCGATCCGGATCCCACAAGCCGAATTCACGCCGGACCGGCTGGCGGCGGAAATCTCTCGTCTTGCGGCCGAACCCTTGCGTCTCAAAGCCATGGCCGAGGCCGCGCGCGGCATCGGCAAACTGGATGCGGCCGAGCGGCTGGCCGATCTGGTTGTGAAGGTGGCGGGAATTTAGCCAATTTGCCTTGACTTCGGCGTCATGGCCGGACACAGCCGTTCAAAGAACGGCGTCGCTTCGCTCGCCTGTGTTCCGGCCCTCCAATTCTTCCAGCATCCGCGTCTTGGCTGAATCAGATATAGATTTCGATGCCCGCGACGAGCGCGGCATGACGACAACATACGGGATACACGCATGAGACTGCCGCGCGAGATCGGACCCATCCACTTTGTCGGCATCGGCGGCATCGGCATGAGCGGCATCGCCGAGGTGCTGAACAATCTCGGCTACACCGTGCAGGGCTCCGACGCGTCCGAGGGCGCCAATGTCACGCGGCTGCGCGAGAAGGGCATCAAGGTCACCGTCGGCCATGCGGCGGAGAATGTCGCAGGCGCCGACGTGCTGGTGGTGTCCACCGCGATCAAGCGCGACAATCCCGAATTACTGGCGGCGCGCGCGCAGCGCATTCCAGTGGTGCGCCGCGCCGAAATGCTGGCGGAACTCATGCGGCTGAAAAGCTGCGTCGCCATCGCCGGCACCCACGGCAAGACCACGACGACGTCGATGGTCGCGACGCTACTCGACGCCGGTGATTTCGATCCGACGGTTATCAACGGCGGCATCATCAACGCTTATGGCACCAACGCGCGGCTCGGCACCGGCGACTGGATGGTGGTGGAGGCCGACGAAAGCGACGGCACCTTCCTCAAATTGCCGGTCGATGTCGCCATCGTCACCAATGTCGATCCCGAACACCTCGATCACTTCAAGACCTTCGATGCGGTGCAGGACGCGTTCCGAAATTTCGTCGAGAGCGTGCCGTTCTACGGCTTCGCTGTGATGTGCATCGATCATCCGGTGGTGCAGACCCTGGTGGGCAAGATCGAGGATCGTCGCATCATCACGTACGGCACCAATCCGCAGGCCGATGCGCGCCTCGTCGATCTCAAGGCGGCGAACGGCGGATCGACCTTCAAGATCGCGTTCCGCGATCGCAAGGCCGGCACCGCGCACGAACTCACCGATCTTGTGCTGCCCATGCCGGGCCGCCACAACGCGCTGAATGCCACCGCAGCCATCGCGGTGGCGCATCAGCTCGGCCTCAGCGACGATGTGATCCGCAAGGCGCTGGCCGGCTTCGGCGGCGTCAAGCGGCGCTTCACCCGCACCGGCGAATGGAACGGCGTCACCATCATCGACGACTACGGGCATCACCCGGTCGAGATCGCGGCGGTGCTGAAGGCCGCGCGCGACTCGACGAAAAATAAAGTCATCGCGGTGGTGCAGCCGCATCGCTACACCCGCCTGCAATCGCTGTTTGAGGAATTCTGCACCTGCTTCAACGATGCCGACACGGTGATCGTCGCGGACGTTTATCCAGCGGGCGAGGCGCCGATTCCCGGCATCGACCGCGATAACTTCGTACTCGGCTTGCGCGCGCATGGCCATCGCGAGGTAATCGCGCTGGAAAACGCCGCGGCGCTCGCCGGCGTGGTGCGCGGCGTGGCGAAACCGGGCGACTACGTCGTCTGCCTCGGCGCCGGCAACATCACGCAATGGGCCTACGCGTTGCCGGCGGAATTGAAAGCGCTCGGATAGCCCGCGCCAACTGCGCAAGGGAGAATGGACATGGCCGTTCTCAGCGACGAGACATGGCGTCGCCACGCCAATCCGTGGAGCGTGTGGACGCGCTACGCGGCCTTTCCGCTGCTGGTTGTTGCGGTGTGGAGCTATCACGCCATCGGTTGGTGGGCGCTGGTGCCTGTCGCGATGATGGTTGGATTTCTTTACATCAATCCATGGCTGTTTCCACCGCCGCGCTCGACTGACAACTGGGCGTCGAAGGCGGTGCTGGGCGAGCGCGTCTGGCTGAACGAAGGCAAGCGAGCGCTGCCGGATCAGCATCCGCGAGTATTTCGTGCGCTGATGGCGGTCTCGATGGTCAATCTGGCTGGATTGGTCTGGGGCATCGTGCAATCCGACACCGTGGTGCTTGTGCTCTGCACCGTCAATGTGCTGGTTGGTAAATCCTGGTTCAACGATCGTATGGTGTGGCTGTTCAGCGAACGGATGCGAACCAGCCCCGAATACAAGAGCTGGCTCTACTGATGTTTGCTGATCTCATTCCAGACTTGAAATCCGCGATGCCTGACTTGCGTGGGCGGCTGCTCGGCAACGAACCGCTGGCGCCGCTGACGTGGTTTCGCGTTGGCGGTCCGGCGCAGGTGCTGTTCACGCCGGCCGACGAAAATGACCTCGCTTATTTCTTGCGGCATTTGCGTGGCGAGATTGCGGTTTATTGCATCGGCGTCGGATCGAACCTGATCGTGCGTGACGGCGGCATGGAGGGTGTGGTGATCCGGCTGTCGCCACGCGCGTTCGGCGCCACGCGCGTTGAGGGCGATATCGTTCACGCCGGCACCGCCGCACTCGACAAGCGGGTGGCGGAAGCGGCGGCGGCTGCAAACCTCAGCGGGCTGGAATTCCTGTTCGGCATTCCCGGCAGCATCGGCGGTGCGCTGCGGATGAACGCCGGCGCCAACGGCGGCGAGACCAAGGACGTTCTGGTTGAGGCGACCGCGGTGTCCCGCGACGGCACGTTGCATCGCTTCGACAATGCCGCGATGGGATTCACATATCGCAACAGCGATATCGATCCGTCATTCGTGTTCACCTCGGCACGCTTTCGCGGTGTGCCCGCCGCCGCTGAGGTCATTCGCGCGCGGATGCAGGCGGTGCAGGAGCATCGCGAAACGGCGCAGCCGATCCGCGAGAAAACCGGCGGCTCCACTTTCAAGAATCCGCCCGGTCACAGCGCATGGAAGCTCGTCGATGCCGCAGGCTGTCGCGGACTTCGCGTCGGCGGCGCGCAGGTATCGGAGATGCACTGCAATTTTCTCATCAATACCGGTGATGCCACCGCGCATGACATCGAGACGCTGGGCGAAACCGTGCGCGCGCGCGTCAAGGCGCAATCGGGTATCGATCTGCACTGGGAGATCAAGCGCATCGGCGGTTGGGGGGGGTGGGATT
>JAEWIX010000056.1 GCA_023386885.1 Pseudomonadota bacterium
CGCGGTACTGGTCGCCATAGGCGTGGCGGCCGATCACGATCGGCTGGGTCCAGCCCGGCACGAGGCGCGGCACGTTCTTGCAGATGATCGGCTCGCGGAAGATCACGCCGCCGAGGATGTTGCGGATGGTGCCGTTCGGCGACTTCCACATCTGCTTGAGGTTGAATTCCTTCACCCGCGCTTCGTCGGGGGTGATGGTGGCGCACTTGACGCCGACGCCGTGCTTCTTGATGGCGTTGGCGGCATCGACGGTGACCTGATCGTTGGTCTTGTCGCGGTATTCGATGCCGAGGTCGTAATAGTCAAGGTTCACATCGAGGAAGGGGTGGATCAGCTTGTCCTTGATGTATTGCCAGATGATCCGGGTCATCTCGTCGCCGTCGAGTTCGACGACGGGGTTGGTCACCTTGATTTTCGCCATGGGGAAGGGGGCCTTTTCGAAGTTCGCGTGACGGTGCGCGGATGGTTTTTGATTATGGCCGGGCTATAGCACCGCACAGCCGGGGGCGAAAGCCGACGCACCGTCTCAATGGGCCCCATTTCGATCAATTCCGCCATGCGCGGGCTGGCTTTCGGATAATTTGCCGGTGGTTCGGCCCGATGTCGGCTCGAGGGTTGCATCGCAGCATCAAAAATGCTCGACAAGCCCAGCCTGCGGCTGGAGAAAATCCGCCGCAACGGCCAATCCGAAACGATCGCAAAACCGACCGCTGCGGCCGCGCGGCGGCCCATCGACGCAGCCATCAGAAAGCGACACCGCATGTCCGGCTCAGGCACCGACAAGACCAAGACCGGCCACGCCCTCGAGGGGCCGGTGGTGGTGCTGGTCGAGCCGCAGCTCGGCGAGAACATCGGCATGTGCGCCCGCGCCATGGGCAATTTCGGGCTGACCCGGCTGCGGCTGGTGAAGCCGCGCGACGGCTGGCCGAACGTCGCCGCGCAGCGCTCAGCCGCCGGCGCCGATCACATCCTCGACAAGGTGGAACTGTTCGACACGGTGGAGGCCGCCATCGCCGACGTGTCGCTGCTGTACGCGACCACCGCGCGCGCCCACGATCAGGCCAAGCCGGTGGTGGGGCCGGAGGCGGCGGCGCGGGAGATGTCGTCCCATATCGCCACCGGCGCCACCGCCGCGATCCTGTTCGGCCGCGAGCGTTACGGTCTGACGAACGACGAGGTGGCGCTGGCCGACCGCATCGTCACCTATCCGGTCAATCCCGGCTTCGCCTCGCTCAATCTCGCGCAGGCCGTGCTGCTGATGGGCTACGAGTGGTTCAAGCTGGCCACTCGCGATGCGTTGCCGTTCGCGATGCCGGAGCGCTCCGAGCGCGCCTCGCAGCATCAGATGCAGGCGTTCTTCGACAATCTGGTGAGCGAACTCGACAGGGTCGAATTCCTGCGCCCGGCGGAAAAGCGCGACACCATGCTGGTGAACCTGCGCAACATTTTTACCCGCATGGAGCCGACCAAGCAGGACATGCACACGCTGCACGGCGTGGTGATGGCGATCGCGGAGGGGCGCAAGGGCCCCGCCAAGGGCGGCGTGCTCGATGCAAGCCAAGGCAAGCGGCTGCGGGAGCTATTGGCCGAGCAGGGTTCGGGCGGAAGCGACGGCGGCAGCATTCGCGGGCTTGCCCGGCTGCTACGCCGCAATCCGAGCGACGCCGAACGCATCCTGTGGAAGGCGCTGACCACCGACCGCCGTTTCGCCGGCCAGTTCCGCCGCCAGACGCCGGTGGGCCGTCACATCCCCGACTTCGTCTCCTTCGTCCACCGCATCGCCATCGAGATCGTCAACCCCAATGAGGCCCCCACCATCGCCACCGACCGCGCCGCGCGGCGCGAATGGCTGGAGGCAAGGGACTATCGTGTGGTGGAGATTGAGGCCGCGGCGATTGAGAGCGATCTTGCGCGGGTGATGGAGGAGTTGGCGGGGAAAATGGCGAAGGTATGAGGACGGCGGTCGAACCGCTCACGTCATTTCACGCGAATTGCGCGAGGCCATGTCCAACGGACCAATTCTCTTTCGCCGATTCGATAATGTTCACGAACACATCCTCTGGCCGGATGCCGGGGCTTTCGCCCAGCAACTCGGCAGTCCGCTGGAAGAATGCCTTCTTCTGTTCGAGGGTGCGCGTGTTGAACACCGTGATCTGGATGTAGGCGAGATCATCGCTCCGCGTGATGCCGAAGGCATTGCCGTAGCGGAAGTTCGTCGCGTCATGCTCGGTCAGGGTGATGAATTGGTCGTCTTCGGGCACCCTGAGCGCTTCGCGCATCGCACGATAGAGGCTGTCGAGGATTGCCTGCCGATAGGCTTCGGGCTTTCCAGCGCGCAGGGAGACATGAACGAGCGGCATCGCGGTTCCTTTCCATTTCGATCCGGCTCGACATTAGGCAGCGTCGTAGTATTTTGATACGCAATGGATGTTGATTTCAGAGATAACAATCGAAAATGACGGAGCGCCCTCTCGATCTGGATGCCGTCAGCGCGTTTGTCCGTATCGCTGAACTTGGAAGTTTTACACTCGCGGCCGAAGCGATGCGGACGACGCAGAGCGCGGTCAGCCTGAAGTTAAAGCGGTTGGAAAGCAGGCTCGGTTGTCGGCTCATCGAACGGACACCGCGCTCCGTGCAACTCTCGGCGCGCGGCGCAGCCTTCCTCGATCGTGCTCGCGAACTCGTGGAGGCGCACGATCGTGCGCTTGCCGTACTTGCCTCTCGCCGGGAACGCCTCACCATCGGCATCAGCGACCATGTTGCGGGGCCGGAGCTGCCTGCGCTGATCGCACGCATGAACGCGCAAGACCCAAATCTGGTGATCGAAATCCGGATCGGATCTTCGGGCGATCTACTTCAGAGCTTCGACCGGCGTGAACTCGATACGGTGATCGTGCGCCTGCACGCGGAGCGGAGCGATGGCGAAATCATCGCGGAAGAAAAATTCGGCTGGTTCGCATCGCCGAACTGGAAGCCTCGCGCGGGTGAGCCACTGCCGGTCGCTACGATGCCCGAATCCTGTGGTGTGCGCGTGATGGCAGGTAAGCTTCTCGATGAAGCCGGTGTGCCCTGGACGGAGATTTTCGTCGGTGGTGGCGTTACGGCGGTATCGGCGGCCGTCGTCGCCGGACTTGGTGTTGCTGCGCTGGCGCCGCGCATGTTGCCCATGGGTGCGGTTGATGTGGGCGCCCGCTTTGGGCTTCCCGAGCTACCGCGCCTACCTATCATCCTGCATTCAAGGGTGAAGGGCGGTCAGCCGCGCGACGCGCTTGCAGTGCTGTCAGCCGCCTTCAGGAGCGCTGTGCGAGATTAACGTCCCCTCGGCCGCAGCGCCGGGTGATCGTTCTCCATCGGCGTATTGGCGTCGATCACGAGGTCCAGCGCTTCTTTTGGCGCGCGGTCGATGTTGACGCCGCGGCGGTGCATCTCCCGCAGGGCGGCGCGGATCGCTTCGTCCTCCTTCATCGTCTGCCATCCCGTGCGCGCCGTCCCGATAAGGAACGGGCGGCGTTTGTTGCCCATGGCTGTGGTCCGCGCCATCTTCACCACCTGCAGCGCCTGCACGAGCTTGTCGAGATCGGTGTCCTCGCTCTCTTCCAGCTCGCGCACCATGCGGTCGGCGATCGCGACCAGCCGCCCCGTCAACAAACGCAATTTCGGCCCCGGTCCGGCACGCCAACGCGGCACGTCGCCGGGCGCGCGCGGCGCGAATGGCGGGCGCGTCCAGCCATAGTTTTTCGTCCAGACCGAAATGGTCGCGCGCTTGACGCCGGTCTTCTCCGCAATCTGATGTTGCGACAACGTGGTCTGTTCGATCAGTCGGCGGACCCAGGCCACGGTCGAGTCCGCATACGGCTGCCGCCCGCCGCGTCGCCGGTGCGGAACCGGTTGCGGGTCATTAGCCGGCTCGTCGGGTTGGATACGGAGGCGGGTGAGGACGGGTGGGATATGAGGCAGGATCATATTGCGGAATATAATCCTATATTCGTCTCAAGGCAAGCCGCAGGCAAAAGTATTAGCTCGTCATGGCCGGATTTATTCCGGCCATCCACGTCTTGACGGATAAGCCAGGAAGAAAACGTGGATGGCCGGGACGAGCCCGGCCATGACGGAAATTGGCTCCTCGGGATATCGGCTGGCCCAAACAATTCGGGCGCCGCTTTGAGCGACGCCCAGATCGATTCTTCTCAGAGGTGAGGGCTCAGATGCCGGCCGTCAGATGCCCGCCTTCACCTGGGCGACGGCTTCGGCCATCAGCTGGTCCATCTTGGCGCGGACCTGCTGTTCGGTGATGCCCTTGCCGGCGAGGTCGGTCGTCACCTTGCGCAGCACGTCGGCATCGCCGGCTTCCTCGAAGTCCGCGGCCACGACCTCCTTGGCGTAGGCGGCGGCCTCGTCACCGCTTTTGCCGAGCTGTTCCGCGACCCACAGGCCCAGCAGCTTGTTGCGGCGAGCCTCGGCCTTGAATTTCTGCTCCTCGTCGAGGGCGAACTTCTTCTCGAAACCTTCCTGGCGCTTGTCGAATGAGTTCATGAATCGGGTTCCGATCTGATCTGGGGCCAAAGCGGCCGCATTGCGGGAGGTGGTTCGGCAGCATAGATAAATGGCGAACAGGACCAAAACAACGGCTCCCGAGGTCGCAGTCGTTCCCATTCACGGGTCAGGTATAACTGGCCGCCTGCGGCGGGGATCGATTGTACTGGCGGGGCCGATCAGGTAGGTTGGAATAAGGTCCGGTTCTTGTTCTGTTTCGCAATTCCGGTCTTCACGGCAGCTCCGTCGTGGATCGCCTCTTTCATACGGAGCACACCCCTCCCATGGATTTCAACAACACACGGTACATCCCCATGAGCCGTCGGCGTCGCATTTATGAAGGCAAGGCCAAGGTCCTGTACGAAGGGCCGGAGCCGGGAACCCTGATCCAGCACTTCAAGGACGACGCCACCGCGTTCAATGCCAAGAAACATCAGGTGATCGAGGGCAAGGGCGTCCTCAACAACCGGATTTCGGAATACATCTTCCAGCATCTGAACGACATCGGCGTGCCGACCCATTTCATCCGCCGGCTCAACATGCGCGAGCAGTTGATCCGCGAGGTCGAGATCGTGCCGCTCGAGGTGGTGGTGCGCAATGTCGCCGCCGGCTCGCTGTCGCAGCGGCTCGGGATCGAGGAGGGCACGCAACTGCCGCGCTCGATCATCGAGTTCTATTACAAGAACGATCAGCTCAACGATCCGATGGTGTCGGAAGAGCACATCACCGCGTTCGGCTGGGCGACGCCGCAGGAGATCGACGACATCATGGCGCTGGCGATCCGCGTCAATGATTTCCTCTCCGGGCTGTTCCTCGGCATCGGCATCCGCCTCGTCGATTTCAAGATGGAGTGCGGCCGGCTGTTCGAGAACGACATGATGCGCATCATCGTCGCCGACGAAATTTCCCCCGACTCATGCCGGTTGTGGGATGTGAAGTCGAACGAGAAGCTCGACAAGGACCGCTTCCGCCGCGATCTCGGCGGGCTGATCGAGGCCTATACCGACGTCGCCAAGCGGCTCGGTATTCTGGCGGAAAACGAACGGCCGGTGGGTGCCGGTCCGGTGCTGGTGAAAGGGTGAGGCTGCCGTGAAAGCGCGTGTGACGGTGACACTGAAGAACGGCATTCTCGATCCGCAGGGCAAGGCCATCGAAGGCGCGCTGAAGTCGCTCGGCGTCGACGGCATCGCCAGCGTGCGGCAGGGCAAGGTGTTCGACATCGAACTGCCCGGCGCCGACAAGGCCAAGGCCGAGGCGGCGTTGAAGGACGCCGCCGACAAGCTGCTGGCGAATACCGTCATCGAGAACTACCGGGTCGAAGTGCTGAGCTAGGTCTGTCGAATGAAATCCGCCGTTCTCGTCTTCCCCGGCATCAATCGCGAACGCGATATGGCCCGCACGCTCAAGCTGGTGTCGGGTCATGAACCCGCGATGGTGTGGCACGCCGAAACCGCGCTGCCCAAGGGCACCGATCTGGTGGTGCTGCCCGGCGGCTTTTCCTACGGCGATTACCTGCGTTGCGGCGCCATCGCCGCGCGCTCGCCGGTGATGGATGCGGTACGCAAGTTCGCCGCCGACGGCGGGCTGGTGCTCGGCGTCTGCAATGGTTTTCAGATTTTGTGCGAGTCAGCGCTGTTGCCGGGCATCCTGATGCGCAACGCGCGGCTCAAGTTCATCTGTCATGACGTGCATCTGCGGGTCGAGCGGTCCGATACGCCGTTCACGCGCGGCTACAATGCCGGGCAGGTGATCCGCGTGCCGGTGGCGCACGGCGAGGGCAACTACGCAGCCGATGCGGAAACGATCAAGCGGCTCGATGGCGAGGGCCGCGTGCTTTACCGCTATTGTTCGGCAAGCGGCGAAGTCGGCGACACCCACAACATCAACGGCGCGGCGCAATCGATCGCCGGCATCGTCAACGAGCGCGGCAACGTGCTCGGCATGATGCCGCATCCGGAAAATCACGTCGAGGACATCATGGGCTGCACCGACGGCCGCGGCCTGTTCGCCGGCCTCGCGGCGCATCTGGAGCGGGCGGCGTAACATCGTGGATGCGGCCGACGAGACCACAGCATCTCGGGAAAGCTCGATCCGCGTGCTACTCCGGCAGGCCAAACAAATTGGTGCGGAGTATTATCGGCTCACCGGTAAGCCATTGGGCGTGACCGGTGAAATTGCTGAATATGAGGCTTCAGAAAAACTAGCTTTAACACTCGCGATGGCACGTACACCGGCGTTCGATGCCTTTTCTGATACTGCGGGCTCACGTATACGGTTTCAAATCAAGGGGCGCGCCGTTAGCATCACTGATCGATATCGCGGCAGGGTGCCGAAGATCGTTGATGGTGACTTCGAATACGTTCTTCTGGTGCTGCTTGATAAAGCGACGCTAAACGCCATCGAGATATGGCGAGCGGATCGCGATAGCGTCATGAAGCGACTGGATGCGCCCGGTGGTCGCGCGCGTAACGAGCGACGGGCTTTGGCCATTTCACAGTTCAAATCCATCGCCCGCAAGGTCTGGCCGGTGGGTGAGCTTGCGATTTAGCCGGCCTGCGCCGTCACCGCCGGTTTCCGCTTCACTTTCTTGATGGTGGCGGAGAAGGTGAACAGCATCCGCTCGCCGCAACGCAAAGTGCCGCGCAGAAAGATCAGCGAGCCGCCGGCGCGGGTCACTTCGCCGTCGCAATCGATGCGGTCGCCCTCGCGCGCGGCGTCGAGGAAATCGCAGGCGAAGGAGATGGTGACGCCGGGGCCGTCGAGATGCTCGCGGGCGAGCGCGAACAGGCAATAGTCCGCAAAGGTCATGTAGCAGCCGCCGTGGACGTTGCGCATGCCGTTGAGGTGCTTGGCCTCGACCCGGAAGGCGCAGCGGACGCTGCCGTCCTCCTCGATCTTGTGCCAGAACGGACCGTTGTTGGATTCGAAGGAATCCCGCTTCCAGGTCCGCCAGCCGGCGAATTCGCCCTCGGTCTCGATATGGACGGCCCGCTGCAGCGGGGTCGAGATTGCGATGTTGTCCACGGGTCCACGGCTCCCAGCAAAGTGCGTCGTGGGAGCCTTAAATCCGATCCTCGGGGATTGTGCAAACCCGGGCGTATCAGGGTTGCGGGCCGATCGGGCGGGAAAAGGGGGATGGGGGCTTTTTTCCCCGGCACGATCTCCTTAATAAGGGGCACCTGCCACAAAGACGTGCATGATGGAACATCAGCCCAAAATCACTCCCGAACTGGTCGCCAGCCACGGTCTCAAGCCGGACGAATACGAGCGCATCCTGAAGCTGATCGGGCGCGAGCCGAGCTTCACCGAACTCGGCATTTTCTCGGCGATGTGGAACGAGCACTGTTCCTACAAGTCGTCGCGGATCCATCTGCGCGGGCTGCCGACCAAGGCGCCGTGGGTGCTGGTCGGTCCCGGCGAGAATGCCGGCGTGATCGACATCGGTGACGGGCAGGCCATCGTCTTCAAGATGGAAAGCCACAACCATCCGAGCTTCATCGAGCCATATCAGGGCGCGACCACCGGCGTCGGCGGCATTTTGCGCGACGTCTTCACCATGGGCGCGCGGCCGATCGCCTGCCTCAATGCGTTGAGCTTCGGCGCGCCGGAACATCCGAAGACCCGGCATCTGGTGTCGGGGGTGGTGGCAGGCGTCGGCGGCTACGGCAATTCGTTCGGCGTGCCGACGGTCGGCGGGCAGGTGCGTTTTCATACGCGCTATGACGGCAACATCCTCGTCAACGCCATGGCGGTGGGACTGGCGCGCAGCGACAGCATCTTCCTTGCGGCGGCGTCCGGCGTGAACATGCCGATCGTCTATCTCGGCTCCAAGACCGGCCGCGACGGCATCCACGGCGCGACCATGGCTTCGGCCGAATTCGACGACGACAGTGGCGAGAAGCGGCCCACGGTGCAGGTCGGCGATCCGTTCGCGGAGAAGTTGCTGCTGGAAGCCTGCCTCGAAATCATGGCGAAGGACTGTGTCATCGCCATTCAGGACATGGGGGCGGCGGGGCTGACCTGCTCGGCGGTGGAGATGGGCGCCAAGGGCGACCTCGGCGTCGATCTCGACCTCGACACGGTGCCGACTCGCGAAGCCGGGATGAGCGCCTACGAGATGATGCTCTCCGAGAGCCAAGAGCGGATGCTTATGGTTCTCAAGCCGGAGAAGGAAAAGGAAGCCGAAGACATCTTCCGCAAGTGGGGCCTCGATTTCGCGATCGTCGGCTACACCACGCCGAGCAAGCGTTTCGTGGTCAAGCATGGCGGTCAGGTGATGGCCGATCTGCCGATCAAGGAATTGGGCGACGAAGCGCCGCTCTACGATCGCCCGCATGTGCCGTCGCCGGCATTGCCGGTGATCCACGCGCGCGATATCGCGCCGCCGCTGTCGATCGCGGATGCGCTGGTGAAGTTGATCGGTTCGCCGGAATTGTGTTCGCGCCGTTGGGTGTGGGAGCAGTATGACCACGTCATCGGCGGCAACACCGTGCAGCGCCCCGGCGGCGATGCTGCCGTGGTGCGCATCGAGGATGGCCCGAAAGGCCTCGCCATGACCGTCGATGTCACGCCGCGCTATTGCGAGGCCGATCCGTTCGAGGGCGGCAAGCAGGCGGTGGCGGAAGCGTGGCGCAACGTCACGGCGGTGGGCGCCAAGCCGCTCGCCATCACCGACAATCTCAATTTCGGCAATCCCGAACGTCCGGAGATCATGGGGCAATTCGTCGGCGCGCTGCGCGGCATCGCGGATGCCTGCCGTGTGCTGGATTTCCCCGTCGTCTCCGGCAACGTCTCGCTCTACAACGAGACCAACGGCCGCGGCATTCTGCCGACGCCCTCGATCGGTGGCGTCGGACTGCTCGACGACTTCACCAAGTCGGCCACGCTCGCATTCAAGGCGGAAGGCGAGGCGATCCTGCTGATCGGTGAAACCAAAGGCTGGCTCGGCCAGTCGGTGTATCTGCGCGATGTCTGCGGCCGCGAGGAGGGCGCGCCGCCCCCGGTCGATCTCGCCGCCGAGAAACGCAACGGCGATGTCGTGCGCGGCATGATCCACGCCGGCACTGCGACGGCGGTGCACGATCTCTCCGATGGCGGCCTCTTGGTCGCGCTGGCCGAGATGGCGATGGCCGGCAACATCGGCGCGGTGCTCGATGCCGCGCCGGCTGCGATCGTTCCGCACGGCTACTGGTTCGGTGAGGATCAGGCGCGTTATGTCATCACCGTGCGCGACGCCGATCTGCTCGGCGTGCTCAGCAAGCTGAAAGCGGTCGAAGTACCGTGCGTACAGATCGGCAAGACCGGCGGCGACGCGATTACGATTGCCGGCGAGCAGCCTGTGAAGATCAACACGCTGCGCCGCGCGTTCGAGCGCTGGTTGCCGGATTATATGGCCGGGAAGAACTGAGGCGCGAGCGGCGGTTATCAATCTCTCCGTCGTCATGGCCGGGACAAGCC
>JAEWIX010000092.1 GCA_023386885.1 Pseudomonadota bacterium
TGTAGCGCGTGACTTCGCTGGCTTCCGGGCGCTTCACCTTGACGACGATGTCGGCGTCCTTGACCGCATCGGCGCTGATCGTGGCGCCGGCGGCCTCATAGTCGGCATCCAGCAGACCGGATTTGATCCCGGCGCCCGGCTCGCCCGCAACCTCCGCGCCCAGTGCCTTGAACTTCTTTACCGTGTCCGGCGTCGCCCCGACGCGCGGCTCAGCCGCGTCGATCTCCTTCGCCACACCAATCTTCATAAAGCCTCCGGCGACACGCGATACGTTAAGTGAAACGAACGGCGGCACACACCCGTTTGGGCAGCGCCCGAATGCCGTCAGACCAGGAAGATTGCCATCAGGATCAGGACGATAACGACAGCGGCCGTTCCGTACTTTACCAACCCGATGAAGAAATCATAGGTAGCTTCGTGTTCGGCGTAATCGTTGCCGTCGGCGGTTGAATAGGCGACTTCGTTATGATCGGACATCTGTCCCTCCGGTCCAATTCGACAATTGAGTTGCCATTAGCGCAATCGGCATGGGAGAGCAACGGCGGCCATCCGCCGGGCGGGAATAGCACCCGATTCCTCGCTTCCGCCGTCCATGTCGGCCCCCGTCATGGCAGGATTTTCTCCGGCCCGGCATATCCGTGCAAGACGGACCTCCGTACGGGATGGCTTTATGCAAAGGGTAACGTCGTGTGGGCCGCTCGCGGCCGCGCCGGGATGTACGGTTTTAACCCGGCAATTATCCCATCGCTTCCAGTTCGTCGATCATTCCGGCGATGACCGAAAGGCCGCCGTCCCAGAATTTCGGATCGCGGGCATCGAGCCCGAACGGCTTGAGCAGTTCGGAATAATGCTTGGTGCCGCCCGCCGACAGCATGTCGAGATAGCGGCCGGCAAATCCCTCGGCGGCATTCTCGTAAACCGCATAAAGCGAGTTCACCAGGCAATCGCCGAAGGCGTAAGCATAGACGTAGAACGGCGAATGGATGAAGTGCGGGATGTACATCCAGAAACTCTCGTAGCCCGGCTTGATCTCGATCGCGGGTCCGAGGCTTTCGCCCTGCACGCCGAGCCAGAGCTGCCCGAGCCGCTCGGCAGTCAGTTCGCCGTTCCTGCGCTCGGTATGCACGGCGCGCTCGAACGAATAGAACGCGATCTGGCGTACCACCGTGTTGATCATGTCCTCGACCTTGCCGGCGAGCAGCGCTTGCCGTTGTCTGGCATCCCTGGTCTGACCGAGCAGCCGCTTGAAGGTGAGCATCTCGCCGAACACGCTGGCGGTCTCCGCTAGCGTCAGCGGTGTCGGCGCCATCAGCGCGCCGTTCTTCGCCGCCAGCACCTGATGCACGCCGTGGCCGAGTTCGTGCGCCAGCGTCATCACGTCTCTGGGCTTGCCCTGATAGTTCATCAGCACATAGGGATGCGCGGATGGCGTGGTCGGGTGCGAGAACGCGCCAGGCGCCTTGCCCGGACGCACCGGCGCATCGATCCAGCGATCGTCGAAGAAGCGTTCGGCAATCCGCGCCATTTCCGGCGAGAACGCGCCATAGGCGGTCAATACCGTCTTGCGCGCATCCGGCCATGCAATGCGGCCGGTCGCGGCGAACGGCAACGGCGCGTTGCGGTCCCAATGCGCCAGCTTCTTCTTTTTAAACCAGCCGGCCTTCAGCGCGTAGTAGCGATGCGACAGCCGCGGATAGGCGGCGCGCACCGACGCCACCAGCGCATCGACCACCTCGCCTTCGACGCGATTGGCGAGGTGCCGCGAATCCGCGACGTCCTTGAAGCCGCGCCAGCGGTCGGAAATCTCCTTATCCTTGGCGAGCGTATTGGTGATCAGCGCGAAGGTGCGCTCGTTGGCCTTGAAGGTTTTGGCCAGCGCCTGCCCCGCCGCCTTGCGCTTCTCGGGGGAACGATCCTGCAACAGACTCAGCGTCGGCTCGATCGCCAGTTCCTTGCCGCCGACCTTGAATCGCAGCGACGAGATGGTCTGGTCGAACAGCCTGTTCCACGCCGCGTAGCCGCTGACCGACTTCTCGTGAAAGAGCTGCTCGACGCGGTCCTCGAGTTGATACGGCTTGTCCTTGCGGCTGTCCTCGATCCACGGCCGGTAGTGATCCAACTCCGGCGTCTGCATCGCCTGTTCGATCACGGCATCGTCGATCCGGTTCAACTCCAGCGCGAAGAACAGCAGATTGACCGAGGCGGCGGTGAGCCGCTCCGACACGTCGCCGTAGAATTTCGAGATCGCCGGATCGACGCTGTCGCCGGCGTGGATCAGCCCGGCATAGGAGCCAAGCCGGCCGGCGAGATCGTCGATCGCCTCGTAACGGCGCACCGCGTCGGCGAGCCACTTGCCGCCGCCCGGCTTCGCGGTCTCTTCCGCAAGCCTGCCTTTATAGTCGATGGCGAAGGCCGCGCAGTCCTTGTCGAGAACGTCGAGATCGCGCGCGACTTCCGGCGCGTCGATCCCGGCATAGAGATCGGTCAGATTCCATTCCGGCAGCTTGCCGATTCCCGCGGCCGGCGCGGCTTTGCTCTTCGCCTTCTTCGAGGCAGCCTTGGTCCGCAAAGCCTTGGTCGGCACAGCCTTGGAGGCGCCTTTGGCCTTCGCGGTCCGCGATTTCGTCGCGCTCGTGGCGCGCCGGGAAGCCGATTTGCGAAGAGTCGAAGAAGAACGCGAGGCCATGAAATTGAATCCGTCAGGTGTGTTTCGTCGGAAGGTTGGCTTTTTTGTCACCGCCTCGCAAGACGGCACAAAGAAGCGGCATCCTGATGACAAGTCTTAAGAGCGCGTTAATCGGCATCGGTGAGAGTGCCCCGATTCGAAACAGATAGTTGTTCTGTGCGGGGAGTACCATGGCTGCCACGATTTTGATCGCCGACGACGACGCCGTGCAGCGCCGTCTCGTGGAAAACATGGTGCAGCGGGGCGGCTACGAGGCCGTCGTGGTCGACTCAGGCGACGCCGCGCTGGCGCGGCTGACCGACCCGGACGCAACGCCGATCGATGCCGTGGTGCTCGATCTGGTGATGCCCGGCCTCGACGGCATGGGCGTGCTCAGCGGGATGCGCGAGGCCGGGCTCAACATCCCCGTCATCGTGCAGACCGCCCATGGCGGCATCGACAACGTCGTCTCGGCGATGCGCGCGGGTGCCCACGATTTCGTGGTCAAGCCGGTCGGCGTCGAACGTCTGCAGGTGTCCTTGCGCAACGCGCTCAACACCAGTGCCTTGAAAGGCGAACTCCAGCGCATCAAGCACAGCCGCGAAGGCAAACTGACTTTCGCGGACATCGTCACCCGCAACGAGGCCATGGCCACGGTGCTGCGCACGGCGCGCAAGGCGGCCGGCTCCACCATTCCGGTGCTGATCGAAGGCGAATCCGGCGTCGGCAAGGAATTGATGGCGCGCGCCATTCACGGCAGCGGCGAGCGCGCCAGCAAGCCGTTCGTCGCCGTCAACTGCGGCGCGATTCCCGACAATCTGGTGGAGTCGATCCTGTTCGGCCACGAGAAGGGCGCGTTCACCGGCGCCACCGAACGCCACACCGGCAAATTCGTCGAAGCCTCGGGCGGCACGCTGTTTCTCGACGAAATCAGCGAACTGCCGCTCAATGCCCAGGTGAAACTGCTGCGCGCCTTGCAGGAAGGCACCGTGGAAGCGGTCGGCGGCCGCCGCCCCATCAAGGTCGACGTGCGGATCGTTTCGGCGACCAACCGCAAGCTGCTCGATCAGGTCAAGGGCGGGCATTTCCGCGAAGATCTGTTTTATCGCCTCCACGTGCTGCCGCTGACCATGCCGCCGCTGCGCACCCGACGCGAGGATATTCCACACCTGGTGCGGCATTTTCTCGCGCGGTTCTGCGCCGAAGAGAATCGCACCATCACCGGCGTTAGCGGCGAGGCGATGGCCCGGCTGGCGCAACTCGACTGGCCCGGCAATATCCGGCAACTGGAGAACACGGTTTATCGCGCTGTGGTGATGAGCGAGAGCGATCAACTCGGGCTTGCTGACTTTCCCCAGTTGTCCGCGCCGCCACTCGATGCCCCCGATCTCGTCGGGGAACCGCTGATGATCGAGCCGGCCTTTCATGCGAATGCGCCGGAATTGGCGGGTAGCGACATACCCCTCGCGCCGCTTCCGCACGGATATCTCGCCATGCTCACCGATGCAGGCGAGATGCGGCCTTTAGAAGACATCGAAAACGAGGTCATCCGTTTCGCGATCTCGCACTATCGCGGGCAGATGTCGGAAGTGGCGCGGCGGCTGAAAATCGGACGCTCGACGCTTTACCGAAAGCTCGACGATGCTTCTGTGTCCGACGCAATGGAATCATCCGGCAAGCAGCATTGATGCAAGCAGCATCGGCATCGAGAATCACGGCGTTGCGCGGATGTCACACACAGCAGACATCGTATCAATCGTGAATGCCGATTGAACCGTTGCGGTCCGGTGACATACACACGCAAAAGCGACCGGTCGGCCGCGACGCGCGTTGCAAACGACGGAATTCCCGGTCAGTTTGTCGTGAACCATCCGGTGCAGCGCTGGTTGCCTGAGCGCCACGCGTGTATTCTGCCGATGAATCGCGGCGTAACCGCGAGAGTTGTTGTGCGGAGCTGCTTCTTTGCGGGACTGCATCGCGGAACCGCACGTTCACCGCAGTGTTGATGTTGCGGACAGTTGAAGTGACGGCGGCGCGCGGCGCAAACCGCGCAACGTTGACACTTTGGCAAAGTCATCGTGACACGCTGCGCAGACTTAACACCAGAACTGCTCCCAAACGCAGGGCAGTTTCGCCGAAGGATCAGAGAATGCGGAACGACTCGACTGGCCGATATGGATTTGACCGCGTGCTGATGGCCGTCGCGGCGACATTCCTGACGGTTTCGATCTCAAACGCATTCGCGCAGACGGCGCCCGCAACGAGCGACACCACCGAACTCGCGATCGATGCCGCCGTTCCGGTCCCCGACACCAGCCTTGTTCCGCCGCCGACCGCAGCCGACGTCGCAGCAACGGCGCCGGACACGGCGGCCGCGCCTGCATCCGCCGACAAAACCGAGACCACCGCAAGTACCACGCCCGCCACCGCCCCGGCGGCTAGCGTAACGGCACCTGCGGCTCCGGCCGAAACCGCACAGCAGGCCAAGGAGCCGGCAGCGTCTCCTGCGGCCCAAGAGCCGGTGAAGGCCGCCAGCAAGGTCACTCCCGCCGATCAGCCGGTTGCCGACAAGCTGCGCGAGGCGCTGCAAACCCAGGCCGGCAAGTTCTTCGATCGCAAGAACGAGCGTGCCGCCGTCGAGAAATTCTATGCCGCGCGCGACTACGCACCGCTGTGGACCGAAGGCGGCGCCCTCACCGCGCGCGCCAAGAGCGTGACGTCGCGCCTCAACGATGCCGCCGCCGACGGCCTCAACCCGGCCGAATATCCAGTGCCGAACTTCGCCGCCGCGACCGGCCCCGACGCGCTGGCGGAAGCCGACCTCAAGCTGACAGCCAGCATGCTCGCCTACGCGCGTCAGGCGCAAAGCGGCCAGATGCACTGGTCGCAGGTCAGCGCCGACATCCAATATCCCGAACATCCGGTCGATCCGAACGAGGTGCTGGCCAACATCTCGGCCGCGAAGGACCCGTCCGCCGCGCTGCAGGCCTATAATCCGCCGCAAAAGCTCTACAAGGAACTGCGTGCCAAGCTCGCCGAACTGCGCGGCCAGTCCGAAGGCCCGGTGACGATGATCCCCGAAGGCCCGGCGCTGAAGCTGGTCGGCAAGAATGCGGTGGCGATGGACGATCCGCGTGTCCCGCAACTGCGCGCCAAACTGGGCGTCACGGAAAATCCCGACGATACGCATTACGATGCGGCCGTGGCGGCCGCTGTTCGTAAATTCCAGGCACAGAACGGCCTGCATGCCGACGGCATTCTCGGCAACCGCACGATTCAGGCGATCAACAGCCCGAAGCGCGATCGCGAGATCGACACCATCATCGTCAACATGGAGCGCTGGCGCTGGTTGCCGCGCCAGCTCGGCGCGCCGTCGCTCGGCAACGCCTACGCCATCCTCAACATTCCCGATTTCACGCTGAAGGTGATGCACAACGGCGGCGAAGTCTGGAAGACCCGCGTGGTGGTCGGCAAGCCGGGCAAGCACGCCACCCCGCTTCTGACCGAAACGATGAAATACATCACGGTCAATCCGACCTGGAACGTGCCGCCGTCCATCATCAATAACGAGTACCTGCCGGCCCTGCAGCAGGACCCGACGGTGCTCGACCGGATGGGGCTGAAGCTGCAACAGAACCGCGACGGCACCATCCACATTTCGCAGCCGCCGGGCGAACGCAACGCGCTTGGCCGCATTCGCTTCAACTTCCCGAACAAGTTCCTGGTGTATCAGCACGACACGCCGGACAAGGGCTTGTTCTCGCGTGATGTCCGCGCCTTCAGCCACGGCTGCATGCGCGTGCAGAACCCCGACCAATACGCGGCGATTCTGCTCAACATCGCGATGCCCAACGAGCACTACACGCCGGAGAAAATTCGCGCGATGTACGGCAGCAACGAGCGAAACATCAACTTCCCGACGCCGATCCCGGTCAACATCACCTATCAGACCGCGTTCGTCGACGGCAGCGGCCACCTGCAAATCCGGCGTGACATCTACGGCCGCGACGCCGCGATGCAGGCGCTGCTGCGCAACAGCAAGAACAAGAATCTCGAGGCCGTCGTCGCCCATGCGCAGCCGAACTACTCGCGGCCCCGCGCCCAGCTTCCGATCTCGGTGAGCGACCGTGGCGGCTTCGGCTATGACAGCGGCCCGAACTTCTTCGAGCGGCTGTTCGGGATTCCGACCCAGGCCCCGCCGCCGGCCGCCGAATACGGCCAGCGCCGGAGAATTTATCGCTAGGGCCGACCTCTCCGGAATCAGAGAAATTTATCAATAATATCAACAGGCTCCGTCGCATCGATGGAGCCTGTTTCGTTAACCATTGTCCACCTCGCGACCTGCCGAGGGCTATTTTTCGCCATACTCGCTAGGCTAGGTTTATTCCTTCAATCCTATTTGGGGGTAAATCTCGATTAACCCTCCTGATTTAAGCCTCGTTATCCCTCTTTCGCTGCATGGGGTTGCGAAAGAGTTTTGACTGATCGTCCTCTGGGTGGGCTCATTCGTGCTGGTTGGTTTCGCACGCGTTTTCAAGTCGCTGACGTTGCCACGAGCCGGTTACGGCATCGGCCTGACGTCGCTGCTGCTTCTCGCCGGCGCCGGCTCGGTTCATGACGCCACCGCGTCGCGCGAAACCCGCACGCTGTCGTTCCACCACACCCATTCCGGCGAAGACCTCACCGTCACCTACAAGCGCAACGGCCGCTACGACGAGGCTGCGCTGAAGCAACTCAATCATTTCCTGCGCGACTGGCGTAACCAGGCGCAGACCACGATGGATCCCCACCTGTTCGACATTCTGTGGGAAGTCTATCGCGACGTTGACGGCAAAAAGCCGATCCAGATCATCTCCTCCTATCGCTCCCCCGCCACCAATGCCATGCTTCGCCGCCGCTCCGCCCACACCGGCGTCGCGCGCCACAGCCAGCATATGCTCGGTCGCGCCATGGACTTCTTCATTCCCGGTGTGCCGCTGGAGCAGATCCGTTTCGCCGGGCTTCGCCTGCAACGCGGCGGCGTTGGCTTCTACCCGACCTCGGGATCGCCGTTCGTCCATCTCGACACCGGTCGCATCCGTCATTGGCCGCGCATGACCCACGATCAGCTCGTGCGTGTCTTCCCCAACGGCCGCACCGTGCACGTGCCGTCCAACGGCAAACCGCTGCCGGGCTATCAACTGGCACTGGCCGACATTGAAAAGCGTGGCAATGGCGACAGCAGCTTCTCCTTCGAGAAGCCCAAAAACCTGTTCGCATCGCTCTTCAAGTCGAAATCCAACGACGAAGACGATGACGCGCGTTCGAACAACGCGCCTACTAGCAACGCCCCCGCCGCCAAGCCTGAGCCCGCTCCCGTCATAACTGCCGCGGTTGCCGTTCCGGCAGAGCCGGTGCCGCTGCCGCGCGCCAAGCCGGCGATCCCCGCCAGCTATCAGGTCGCCTCGGCGGATAACGTTATCCCCGCGCCCGCGCCCGCCAAGCAGGAAGCGACGGCCAGCAACGAACCCAAATTCAGAACGCCGGCCGACATCATCAATTCGCGCGGCTTCTGGGGCGACACGCCGCCGACCAAGCCGAAGCAGGCGACGCCGGCGCAGGTCGCCGCCATCAGCGCACGACAGGCATTGTCCGACGCCGTCGATCCGCAGCCGACCGCCAGCATCGATCACGCCTTCCACGCCCTCGCTTTCGCGCCGGTGCCGTCCCCGATCGATCGCGCGCACATCGTCGCCGCGAGCGCGCCGATTCCGCGCCATCTGCGACCGCGCCACGCCAAGCACAATTCGATGTCCGTCAACGACGTGACCACCGTGGTGGCGAAGGGTCGTCAAGGTCGTGACGGCCGGATCACGGTATCAACACGGCTGGCGTCTGCCGCCAAGGGCGACACCGTCTGGATGCGCGCGATGATCCTGTCGCCGAGCGCGACCACCGCGATGTCCTCGACCGTTTTTGGCGAGCCGGACATGACGGCGATGCGGGTTCATTTCGTGAAGCCGCAAACCACTATCGCGGCAAGTTTCTCCAGCGATCCGCAGCCCGACATGATCTGCGACCGCTTCACCGGCACCGCTGTCGCCAGCCTGCCGACGGTCACATTCCAGACCGCCGCACTGCGCTAGAATTTCCTGAAATCGACATCGTCAATACGCGGGCTTGACCCGCGCTGCCGTTCGACGTCTTTGGAAAAACGGATTGCCTCAGAGCATTCCCAGCGCCTGGAGATAGGTTTCCAGAATGGTTTCCTGCTCGGCGCGCTCGTTGGCGTCCTGCTTGCGCATCCGCACGATGGTGCGCAGCGCCTTGACGTCGTAGCCGTTGCCCTTGGCCTCGGCATAGACATCGCGAATGTCGTCCGAGATCGCCTTCTTTTCTTCTTCCAGCCGCTCGATGCGCTCGATGATGGCCTTGAGCTGATCCTTGGCAAAGCGGGTCGCGGGCTCGTCCTTGACGGCGGCAGCGGTGGCCATCGTGCACTCCTACTGAACTGAATATGAATCGGCGGAGGCCGGAAGCGCACCGCATTGCTGGACGACACTCATGAGTAGCGCGCCTTTCGTCAAGGCGGCAGCCGGTTCATCCACAGCGGCCCCACAGAAGAAAAACGGCGGCGCCCGCCACGCCGCTATTGTGTGTTGCCTCAATGGCCGCTTTGCGCCTTGGCCATGGCGGCGAGTTGCTCCGGCGTGGCGCTGCCTTGGTGCTTCGCCTTCCAGGCCTCATAAGGCATGCCGTAGACCGCCTCGCGGCTTTCGTCCTTGCTGAGCGCGACACCCCTGGCGTCGGCGGCATCCTTCATCCAGTTGGACAGGCAGTTGCGGCAGAACCCGGCGAGATTCATCAGGTCGATGTTCTGCACGTCGGTTCGCTCGCGAAGATGCGCCACCAGGCGGCGGAATACGGCAGCTTCCAGTTCTGTGGTGGTTTTGTCGTCGATCACCATGATGCAACTCTCGTTCTGAAACCGGTGGCCCGATCACATTCAATCCACGGGAACGTTAACCCAAAATGGGGCCTGTCACGGATTTTTCCACGTCGACATGTCAAAATCACCGGCACGCAACGCTCCGCACCGGCCATCGCGTGTGCCGGTCCAGTCACCATCGGTTGAGCCGGCCCTGTGGTGCGCGCCAAGCCGGCAATGATTTGATATAGCCTGAACGGATGACCCGAGACGATTCTCCTCGCCGCCACCCGATCCGTCGCCGCCTGCGCGCGGCCATCCCGATCTGCGCGATGGTGTTCGCCATGTGCTGGTGGACCGCGCCGGCGCACGCGGATTTCCGGCTGTGCAACAACACCTCGAGCCGCGTCGGCATCGCCCTCGGCTACAAGGATGCCGAGGGCTGGGTGACCGAGGGCTGGTGGAACGTGTCTTCGCGCAGTTGCGAAACCCTGCTACGAGGAACGCTGATCGCGCGCTACTACTACATCTATGCTCTCGATTACGACCGCGGCGGCGAGTGGTCCGGCCAGGCCTTCATGTGCTCGCGCGACAAGGAATTCACCATCAGGGGAACGGAGAACTGTCTGGCGCGCGGCTTCGACCGCACCGGCTTTTTCGAAGTCGACACTGGCGAACAACGCTCATGGACCGTCCAATTGACCGAAGCCGGCCAACAGAATCCCAACGGAGCCGCGCCCGGCCCGCTGCCGGGATTGCCGAACGCCCCGCACACCACGACGCCGGGAGCCCCCGGTCTGCCGCCGGCGAACCTGCCCGGAACCAAACAATGAGACGGCTGCGCCGCATCAAGATCCTTGCCACCCTTGGCCCCGCCTCCTCCGACAGCACCATGATCCGGCGGCTGTTCGAGGCGGGCGCCGACGTCTTCCGCATCAACATGAGCCACACGCCGCATGACAAAATGCGCGAGTTGGTGGCCAACATTCGCAATGTCGAAGGCAGCTACGGCCGCCCGATCGGCATCCTCGTCGATCTTCAGGGCCCCAAGCTCCGCCTCGGCTCGTTCGCCGACGGCGCGATCCAGCTCAATAACGGCGCACGCTTCACGCTCGACTCCAGCAAGGAGCCGGGCGACGCAACGCGGGTCCAGCTTCCGCATCCGGAAATCCTCGCCGCGCTGAAACCCGGCCACGCCCTGCTGCTGGACGACGGCAAGGTGCGCCTGATCGTCGAGGAAGCGACACCCGACCACGCCGTCACCCGCGTGGTGATCGGCGGCAGGATGTCGGATCGCAAGGGCGTCAGCCTGCCGGATACCGACCTGCCGACATCGGCGATGACGCCGAAGGATCGCGCCGACCTCGAAGCCGCGCTTGTTGCCGGCATCGACTGGGTGGCGCTGTCGTTCGTGCAGCGCGCCGATGACGTGATCGAGGCCAAGAAACTGATCCGGGGCCGCGCATCTGTGATGGCCAAGATCGAGAAGCCGCAGGCCATCGAACGCCTCGCCGACATCATGGAGGTCTGCGACGCGCTGATGGTGGCGCGCGGCGATCTCGGCGTCGAACTACCGGTGGAGCGCGTGCCGAGCCTGCAGAAACAGATGACGCGCATGGCGCGCAAGGCGGGCAAGCCGGTGGTGGTGGCGACGCAGATGCTGGAATCGATGATCCAGTCGCCGGTGCCGACCCGCGCGGAAGTGTCCGACGTCGCCACCGCGGTCTATGAAGGCGCCGACGCCATCATGCTCTCGGCGGAATCCGCCGCCGGAAAATTTCCGGTCGAAGCGGTCTCGACCATGAACCGCATCGGCGAGGAGGTTGAGCGCGACCCGACCTATCGCGGCGTGTTGACCGCGCAACGGCCGGAGCCGGAAGCGACGGTGGGCGACGCCATCGCCGACGCCGCGCGGCAGATCGCCGAGACGCTCGAACTCTCCGCGATCATCTGCTGGACCAGTTCGGGCTCCACCGGCCTGCGCGTCGCGCGCGAGCGCCCGAAGCCGCCGGTGGTGGCGATCACACCGAGCCTCGCCACCGGCCGCAAGCTGTCGCTGGTGTGGGGCGTGCATTGCGTGGTCGCCGAAGACGCGCACGATCAGGACGACATGGTCGACCGCGCCGGCAGCATCGCCTTCCGCGATGGTTTCGCCAAGGCCGGCCAGCGCGTCATCATCGTCGCCGGCGTCCCACTCGGCACGCCGGGCGCGACCAACATGCTGCGCATCGCCTATGTCGGGCCGAGCAGCGACATCGACGTCTGATACCTCCACTGACGTCCGATACCTCCGCGCCACGCATGGCTCCTCGCAGGATTGTAACGCTTGCGAAGGGCCCGCAGCAGGATCATGCTTTCGATTCTCCACGCGGCTTCGAACGCTGACCTCCTGTCCGGTTGTCCGCGCGAAGTTGGAGACGATGCCGAACCATCAAGATTCGGATCGTTGGAAAATGGACTGCGCGTCCACCAAGGAGAACGACCATGCTCGACAGACGTCGTCTGCTCGCGGGCACCACCGCGACCGTTGCCACCCTGGGTGCCGGATCCCTGCTCGGCTCGATCAGCGCTCTCGCCAAAACCGTCACATTGCCGTTCGAGAACGGCGAGCGGCCGATGGCGAAGTATCCGCAGAAGCGGCCATTGATCCTGCAAACCAGCCGCCCGCCGCAACTGGAAACGCCGTTCTCCGTCTACAACGAAGGCGTCATCACGCCGAACGACGCCTTCTTCGTGCGCTATCATCTCGCCGACATTCCGCTCGAGATCGATCCCGCGAAATTCACCATCGAGGTGAAAGGCAAGGTCGACAAGCCGCTCAAGCTGTCGCTGGCCGACCTCAGGAAGATGCCGGCCAAGGAAATCGTCGCGGTGACACAATGCTCCGGCAACAGCCGCGGCTTCTCAACGCCGCGCGTCGCCGGCGGTCAGTCCGGCAACGGCGCCATGGGCAATGCGCGCTGGAAGGGCGTGCCGCTCAAGACCGTTCTGGAGAAGGCCGGCGTGCAGTCAGGCGCCAAGCAGGTGGTGTTCGGCGGCCTCGACGGCCCGGTGAGCGACAAGACGCCGGACTTCGCCAAGGCGCTCGACCTCGATCACGCCCGCGACGGCGAGGTGATGCTGGCCTACGCGATGAACGGCACGGACCTGCCGATGCTCAACGGCTTCCCGGTGCGCCTCGTGGTGCCGGGCTATTACGGCACCTACTGGGTCAAGCACCTCAACGAAATTACCGTCATCGATAGCGTCTACGACAATTTCTGGATGAAAACCGCCTATCGCATCCCCGACAACGACTGCAATTGCGTCGAGCCGGGCACGCCGCCAAAGTCCACCGTTCCGATCAACCGCTTCACGGTGCGCTCGTTCATCACCAACGTGCAGGACGGCGCCAAGGTGAAGGCCGGCGAGACGCGACTGAAAGGCATCGCCTTTGACGGCGGCAAGGGCATCAAGGAGGTTGCGGTGTCGATCGACGGCGGCAAGACCTGGCTGCCGACCAAGCTCGGCAAGAACCTCGGCAACTACTCGTTCCGCGAATGGCACACCACTGTCAAACTGCCGGCGGGCGCTCACGAGTTGAAGGTGCGCGCCACCAGCAACGACGGCAAGACGCAGCCGATGCAGGCGCTGTGGAATCCGGCCGGATATCTGCGCAACGTCGTCGAAACCGTCCGCGTCACAGCAGCCTGAGGAGAACGATCATGACATCATCGATGCGCCTCGCTGCCGCCGCGTTCACGCTCGCAACCGCCATGGGCCTCGCTGCCGCGGCCCAAGCAAAGCCTGTGAAGATCACGCTGCCGGACGAAACCGCGGCCTTCAAGCCCGGCACCAACCGCGACGTGGTGATGAACAACTGCACGGCGTGCCACTCGTCGGACTACATCCAGACCCAGCCGCGCGGCCCGAAGTTCAAGAAGGATTTCTGGACCGCCGAGGTCAACAAGATGATCAAGGTCTACGGCGCGCCGATCGACGACGCCGATATTCCGAAGATCGTCGAATATCTGACGGAAAATTATTAGGGCTTGTTGTAGTCAGCACCATCCGGATGGCCGGGCTCGTCCCGGCCATCCACGCCTTTGAACTCGCGTGGCTTTCAAGACGTGGATGCCCGGCACAAGGCCGGGCACGACCCCGGAGAGATCGGTGTAAACCGTCTTGCGTAAGACCCCTACCCCGCCGCACGGCGTTGCGACGACGGCGGCATCTCGATCTCCACCGGGATCGGTGCCTGCAACAGGATCGTCTGGCTGTTGCTGGCGACCTCGATGCCGTTTTCCTGGAAGCGCAGCTTCATGCGGCGATTGAACTCGCGCTGCACCGGCCAGCGTCCGCCGTGAGTGCAACGGATCTGCCCGACGAGGGTGGCCATGGTGCCGTCGACCTTGTCGACGCCCCACAATTCGAGATCGCTGCGGATCAACGGCTTGTACTCGGCCTCCTCGCGCATCTCCTTGACGATGTCCTTCAGCAACTGGCCGACCCGGTCGGTATCTTCCTTGTAGGAAACGCTGACATTGACCGACGCGTTGCCTGCGCCGCGGCTGGCGTTGGTCACACTGGTGACCGCGCTGAACGGCACGATATGCACCGAGCCGTCGCTGGCGCGCAGCCGAATGGTGCGGATGGAGACATTCTCCACCGTGCCGGACAATCCTGACACGGTAACAAAATCACCGACCTGCACGACATTCTCGAGCAGCAGGAACAGCCCGGTGATCAGGTCCTGTACCAGTTTCTGCGAACCGAAACCGACCGCGATGCCGACGATGCCGGCACCGGCGAGCAATGGGGCGATATTGACCCCGATCTCACTGAGCGCGGTTAGTGCCACCACCGCGAAGATGACGCACAATAGCGCAGTGCGCAGCATCGGCTGGAAGGTGCGTAGCCGCGCCGCGCGCACCGCGTGCCCATCGCGGGTCAAGACCGCCAGTTGATGATCCATCAGCGCGTTGGTCGCTTCCCAGACCGCCACCGCCACCACGATGGCGATACCGATTGTCACGATGGCCGACAGCAGGCGGCTGCCGATCTGGCCGCCATAGAACCATACGATGGTATCAACGCCCCAGACCTGCAGCAATGCCACGACGGCAAGCGCCGCAACTACCCAGGACGCAACGCGACGCAGCAACGGCAGGTAGCGGTTGGCCCGTGTCTCCAATCCGGGAAAGCGTTGCAGGATGTCGGCGTTGATGCGGAAGCCGCGATCGATCAGGCTGAGCAGCACGATCAGCAATATCCGCGCCACCACCACCACGGCGATGGTGCCGACGACATATTGCAGCAGCAGCGTATAGCCATCGCGAATGTTTAGTGCCCACACCACCCACAGCGCCATCACGATGAAGATGGCCGCGTAGTGCCACAGACCGGCGACACGATTGCGTGTGGTGGCGAACGCACCCTGCTGATCGCGCTTGGCGCGGATGATGCGCGCCACCGGCGCACGGCATTGCAGGATGACGACCACCACCAGCAGATGAACCGCGAGCATCACCAGACGCAGCATCGCGGCATAGCCCACGCGGTGCAGGCCGAGCAGCAGCGCGACATTGGCGAAGGTGATGCCGGCAACGCCGACCGTCACGATGCGACGGGTCCATACCTCGACATAGGCCGCGGTTTCCTCGCGCGTGGAGAAAACGCCGAGCGGACCGACCAGCGCCCGTACCGCGCAGATCAAGGCGCGACACAGCGCATAGGCGTTGATGATCGCCAGGATCACCAGTCGCGTAATGGTGACGTCGCCGATCTGGGTGCCCAGCATCAACGTGGCGACCACGACGAACGCCAACACCGGCATCAGTTCCAGCGCCAGCCGTCCCAGCACGTACGGCAGGCGCAACAGCGATTGCCACACCCGCATCAGTTTCAGGCGGCGTCGGTTCTTGCCGGTTTCCGGGGTCAGATCCTCGGCGGAAGATGGCGGATCGGACATCGTAACGGTCGGCGCGGGAGGTTTCGCCACGCGCGGGATGCGTGCTTCAAGCGCCCGCAGCGGCCGACGCAAGACCCACAACAGCAGCCACTCGACCGCAAAAGCGCCGCCGAACACCAGCACGAACTTCCACGCGATATCGAGCAACAGATTGTAGTAGACGGGATCCGTGGTGGTGCGCACCAGCCAGTACCACATCGCCGGAAAATGCGTGACGCTGCGCGCCGCCCACGTCACTTCCCGCGTCGCATCGGCGACCCAACCGGAAATCGTCAGCAGCAATTGCGCGCCAAGGCTGTCGGCGTTGAGCGTCGGCAGCACGGGCTTTTCCGGTGCGGCGTCCGGCTTGGCTGGCGGCGCGGCTGGTGCGGCGGCCTCAGACGTGCCTGATGAAGCGGCCGCGGGCGCCGACGTCGTATTCGCAGGCGCGGTCTTCGCACCCGCCGGCGCTGTCTTGTTGTTCGCTGGCGCGGTCTTGGCGATGGCGCGCAGCGTCTCGATCATCTGCGCGCGCTTGGCGTCGTCCTGCAATGTCTCGAGCGCGCGGCGCGCCTGCTCCGGCGTCAGTGCGTCGCTCGATGCCTGAGCGGCAGCGGGAGCCGAAGCTGCAGCTTTCTGAGCCAGAGCAGGGCCTGCCATCAACAGCAGCCCGACGACGATGAGAGGCAAAACCTTTCGCGACACGAAAGCTCCTATGCGACAGCGAAAGCCACTTCCGTTCCGATCAAATCGGAACGGGGCTTCAGGTTGTTATTTCGACGCGTTTTCTTTACGCGAACCGGTATCCACTTCGCTCGAAAACACTTTAAAAATGCTTCGCGATTGAGAAAATCGGACGACCCCCGCAAGCAGGCCCTGTCTTGATCCGTGATTCCGGCATGAACAGGGCGCTTCGGCCCGTTACACGTATCGTCGGAGACCGCGATCAGATATCGCGGCCTTCGACCTTCTCGGTGAGCGTCTTGACCAGATCGGGAATCTTGTCGAGGTGCGGGTTGATCGCCAGCGCCTTGCGGAAGGCGTCCAGCGCGCGCTTGTCGTCGCCGAGATCGCGCATGATCATGCCGAGCCCGGCCAGCGCTCCGAAATGGCGCGGCTCGCGCGCCAGCACCTGCTCGATATCGTGCAAGGCGCGGTCGTAATCGTCCTTGAGATAATAAACTGTCGCCCGCCGATTCCACGCCTCGGTGTAGTCGGGACGCAGTTTGACGACGGCATCGAGCAATTCGAGCGCGACATCGAACTGCTTGGCATCGACCGCGGCCTTCACCCGCACCATCAACAGTTGCGCGGTGTCGCTCGGCGTCGCCATCCACTGCGCCCAGATCCGCGCCTCGACATGCTTGGCGCTGGCCTCATCGGGCGCCGCCTTCAGCGCGCCGAACAGGAAATCCAGCCCGCGCGTGCGATCGGCCTTGATGGTCGGCAGCTTGGACGGCGGCTCCGGCGGCTTCTCCAGTTGCCGGTCGAGCGGCTTCCCCGGCGCAGGCCGCGATTCCTGCGCCTGAACGGCGACGGATGAGGCCACCAGCATCGATGCGGCCACGACGCAACTGCCGAGACGAGCGGCAACCGGGAATCGCAAAAGCGCTTTCACGAACATGGCCGGAATCTAGCCGTGAGTTGTGGCGCTGAAAAGACGACAAAGCCGCCCGGCGAATGGTACGCCGCGCGGCTCGACCTTCAAAAACAGGGAAGCGAAATCAGGGAAGACAGCTTGGCAAGCCGAAGCCGTCCGGAGCCGGGACGCTTAGCCCTGGCGCGCCTTGAACCGGCGCTGCACCTTGTTGATCACGTAGACGCGACCCTTGCGGCGCACGAGGCGGTTGTTGCGGTTGCGGCTGCGCAGCGATTTCAATGAGTTACGGACTTTCATGGGACAATCCTACAGCGTTTTGAAAGGCCGTGTGCGACAGGCCGAATCTGGCAAATAACAGGATAAGCCCGCCAGCGGCCAAGCCGCGCGGGACGGCTGCGTTCTAATGCACCCCCGCCGTATCTGTCAATGTTTCGGCGGCGCCAATCCGGGGATTTTGCTGCCTACCGGACCTCGAACCGGGCGGGATGGAACCCTACGGCCCTCTGACGCAGTTCCGGCGGAAGTCGCTTTACGCTCCATCTACATTTGATTATGTTATATAACTATTCTGCCGACGCCCTTTCAAGGGCGCGCCCGAGGGAGTGACCATGCCCAATCTCGACGACGTCATCGCCATCGACATCCACACCCATGCCGAGGAACCCTGCGGCACCCATGGCGACGACGGCTATGACGATTTCCAGGCGGCGATGGCGGACTACTTCAAGTCGCCGCACAAGCATCCGCCGACCGTGCCGGAGACAGCCGCCTATTACCGCGCCAAGAACATCGCCGCCGTGATCTTCCCGGTCGATGCCGAGCGCGAGACCGGCTTCCGCCGCTACAACAATTACGAGATGGCCGAACTGGCGGCGCAGAATTCCGACGTGCTGATCCCGTTCGCCAGCATCGATCCCGCCAAGGGAAAGGTCGGCGCGCGCGAGGCGCGCAACCTGATCGAGAACCACGGCATCAAGGGCTTCAAGTTTCACCCGACCATGCAGGGCTTCTACCCCAACGACCGCATGGCCTATCCTCTCTATGAAGCCATCGCCGAAGCCGGCTCGATCGCGCTGTTCCACACCGGACAAACCGGCGTCGGCTCCGGGATGCCGGGCGGCAACGGGATGCGGCTGAAATATTCCAACCCGATGTATATCGACGACGTCGCGGTGGATTTCCCCGAGATGAAGATCATCCTCGCGCATCCGTCCTTCCCGTGGCAGGAGGAAGCGCTGTCGGTCGCGACCCACAAGCCCAACGTCTACATCGACCTGTCGGGCTGGTCGCCGAAATATTTTCCGCCGATCCTGGTGCGCTACGCCAACACGCTGTTGCAGGACAAGATGCTGTTCGGCTCCGACTGGCCGGTGATCACGCCGGACCGCTGGCTGTCGGACTTTTCCAAGATCGACATCCGCGACGAGGTGCGGCCGAAGATCCTGAAGGCCAACGCGCGCAAGCTGCTGGGAATGTAGACCGCGTTACAGTTCGACATCACCAGCAAGCAGACGTTGCGCGATGGTGCGCGCGAGGATTTCGTTGGTGCCGTCGGCGATGTTGACGATGCGCAGGTCGTGCCACGCGTGGACAAGGCCGACCTCGTTGGTCAGCCCCATGCCGCCGTGGGTCTGCATCGCGCGATCGACCGCGCGGAAGCCGGCCTGCACCGCATAGGCTTTGGCCATCGACAATTCCTTCACCGCCTTGTCGCCCTGATCGAGCAGCATCGCGGCGTTCAGCCCCATCAGGTGCGCGGCGTGCAGTTCGGTCGCGGCTTCCGCCAGCGGCAGCGATACGCCCTGATAGTCGGCGATGACGTGGCCGAATGCCTCGCGCTGCTTGGCGTAGTCGAGCGCCATCTCCAGCGCCCAGCGTCCCTGCCCGACCGCGCGCGCGGAATTGTAGACACGGCCGAGCGAGACGCCGTAGAGCGCGAGCTTGAAGCCCTCGTTCAGTTGTCCCACCAACTGCCACGGCGCGACCTCGACATCTTCCAGCACCAGCGCGCCTTCGTGGCCGCCGGCATGGCCGAACAGCCGCACCACGCTCTCCACGGAAAAGCCCGGCGCGTCGGTCGGCACCAGAAACGCGCTGATGCCGCCGGCCTTGCGCGCCGCTTTCTCAACATCCGTGATCGCGAACACGATGCACCATTCGGCGGTCGGCGCATTGCTGGTCCACAGCTTACGCCCGGTGATGCGCCAGCCGTTCGCGGTCTTCACCGCGCGGGTGTGGATCATACTGGCGTCGGAGCCGGCGCCGGGCTCCGACAAGCCGAAGCACATCGAGGTGTCGCCGCTCATCATGCCGGCAAGGCAGCGGCTGCGGGCTTCATCGGTCACCTGTGTGAGCAAACGGCTCGGTCCGAACGCCCAGTGCGCGATGACCCACGGGATCACGGTGCCCTGCCCGCCGAGCCGGCGATAAATCGCCTCCCACGCGACGTAATAGACCAGATGACCGAGCCCGCCGCCGCCCAGTTCCGTCGGCGCGCACATCGCATAGAAGCCGGCCTCCGCCGACAGCATCCGCACCTCGCGGATCAGTGCGCGCACCTCCGGCGTATAGCGTCCCGTCTCGTCGTAGAGCCGCCGCTGATCCTCCAGCAACGCATGATGCCGTTCGAGCCGCGGCGCGACCTGCGATTCAACGAAGCGCAACACGCCGTCGCGTACCGCAATTACATCCTCCGGAAGATCGAACGCCACCCCGCTCATGCAATGTTCCCTTATTCGTTTCTTGCAAACCTTTTCGCCAGCGTAACGAAGCCGCCATGGAGCACAAGCGACGCAGACGCGCAGCTGCTGTCGCGCAGGGTTCTTGAAACGCATGACGAAACGAGGCAACAACAGATCGGCGCGGTGCAGCTTCCATCCGCGAAGGAGAATCCCGGTGACCATCAAGGCCGTCGTTTTCGATGCATATGGCACGCTGTTCGACGTGCAATCGGTCGCCGCCATCACCGAGCAGACGTTTCCCGGCCACGGCGACATGATCACGCAGATCTGGCGCATCAAACAGCTCGAATATAGCTGGCTGCGTTCGCTGATGGGCCGCTACGAAGATTTCTCCACGATCACCCGCGACGCACTGGCTTATACGCTGCGCTGCCTCGGCCTGCCCCGCGACGATGCCGCCTTCGCACGGATCATGGAGAAATATCTGCATCTCGAGCTTTATCCCGACGCGCGCGCGGCACTGGACGCCATGCGCGACCGCAAACTGGCGATCCTCTCCAACGGCAGCAGCGACATGCTCAACGCCTTGGTGCGCAACAGCGGCCTCGACACGGTTCTCGATGCCACCATCAGTGTCGATGCCAAACGCATCTTCAAGCCGCACCGTGACGCCTATGTCCTGATCGAGGAGAAGCTCGGCGTCGCTCCCGCCGACGTGCTGTTCGTCTCGTCGAACCCGTGGGACGCCTGCGGCGCCAAGGCGTTCGGCCTGCGCGTCGCTTGGATCGAGCGCATCACGCCCGAAGCGATGGCGCGCGAATGCGAAAAGACCGACCTCGTGGCGCCGCTGACGATGTTCAAGGCGCTGCGCATGCAGATGGACGAACTCGGCGTCGAACCCGACCATCGCATCGCCGCGCTGTCCGACTTGCCGAAACTCGTCGCCGCCGATTGATCCCTTCACCACACACTTACGGAAACCGAACATGAGTGTTGAATCCGTTCGCGCGTTCTTCGAGACGCACGCCCCCGAATTCGAAGTGATCGAATCCGACAAGAGTTCGGCGACGGTGCCGCTCGCCGCCGAAGCCTTCGGCGTCAAGCCGGAGGAAATCGCCAAGACACTGTCGCTGCGGGTCGGCGACCGCTATGTGCTGGTGGTGACCAAGGGCACCGCGCGGCTCGACAACAAGAAAGCCAAGACGGCATTCGGCGCCAAGCCGCGCATGCTCGGGCCTGAGGAAGTCGTCGACATCACCGGCCATCCGGTCGGCGGCGTCTGTCCGTTCGGATTGAAAACGCCGCTGCCGGTCTATTGCGACATTTCGCTGCAGGCCTTCGACGTCGTCGTGCCGGCCGCCGGTTCCACCAACAGCGCGGTACGCATCGCGCCGCACCGCATGGCCGAACTGACCGCCGCCGAATGGGTCGACGTCTGCCAGACGCAGGAGTAGTCCATCGCCGCTGGTGAAGTCGCCTTCGCAGTAGCGGGGATGACACCAATGCGTTCCCCTCGCATTCAAGGGTGAATATCGGACACGTTACTCATAACATTCGCGAAGTCTGATATTTTACGCAGCGACGTTCCCCTTGTTATCACCGCATCGTGGCGTGCATCTCTCTGCCGAAAGCGGCTGCGGATTCATGATTCCCTATATTTTCAGGCGTTTCGATCACCTGTCGCGCCAACCGATTACCGCTTGGCTTGTATCCCGTTCCGTTGCGCCAGATTGCTATTGCACTCCGACTTCGTTTTAGTCTTTGATGATCGAACGCAACGTGGGCGATCGCGCAAGCACAAGAACGAAACAATTCGCTCGGGTGCGCGAATGGAGGAGACGATGGGCGAACAACCGTGGGTGAAATCCTATCCACCGGGCGTGAAATGGGATGCTGACATTCAGGTCATGCCGGTTCAGCAGATTCTCGAGGACGCCGCGGCGACATGGCCCGACCACCCGGCTGCTGACTTCATGGGCCGGAAAATCTCCTATCGCGAACTCAACGACCTTGCGAACCGCGCGGCTCTCGGACTCCAGAAGCTCGGCGTCAAACCCGGCGTTCACGTCGGCCTCTATCTGCCCAATACTCCGCATTACCTCGTCAGCCTGTTCGGCATTCTGAAGGCCGGTGGAACGCTGGTGAATTATTCACCGCTCGATGCGGAGAAGGTGCTCGAACACAAGATCGACGACAGCGAGACCGATTTTCTCGTCACCCTCGACCTCCCCGCCCTCTATCCGCAGATGGCGCGGCTGGTGGGACATACCCGGCTCAAGAAACTGATCGTCGGCAATATTGCCGAGATGACGGGCAATCCCGACGCCGTGGCCGCGCAGATGCGCGCCGCCAAGCAGACCGTCGATGTCCCGACTGACGACAAGCACGTCACGTTCCAGACCTTGCTCGACAACGACGGCATCTATCGCAACTATCCGATCGCCGATCTGACTAATGCCATCGCTGTTCTGCAATACACCGGCGGAACGACCGGGCTGCCGAAGGGCGCGATGCTGACCCACGCCAATCTTTCGGCCGCCACGCATCAATGCCTGGAAACCACACGCACCGATCCGCCGGTGCTGGAACCCGGCAAGGAGCGCGTTCTCGCGGTGCTGCCGCCGTTTCATATCTATGCGCTGACCGTCAACATGCTGCTGGGAATCCGGATCGGCGCCGAACTGGTTCTGCACACGCGGTTCGATGCCGACGCAATCGTTCGCGATCTCGCGGAAAAGAAGATCACCGCCTTTCCCGGCGTGCCGACGATGTTCGTGGCCGTGATCAATCATCCGGCCTCCGCCACCGCCGATCTCAGTTCGCTGAAGTGGTGCAACTCGGGCGGCGCGCCGTTGCCGCTGGAAGTGCAGCAGAGCTTCGAGAAGCTGACCGGCTGCAACCTCGCCGAAGGTTGGGGAATGACCGAAACCTCGCCCACCGGCACTTTCACGCCGACGGTGAATACACCGAGGCCCGGCTCCTGCGGCGTGCCGAGCCCCGGCATCACCATCAAATTCCTCAATGTCGACGACGGCAAAACCTACGTTCCGCTCGGCGAGCGCGGCGAATTGTGCATTCGCGGCGCCAATGTCATGAAAGGCTACTGGAAGCGTCCCGACGCCACCGCCGCCATCATGACCGAGGACGGCTTCATGCGGACCGGCGACGTCGGATACATGGACGCGGACGGCTACGTCTATATCGTCGACCGCACCAAGGACATGCTGCTGTGCGGCGGCTTCAACGTCTATCCCCGCACCATCGAGGAAGCGATCTACGCGCACCCATCGGTCGAGGAAGTCAGCGTCATCGGCATCCGCGACGAATATCGCGGCCAGTCGCCGAAGGCCTTCATCAAACTCAAGAACGGCGCGGCCGTCTTCACGCTCGACGACCTGAAGACGTTCCTGAAGGACAAACTCGGCAAGCACGAGATGATCGGGAGCATGGAGATCAGGGCGGAACTGCCGAAGACAGCCGTCGGCAAACTCTCGAAGAAAGAATTGTATGAGGAGGAGGAGCAAAAGGTCGCAGCTGTGAAGGGCGCGGCCTGATTGGGCCGCGCGTCGAATTCCATCAGCCAGAATTCGACAATCGGAATCTCAGGATCCAGCTCACCTTTCCGTGTCCATCCGATTCAACTGCAGATTCTGTCGACACACGCGAAGCATCCGCCCGATTACGAACAGAGACGACATCGCTATCCGATCACTGCGCTTGAATATCTTTGGTTTGAACGCTTTTCGTTTCGATAACTGTCGCATCGATGCCAATCGCATCAGTGTCCGTCACGCCAACGCTCGGTCCGTTAACGCTCGTCGCAGAACCAGGTCAACGAAGTCATTTACTCTTTCGCGCGCGGATGGCATTTTCGCCGTTCGAACAGAACCGATCATTTCAGGGAGAAAAAAGATATGCGTAAACTCATGCTTGCCGCATTGGCGTTGCCAGTGTTGGCTTTGCCGGTCTTCGGCACCCCCGCGCGCGCGGCGGATACCCTCAAGATCGGCTACATCGATCCGCTCTCCGGCGGCGGTGCCAGCGTTGGCGAAGGCGGCTTGAAGACCTTCCAGTACCTCGCCGATCAAATCAACGCCGAAGGCGGCATCCTCGGCCAGAAGGTCGAGATCGTGCCGTTCGACAACAAGACCAATCCGCAGGAAAGTCTGATTCAGGCGCAGAAGGCGGCGGATGCCGGCATCCGCTACATCACGCAGGGCAACGGGTCGTCGGTTGCGGCGGCGCTGTCGGATTTCGTGGCCAAGCACAACAGCCGAAATCCCGGCAAGGAAATGCTCTATTTCAATTATGCTGCGGTGGATCCGAGCCTGACCAACGAGAAGTGCAACTACTGGCATTTCCGCTGGGATGCGAACTCCGACATCAAGATGGAAGCGCTCACTAACTACATGAAGGGCACGCCATCGATCAAGAAAGTCTACCTGATCAATCAGGACTACTCGTTCGGCCAGTCGGTCCGCACCGAAGCCCGCAAGATGCTGGCGGCCAAGCGTCCTGACATCCAGATCGTCGGCGACGAACTGCATCCGCTGCTGAAGATCACCGACTTCGCGCCCTACATCGCCAAGATCAAGGCATCTGGCGCCGATTCCGTCGTCACCGGCAACTGGGGGCAGGATATCGCGCTGCTGCTGAAGGCGGCGGCTGATGCCGGCCTGAAGGTCAACTGGTACACCTACTATGCAGGTGGCGCCGGCGGCCCGACCGCCATGAAGCAGACCGGACTGGATCATCAAGTGTTCCAGATCAACGAGGGAATCCCCAACGCCGGCCACAAGTCTGCGGTGGATTTCGAGAAGGCGTTCCGCGCCAAGGTCAACATGTCGCTCTGGTATCCGCGCGCGGTCAACGAGATGCGCATGTTCAAGGCGGCAGTCGAGAAGGCCAAGTCGACCGATCCGGTCAAGGTCGCCGCGGCGCTCGAAGGGCTGGAATTCGAAGTCCACGACGGCGGCAAGGGTGTGATGCGCAAGGACGACCATCAGTTCCTGCAGCCGATCTACATCTCGTCGTTCGGCAGCCGCACGGACAAGGAGCCGTTCGACGAGGAAGGCACCGGCTGGGGCTGGAAGTTGGCCGCCAAGGTCGACACCGCGCAAGCTACCCTGCCGACGACCTGCAAGATGAAGCGTCCCTGACGCGAATGCATCTCCATCCTTTCGCGCTCGTCTCTGACAGCGCGAAAGGGTGAAAGGTAAAAGCAGCCAGCCCGACATCGGTTGCCGGGCTGGCGGCCTCTCTCGGACCCGAGGAAATTGTCGCAGCTTCTCCGTGTCATCGCGAGATCGCAACAAGCCCCGCGTCACCCTGCACGATCTCTAACTCCAACCTGGTGGTTGTCCCGTGCTTGAGCTGATCGTCATCTCCATCCTCAACGGCGTGCTGTTCGGCATGTTGTTGTTCCTGCTCTCGAGCGGGCTCACCGTCATTTTCAGCATGATGGGCGTGCTCAACTTCGCCCATGCCAGCTTCTACATGCTCGGTGCCTTCTTCGGATATCAACTCACCCGATGGATCGGCTTCTGGCCGGCCCTGATCCTCGCGCCGCTGCTGGTCGGCGCCATCGGCATGGCGGTCGAGCGCTACGGTCTGCGTCAGACTCACAAGCACGGACACGTCGCCGAACTGCTGCTGACCTTCGGTCTCGCCTTCGCGATCGAGCAGGTGGTGCAGATGATCTGGGGCAAGCTGCCGATGGACTATCGCGTCCCGGAGTTGCTCGACTTCCCGGCGTTCACGATCTTCTCGACCAACTACCCGGCCTTCAAGATGTTCATGCTGCTGGTCTCGGTGGTGATCTTCATCGCGCTGCTGATCGTCCTCAAGCGCACCCGCGTCGGCCTGATCGTACAGGCGGCCTTGACCCATCCCAATATGGTCGCCCATCTGGGGCACAATGTCGGGCGCGTCTTCATGCTGGTGTTCGGCGTCGGCACGGCGCTCGCCGCCATCGCCGGCGTGATCGCCGGCCCGGCGCTCGTCACCCAGTCCGACATGGCCGCCCTGCTCGGCCCGATCCTGTTCGTGGTGATCGTCGTCGGCGGCCTCGGCTCGCTGCCCGGTGCTTTCTTCGCGTCGCTGCTGATCGGGCTGGTCCAGACCTTCGCGGTCTCGATGAACGGCTCGCTCGCAAGCCTGTTCGGACCGCTCGATCCGAGCATCGGCCCCTCGCTGCTGACTGACGTATGGAACGTGACAATCGCCCAGATCGCACCGATCCTGCCTTACGTGCTGCTGGTGCTGGTGCTGATCGTCCGTCCGATGGGCCTCATGGGGACTCGCGAAACATGACAGAGCTTTCCACCCCTGCCGCTCCCTCGCCGACCGGCTCCGCCTCGACGCGAAGCATCAGCTTCTATGTGGCCTGGGCTGTCTTCATTCTGGCCGTGGTGCTGCTGCCGCTGATTTTCAGATCGGGCGGATCGCATACCACGTTCAGCTTGATCGGCATCGCCGCTATCTTCGCGCTGTCCTACAATATTCTGCTCGGCCAGACCGGGCTGCTGTCCTTCGGTCACGCGGTCTATTACGGCCTTGGCGGATTTCTTGCGATCCACGGCATGAACGCCATCGCGGCGAACGGGCTTCCCGTGCCGCTGCCCTTCGTGCCGCTGATCGGCGGCTTCGCCGGCCTGGTGTTCGCGATCGTCATCGGCTGGGTTTCAACGCAACGCGCCGGAACGGTGTTCGCGATGATCTCGCTCGGCGTCGGCGAACTGGTGGCGTCGTCCTCGCTGATCCTGCGCAGCTTCTTCGGCGGCGAAGCCGGCATCACGACCAACCGTACCGAGTTGCCGTCAATGTTCGGATGGAATTTCGGCCCGCAGATCCAAGTCTATTACCTGATCGGATTCTGGCTGGTGATCTCGGCGGTCGCGATGTACGCCTTGACGCGGACGCCGCTCGGCCGGATGTGCAATGCCGTACGGGACAATCCCGAGCGCGTGCAGTTCATCGGTTACGATCCGCATGTGATCCGCTACCTGTCGTTCTGCTTCGCCGGCTTCTTCGCCGGCATCGCGGGCGCGCTCGCGGCGATCAATTTCGAGATTGCCAATGCCGCCTATCTCGGCGCGGTGCAGTCCGGTGTCGTGCTGTTCGCAGCTTTCATCGGCGGCGTGAGCTACTTCTTCGGGCCGATCCTCGGCGCCGTCGTGGTGACGATGCTGCAACTCGAGCTGTCCGACGTCACCACGGTCTGGCAGCTCTATTTCGGTATCATCTTCATCGGCATCGTGATGTTCGCTCCCGGCGGCCTCGCCAGCCTGTTGATGATGCATCGGCCGCTGGTTCGCGCCGGCACCTTGCCGATGGTGCTGCCGGCTTACCTCATCGCCATCGTGCCGACCATCCTGTTCGCCTGCGGTGTCATTCTCGTCATCGAGATCCTGGCGGCCTATTCGCAGGGTAACGCGGCCAGCAGCACAATCCGTCTGCTGCGCATCCCCTTCGAGGCGGCGAACCCGATGACCTGGCTGGCCGCAGCCGTTCTGACCATCGGCGGCTTCCTTGTCGCCCGCATGACATGGCGCGGCGTCGTCGCCGCCTGGGATCGCGCGATGCTGGCCGCACGCGAGCGAGGATATCACGCATGACAAACGCGATCGAAATGCGTGCCGTCGAAAAGGCATTCGGCAACGTCCGCATCATCCAGGACCTCAACCTGACAGTCGCCAAGGGCGAGCGCCACGCGATCATCGGGCCGAACGGCGCGGGCAAATCGACGACGTTCAATCTCATCAGCGGCCACATCACGCCGACCTCCGGAGAGATCAACCTCAACGGCGACGCCATCACCGGCTTGCGGCCGTTCGAGATCAATCGCCGCGGCTTGTCCCGTTCGTTCCAGGTGACCAACGTCTTCGCCAAGATGACGGTGTGGGAGAATATCCGTTGCGCCGTGCTGTGGGCCACCGGGCACCGCTACGCCTTCTGGAAGAACGTCGACAATCTGCCGGAAGTGCGCCGGCGCACCGGGCAAATTCTCGAGGACATTCACCTCACCCATCGGCGCGACGTGCCGGCCGGTCTTCTGACCTATGCCGAGCAGCGCGAGCTTGAGATCGGCATCACCATCGCCGGCGGCGCCAGTGTGATCATGCTGGACGAGCCAACCGCGGGCATGAGCAACACCGAGACCGACCGCGCCGTGGCCCTGATCCGCCGGCTGACCGAAGGCCGGACGCTGGTGATCGTCGAACACGACATGAGCGTGGTGTTCGGGCTTGCGGATCGCATTTCGGTGCTGGTCTACGGCAGCATCATTGCGTCCGGCACACCGGAGGAAATTCGCGGCAATCCGAAGGTCAAGGAAGCCTACCTTGGCGAGGAGGACCACTAATGCTCGAGGTCAAGGACCTTCACGCCTATTACGGCAAGAGCCACATCCTTCAGGGCGTGGACATGAATATCCAGGCCGGCGAAGTGGTGAGCCTGCTCGGCCGCAACGGCGTCGGCCGTTCCACCACCGTCAAGGCGATCATGGGCGAAGTGACGCCGCACGGCACCGTCCGCTTCAAGGGACAGGACATCGCCGGCCTGCCCAGCTACAAGATCGCCCATCTCGGGCTCGGCTATGTCCCGGAGCACCGCGACATCTTCCCCGGCCTCACCGTGCGCCAGAATCTGCTGCTCGGCATCAAGAACCCACGCAAGCCGGGCCGCTGGAAGCTCGACGAAATGCTCGAGATGTTTCCCAATCTCGCCCGCCGCGCGGATACCGCCGCTGGCGTGCTGTCCGGCGGCGAGAAGCAGATGCTGACGACCTGCCGCACCCTGATGGGCGACCCCGAACTGATCATGATCGACGAGCCGACCGAAGGTCTCGCGCCGCTCATCGTGCAACAGGTCGGCGATCTCATCACGCGCATCGCGGAGGCCGGCGTCGCGATTCTTCTCGTCGAGCAGAAGTTGTCGAT
Organism: Pseudomonadota bacterium; assembly: GCA_023386885.1. Taxonomy (GTDB): domain Bacteria; phylum Pseudomonadota; class Alphaproteobacteria; order Rhizobiales; family Xanthobacteraceae; genus 62-47. The sequence continues at coordinate 28,722 of JAEWIX010000092.1, forward strand.
CGCGCTCCGGATTTCGCACCGGCTGTATGTCATGGGCCACGGACAGATCGTGTTCGAAGGCACGCCCGATGAATTGAAGGCCAATGAAGCCATCCGGAAGGATTGGCTGGAAGTCTGACGCCTTCCTTCGCCATAGCGAACGCCGCATAACGATCGGACCGGGATACTGAGAAGAGAGAGACGGCATCATTGCCTTGTTTCCCTCGGCAATCCGCTCGCTCCCGACAACGAACGTCTCCAAATGCGAATGCCCGGACCTGATCCGGGCATTCGACATGTCGTAACGACAACCACACCTCAACGGCCAGCGCGGCAGCGAAGACGGAGTTACAGAGAGCAGCTACTCGCTCTTCTTTCCGAAGTTGCGGAAGCTCTCCATGTTTTCCTCGACGCGCTTGCGCACGACGTCGAACGCATCCTTTTGCGATTTTGCCGCCATTTCGGCAAGCTCGCGCATATTGTTGAGCGCCGACTCGAACCGGTCCTTGGCGAGATCGGCGCGCTTCTTCAGGGCATCTTCCTGGCTCGCGTCAGCCACCGCCTGCTTCATCGCTTCCTGCAGAATCTCGGACTGTCGACGGATCAACGCCTGCCAGCCCTCGAAGGCAACCCTGTTGGCCTCCGCAAGCGCTTCGATGTTTTTTCGCTCGCGATCGACGATCGATGCGAAGTCGACGCCCGGGATGCGAAACTGGCTCAACAGCTTGGTGAAGTCGAACAGCGGCATCTCACCTGCCTTGCCGCTCTCATTGGGTTTGCTCTCATCGGTCATCGGACGTCCCCTTCAGGTTGGCGGAAAGGTCTCAAGACGGAGATTATGCACCATCAGACTTGCGGCTTGGCCGATACGTGTCAAGCCGGAACCGAACACCCATCGACCCGCGATCGCATCCTGTCTTGCGTCCTGTCTTGGGCATCTCGCCTTGCGCAGATAACGTCGCGCGGGCCGGTTCGTTCATTTCGACAAACGTCAGGTCAAGCCTGACAATTACCGCCCACGCCCGGCCCAGCTTCGATCTGTCACACCGATGCACCCATCGGGATTTGCGCGGCAGGCTGAAAGGCGCGGCACACCGCACGTCCGAAATATCGACGGCAGCGTCATCATGATGACATCGATTGCCCGCGATCAGCCCAAGCTCGCCAAGGAGGAGCTAATGTCATGCTCCTGTGGTCATCACATTCGCCGCGCCGCTTCACGGATATCGATATCGCCGTTGCGAGATGTCGAATCCTGACAATCCCTGCACGGCCGCACACCGACGATCAACCATGCAGCGCGACGTAAGATGCCCGTCGGCTTGCAACTTTTGATCGATCACGAAGATTACGGTTGCAAAGTTCCACACCGGTGCTTCTATCTAGAAAGATAAAAAACAACGGGAGGTGTCTCGTGACGGCTATAAGTTTGACGGTGAACGGGAAGTTGGTTTCCGGCACGGTCGAAGACCGGACGTTGCTGGTGCATTTTTTGCGTGATCATTTGAATCTGACGGGGACGCATG
>JAEWIX010000076.1 GCA_023386885.1 Pseudomonadota bacterium
CCGGCGTAATGTCCCCTGGCCGCGCATCCTTGAAGATGTCCTTGGAGGATGGGTCATGTTGCTGGCGATAAAGCTCAAGGCTGCGTTAGCCGCTGCAGCATTGGCAAGTCCTTTCGCGATGACGGCAGTGACGCCGAGCGACACCTTGCCGTCGGCGCAGGAGTTCGCGGCGTTGAAGGCAGAGAGTTTTTCCTATCGCATGGCAGGTGATTTCTCTCGCGACGGAAAGCCGGTCACGGCACCGCTGCGCCGGATGAAGTTCGATTCTTCTCTCGCTATCATGACTCGCCAAGTAACGGCGGCCGAATATGCTCGCTGTGTCGATGACGGCGGATGCCCACGCGTACCGATGGCTTCTCATGGGGCCGACCGGCCGATGGTCGGAGTGAGTTGGCGCGATGCGACGGCTTATGCGGCATGGCTGACGCGGACTACCGGAAAATTGCACCGCCTGCCGACCGATGCCGAGTGGGTGTTTGCGGCAGCAGAGAAGGCGAGCGACGATGCGTTGCCGCTGAGTGGAACGGCCGACGCAGTCAATGCCTGGATCGCGCGTTATGAGGCCGAAGCCGGCCGCGAACGACCGATTGCGTTCGAGCCGCAGCCGGTCGGTACTTTCGGCAGCAATCGATACGGACTGCGGGACGTCGCCGGTAACGTCTGGGAATGGACGGACACCTGCTTCATTCGGAATGCCGTGGATGCATCTGGCGTTGCGAAGGCGACCAATACCAATTGTGGTGTGCGCGTCGTTCAGGGGGCTCATCGTGCCTATATGACCGACTTCATCCGCGATCCGCGCACCGGAGGCTGCGCTGCCGGCGTGCCGCCCGCCAATCTCGGTTTCCGTCTTGTGATCGAGCAGGAGAAATGGCCGGGACTGCGGCGCATGGCGGAGCGGGTCGCCGACAGGATGCTTCGGCTGCTGTAACGGAATCCCCACGACGACTCGTAACAGCGAAATGCGCGAGATGTGGTGCGCTCCTCGATGCAACGGACGACGCTCGGTGTTTTTGTCGGGCGCCGGAATTCCCTTACGGACTTATATCTTTTGCAGGTATCAGGTGGTCAGCCCGGTTTGACTCGTCCATTTTTTTGTCATTAACTAACCTCAGTTCGCCATGAATTGAATTGGCTTCTCGCGATCATTCGTCTGCGTCGATTGATCGGGAGAGAGCAGGACGTTCGCCTTCGCCGAGAATGCAACAGGCCCGCAGCAAGTCGATCCGGCGACCGGTCAAGGACGTGCCGATCCACGGCACCCTCGATCCGTGACGTACAGCTTGAGATTTTCAGGATTGGTTTTCCCGGCGATATTAATAAAACAACATAGAGATGGTGGGATGACGCTCAAGCGGCTTGGCCAGCAAGAAGTTGTTTTCGCGATTTTTGCCGTGCTGTTCGCTGTATTTGCGATCTTCCTTCCCGGCTTTGCCACCACCGATAATATGCTTACGCTGCTCCAGAACGTCGCGGTTCTGGGGATCCTTGGGTTGGCGATGGCGCTGATCGTGATCGGTCGCGGGATCGATATTTCGCTGATTGCCGCGCTCGCGGTGCCGCCCGGGTTGGTGTTGCAGATGGTCCAGGATGGCTACTCGCTGCCGATCGCGATGGCGGCCGCGGTCGCATTGGCTTTGGTGTTCGGTCTCGTCAACGGCTGGTTGATCGCCTATGCGGAAGTGCCATCGCTGTTTGCGACGCTGGCGACAGGTATTTTCCTCGCGGGGTTCGGTCAGGCTGTTCTGTTCAAGCTCGACGTGGTGCAGTGGAGCACCGGCATGAGTGGTTTCGAGCATCTTGGGCAGGGGACCATCCTCGGGATTCCGATGCCGATCATTGCTTTCGCGGTTGTTTGCATCGTCGTGGCGCTGTTGCTGCGGCAGACGCGGATCGGCGCTTATTTCTATGCGATCGGCGACAATCCTTATGGCGCGCGGGTCACCGGCATTCCGTCACGACCGGTCATTGTGCTGCAATATGTTCTTGCGGCGTTGATCGGGTGCTTTGCCGGCTTTGTGCTTGCCGCGTCCGTCAACAGCATGCCGACGCGCATTTTCAATTCGACGTTGATCTATGATGTGATTCTCGTCGTGGTACTCGGCGGCATCGGTTTGTCCGGCGGGCGTGGCGGCGTGCTTAACGTCATCATCGGTACGCTGCTGATCGGGACCATGCTCAATGGCATGACCATCATGGACATCTCCTACTCGGGACAGAACCTCATCAAGGGCATGGTTCTGCTCGTGGCGGTGGTCGTCGATTCATTTCTCAATCCACGTAACGAAGAAACCGCGCAGCAGGGCGATATTTGACCTGATGCGAACACGATACCAAGAACGATAGGGAGGACATCTTCATGACGAGCATCAAACGAATTATCGCGGGAAGCATCGCCGGTGCCGGCCTCGCGGCACTTGCGGTGGCGCCCGCGCTGGCACAAAAGGGCCTCGACGAACCGTTCCAGGCTTCGTTCAAGAAGGCGCTCGAAGGCAAGACCGTAGGTTACATTCCTGTCGCCATGAACTTCGATTTGACCGAAGGCTGGTTCGCAGGGGTCAAGAAGGAGCTTGAACCTTACGGGGTGAAAGTGGTCGTGCGCGATCCGAACTGGAGCACCAGCGCGGGCGCGCAAGCCCTGACGACGCTGATCTCGGAGAAACCCGCCGCCATCATCGTCCATAACCCCGACGTGCAGACCTATGCCAAGCTGATGCAGCGGGCCGAGAAGGAAGGCATCTATATCATTCAGGTCAACATGGGTTCGGTCTATCGCAGCGCGGCCTTCGTGGGCGCGAACTGGATCGAGATCGGTGAGCGCAACGCCGAAGCGGTGATCAAGGCCTGTCAAGGCAAATCCAACAAGATCGCCATCGTGCAAGGTGCGCTATCGGCAGCGACTTCCGCCTATACGCTCAAGGGTGTCGAGAATGTTCTCGCCAAGCATCCCGAGATCAAGGTGGTTTCGAGCCAGGCGGCCGATTGGGACGCCGCGAAGGCCAAGGCCATCACGCAAACGGTGCTCAAGCAGAATCCTGATCTGTGCGGAATTGTCGGTTTCTGGGATGGCATGGATATCGGCACTGCCGCTGCGGTGAAGGAAGCCGGCTTGACCGGGAAGGTTTTCCTTGCGACCTCCGGTGGCGGCGAGCGCAAAGGCGCCTGCGAACTGGTGAAGTCAGGCGCGTTCGATCTCAACGTGAGCTACGACGTGCCAACGCAGGCGGCCGATATGGCCGGCATGATCAAGTGGCTGCTGTCGTCGGGTGTGAAGCCGGGCGACGCGAAGGGTTCGATCTATACGACGCTGACCAATATCACGAAGGAGAATGCGGGCTCGGACACCGCATGTTGGAATCTCAGCGACCTCAAGAAGTAGGTTGATACGTCCCCATCGCGCGGCGCCTGCACGCTGCAGGCGCTGCGCACGATACCCTTTCCGCGACCACCTTCGCGATTGTTACCGGGACGTGCAATGCAGGAAACCCTTGTCCGACTGAAGGCGCGCTACTGGCCGGACCATTTGCTCGGCGAAATTCTATCGAAGCGCTGGACCGAGACGGCCATTCCCGTCATCGTGCTCATTGTCGTTGCCTTCGCGTTGAGCGGGATGATCGACAATTTCTTCACGCCGGCCGCGCTTTCCGACACTGCGCGTCAGGCGGGTGAAGTCGGCTTCGTGGTTCTCGGCATGGCGCTTGTCGTCATTGTCGGCGGCATCGACCTGTCGGTCGGCTCGATGTTCGCGCTGTGCGATTTCTGTGCACTCTACTGTCTCAATATCCTGAACTGGCCGGTGCCGGCCGTCGTGGTTGCCACGATTGTGTGCGGGGCGCTGCTCGGCGCCGTCAACGGTTTCCTGATCGGCTATCTGCGGTTGCGCGCTTTCATCACCACGCTGATCACGTTGATCATCTATCGTTCCGCCTACGATCTTCTGCTGTTCGGCAACTCGGTGAAGATCGCGTCGGCATTACCAGATATCCCGTCGTGGGATTTCATCGGCATGGGAAGCCTGTTCGGAATTCCCAGCGTGGCGCTCGTCTATATCGTGGTCGCGATCTTCGGGCACATCTTCATGACGCGGATGCGGCCGGGCTGGCATATCACTGCGATCGGCGGGTCGCGCCGCTCCGCTTACAACTCCGGCATCGCCGTCCGCCGCACCATTGCGCTGTGTTACGTGGCGAGCGGCGCGTTAACCGCGATTGGCGCATTGTTTTTCGCCGCGCGCCTCGGAACGGTTGGCGGTGATGTCGGCGTCGGCCTGGAGGTCACTGTTCTGACCGCGACGGTGCTCGGCGGCATCACGCTCGGCGGCGGCAACGGATCGGTTGCCAAGGCGTTGGCCGGAACACTGATCGTACTGCTCGTCACCAATGGTCTGACGACCTTGGGTGTGCGCGGCGGTTTCAACCGTATGGTGCTGGCCTCCATTCTGCTGATCGCGGCCATTGTCGATATTCGCTGGCTGAAAAACCGCGCGCGGATCATCAGCAAGGTCTACGTCAGTCCAACCTATCACTTCCTGCCGCCGCCGCCTTCAACGGAGGTCGGCAAGGGAGGACCGTTCGAGCAGAACGATAAGCTGCGCGATGTCACCTTGATCGGGGAGGGGCGTATCGAAGCGCCGGAGGATGTCATCCTCGATCGGGATGACAACTTGTATGCCGGGTCGCGGCACGGCGATATCATCCGCTTTCTCGCGCCCGACTACAAGACGATGGAGGTCTACGCGCACATTGGCGGCCAGCCGCTGGGAATGGCGTTCGACCGGCAAGACAATCTCTATTGCTGCATCGGCGGCATGGGGCTTTACCGCATCACGCCGGATCGCAAGATCGAGAAGGCGACCGACGAGACCAACCGCAGCCTTTATTCGGTGAACGATGACAGCCGACTACGGCTGGCGGACGATCTCGACATCGCGGACGATGGTCGGATCTTCTTTTCCGAAGCGACGGTCCGCTACGAGATGCACGAATGGCCAGTGGATGGCCTCGAAGCGCGGGGCAACGGTCGCATCATTTGCTATGACCCCAACAAGGGCACGACGCACACCGTTTTACGTGGTTTGAAGTTTCCGAACGGCATCTGTATTGCCAGCGACGGGCAATCGATCCTGTTTGCTGAGACGTTCGGCTGTTCGATTAAGCGCTATTGGTTTGACGGCCCGAACAAGGGCAAGGTCGAAGTGGTGATGGACAACCTGCCGGGTTATCCCGACAACATCAACCTCGCCTCCGATGGCAATTATTGGCTGGCGCTGGTCGGGATGCGATCGCCGGCACTCGATCTGGCCTGGCGGATGCCAGGCTTCCGCAAGCGCATGGGCAAGCGGCTTCCGATCGACGAATGGCTGTTTCCGAACATCAACACCGGCTGCGTCGTCAAATTCAACGAGAAGGGCGAAATCCTGGAATCGTTCTGGGATCTGAAGGGCGTCAATCACCCGATGATCACGTCGATGCGTGAGCATCGTGGCCACCTTTACCTTGGAGGTATCTCCAATAATCGGATCGGGCGTTACAAACTTGAGAACGCGGACCCGGATTTCGTGCAGTACGACCGACGCTGGGGGAAGCAATCGTGATCGCCGCGCTCAGGGATTTCACGGATCGCGTCTTTGGCCGCGGCAGTGCCGCGATCACCGTGCCGCCATTCGATGGCGCCTTGAAGCCGAACCAGATGCTCGAAGGTGCCGAGATCGTCGCCGAATTGGTGCAGCCGAATGACCTCGCGAGTCATGGCGACACTCTCTACCTCGCCGACGGCTCGACGGTGATGCGTCATGCCGCCGGCGCGATGCAGGTCGTTGCGCGTTTCGATCGCGAGGTTACGGCGCTTTGCGCGCTGCCGGGCGGGCGGTTGGCTGTTGCGCTGGGTGGACGGGAGATCAGGGTCTTTTCCACTACAGATGGACCTCGATCGAGCGACGTCGTTATCAGTGGCGCGAGTATGATGGCGGTGAATGCACTTGCCGCGACGCCATCCGGTGGCCTGTTGGCGACGGATGGTTCGGCGTCATACCCAACCTCGCAATGGGCGCAAGATCTGATGAGCCACGGACATAGTGGCCGGGTGCTGGCGATCGATATTGCGACGAAACAGATTCAGGTGCTGGCCGGCGGGCTCCGTTATGCCTTCGGTGTCGCGGCTTTTGAGGACGGCGCGATCGTCAGTGAAAGCTGGCGTCATCGATTGCTGACCGTTGGTGCAAAGGGTGCCGGGCGTGCGTTGCTCGACAATCTGCCGGTTTATCCGTCGCGGCTTTGTCCAGCGGCGGGCGGCGGGTTCTGGTTGACGGCGTTCACGGGTCGAACCCAACTCGTCGAATTCGTACTGCGCGAAAATGCCTATCGCCGCCGGATGATGCAGGAAATCAATCCCGAGTTCTGGGTCGCGCCGCGCCTTAGCTCCGGAAATTCGTTCCGTGAACCGATGCAGGGTGCGCATCTCAAGACCATGGGAGTCGTCAAGCCTTGGGCGCCGCCACGGTCTTACGGTCTCGTCATTCGGCTCGGCCCCGATTGCGCTCCGCGCTATTCACTGCATAGTCGGGTCGATGGTCACAACCACGGCATCGTCGCGGCTGCCGAGGTCGGCGATGCACTCTATGTCTTGTCAAAAGGTGCCGGCCGATTGCTGCGGTTGTCACTCAAAGCCATTGAGGCGGAGTTCGTGGCATGACCGAGAATGTTGTCGAACTTCGCAAGGCCACCAAACTTTACGCCGGTGTTCCCGCGATCCAGGATGTCGATCTTCAGCTTCGACGTGGTGAAATTCATGCGCTGGTCGGTGAGAACGGCGCGGGTAAATCGACATTGACGAAAGCCCTTTCGGGTGTGGTGACGCTGACGTCCGGCCAGTTGTTTGTCAACGGGGTCGAAGTCTCGCCAAGGACTCCGCTGGAGGCGAGGCAGCTCGGCGTCGCAATGGTGTTCCAGGAAAACAGTCTGGTGCCGACCATGACGGTCGCTCAGAATTTGTTTCTTGGGCAGGAGAAATTCTACAATCGTCTGCGTGGCATCTACATCGCTGCGCAGCAGTTTCTGCAGTCGCTGAATTTCGATGTCCCGCCCACGGCAACAGTCGGCCTATTGGGCGCCGCCAAAAAGCAGATGGTGGAGATTGCCCGTGCGGTTCTGCATCAGGCTAAGGTCATCATTTTCGACGAGCCGACGGCGACGCTGACACCGGAGGAGAAAGCCTATTTCTTCGATCTGGTGCGGGATCTGAAGAAGCGGGGTGTCTCGATCATCTTCATTTCGCACGCACTTGAAGAAGCGTTGCTCTTGGCGGATCGCATTACGGTTTTGCGCGACGGCAAGCATGTGGTGACCGACGATGCCGCGAACTTCGACCGCGCGCGGATCGTTCAGGCGATGGTCGGCCGCGATCTGTCCAATACGCTTTATGGCAAGCGGAAAACCACCGTGCGGCCTTCCGGCGAACGGATTCTATCGGTGCAGAACCTGAAAATGGCACCGATGGTCAAGAACAATTCGCTGTCGATTTTCTCTGGACAGATCACTGGTGTGTTCGGCTTGGTCGGTGCTGGCCGTACCGAAACATTCAAAATTGTTGCCGGCGTGCTCAAGCGCGATTTCTTTTATGGCGGTGAGGTTTTGCTGAAAGGCAAACCGGTGCGCTATCGCGTTCCCGCTCCAGCTGTGCAGGCTGGCGTCGCCTACGTGACCGAGGATCGGAAAGTTGAAGGTTTCTTCGAGACGATGTCGATCGCGCGAAACGTTTATCTTGGGCTGGTCTCGAAATTTCCTGGCGGTCGATTTCTTTTATCGAGGCGTGAGGCGGATCAGACCGGCGACGACTGGATCTCTAGGCTCAAGGTTCGTGCCATCAGCCCGAAGGCAAAGGTGGTCGAACTGTCGGGCGGAAACCAGCAGAAAGTGGTGATTGCCAAATCGTTGGCGCAAGAGCCCGATTTGATCATCTTTGACGAACCGACGCGCGGTGTTGACGTCGGTGCCATCGTTGAAATTCATGAGTTGATCAACAAGCTGGCGGATGACGGGAAGGCGGTGGTCGTCATCTCCTCCTACTTGCCGGAGATTCTGGCACTTTCGGATCGAATCCTGGTCAGCCGTCAAGGCAAGGTGGTCGAGGAATTCTCCGCCCTAGACGCGACCGAAGAAAAAATCATGTACGCCGCCATTCACTAGGGCAGGGCGGTGCTTTTTCCGAAATGCAAGCTGCCTCGGGAGCGATGAACTCCCGAAGCAGTTTGTCTTTTGGACGTCGACTTACTTTTTCTTGACCAGCGAGCAGGCCGGGTCGGGCGGGCCGAAGGCTTCGTCGCCGGAGATTTTCGTCAGGATCTTGTAGTAATCCCAAGGATACTTCGATTCATCTGGCTTCTTCACCTGCACCAGCCAGAGATCGTGAACCATCAAATTGTCCTCGCGAAGTTTGCCGTTGCGCGAGAAGAAATCCTCGATTGGCTTTTCGCGCATCTTCGCGGCGACTTTCAGCGGCTCATCCGTGCCGGAATCCTTGATGGCATTGAGATAGTTGATCACCGAGGAATAGACACCGGCCTGCCACATAGTAGGCATGCGGTTCATCTTGGCGAAGTATCGCTTCGACCACTCCCGTGTCTTGTCGTCCATGTCCCAATAGAACGAGGTCGTCAGCAACAGGCCTTGCGCCGTCTGAAGGCCTAGCGCGTGGATGTCGGTGATCAGCGCCAGCAGGCCAGCCATCTGTTGGCCACCCTTGAAGACGCCGAATTCGCCACCGGTCTTGATCGCCGTGGTGTTGTTCGGCGGGCCGCCTGCGATACCGATGATCTTGGCCTTGGAAGCCTGCGCCTGCAGTACGAAGGAGGAGAGGTCCGGGGTTGCGAAGGGCGGCCGCACCGAGCCGATCACCTTGCCGCCGTTCTTTGTGATCACGGCCGATGCGTCCCGCTCCAGCGAATGACCGAACGCGTAGTCGTCGGTGATGAAGAACCAGGTGTCGCCACCTCGTTTGACGACCTCCTTCGCGGTGCCGACCGCGAGTGCACGCGTATCGAACACCCACTGGATCGCGTAAGGCGAGCAGAACTTGCCATGGAAGTCGGCCGAGCCGGTGGAATGGGTGATGAACAGTTTATGGCGATCGTTGGCGACACTCTGGACCGCCAGTCCGACGGCCGAAACAGGGACATCGAGAATGAGATCGACCTGTTCGGTATCGTACCAGCGGCGGGCGATGCCGGAGCCTATATCCGGCTTGAGTTGGTGGTCGCCGATGATGACCGAAATCGGTTTGCCGAGCACCTTGCCGCCGAAATCCTCCACCGCCATCTGCGCCGCCGTGACCGAGCCTTGGCCGGTCGGTGTCGATGCTGGTCCCGACATGTCGGTCAGGACGCCGATTTTGACGATATCGTCCGAGACCTGAGCGTGACCCGCAGACGATGACAGCAAGATCGCCGCCAATGCTGCGGGGACAGATAAACTTCGCGCCTTCATGACAGAAAGCCTCCCCTTGGTTGTGGCCTGTTAGCCCTTATTTTTAGTCTGAACTTTTTAGAGCGTTTTTCCCTACCTTGGCAATCATTCTGCGGCGCGCGGCAATGCTGCCACGCGGCCATAGCCACCGCCGCCGGGCGTAGCCAGCATCACCTCGTCGGTCGGCTGCATCACGATCTTCCGCGCATTGCTCACCGGTTGTCCGTTGATCAGGAAGCGGCCGGCGACGCCCGGTTCGCCTCCCTCCAGCCCTTCGGGGGCGAGGGTGGTGCGACTGGTCACGGCATTGAGCAACCACTCGTCCCTGGTGCGCATGCTGAAGCTGATGATCTGACCGTCGCCTCCGCGGCTGGCTCCGTTGCCGCCGGTGCCGCGCTGCAGTTCCTTGCGACTGAACAGGATCGGCATCGAGGCCTCGAGAATCTCGACGGGTACGGCGGCGACACCGGTTGGGTAGCAGGTTGCGCTCGGCCCATCCTTGTTGCGTCGCGCGCCCATGCCGCCGGAGTAGTTGAACATTGCGCTGGTGAACGGCGAACCATCGAGGTTCTTCCCCTGCACCTGCATCGTCCACACGGCACCGGCACCCTCGGCCAGAACGCGGTCCGGCATCACGTGATAGAGTGCCTTGAGGATCGGCATCGGCACGTACATGCCGACGACGTGGCGGGCGTTGACCGGTGAGGGGTACTTGCAGTTCACAATGCAGCCTTCAGGCGCCTTGACGATGATCGGCGCAAGGCTGCCGAAATTGTTCGGCAGCTCCGGATTGAGGCAACTGCGGATCGCAAAAGTGCTGTAGGCGTGGGTGTAGTTCATCACCACGTTGATGCCGTAGGGACTTGGTCCTGAACTCCCGTCGAAGTCGATGACAATCGAACCCGTTTCGGTGTCGACCGTCACGGCTGTCTTCAATGTCACCACGTCGCCACCGGGCACGTCGAAGCTGCTTTCGCCGTTGTAAGTGCCGGGCGTCAGCTTGCGGATGGCATTGCGCGTGGCGATTTCCGAGCGGTTGATGATTTCATCCGCCAGCGTCTCGATATTGTCGTGGCCCTGTCGGTCGAGCAGCGCAGAGAGCCTTGTGCAAGCCAGCTTGCCACTGGAAATTTGCGCGGCAAGATCTCCGAACACCTCATCCGGGGTGCGGACGTTGGCGCGAATGATCTCGTGCAATACCTTGTTGGGCTGCCCGGCCTCGTAGAGTTTCAGCAGCGGAATCCACAGGCCTTCTTCGTGAATATCCCGCGCGCCGGCGCCGACGCCGTAGCCGCCGATGTCGGTATGATGGATCGTCGACCCGAAGAATCCGATCAGCTTGCCCTTATGAAAGGCGGGCAGCATCACGGTGATATCGAAGAAGTGTCCAGCCGACTGCCATGGATCATTGGTGATGAGAACATCGCCCGGATGCAGTGTCTCCGGCGGAAATGCCTTGACGAAATGCTTGCCGGCCGCGGCCAGCGAATTGATGTGGCCGGGCGTTCCGGTGATCGCCTGCGCCACCATGCGGCCCTGCGTATCGAACAGTGCGTTGGCGAGATCGCCGGCTTCGCGAACGACCGGGCTGAAGGCGATGCGTTGCAACGCCTTGGCCTGCTCGCTGACGATGCTGATCAGATTGCTCCACAGAATTTCCAGCTCGATGCCATCCATTGTTGTCACCTCTTGGCGGCCATGATGCAGCCGGTGCGGTCCACGGTGGCGCGCCAGCCGGGCAGAATGACAATCGTGGTCTCACGCTCCTCGATGATGGCGGGACCGTCGACACGCTGATCGCACGCGAGATCGCAGCGTGTGTAGACCGGCGTATCGACATCGTGTCCGTTAAAGCGCGCCTTGCGATGGGTGGGAGTTTTGTTTGAGTGCGTGTTGAGGCTTGGTGTGCTGTCGCGGTGGGCCACCGGGCCGGTGGCGACAAGGCGCCATATCACCGTTTCGACATCGACCTCCGGAAGTCGGAAGCTGTAGAGGCGTTCGTAAGCAGCCTCGAAGGCATGACGCAGCCAGACTGCATCGTGGCGTTGACGCGGATCGGCGTCGAACGTCACAGAGACTTCATTCTGCTGGCCGAAGTAACGCATGTCCGCGCCGAACTCGAACTGAATATCGCTGCCTTTGCAGCCGGCGCTGGCGAGCCCGTGCCGGGCCTCATCGACCAGTCGATCAATGATCTTGTCGACCGCATTCCAGTCCAGTGACGACAGGCGCGACAGCGCGCCTTGGCCAAGATCGAGGCGCGGCGGCGTTACTAATGTGCCGAATGCCGACAGCACGCTGGCAAGCGGTGGATAGATCACCATCGGGCTTTCCAGCAGGTCGGCGACATAGCATGCGTGTACTGGACCGGCGCCGCCAAAGGCGAACAACGGCAGGCCGCGATAGTCGATGCCGCGATCGGCCGCGTGAGCGCGAGCGGCGGCCGCCATCGACTCGCCAACCACGCGATAGATGCCCGTGGCAACATCGCCGACCGACGTGCCGAGGCGATCGGCCAGCGCGCTGAGTTGTTTGACCGCGCCGTCGCGGTCGAGCCGCATTTCGCCGCCCAGGAAACCGTCGGCGCTGAGATAGCCGAGAACAAGGTCGGCGTCGGTGACGGTCGGGCTGGTGCCGCCGCGGCCATAGGCAACCGGGCCCGGCGTCGAGCCGGCGCTTTGCGGGCCGACCTTGAGCAAGCCGAGATCGCTGATCGAAGCGATACTGCCGCCACCGGCGCCGATTTCGATCATGTCAACCGATGGAATTAGGATCGGCAGGCCGCTGCCGGTCTTGAAGCGATAGATACGATCGACCTCGAAGTGCCCGGTGACGAGCGGTTTGCTGTCTTCGATGACACAAGCCTTGGCGGTCGTGCCGCCCATGTCGAACGACAATAGCCGGTCGAGCCCGAGTACTTCGGCATAATAAGTCGCCGCCAATGCGCCGGCTGCAGGTCCCGACTCGATCATCCGGACCGGGAAATTGCCGGCGACATCGACCCCGATTACACCGCCATTGCTCAGCATAATCAGTGGATCGTGTGCGAAGCCGCGTTTCTTCAGGCCACAGGTCAGCGCTTCAAGATAAGGGCGGGTGATCGGCGCGGTGTAGGCGTTCATCACCACAGTGGACGTGCGTGGATATTCCCGGATGAGCGGCGCCACGTCGGACGAAATCGATACATACAGATCCGGCGCCAGCTCATTCAGCAGGTCGCGCATGGCACGCTCGTTCACGGGATTAAGGAACGAATTGAGGAACGAGACGGCAACCGAAACGACCTTCTTCGCGCGCAACTCCTCGACGACGGTTTCAGCCTGCGAGCGATCCAGCGGTTTCAAAACTTCGCCGGTGGCGGCGACACGCTCGGCAATTCCGAACGTCAGTTCGGCCGGCGTAAGCGGCGTCGGGAACTCGATCTGGGGGTCGAACATCTCATAGCGATGTTCGTCGCGAATGGTCAGGATATCGCGGAAGCCTTCCGTCACCAGCAGCGCGGTGGTTGGGCCCTTACGTTCGATCACTGCGTTGGTGACAACCGTGGTGGCGTGAACAACCACATCGGTCACCGCGGCTGGGGTGATATTCGCCTTCGCCAGGACGGAATCGACGGCGCGGAAGAAGCCGTCATCGAGACTTTCCGGAGTGGTCAACGTCTTGTCCACCCAGGCCTTGCCGGCCGTATTGCGCAGCACGACGTCGGTAAAGGTGCCGCCGATATCGATGGCAAGGGCGTAGCTCAAGGAGGTGGGCGTATCCGTGGGCGTCACCGCATGTTCCATTTTCTGTTTCGTATTACGATACTATATATCGATAAAGAAACGATAGTGAATGGAAACTTTGCTGTCAAACCGGATTTTAGGTTGACGCTGCAAACCAACTTTGGATATTTGTATCGTACAAAAAGAAGTAGTCTCTTATTTCGATACATGGAGGAGGCGGTAAGGCGATGACGGCAACCTATCGAGACACTCCGATCGCTGGCACCACGGTGTTTACCGGTGCCCGCTCGCGTCAGGGCTACCGCATCAACAAGTTCGCGATGTCGCTAACCGATCCGATCAATCGCGACGCGTTCCGGGCAGATGAGCACGGCTACATGACATCCTGCGGATTGAGCGAAGCCGAGATGGACCTCGTCGCCAAGCGCGACTGGAAGGGGCTGGTCGCCGCCGGCGGCAACATCTACGTGCTGATCAAGGTCGGCGGTTCAGTTGGGCAGAATCTGTTGCAGATGGGTGCGCAGATGCGCGGCCAGAGCTTCGATGAATTCATGCAGTCTCGGCCCGCCCGGCAGGGCTCCGCCGTTGAGAGGAAGAACTGAGATGGCTCGTATCGTCGGCGGCGTTGGTTGTTCGCACGCACCTTCCATCGCGCACTCTTTCGATCGCGGCTTGCAGAACGATCCGGTATGGGCTCCGCTCTACAACGGCTATGAGCCAGCCAAGGCGTGGCTCGATCAGCTCAAGCCCGATCTCATCGTGGCGGTTTACAACGATCATATGAACCGCTTCTTCTTCGACGCCTATCCGACATTTGCGCTCGGTGTGTCCGACAAGCATCCACAGGCCGACGAAGGCTGGGGGAAGCGCGACCTGCCGGATTTGCCCGGAGATGCCGAATTCTCCTGGCATCTCGCGCAAAGTCTGGTCGAGGACGAGTTCGACCCCACGATCTGTCAGGAAATGACGGTGGATCACGGCATCCTGTCGATCCTCCCTCTGTTGACGGACAATCGCTGGCCGGCGCCGCTGGTGCCGTTTGCCGCGAATGTCATTCAACACCCGTTGCCGACACCGAAACGGTTCTTTCATCTCGGGCAAGCGATCCGACGAGCAGTCGAAAGCTACCCGAAGGATCTGCGCGTGCTGGTGGTGGCGACGGGTGGCATGTCGCACCAACTTCACGGGGATCGTTTTGGTTTCATGAACCCGGATTGGGACAACGAGTTTCTCGATCTGCTTGAGCGCGATCCGCAGAAGCTCGTGAATCTCAGGCATCACGATTACATGGAGCGGGGCGGGGCGGAATCCGTCGAAATGATCATGTGGCTGGCGATGCGCGCTGCGCTCGGGGAGAAGGTACGCCGCATTCACCGCCACTACTACGCGCCGATGCTGACCGGTTACGGTCTCATCGTCTTGGAAGGCGTCGACGCCTGATTTTTGGGATCGAGGGACACCATGGGCATTCGTACCGGTAAGGATTACATTGAATCATTGCGCGACGGCCGCCAGATGTGGATCGACGGCGAACTGGTCACCGACGTAACCAAGGATCGGCGGTTTGCGGCTGCGGCCTACACTATGGCCGAATTGTACGATATGCAGCACGATCCGCAGCGGATCGACGCCATGACCTACAAATCGCCGACAGACGGTCAACGCGTCGGGATGTCGTTCATCCAACCGAAAAGCGTCGACGATCTGGTGCGTCGGCGCTATATGGTGAAGACTTGGATGGATGCGACGTGCGGTATGTTCGGTCGCAGCCCCGATTTCATGAATATCACGCTCACCGGCTTCGCTTCGGCGTCCGACGCGTTCGGGCAGAAGGACAAGAAGTACGCCGACAATATTTTCAAGTACTACGAATATTGCCGCGACAACGATATCGCGATGACCCACACGCTGATCAATCCGCAAGTGGATCGGTCGAAGCCGGTGGAGAAGCAGGACAAGGATCTTGCCGCCAAGATCGTCAAGGAGACCGACGCGGGCATCGTCGTCAACGGCGCGCGTATGGTGGCGACGCTGTGCGCCTATTCGCACGATCTGCTGGTGATGCCGTCGACGTATCTGTCGAATGCCGAAGAAGCGAAGCCCTATGCGTTTGGTTTCGCGGTACCGGTCAATGCACCGGGCCTGCGCTTCATTTGCCGGCCTTCTGTGATCCACGAAAATCCCGGCTCTTCGATGGATTTTCCACTATCGTCGCGGCTCGACGAGACCGACGCCATGGTGATCTTCGATAACGTGTTCATTCCGTGGGAGCGTGTCTTCATCTATCGCGATGCCGACATGTGCAACGGCCTCTATAATCGCACCGGTGCGATGCCGCAGATCATGCATCAGTTCTCGACCAAGAATCTGGCCAAGGCTGAATTCATGATGGCGGTGACGTTCGCGATGGCGCGTTCCACCAAGGTCGATGCGCATCTGCATGTCCAGGGTATGCTGGCGGAAATGATCCAGTACACCGAGTTCGTCCGTGCCTGTCTGCGCGCCAGCGAGGTGGATGCCGCGCCGAACGCGCAAGGCTTCATGACGCCGGCGGCGATGCCGCTGTGGACCATTCGCATGATGTTTCCGAAGATGTTCATCCGCATGTGCGAGATCGTACAGATTCTCGGTGCTGGCGGGCTGGTCGCGGTGCCGTCCTTTGCCGAACTGTCGGGGCCAATGAGCAAGGATGTCGAGACCTATTTTCAGGCGGCGAATGCCGACTCGCGCCATCGCATCAAGCTGTTTCGTCTTGCCTTCGATGCCGCGGTGTCGTCATTCTCCGGCCGGCAGCAGCTCTACGAGCGCTACTACTCGGGCGATCCGGTCCGGCTTTCGAGCACGCTCTACGAAATCTACGACAAGGATCCGCATGTCGACCGGATTGCGCAATTGCTGGACGATCTCGAAACGCGGCAGACCGGCGATAGCGCGCTTGGTTTCCGGCCGGTTCTCTCCGCGGCCGAATAGCTCAACGCGCGGCGAGTGGCGGCGATGACGGTTCATGACACCAGCGTCACCATCGGCGCGACCCGATTGAAATCGCCGCTGATCTGCGGGGCAGGCGAGCACCTGATGTATGCCGAAGGTGTGCGTCTGGCGCTCGCCGCCGGTGCGGCAGTCGTCATTCCCAAATCCGCGAATGAGAGCGGGGCCGCCAAGCGGCAGATCGACGGCACCGACTACGCGCTGCTGGACAGCAACTGGCAGCGCCTGCCGTGGAATTACGCGCCGCCGCCGGATGCCAGCCTGTTGTGCCGTTCAGGGCTGGCGCAGCAATCGTTCGACGAATGGATCGCGATGTTGCGCGAACTCGACCGCGAGGCGGCGCGACGCGACGCTTATGTGGCGGCAAGTCTCATCCTTGCCGATCTCGATCGCTGCGTCGAGATGGCGCGTGTCATCGAGCAAGCGGGCTTGCGCATCCTTGAACTGAATATCGGTGCGCCGCATGGTGGCGAGGCCACGCGTGGCGCCATTGTGCTGGAGCGCGACAGTTCGCGTGTCCGCGATATCGTCGCCCGCGTGCGTGCGGCGGTGCGGATTCCGATCTGGGTCAAGCTCACTGGCCAGAGCGAGGATGTCGCGGGATTGGCGCTGGCTGCGAAGGAGGCCGGTGCCGATGCCGTCACGATCATGGGCCGCTTCATGGCTTTCGTCCCCGATGTCGAAACACTGTCGCCGATGCTGGGCACCAATGCAGGCTTTGGCGGAGCGTGGGCATTGCCGTTGACGTGTCGCTGGCTGGTGCAATGCCGCCGTCGACTTGGATCGGAGTTTCCATTGATCGGCACCAACGGGGCGCGCACTGGCTTGGACATCGCGCGATTTTTGCTATCCGGTGCCACGGCGGTTCAGGTAAGTTCGGCGGTGTTCACCGGCGGTTCTGTTGTGGTGTCGCGCATGCTCGAGGAATTCAGCAACTATCTCGATCGCAAGGGTGTGACCGCACGCGCATTGATCGGGCAGGCCGCCGATCGGTTGCAAACCTATCAGGATCAACCAAGCCGTCCCGGTTATTGGACGGAGTTCGTTCCGAAGGAGGCGTTGCCGCCGTCATGACCAGCCGACCGGCGATCGATGAGAATGTCGCGACGTTTGATCGGCGAGGGTTTCGCAATGCGCTGGCGAGTTTCCCCACCGGCGTCACGGTGATCTCGACGCGGGGTGAACAGGGGGAACTGGTCGGCCTGACCGCGAACTCCTTTACGTCGGTGTCGCTGGAGCCGCCGTTGGTGCAGTTCAGCCTTGTCCGGCGTTCGCCCAGCTTGTTGGCGTTTCAGCGGTCTGGCGTGTTTGCCGTCAGTGTCCTGACGATCGATCAGGCGACCTTGTCCAACAAGTTCGCGACACCGGCCGAAGACAAGTGGCGCGGCGTCGATTACGTCATTGGCGAAGCATCAGGTTGTCCAGTGATTGCCGGAGCGCTCGCGGCATTCGAATGCAAAACCCACGCGTTCCATGACGGGGGCGACCACATCATCATTGTCGGTTACGTGTTGCGGTTCGAGAGGTTGGCGGTGGGGGAGCCATTGTTGTTCTATCGTGGGTCCTACCGCGTTATGACACCCGACAATGAGTTTCCCGATTATGCCACGCGGAATGGACCACGAATCGTGCCGCCGTTGAATGGCTTCGATCCATGGACGGCCGGCTGACGAGGGATCGATGGACAAGATCAAGCCAACGACGTCGGGTTCGTCGAGCGACGCTATCGACAACGATGACGCCTCCGAGAAGGGCGGGCCGCTGATCCAGTCGGTTGCGGCCGCGACGGAAATTCTCGAAGCGCTCGCGGCCGCAGGTCAGCCGGTGCGGCTCACCGCGCTCGCCAATCAACTCGGTGAGACCAAGGCCAAGATCCATCGGCATCTGTCCACATTGAAGGCGCTCGGCTTCGTCGATCAGGACAGTCAGACCGAGTGCTACCGGCTTGGGCCGAAGCTGGTCCATCTCGGACAGGCGGCGACCGATCAGTTCGACCTGCGGCGGTTGGCTGAACCTTACATGGTGCGGTTGCGCGACCTGACGCACCAGACGGTCGTGCTCTCGATGCCTGCCAATGGTGATGCCATTGTCAATGCGGTGGTCGAAAGCCCGAACATGGTGACGATCTCGGTGCGGCTCGGCTATCGTCTTCCGGCACATACCTCCGCGCAAGGGCGGGTGACCCTGGCGTTTTCTCCGATGGCAGTCCAGCAGCGCGTGCTTGCGCGCAAGCTGAGTGCTCTTACGCAGCGAACCATCATCGATCCATTGGCGTTACGGAGCCGCTTGGAGAAAATCCGGCAACAGTTCTATGAAGCGGCAATGGACGAAACGTTACTCGGAATTTCGGCGGTTGCCGCCCCGGTGATGAATTTCGATCATGAGTTGGTCGGTGCCATCGCCATTGTCGGCACCACGCAATACGTTCACGATCCAGTAGAGCCTGAGCAGTTGAAGTTGTTGCTCGCTTGCGCCAAGGCGATGTCACTGAAACTGAATTCAAGCGCATTCGAGGGGCTGGGCGTGCCGACCCTCAAGGAATTCATTTTCGATTGAAAGTAGCGGCAGTCGTGATGCGATCTGCCGTCGAAGCTAGAGGTACATTCGGCATGGATCTGCACAAGATCGATTGGGAATCTCTCCCGTGGACGCCGGTGCGCGAAGGGGTCGATCGCAAGGCATTTTCCGGCAGCGCTGCGACGCTTGCTTTGCACCGGCTGATGCCCGGACACGAGCCGAAGCCGCATAGTCATACTTACGAGCAGATCGTCTACATTCTTGCCGGACATATCCGCTTTCATGTCGGTGACGAGGTGCAGGATCTTGGGCCGGGCGGGCTTCTGGTGATCCCGTCGAATGTCGAACACTGGGGCGAAGTGATCGGTGACGAACCGGTGTTGAATCTCGATGTGTTCACGCCGAAGCGGCCGGAATACGCAGCTTAAAGGTTTCGGCCTCATTACGCCGAGAGCTTGTGGACGTCGATGGTGCGCGAGGCCGCCTGTACAGTGATCTCATAATGATCGGTCTGCAGGACATCGACGATGTTGCGCGACCGGTGCGCGACGACGTTGATGCCGTTCACGCGCCGTAGGCTATCGTAGATCAATCCCGCGCCACCTGAAGCCCGCACCTGTTCGCCGAAGACCTGGGACACTGCATAGCTTTCGCTTGCATAGACATCGCGTCGCGTGACTTTCTGGCCCCGGATGTCGAGATAGTCACCCAGCAGGCTCGCGGTGTAGGCGCGGTAGCGTCGTTGCATGGTGGCGACGCCGCGTGCGACGGCTTCGCGTCGCAGGTGGTGGCCGACTTCTGCGGCTGCCGTGCGAATATCGCTGGCGGCATACCAGGCGCCGAGATCGGGTCCGTTGAATCGCATACCGCCGGGCGCGACATGGAGAAATGCCGCCATGACGATGCTGGCGTTCGGTGAGCCGTAGACCCATTCGCTTTGTGGCAGCCGGTTGATCCGCTCCACCACCAGGCGATCGTTGGTCCAGCCAACAAGGTCCATGACCGCGGGAAGGTCGGCCGCGGTTGCAACTGTGTCGAATAGCCCGATGGGTGGAAACTGCGACGGGATCAGACGATGAGCCGGCCGTGGGGCGGCGGCGTAGTTGTCGGTCACCGGAATACGATCTCCGACTCGTCATAGGGCGTGAATGCCTCGTCGATCGCGTTCGGCTGCATGTAAAGGCCGCCGCGCGCGCCGTCGAGAAAGCGCCGCACGGTGAGCAGGCCGTCTTGCGTGCCGCAAGTTGCGAAAGCGAGGGGCGGCCGCCCGCCGAACACCGTGGCGTGGTGCGGTGTTCGCAGCCAGTCGATGCCGAGCCGCTCCTCCGTGAAAAGAATGCCGAGCGCTTGATGGATGCCGAACAGCATCGAAATCCGCATCAGCACGTCGACATCGAGAGTGAACGCGCCATGCTCGCGCGCCTGCTTGCACCAGTTGTGATAGGTCGACCGCGACGGATAGCCGAGTATCAGCCGACGCTGCTCCTCGGTCAGTCCCCATAGGTCTGCGATGGCCAGGAACGTTCGTAGCGCCGGTGCGCTCAGCCGACGTCGATTTTCTGGCGCAAATCGTGAGACGTCGACCTGATGGGGTCCTTCGACGATCCGGGTCGGATATGGCGCACGCTCAGACTGCATCACTATTCCTTCTGAATATAGATATAGTCCATATATGGACATTCTTCAAGCGCTGTTTGTGCCGGACTTGAAAATGCCTTGAGGTCAGGCCTATCTGGTGCGGGATGACCTACGCAGACACCATGACGGGACTGACGTGGAGCAGAAGGCTTTGCCGTCTGCCGCTGGTTCTGCTGCTGGGTGTCGGTATGCTGTTCTCGCTGATGCATTGCGCCGGGTGTGATCATGCTTTCGCGAGCGGCGGAGAAGCAACGATCGCGGCAGCCGCCGATGCTCCTCATGGTACGACCCCAGAAAAATCCCCATCGTCGCCAGTTTGCCATAGCGGTCATTGCCTTTCCCACGTGACCGCGGCGTCTGGGGCGCTCATGGCTCAGATTGTGGAGGCTATCCCCAGCGCTCCCCAATATGGCAAAGCCCAGGTGCTGACCTCGCTGGCAGGTCTCGCATTATTCAAACCCCCTCGCGTCTGATCGTCATGCGGCCCTTTGCGCCGCATGCATATTCCGCTGCCACTTAGTGCCGCGCGACGGTTGTCACGCGCGTTTCAGTGGCGTGACGAACTGACGGGCAAACGACGCCCGTTCCGGAATCATGACAATGATCAGATTGAAGCTACTGGCGGCCGCGTTGTGGCTTGCCGCTCTTCCTGTGACCATAGCAACGGCGGACGAGCCATCTGACGACCATACGCAAGAGATCAAGCTGAGCGATCGTCAGATCGAAGCGGGCCGTTTCGCGGTTGCTCCGGCTGCCGGTGGCATGATCGGCAAGCACATCACCGTGCCGGGCTCCATTATCCCGAGTGGAGATCGGACTGCGCGCGTCGCGGTGCGGTTGCTGGGAACGGTCGCGGAACTGCGCAAGCGCGTCGGTGACTCTGTCGAGGCAGGCGAGGTGATCGCTGTGATCGAAAGTCGCGAGGTGGCCGACGCGAAAAGCGATTACCTCGGCGCACGATTACTGTTCGAGTTGCAGCAGAAGCTGTTCAATCGTTCCAAAACCTTGTTCGAAGGAAAGATCGTCAGCGAGAACGAGTATCTGCGCGCAGAGGTCACTTATGAGGATGCGCGTGTCAAGTTCGAAGCCGCACGGCAAAAGCTGTTCGCACTGGGATTGACAGCCGAACAGATTGAGGCGCTGCCGCGTCAACCCGGCGAAATGCTGCGCCAGCAGGAGTTGCGCGCGCCGATTGCAGGCCGTATCGCGGAGCGTCGTGTCGATGTCGGAGCGCTGGTTGGTCGCGAAGGCCAGGAAAGCGAACTGTTCGTCATTGTCGATCATCGCGTGGTTTGGGGCGATCTCGCGGTCCTGCCATCCGATCTTTCAAAAATCAGCGTCGGACAACAAGTCACTATAACCGCCGAAACCCACGGCGATTCGTCGCCAGCCACAGTGATTTCCATCAGTCCGTTACTCGAAAAGGACACGCGCGCCGCCCGCGTCGTGGTGTCAATCGATAATCCCGAAGGGAAACGGCGTCCTGGAGGTTTCATCACGGCACAGATCCCGTTCGAGCAGTCGGAAGCACCCGTCGTCATTCCTGCATCCGCGATTCAGACCCTGGAGGGTGAGCCGTCGGTTTTCGTTCGGACGCCAGAGGGATTCGCGGCACGGTCGGTGTCGCCAGGACGGCGTGATGGTGCGCGCGTGGAAATTACGGCGGGTCTTACCGCGGGTGAGCGTATCGCTACCGCGAATACCTTCGTTCTTAAGGCCGACCTCGGCAAGTCCGCGGTCGAGCACCAGCACTGAGGCGCGATCATGATCGATTCTCTCGTCGCGCTCTCCATCCGGTATCGGTGGGTTGTCGTCGTTCTCACGCTCATCGCGATTGCGGTTGGTGGGTGGTCGCTTTTGCGGCTACCGATCGATGCCGTGCCGGACATCACCAACAGACAAGTGCAGGTCAATACCACGGCATTTGCGTTGTCGCCGGTGGAAATCGAAAAGCAGGTGACTGTGCGCATCGAAATGGCGCTCGCCGGAATTTCCGGCCTGGACCACACCCGCTCGCTCTCCCGCAACGGCTTTTCGCAAGTCACAGCGATTTTCACTGACGCCACCGATATCTATTTCGCGCGGCAGCAGGTGATGGAGCGCCTGCTCGAATTGCGCCCTGACCTGCCGCCTGGCGTGAATCCGCAGATGGGACCGATTTCAACGGGCCTTGGTGAAGTCTATATGTGGTCGATCAACTTCTCCGAGACGAGCAAGAAGGCCGACACCTATGTCACCCCCGAAGGATGGTCGCTGAAATCTCCGATTGAGCGTGCCGCATATCTGCGAACGGTCCAGGACTGGATCGTTCGGCCCCAGATCAAAAGTGTTACCGGCGTTGCCGGGGTGGATTCGATCGGCGGCGAGGTGAAGCAGTTTCACGTGCAACCTTCGCCCGACAAGCTGATCGGATTTGGATTGTCCTTCGCCGATATTGTCAAAGCAATCGAGACAAACAATGTCAGCCGCGGCGCCAGCATCATCGAACGCAACGGCGAGGGTATCGCCGTCCGATCGGGAGGACGGTTGGAGAATATCGATGAAATCGGTGATGTCGTTGTCAGTACGCGCGGCAGTGTTCCGATACGTGTGCGCGATGTCGCCGAGCTGAAAGTCGGCGGCGAGATTCGCGCGGGCAGCGCCAGCATGAACGGCGAGGAAGTCGTAATTGGCACCGCGCTAATGCTGGTCGGCAGCAATAGCCGCAGCGTTGCTGCGGCAGTCGACGCAAAGATCGAGCAGATCCGGGGACTGCTTCCGGATGGCATCGAGATCACGACATTGCTCAATCGAACTGAATTGGTCGATGCCACCATCGTTACGGTCGCAATCAATCTGGGCGAGGGTGCCTTGCTGGTCATTGCCATTCTCTTTCTGATGCTCGGAAATATCCGCGCAGCACTGATCGCAGCGCTGGTCATTCCCCTCACCATGTTGTTGACCTCAGCCGGAATGTTGCGCTGGGGCATCAGCGCCAACCTGATGAGTCTCGGCGCGCTGGATTTCGGTCTGATCGTCGATGGTGCAATCATCCTCTGTGAGAATGCCATGCGGCGTCTCGCCGAACGACAGACGGAGGCCGGGCAGACGCTTCCACTCACGGAACGTCTGAAAACGATTCAGGAAGCGGCGCGCGAAATGATTGCACCAACCGTTTATGGGCAGGCGATCATC
Organism: Pseudomonadota bacterium; assembly: GCA_023386885.1. Lineage (GTDB taxonomy): Bacteria > Pseudomonadota > Alphaproteobacteria > Rhizobiales > Xanthobacteraceae > 62-47. The sequence goes on from JAEWIX010000076.1 coordinate 23,501, forward strand.
ATTCTGGTCTATGTGCCGTTACTGTCGTTCACCGGTATTGAAGGCAAAATTTTTGAGCCGATGGCGCTGACGGTGGTTTTGGCGTTGGTCTTTGCGTTCGCGCTGTCGCTGACGTTCGTGCCGGCGATGATCGCGATCCTTCTCACCGGGCACATTCGCGAGAGCGACAACGCCGTGATCCGGTGGCTGAAGGCGATCTATGCGCCGGCCTTGACAACCACGCTCAAGCGCCCGGTCCTAGTGATGGCGAGTACGGGATTTCTGATTGCACTGTCGGCTCTCCTCTTTCTGCGATTGGGCCAGGATTTCATTCCGCGGCTTGATGAAAGAAATCTCGCGATGCACGCTCTGCGGATTCCCAGCACGGGTCTTGCGCAATCGCAGGCCATGCAGTTGAACGTCGAGCGGGCGATTGGTACGCTGCCGCAGGTCGCGAGGGTATTTTCCAAGACGGGTACTGCCGAAGTGGCATCCGATCCGATGCCGCCGAATGCATCGGATACATTCGTTATTCTGAAGCCGCAGGCGCAATGGCCGGATCCGAAGCTCGACAAGGCGGCGCTGTTACAGAAAATCGAAACGGTGGTCAAAGAACTGCCGGGTAATCAGTATGAATTCACTCAGCCGATCGAGATGCGTTTCAACGAACTGATTGCGGGCGTGCGGGGTGATATCGCGATCAAGCTGTTCGGAGATGATATAGACACGTTACGACGGACAGCGGATCGGATCGCGACGCTGGCACGCGGGGTGAAAGGAGCCGCCGATGTCAAGGTCGAACAGGTATCTGGTCTTTCGGTTCTCGAGATTGATGCCGACAAGGCGGCGATCGGCCGGCGAGGCTTGACGTTGGCGGCGGTTCAGGACGTGATCGGGACAGCGATTGGTGGTCGAAATGCCGGACTGATCTTCGAGAACGATCGCAATTTTGAAATCGTCGTCAAGTTGCCCGAAGCCGTTCGCAACGATCCCGAGGCGCTGCATCGGATTCCGGTTTCGTTACCGTCGACAACGGCAATCGCTCCGACCGTTCCGCTTGGCGCGGTGGCGACATTCCGCTTTAGCGATCAGCCGAATCAAATCAGTCGCGAAAATGGAAAGCGTCGAATAGTAGTGACGGCTAATGTTCGCGATCGAGATCTTGCCTCCGTCGTTGACGACATTCGCGCGCGGATCGATGCGGATGTCAAACTACCATCGGGCTACTGGCTTGAATGGGGTGGGCAGTTCGAGAATCTGACCAAGGCGCGCGCTCGACTGATGATCGTGGTGCCGATCTGTTTTGTTGTCATTCTTCTCTTGCTGATCAGCGCTCTGGGAACGCTGCGTGACGCATTACTGGTGTTCAGCGTCGTTCCGCTCGCGCTGACCGGGGGCGTCTTTGCATTATGGCTGCGCGGCCTCCCGTTCTCGATATCGGCTGCGGTCGGCTTTATCGCACTGTCCGGAATCGCTGTGCTGAACGGGTTGGTGATGTTGACATTTATTAAACAATTGATTGAGCAAGGGCGCGAGCGGCGGGACGCCATTGTCACCGGAGCCATTGTTCGTTTGCGGCCGGTGGCGATGACGGCACTGGTGGCTTCGTTCGGATTTGTGCCGATGGCATTGGCGACCGGCACCGGAGCCGAGGTCCAGCGCCCCATCGCGACGGTGGTGATCGGGGGACTCGTCAGCGCGACATTGCTGACGCTTTTCGTTTTGCCGACACTTTATGCAATCTTCGGTCGGGCGCCATCGACCCAATCGAAGCCGACAGCGTGACTTGGCGAGACGGATGCACTCGGCTGTTCAGCCGGTTGCTCGACACTCCCCGTTTAGGGGATCGCGGCAATGGTATGCCGCGATCCCCAGAGATTCAGCTAGATTTTTCCAAGCAGAAGCAAAATCAGCAGAATGACGATGACCAGCCCGAGGCCGCCACCGCCGTAGTAGCCGGTGCCGTAAAACGGGCCACCGCCGATGCCGCTGAAGCCGCCGAGCAACGCGATGACCAGGATAATCAGAATGATGGTGCCGATGGACATGAAAGCTCTCCTCAGCCGATGCGGTCAAAACCGTGTGTCATGGAGGAAACGGCCCTGCCGTCATTAGGTTCCTCGCGTGAGGAACAGCTTTCATCCGATGGCGGTTATCACTAAGCAATAAGGCTGCAGATTTCGGGGTAGCGCAAAGGAGGCACCATGTCCGCGCCGTTGATCGTTTCGATTCCGCATCGCTTGGGTCGTGAGGAAGCGCGCCGACGATTGCAGTCGGGCTTGACGAAGGCGGCGTCGCGCGTCCCGGCCTTGAGTGTCGATGAAGAGCGTTGGGACGGCGATCGTATGGCCTTTCGCGTTCGCGCACTGGGGCAGGCTGCCGCCGGCTTTGTCGATGTTGCCGAGGATCACGTTCGGCTGGAGGTGACGCTGCCATGGTTGTTGCAGCGTTTTGCCGAAGCAGCTCAGAAGGCAATCCAGCAGGGTGGCCGCCTGCTGCTGGAGAAGCGCCCCTGACGTGCTGTCTCTCCTGTGAAAAGGCCGTTTCGACAGCTTGTCAGTAAGGAATATCTGGAAATATGGTCTGGTCGCGGGGGGAGGGAACCGAACCTTCGATTCGGCACGACATCCGCGGGGCCGTCCGGCCAGCGTCGATCCCGGGCGGCCTTTTTTATGCGCGTTATCGCGCGGCGTCCTTCATGACGAGCCTGCGAAGGCAAGCACCGAACGCGCCGGAGCATTGGTTTCGCTGCCGGAGGCGAGTTGTACGGAGGTTTGTGTTTCTTCAGAGGTGTTCAAGAGTTGCCGCCACGTGTTGTATTCCGGCAGCTTCGGCAGATGAAAGGCGATGTCATCCGGTGCCGCGTTGAGCACGACCAGGATCGAGGCGGAGCCAGGCTCGACCGGCCCGAGGACATAAGCGAGAAATCGGCTCTCGGAAAAATTCCAATCCTCATCCGTCATTTCGGTGGCTACCGGCGTCAGCCAGAGCACGCCATAGCTTCCATCGGCACGGCGGCCATCGACCCAGTCTTGCGATCGTAGCTGCGCAAAGTCGCTGCGAATCGCGGTGAGGTGGCCGATGAATCTGGTCAGATCGTCTCCGTCACGTCCAAGGCCGTCCCAACCGGTCCAGCCGATCTCGTTGTCTTGACAATAGGCATTGTTGTTGCCGTTCTGCGAGTTTGCGACCTCATCACCCGCGAGGATCAGTGGTACGCCTTGCGCCAACAGCAGGCAGGCAAGCTGATTTCTGCGAAGCCTTCGGCGCATCTCCATGATCGTCGGGTCGTCTGTTGGGCCTTCGTAGCCGCAATTCATGCTGAGGTTGTCGCTCGAGCCGTCGCGATTGTCTTCGCCGTTCGCCTCGTAGTGCTTCTCGTTGTAGCTGAACAGGTCCTGCAACGTGAATCCATCGTGTACCGTGATATGATTGATACCAGCGCGCGTCTTGCGTCCGTCATGGTTGAAAGTATCGGACGATCCGGTCATACGTTTGCTGACTTCGCCGATCAGTCCTGCCTCTCCCGACCAGAAACGACGCAGCGTGCTGCGATACTTGTCGTTCCACTCCGACCATTGTGACGGGAAGGCGCCGACTTGATAGCCGCCGAGGCCGAGGTCCCATGGCTCGGCCACCAGTTTGACCGAGACCAGAATCGGATCCTGCCTCACGGCGGTGAGGAAGCCGATACTGCGATCGAAGCCGTTGGCGCCACGTGCCAACGTGGTTGCTAGATCGAAGCGGAAGCCATCAACGTGACAGACTTCCACCCAGTAGCGAAGCGAATCCATCACCATTTGCAGGACGCGCGGATGGGTGAGGTTGAGCGAATTGCCGGTGCCCGTGAAGTCGTCGTAAAAACGCGGATGATCCGGTGTCAGCCAATAGTATGACGTGTTGTCGATGCCACGAAACGATAGCGTCGGGCCGAGATGGTTACCTTCGGCAGTATGGTTATAGACGACGTCGAGTAGCACCTCGATGCCGGCATCGTGAAGCCGTGCCACGGTGGTGCGGAAGGCGTCGAGCGGATTGTCCGCCCCGTACCGCGCATCGGGAGCGAAGAAAGACAGCGAATTATAGCCCCAGTAGTTAACGAGCTTCATTTCCACCAGCCGCCGATCGTCAACGAAACCGTGAATGGGCAGCAATTCGACCGCCGTGACGCCGAGCCGTTTCAGGTGATCGATCATGCTCGGTGCGGCGAGCCCGCGATATGTGCCGCGCAGGCCCGGCGCGATATCTTCGCGGGTCTGCGTCAGCCCTTTGACGTGGGCTTCATAGATGATGGTGTCTTCCCAGGCGACATGCGGACGAATTTCTCGACGCCCCCAGTTGAAGGTTTCATCGACAACGACCGTCTTGGGTACACCGCGCGCGTTGTCGCGACGGTCGAATGACAGATCTTCACGCGGGCTACCTGTGCGGTAGGCGAAATGTGCATCACTCCATACCAGCCGGCCGGCCAGCCGCCGCGCATAGGGATCGCGCAACAGTTTGTGCGGATTGAACCGAAAGCCATGTTCCGGATCATAGCGACCGTGGACGCGATAGCCATAAAGCTGTCCAGGCGAAATATCGTTGAGATATCCATGCCAGACGTCTTCGGTACGTTCCGGCAGGACGATGCGCTCCAGTTCGCGACGCCCCTGATTGTCAAACAGGCACAGCTCTACTTTCTCGGCATTGGCGGAGAATAGCGCAAAATTGGTGCCGCGCCCGTCCCATGTCGCGCCAAGCGGATGATGAGTGCCGGCGCTTAACCGCATGCGTGGCCTTCAGGCGTGAGATAGATTGCGGCAAGCGGCGGGATCGATAGCGTCAATTCCGGTACGAGCGCATCGGACGTTTGCACGGCACCGATATTTCCGACGTTGCCGCCACCATAAAATGCCGAGTCGGAGTTGAATATCTCGCGCCATACGCCAGGAAACGGCACGCGAATTCGATAGTCACGGTAGACATTCGGCGAGAAATTGACGACGACGAGACATTGTCGGCGCGCATCGTGAGCCTTGCGCAACCAGGTGAAGACGTTGCGCCCTGCATCGTCGGTCACCAGCCATTCGAAGCCTGCGGCATCGCAATCACGCTCGTGCAGTGCTGGAGTTTCGCGATAGACCCGGTTGAGATCACGGATCAGCGCCTGCAATCCGGCGTGCGAGGGTTGCTCGAGCAGGTGCCAGTCCAGGGACTGATCATGGTTCCATTCCCTTTGCTGGCCGAACTCACCACCCATGAACAGCAACTTCTTGCCGGGATGCGCGAACATGAACGCATAATAGACGCGCAGATTGGCGAAGCGTTGCCAATTGTCGCCCGGCATGCGGCCAAGCAACGAGCGCTTGCCGTGCACCACCTCGTCATGGGACAGCGGTAGTATGAAGTTCTCCGAGAAGGCGTATTGCAGGCCGAACAGGATATCGCCGTGGTGATGGCGGCGATGAACAGGATCCTTGCTGATATAGTTCAGCGTGTCATGCATCCATCCCATATTCCACTTGTAGCCGAACCCAAGTCCGCCGAATTCGACCGGTCGCGACACCTGCGGCCATGCGGTTGATTCTTCCGCCGCCGTGGTGGCATCGGGGTATTGAGAAAACACCTCGGCGTTGAAGCGGCGGAAAAATTCGATGGCCTCGAGGTTTTCCCGACCGCCATATTTATTTGGAATCCAACCGCCGGGCGGACGGCTGTAATCAAGGTATAGCATTGAAGCCACGGCATCGACACGAAGGCCATCGACGCCGTAACGATCGAGCCAGAACCGGGCATTGGAGATCAGAAAATTGACGACTTCGGTGCGACCGTAGTTGTAGATCAACGTACCCCAGTCCAGATGCCGCCCCTGCAACGGGTTCGCATGCTCGTACAGTGCGGTGCCATCGAATTGACCGAGCCCGTGAGGGTCGTCCGGGAAATGCCCCGGCACCCAGTCCAGCAGAACGCCGAGTCCTTCGCGGTGGCAGGCGTCGATGAGTACGCAGAAATCTTCAGGTGTACCGAAACGGCTCGTCGGCGCATAAAGTCCGGTTGGTTGATAACCCCATGACCCGTCAAACGGATGCTCGCTGATCGGTAGAAACTCGACATGAGTGAAATTCATGTCGCGGACATAGCGAGGCAGGGTCTCAGCCAACTCGCGGTAGGAAAGCCAGGCATTGTTGTCTTTTCGTCGCCACGAACCGAGATGAACCTCGTAGATTGATATCGGCGCGCTCAGTGCGTTGACGTGCTCAGGGGGCGGAGCAGGCCGCGGCAAGTCCGCAATGTCGATCACGATAGATGCAGTATCGGGTCGCTTCTCGGCGGCAAATGCCATCGGATCGGATTTCAGCGGCAATTGCTGACCTTGAGGTCCGATGATGTCGAACTTGTAGCGGTCACCAGACGTCGCGCCGGGAATGAAGATTTCCCAATAGCCGTTGCCACGCACCCGCATCGAGTGACGACGCGGCTCCCAGAAATTGAAATCGCCCACCACGCTGACGCGTCGTGCGTTCGGCGCAAAGACCACGAAGGCCACGCCGCTCACGCCATCGAGCATCATAGGATGCGCGCCAAGCTTCTCGTAGAGGTGCTGATGGGTTCCTTCGCCCAACAGGTAGAGATCGAAGTCAGACAGAATCGGCGGAAAGCGATAAGGGTCTTGCAATTCGACGATCGTGTCGCCGAAACGAGCGCGGAGTTGATAGCGTGTCACGCCCCTCGGTAGTTCGCCGGCAAACAAGCCAGCTTCGTGAAGCCGTGCCAATGTGGCCGCATGGCCATGTTCGTCGACAGCTTCGACGTCTGATGCCCGAGGCAAGAAGGCGCGAATAACCGCGTGATCGTTCTCGAGATGGGGCCCGAGGTAGCGGAATGGATCGGAATGCCGCCCTTCGACGATAGCATAGGCTTCAGCGGGGAGCTTGCTCATGCTGCGGCCCCGTCGACTCGTGACAGAATGCGCAGCGCGCCGCTAAGCGGTACGCGAATCCAGTCGGGCCGGTGGGCGATCTCGTATTCGATTTCGTAGAACGCCTTTTCCAGTAGGAAAAAATTCAACAATCGTTCCGCCGCGACTGGATCGCCCGGCCACAGACGTGGATCGCTCATGTGTTCGCTGTAGCCAGCCAGGAAAGCGGTGGTCGCGCGCTCGCGCCACGAGTCCAACGCAGCAGAAATCTTCCCGGTTTCATCAGGCGCGATCGTCAGAGCTCGTTCGAAGGCGGCCGTCGTTGAATAATCAATGGAACGCACCAGCCCGGCGATATCCCGTGCGGCCGGTGCCTTGCGGCGACGTTCGGTCAACGGTCGACGCGGCTCACCCTCGAAATCGATGATGAAAATATCGTCCTTGACGATCAGCATCTGGCCAAGATGGAAATCACCGTGATGACGGATTTTCATGAGGTTCGTAGCGTCATGTATGAAGCGTTGCAGGATGCTTCGCAGCTTCTCCTGCGTAGCGGATAACCGATCGATCAGAATGCGATCAGGCTCCACGCTTGCGGTACGCACGCTCTGAAGATGAGCGATGATACGGTCGGCACGTGCGACGATATCATCGGTCCAGGTAATTATGTCCTCGCTTGTCACCGATTCCGGGCGGAAATCCGCGATATCATTCTGGCTCGCCAACGCCGCGTGCATTTCGGCGACGCGGTGACCGGTTTGTGCCATGTAACGTAGATAGGATATCTGGTCTTCATTCTCAGAGGTACTGTCGGAGTTCGCCAGCAGGCGTTCCTGTTCCACGAAGCGATCGAGATAGGCGGCCGTCACTGTCCAGGCATCGCCTTGATTCTGCAGGTAGGCGTGAACAATACCGACCGCGCTCCGTCGTTCGCCCTCTACGAGTTCGATGCTGCCAAGCAGTTGCGGCGAGTTCTGAAAATGTGCAACCTCGGTCAGAAACCGCCCGACTTCGACCTCCGGATTGATGCCTGTTTCGAGTTTCCGATAAATCTTCACCACGAAATCGCGATCGACAAGCGAGGTGCTGTTGGATTGCTCGGTCTCCACCGCCTGAACGTGCCTGATCGGTGCGGCCGGTTGCTCCAGCAGTGCCTCGGTGGCTCGAAACTCCAATCGGGTGTCTCCTTCAACGACCACTTCATTGTTTCGGAGGTTGGCAATCAGGATTTCGACGAACTCGTGCTCGCTCCCGACATCCAGCAAGGTTCCCTCGCGCGCGCCCTGGCGCACCGCGGCAAGAGCGCGGGGGTTGTGATACTCGCGTTCGAACCGATGCCAGCGGATACGCAAGGGAAGGGTGTAACGGATTGCTGTGCCAGTTTGCGGCCACTCGAAGAACGCCAACCAGGGCCGATTATCGCCGACGTTGGCGAACGGAATGGCCGAGGCAACCTTGACGGCAATCGCGGACGGCGAACGCTCGGGAAACCACCGTGTGCGTGACAAATAGGGTGGCAGTACATCGCGCTCGAAAACGCCGCGTGTACGCTCCAGCGTCACCCATGTCGCGCCGAGCGGCACGACCAGCGTTTCGAATTCCGGCATTCGCGTCGGCTCGACATGTATCGATACTTCCTTCTCGCGGAGCTGGAACCAGTAGAAGCCATAAGGCGCCAGTGTAATCAGATAGGTCAGCTCTCCGATGGCCGGAAATAAGGTGCGGCCGAGCATTTCCAGTGGAATGCGATCCTTCCAGGCCGAGAGGTCGATCTCTGTTGCCTGCGCCGAACGCGACAGGTTGGCGACGCAGAGAATGACTTCGTCTCCATATTGGCGAATGTAGGTGAGAACAGAACGATTGCTGGAGCGCACGAACGTCATGCTGCCGCGCCCAAATGCCAGTGTGGATTTGCGCACCGCAATCAGACGTTTCGTGGCATTAAGAAGTGACGACAGACTGCGCGATTGCGCCTCGACGTTGACGGCCTCGTAGCCGTAAACCGGATCCATGATCGGCGGAGCATAGAGGCGTGCGGGGTCGGCACGGGAGAAGCCACCATTGCGATCCGGCGTCCATTGCATCGGCGTGCGTACGCCATTGCGGTCGCCGAGGTAGATGTTGTCACCCATGCCGATTTCGTCGCCATAGTAGATGATCGGCGTACCGGGAAACGAGAGCAGCAGGGAATTCATCAACTCGATCTTGCGCCGGTCGTTGTCCATCAGGGGGGCAAGCCGGCGGCGAATGCCGACATTGATGCGGGCGCGCGGATCGTTGGCGTAGGTCGACCACAGATAGTCGCGCTCGACATCGGTGACCATTTCAAGCGTCAGTTCGTCGTGGTTGCGCAGAAACATTGCCCACTGGCAATTGTCAGGAATATCTGGTGTTTGACGCAGAATATCGGTGATCGGAAAGCGATCCTCCTGAGCAATGGCCATATAGATGCGCGGCATCAAGGGAAAATGGTAGGCCATGTGGCATTCGTCGCCAGTGCCGAAATATTCCTGCACATCTTCCGGCCATTGATTGGCTTCCGCGAGCAATACCTTGCCGGGTGCATAAGCATCGAGCGCCGCGCGCAGGTGTTTGATGACGGTATGCGTCTCCGGAAGATTTTCGTTGTTGGTGCCGTCGCGCTCGCAGAGATAGGGAATGGCGTCGAGCCGGAAACCATCGACGCCGGCGTCAAGCCAGCGCTTCATCACGCGGACAACCGCGTCGACCACGCGCGGGTTATCGAAGTTGAGATCTGGCTGATGTGAAAAGAAGCGATGCCAATAGTAGGCGTTGGCTTCGGGGTCCCAGCTCCAGTTGGATTTCTCGGTATCGGTGAAAATGATACGAGTGCCGTCGTACTTCTGTTCGGTATCGCTCCAGACGTACCAATTGCGTGCGCTTGAGCCGGCCGGGCTGCGCCGAGCGCGTTTGAACCAGTTGTGCTGGTCAGAGGTATGATTGATAACGAGCTCGGTGATGACGCGCAGTCCGCGCCGCTTCGCCTCCGCGATGAAACGGCGGAATTCCTTCATGGTGCCGTAGGATGAGCTGATAGCGCCGTAGTCAGCGATGTCATAGCCGTCGTCGCGACCAGGCGACGGATAGAAGGGCATCAACCATAGTGTATTGACGCCGAGATCCTGCAGGTAACTCAGCTTGTCAGTGAGACCGACGAAATCGCCTATGCCGTCATTGTTGCTGTCGGCAAACGCACGGACGTGCAACTGGTAGATGATCGCGTCCTTGTACCATAGCGGATCGACAGTATGAGACATCGGGGCCCTGTCAGGCGCAACGGTTTGGATGACGTTCACGGCCTGCTCCTTCAAGCCATGCAGCGAAACAGCAAAGCGGGATCGTGCGACGGGTCGATGCGCAAGCGCAGGCCGCTCCATTCCACGGCATGCCGTTCCCCGGTCAACAGGTTCTCCGCCGCGACGACGGTTCGCATCTCGTCGCCGATCTTCACCTGTACATCGTTGAGTGGCAACCAAATGTCATGTGGATCGCGCGACAGCGCAATGACGGCCGCCACGGTATTCGTGCCGTCATCGGACGTTTTGACGAATCCGGTGACGTTGGGATCATCGATCGTCACAAAGCGCAAGTTGCGGGTCTGTTGCAAGGCAGGGTTGGCGCGACGCGCGAAGTTCAGCGCACGGATATATGGTTTGATATTTCTCGGTTGGTCCCAGTCGCGGACCTTGATCTCATATTTCTCAGAGTTGAGGTATTCCTCCTTGCCGAGAATAGCGTCGTGTTCGATCAGTTCGAATCCGTTATAAATGCCGTAAGTGGCGGATAGCGTTGCGGCCAGCGCGAGACGCGATTTGAACATCCACGGTTCACCGCCTTGCAAATGATAGGGCAGGATATCCGGCGTGGAGACGAAGAAGTTCGGGCGGTAGAAATCCCGCTCCGGATAGCTCGTCAGTTCGCGCAAGTATTCTTCCATTTCCCGCTTGTGTGTCCGCCATGTGAAGTAAGTGTAAGACTGGGTGAACCCGCGCTTCGCCAATGCCTTCATCAACTTCGGACGGGTAAAGGCTTCGGCGAGAAAGATCACGCCGGGGTCGCGAGTTTGCACCTCGCGGATCAGCCATTCCCAGAACGGAAGCGGCTTGGTGTGCGGATTGTCGATGCGGAAAATGCGCACGCCACGACCGAGCCAGAACAACACCACGTCCCGAAGCGCGTTCCACAGCGAACCAGCATCGTCGCAGGTAAAATCAGGATTGACGATGTCTTCGTATTTCTTGGGCGGGTTCTCCGCATAGCGCATCGAGCCATCCGGTCGCCGCTTGAACCATTGCGGATGTTCACGGAGCCAGGGATGGTCGGGCGAACACTGCACGGCGATATCGAGGGCAACCTCGATATTCAACCGTCGGGCAGCAACGACGAGGGCGTGAAAGTCATCCAGCGTGCCAAGCTCGGGGTGCACGGCATCGTGACCACCATCCTCCGAGCCAATAGCATAGGGGCTGCCAGGATCGCCTACGGCTGCGGTCAGTGCATTGTTGCGGCCTTTGCGATGGGTCTGGCCGATCGGATGGATCGGCGTGAAGTAGACCACATCGAAGCCCATCGCAGCAATGTCCGGTAACCGCTCGATGCAATCCCGAAAGGTGCCATGCCGGCCTGGCTCGCGTCCCTGGCTTCGCGGCACCATTTCGTACCAGGCGCCGCAGCATGCCAAGGCGCGATCGACAGTCAAGGGATAGAGTTGTGAACGCGTCAGGTCGGCGCGATCCTGGCTTTCCGCCATGGCCTCCCGTAGATCGGGCGTGAGCAGCGAGGCGGTGTCGCCAGTTTGCAGGAATTGCTCGCACTGTCGCAGGATGACGGCGGCGGCATCGGCTCCGCCCGATTGAGCCTTGGTGAGTAGGCCGGCACCTTCCAGCGCATCGAGCGCGACATCCTGGCCTGCGGCGTCCTTCAGTTCGAAGCCATGGCGCCAGGTGGCAAATTCATCGGTCCAAGCCTCGATCGCGTAGACGTGACGACCGACATGTCGCGGTGTGAAGGACGCGGTCCAGCGGTCATTATTGTGCAGCCGCATCGGTGTGCGATTCCAGTCCGTGTCCTGTTCGCGACGCCAGATCAAATCGGCGGCGATGGCGTCGTGCCCATCGCGGAAAATATCGGCCCACACGTCGACAGTGGCGCCGACCACGCGCTTGACGGCGAAGCGACCGTTATCGACGCTGGGATAAATGTCTTCGATGTGGAAAGCATCGCGGGTGACGCTTCCGACTGATCGGTTTGGTTTGTTCACAATACCAACGCTCGGTTTTGAACAGGCCCCGGTCGTTCGCGACAAGTTCGAACTGAATATGTGTAGGTCCACTAACAAGTTCCGGAACGCGGTTTGGTTCCATTGGAACCCAATTGGTCCTTCTCCGTTAATCCGACGCTATCCAGCTCAAACATTTCAAAAAATTTGCGACGAGGCGGCGTCGCGGGATGGATATGGACGTTTTCGCGAAAGCCAGGGAACTCGGCATCGAGACCGATTTCATCGACGGGCAAGGCCAGGGTCATCGGATCGCGCACGAAGCGCTGGGTCTGTTGATGGCGGCGATGCCACGCCCGGAAGCAGGCGGGCTGCTGAATGGACCCGTAGTGCGACGCGTCGGCGATATCTCGCCAATTCAACTGAATTCCTCTTCAACCTTGCCGGTGCACTGGCAAATCACAATGGGTGAGGCCGTTGTGGCCGAAGGGGAGGCCCACGAGCACGCTGTCGAGTGTGTCGATGGTCTCGCGGTCGAAAACTATCGTCTACGTTTATGCGACGCCGACCAAAGCCGCGAGGAGCGGCCTCTGATCGTCGCGCCCCAACTGGCCTATCAAGGGCATTTTGCGCGATCGTGGCTTTTGGCGGTGCAACTCTACGGACTGCGCTCGCCGCAGAATTGGGGCATCGGAGATTTTTCCGATTTGAAGCGTTTGATTGAGCTCGCGGCCCGCTGGGGGGCCAGCGGAGTGGGCGTCAATCCGCTGCACGCATTGTTCGCTGAACGGCCAGGCGATTGCAGTCCGTATGCACCGAACAGTCGGCTGTTTCTCAATGCGCTCTATATCGATGTCGAAGCCATTCCGGAGTTGCCGGCATCGTTCGTGATCGAGCATCGCGAAGCGCTACAACGGGTTCGGCAGACATCATTGGTCGATTATGCTGCTGTCGCGAATCTGAAGTGGCAAGGCTTGCGTGCGGCGTTCGAGCATTTCAAGACGAGGCCTAGTCTCGCGCGGGCAGCTGCTTTTGACGCCTTTCGAGAAGCGGGCGGGGCGATGCTTTGGCGCTTCGGTTGTTTCGAGGTGTTGCGCTGCCGCTTTCGGCTCCCGTGGTGGGAATGGCCCGAACCTTGGCGGAACGCCGACAATCTGGCTTGCGAAAGCCTGCACAATACCGAGGATCATGACGAAATCGCCTTCGTCGCCTTCGTGCAGTGGAACGCCGACGAACAGTTGCGGGCCTGTCGTAATCGCGCGGATCAACTTGGCATGGATGTCGGCCTCTATCTCGACGTGGCCGTCGGCGTGCAGCCTGACGGATTCGATGCATGGAACGAACAGACGGCGATCTCGCGGCAGCTTGCGGTGGGGGCGCCGCCAGATGCGTTGAACACCGCTGGGCAGAATTGGGGGCTGGCGGGCTTTAACGCTGCCGGATTGCTGGCGAGTGGTTTCGCGCCGTTTCGCGATATGCTGCGGGCCGCGATGCGTCATGCCGGGGCGATCAGGCTCGATCACATCCTTGGCCTCAAGCGATTGTATCTGGTACCGCACGGCTTCGGTCCGCGCGACGGCGCCTATGTGCGAATGCCGTTTCAGGCGATGTTGGCGATCGCGGCGCAAGAAAGTGTCGCCGCGCGGTGTGTCGTAATCGGCGAAGATCTCGGTACCGTTCCGGATGGCTTTCGCGACGAGATCGCGGCATGGGGCATCTGGTCGTATCAGGTGATGATGTTCGAGCGCGATCACAATGGCGGCTTTCGCGGTATCGATCATTATATCGAAAAGGCGCTCGTGACATTCAATACTCACGATTTGGCGAGCTTTGCCGGCTGGCGCGCCGCAGGGGATTTGTCGCTTAAACTTGCGCTAGGGATTGATCCTGGTGAAAGCGCCGAAGCGCGAAATCATGCATTGCAGATGCTGTCGGACCTTTTTCGCGGGGAAACCATCGAACAGGATGATTATTTTGGCGTTCTGCATTTTCTCGCCAGAACTCGGTCGCGGTTACTCGCTGTCGGATTGGACGACCTGATAGCGGTGACCGATCAACCGAATGTTCCAGGCACGATCGATCAGCATCCGAACTGGCGGCGGCGCTTGCCAATGATGCTCGATGAGATCGCGGAAGTGGTCGATGAACGGAAGCTGGATCATGCGCTTGGTTCACGTCGTGCTGTTCGGGGAGCCGAACAACAGACAGGCGACATGATGAAACAAAACGTCGCAAAGGATGGGACGATTGCCCGGAAAGATTGAGGATTATGCGCTGATCGGCGATTGCGAGACGGCGGCGCTGGTGTGTGGCGACGGTTCGATCGATTGGTTGTGCTGGCCGGCGTTCGATTCGGAAGCTTGCTTCGCCGCGCTGCTCGGAAACGAAAGTCACGGCCGGTGGCGGATCGCGCCGGCCGGGGATTCGCGAATGTCACGGCGCTATCGCGGCGAGACACTGATTTTAGAGACCACGTTTGAAACGACGGACGGCGCTGTCACCCTGATCGATTTCATGCCGCCACGTGGTATGGCCTCTGACGTTGTACGGTTGGTCCGAGGTGAGCGCGGCCGTGTCGCCATACACATGGAATTGGTCATCCGTTTTGGCTTTGGGGCCAATATTCCGTGGGTCAGGCGCAGCGGGAATGGTGAATTGCTGGCGATCAGCGGTCCCGATATGACGGTGCTGCGAACACCGATCGAAACCCACGGCGAGAACATGACGACTGTTGCGGATTTCACCGTTCGCGCCGGTGAAACGATTCCCTTCGTACTGACTTATGGTGCGTCGCATCGCGAAGTGCCTGCGGCCATCGATGTTGATCAGGCGTTGCGCGATACTGAAATCTTCTGGAACGATTGGGCGAAGCGCTGCACCTATCAGGGTCCACGGCGCGAAGTGGTGGTCCGTTCGCTGGTGACCTTGAAGGCGCTCACTTATGCACCCACTGGCGGCATTGTTGCCGCACCGACTACGTCGCTGCCGGAAAAGATTGGTGGCAGCCGCAATTGGGATTATCGCTTCTGTTGGTTGCGTGACGCGACTTTCACGCTGTTGGCGCTGATGGACAGTGGCTATTTCGACGAAGCTCTGGCATGGCACAACTGGTTGCTTCGCGCAGTCGCGGGTTCGCCGGCCGATATGCAGATCATGTACGGCATCATGGGGCAACGTCGCCTGCTCGAGTGGGAAGCGACCTGGCTTCCGGGATATGAGGGGGCGCAGCCGGTGCGGATCGGTAACGCCGCTCACGTGCAACTCCAACTCGATGTGTTCGGTGAATTGCTCGATGTGTTTCACCAGGCGCGGCTTGCAAAGCTGAAGCTCGATGACGGAAGCTGGGCGATGGAATGTGCGTTCCTCAAACACCTCAGCAAGATCTGGGATCAGCCGGACAGTGGCATCTGGGAAGTTCGCGGACCCGGCAAGCACTATGTCTCGTCGAAGGTGATGACCTGGGCCGCCTTCGATCGCGGGATCAAGAGTGCGGAAAAGTTCGGCTTCAAGGCCCCGTTGGCAGAATGGCGCAGCTTGCGCGAGACGATTCATCACGACGTCTGCACCAGGGGATTCGATCCTGTGCAGAACAGTTTCGTCGAAGCGTATGGTGGGAAGGTACTCGACGCCAGTATTCTTCTGTTGCCGTCGGTCGGCTTTTTATCGCCGTCAGATCCGCGTGTTGTCGGCACTCTCGCGGCAATCGAGAAATATCTGATGCGCGATGGCTTTGTGCTGCGGCATGACCCGCGCCGTAAAACCGATGAGCAGGAACCGATCGAGGGTGCCTTCCTCGCGTGTACATTGTGGTTGGCAGATGCCTATGTGCTGGCCGGCCGTCTCGACAAGGCTGAAACCCTGTTTGAGCGTGTACTTGGCGTCGCCAACGATCTTGGCCTTCTGGCGGAAGAATATGACCCTATTATCGGCCGACAGACCGGAAACTTTCCGCAAGCGCTGACGCATATCGCGCTGATTAACACGGCGCACAATATCAGCTCCGCCAAGGCAGCTCCAGCCAAGCCGGCCGTGCAGCGTGCGAAATCCTAGCGGTTCGATGTCTCAGGTGAAGACAATTTTCGGACGATATCGGTCACGATGGTTTCGACGTCGGCATCGATCGGCACCGTAACGACGTGCTCGTCGGCTGCCGGAGTCTCGAGCGCTTCGAACTGGCTAGCGAGCAGACCGGGCGGCATGAAGTGGCCTTTGCGTTTCGCAAGTCGGCCGGCGATCAGCGCTTCGCTGCCATCAAGGAAGACGATCCGCGTGTCATGCCGACCGTGGATCAGGATATCGCGATAGGCGCGTTTGAGCGCGGAGCAGGCAATGATCACATGATCGCCCGTGGTGGCAACGCGATCGATCTCCGCAGCGATGGCTTCTAGCCAAGGCTTGCGGTCGTTGTCATTGAGGGGGTGTCCGGCTTTCATCTTGGCGACGTTGCTCGGCGGGTGGAAACTGTCGCCATCCTCGAACCGCCAGTCGAGCCGTTTCGCGAGCGCTTCACCGATGGTGCTCTTACCGGAGCCGGAAACGCCCATGATGATGAGGGCGTGGAGCGTCGGATCTATTTTGTTATGCATCGCGGGGCAACTCGGGCAAAGCGTCACTATCAACCAACCAGACGGTTTCTCCAAGCGACCGGGCGCGGGCCGCAGGCAGATCGCTGCTATTCATAACGTTGGCGAGAATGGCCCGCTTCTCCTTGCCGCTCACCTCGAACAGCATCTCCCGGCATGACGCCAAGGTCGGCAACGTCAACGTAACTCGTGGCACAAACGGTGCCACGTTTGCGTGCGCTACGTCCACCGCCCAACGTGTTCGTTCATCCAAAGCGGGATCGTTCGGAAATAGCGATGCGGTATGGCCGTCCGGGCCGAGACCCATCAGGACCAGATCGAACAGCGGCCGTGTTGGATCGAGGCGGCCGCTGCCATAGAAGGTCTGCAGCATAATCTCATAGCGCCGTGCCGCGTCGCGCGTCGTTCCCGCTTGCACCGGAATGAGATGGACATTTTCCGGCGGCGCGCAGACATCGAGAAACAGCCGTCGCGCCATCGCCATGTTGTTGCGCGGATCATCCGGGGGAACGAAGCGTTCGTCCCCGATGAACCAGTGGACCCGTCGCCACGGGATGCGATTGCAATAGAATTCGGTCACCAGCAAACGATAGAGCCGCTCCGGACTCGATCCGCCGGTGAGACAGATAGCAGCGCGTCCGCTATTGGCATCGAGACGTGCGATCAGCCGCTCGGCGGCAGCTTGCGCCATTGCGTCAGCGTCGTTTACCCGAATGATCTGACGTCCATTTGTCATGGTTCAGCAGGGTTTGCGCCAGTTGCGGCCGTCACGAGCCAGAAGTGCATCGCTGGCATCGGGCCCGTTGCTGCCAGCCTTGTAGAACGCGAGCCCGTCGTCTCCGGCTTTCTTCCAGGCATCCAAAAATGGTTGTACGGCCTTCCACCCGGCCTCAACGCTGTCAGCGCGCTGAAACAGGATATTGTCCCCGATCATGCAATCGTAGATGAGCGTTTCATAACCAGTGCTTGGCGTGGCGTGAAAATAGTCCTTGTAGTGAAATTTCATCTCGACGCCATCAATAGAGATGGAAGGGCCGGGCACCTTGGTGTTGAATTGCAGGGTGATGCCCTCGACCGGTTCGATGCCGATCACCAGGTAGTTCTGCGACAGGCGGTCCACCGGCGTATCGCGAAACATCGCGAACGGCGCTTCCTTGAACTTGATCGCGACTTCGGTGCGTTTGGCGCCAAGTGCCTTGCCGGTCCGCAGATAGAATGGCACGTCGGCCCAACGCCAATTGTCGATAGTCAACTTCAGCGCCGCATAGGTTTCCGTGGTGCTGTCGGGTGCGACGTTCTCGGTTTTGCGGTAGTCCTCGATCGTCTGGTCGCCGACATGGCCAGCACGGTATTGCCCGCGCACCGAATTTTCCAACGCCTCCGTTTCGCTCTGAGTCTGGATCGCGGCAAGCACTTCCGCTTTGCAAGTGCGCACGGTGTGGGCGTCGAAGCGCGCGGGAGGCTCCATCGCCACCAGCGACAAAAGCTGAAACAGATGGTTCGGCACCATGTCGCGCAAGGCACCAGTCGCATCGTAAAAGCTGCCGCGATGACCGACCGCGAGTTTTTCGTCCACGGTGATCTGAATGTGGTCGATGTGGTTGCGATTCCAGATCGGCTCGAACATGCCGTTGGCGAACCGCAGCACCAGGATGTTTTGCACTGTCTCCTTGCCGAGGTAATGATCGATCCGATAGAGCTGGTGCTCATCGGCGACTTTCAGCAATTCGTCGTTCAATG
Organism: Pseudomonadota bacterium; assembly: GCA_023386885.1. Classification (GTDB taxonomy): domain Bacteria; phylum Pseudomonadota; class Alphaproteobacteria; order Rhizobiales; family Xanthobacteraceae; genus 62-47. The sequence continues at coordinate 41,943 of JAEWIX010000076.1, forward strand.
CCTTGGCCGAGTTGAGATCGGTGCCGAACGGCTTTTCGATCACCAGTCGCCGCCAATAGCCGTTATCTTCGCGCAGCAGACCGGTCCGTCCGAGCTGGCGGGCAATCGGCGCGAAAGCGTTGGGCGGCGTCGCCAGATAGAACAGCCGGTTGCCAGCTGTCGCGCGGCTTTGCTCAGCGTGCTCAAGTTGTTCGCGCATCCGATCGAACGAGGCGGGGTCGGAGGGATCGGCCTCGATCGTGGTGAGACATCCAAGGAGTCGCCGAGCGATGTCGTCGCGCACCGGACGGGTAGCAAACTTGCGCAAGCCTTGCATCAGGCTGTTGCGTAATGCATCGGCGCTCATTTGCTTGCGCACCACGCCGGCAATGCAAAAGTGATCCGGCAGGAGGTTTGCTTCCGCGAGATTGTAGAGCGCCGGGATCACCAGTCGGTGAGTCAGGTCGCCGGTCACGCCGAAGATGACGAAACTGCACGGATCGGGGCGGGCTTGTTTGGCAATGCCGTTCGAACTCATGACTTCGGAGGCTCCTTGTGGCCACCGAAGCCCGCGCGCATGGCGGAGAGAATTTTCTCCGCGAAGGTATGGTCGCGTCGCGAGCGAAAACGGGTATAGAGCGCGGCGGTAAGCACCTCGGCGGGCACTGCTTCGTCGATGGCGGCATTCACGGTCCAGCGTCCTTCGCCGGAATCCTCGACGAAGCCGGAATAGTTCTCAAGCTTCGGTTGCTTCGCCAGCGCCGCTGCGGTGAGATCGAGCAGCCATGATGGAATGACGCTGCCGCGCCGCCACACCTCGGCAATGTCGGCGATGTCGAGATCGAAGCGGTGGTCGGACGGAAGGGCATCGCTGTTAGCATTCTTGAGAATGTCGAAGCCTTCGGCATAGGCCTGCATCAGGCCGTATTCGATGCCGTTGTGAATCATCTTGACGAAATGGCCGGAGCCGATCGGCCCGGCGTGGATATAGCCTTGCTCGACGCGAGGGTCGCGCCCCTCGCGTCCCGGCGTTTGCGGAATATCGCCGCGTCCCGGTGCGAGAGCCTTGAAGATCGGATCGAGCCGCGTCACGACTTCCTTGTCGCCGCCGATCATCATGCAGTAGCCACGCTCCAGCCCCCACACGCCGCCGCTGGTGCCGACATCGAGGTAATGGATACCGCGGGCGGCGAGCGTCTTGCCACGACGGATATCGTCTTGCCAGAAAGTGTTTCCGCCATCGATGATGACATCATCTTTCGACAGCAGCTTGCCGAGGGTATCGATGGCGGATTCGGTGATCGGCCCCGACGGCAGCATCACCCACACGGTACGCGGCGCGGCGAGCTTGCCGACAAGGTCTTCAAGCGAGGCCGCGCCGGTTGAGCCGTCATTGGCGAGAGCGGCGACCGCATCCGCGTTCTTGTCGTAGACCACGGTTTGATGCCCGCCGTGCTTCATCACGCGGCGGGCGATGTTGGCGCCCATCCGCCCCAGACCGACGACGGCAAGCTGCATGGTTTTCGTCCTTTTAGTTCAGCGCGGTGGTGATCGCGGCTTTCAATTTCTCGAGTCCGGATTTGAGATCACCCTTGAGATGGATCCGCAGCGCGCGACGGCCGCGCTCGGTCAGCACGTCGAAGTCGCCACGCGCCTGCGCTGCCTTGATCACACCGAAGCTCGCGGCTTGCTGCGGGATCGGAAGGTCCTTGGCGTCGTCGGCAGTGATCTGCACGAATACACCGCTGTCCGGGCCGCCCTTATAGGCTTGCCCGGTGGAATGCAGGAAACGCGGGCCGAACTCGGCGCAGGTCGCGACGTGTCGACGGTCACGGATCGCCATTCGCATCGCTTGCAGCGTGTCGATGTGCGCCGGGTCGTGATCGATGTAGGCGAGCAGCGCGACATAGTCGTTCGGCTTGCTGCGGGCGAGATGCGCCTTCAGCCAGGAGCCGAGATTTCCATCGGCGCCGGCCTTGCGCAGGGCCGCGTCGTTTGCGCTGTCGGTGTAGATGGCAACGCCATCGATCGCGGCGACGGGCTTCTCATCGGGTAGCTTGCCGGTTTTCTCGAATGCCGCCGTCAATTCACGGGTCTTGATCTTGGCGGCCTCGACGTCGGGCTGATCGAACGGGTTGATGCCCAGCACCGCGCCGGCCACTGCAGTCGCGATTTCGAAGCGGAAGAATTCCTGTCCGATATGCTCGATCGACGACAGCACAATGCGAACCACCGGATGGCCGGCCTCCTCCAGCGCGGCGAGTTTCGCCTCATGCGCAGAAACGCTTTCGCCTTCCGTGCGCATGTCGATGAAGATGCGGTCGTGGCCGTAGACTGCCGGATCGCCCACCGTTTCGCCGTCGATGGGGATCAGGCCCTTGCCGTTCTTGCCGGTGGATTCGGCGATGAGCTGTTCCGCCCAGGCGCCGAAGTCGGCAATTTTGGCAGACGCCAGCATCGTCACCTTGTCGTGTCCCTCAACGCCGGCGCAACCGAGTGCAAGACCAAGCTGCACGCCGGGATTTTCCAGCGGCGGCACATCGGGACCGCAGGAGCGGACCATCGCCTGCGCGAACTCGAGCAAACGCGCGATGTCGATGCCGGCAGTAGCCGCCGGCACGAGGCCGAATGGCGACAGCACGGAATAGCGACCGCCGATGGCGGGATCACCGAAGAAGGTGCGGGCGAAACCTTGTTGCTTGGCGACCTTCTCCAGCGACGAGCCGGGATCGGTGACGGCGACGAAATGATTGCCGGCCTTGCCCTTGCCGACGGTCGCTTCGACGCGGCCGTAGAAATAGTCCTTCAACGCGTTGGGTTCGGTGGTGCCGCCGGACTTGCTGGAGACGATGAACAGCGTCTTGCCGAGATCGACAGCGGCTTCCATCCGCGCCACCTGCGCCGGATCAGTGGAGTCCAGCACGTGCAGTTTCGGAAAGCCCTTCGCCTGCGGATAGGTTTTCGCCAGCACTTCCGGCCCGAGGCTCGAACCACCCATGCCGAGCACCACGGCGTTCGTGAAACCCTGTTGCTTCACCCAGCCTGCGAAATCGGTGTAATCCGCTAGCTTCTTCTGCTCGGCGCTGACGCTATGAAGCCAGCCCAACCACTTGCCTTCATCGCTGCCGGTCCAGACCGACGGATCGCGTTGCCACAGCCGGCGAATGGTGCCGGCCGCGCGCCAGTCTTCCGCGCCTCTGCTCACAGCTTTCGCCAGCTTGTCGCCGAGCGTCAGCGTCTGCGGATCGATTGTGTGGCCGAGCAGCGTCGCGCGCTTGTGCGCCACCGCTCCGAGCAGCTTGTCGAAGGCGTCGGCAAACAGTTGTACGCCTTCTTCCACCAGCTTCGTGGTGACGGCATCGAGCGAGATGCCGGTTTTGGCGAGATCGGCCAGTGCATGCTCTGCGCCGGGGATATCCTCCTCGAGGCTGTCGCGCAGCTTGCCGTGATCGCGGAAGGCATCGAGCGTCGCGGGCGGCACCGTGTTGATGGTGTCGGGCCCGATCAGCTCTTCGACATAGAGCACATCGCTATAGGCCTTGTTCTTGGTGCCGGTCGAAGCCCACAACAGCCGCTGCGGCCGCGCGCCTTTGGCAGCGAGTTTTTGCCAGCGGGAGTCGGCGAAGGCGTTCTTGTAGTGTTGATAAGCCATCTTGGCGTTGGCAATGGCGATCTTGCCTTGCAGCGCCTTCAGCCGGGCCTTCTCCGCCGGATCGTTGGCCTTGGCGATCGCGTCGTCGAGTTGCTTGTCGACGGCGCTGTCGATGCGGCTGACGAAGAAGCTGGCGACGCTGGCGACATGGGACGGATCGCCGCCTTTGCTCACATACTCTTCCAGGCCGGCGAGGTAGGCTTCCGCCACCTCCTGATAGACCTTCTGCGAGAACAGCAGCGTGATGTTGACGCTGATGCCCTGCGCCGTCAGGTGCCGAATGGCGGGAAGGCCCTCCGGTGTGGCCGGCACCTTGATCATCAGATTGGGCCGCTTGACCTCGCGCCACAGCCGCTCGGCTTCGGCGATGGTGCCTGCGGTGTCGTTGGCGAGATAGGGCGAGACTTCGAGGCTGACATAGCCGTCCGCGCCCTCGAGGCTGTCATAGACCGGCCGCAGCACGTCGGCGGCGTTCTGGATGTCCTCAATCGCCACCGCCTCGAACAGGGCCGTGACCGGGCGGTCGGCCTGTTTCAGCGCCTTGGCGATGGCGCCGTCGTATTCGTCGGAAGAGCCGATGGCCTTCTCGAAGATCGCCGGATTGGAAGTGACGCCGCGCACGCCGTCGTCGTCGATCAGCTTCTTGAGGTCACCTTTGGCGATGAATCCGCGGGCGAGGAAGTCGAGCCATACGGCCTGGCCGTGCTTTTGTAGTGCTTTGACGGGATTCATGATGCCTTGTTCGCTGTGAGGAGGATGGCAGGTTCCATCATGTGTTCTGCCCTGCGGCCGAATTTTGTCAACCGATCCGAATACGGCGCGGCCGGTTGCGGGCATTTGGGGATGCCGGGCGGGCGCGGTCGCGATGCGGATGGCTCGGGTTGACGCATGGCGCCGCAAAGGGTTCCCCGGCCATGCCGGGAACGCCGTCGCAATTTCGTGAGGCGGGGAGGCCGGGCTAGCGCAGTCCGGCGTTGATCTTGTCCAGCATCTTCGTGCCCGGACACAATTCGGGTTCGTTGAGCTGGTTGAGCGGCGTCGCCACCGTATTGAAATGCTGATGCAGGTCGTCCGCCTCGCCGTCGACGTAGAGCAGCCCGGTGACGATCCGGCCCTTGGCGGCTTCCTGTTGCAGGAAGTTCATCGCGGCGAGCCGATCGGACGGATCGTAATCGTCGTTGAGCTTGCGCAGCGTCAGCACCGAGCCGTCATGCTGGGTGACCTCGACCACCTTGCCGGGCTCGTAATCGACGGTGATGGCATCGCGGCCGATCATGATGTCGAGCGCGTTCACCGCCTCGTTGTGGGCGCGGACGTAATCGAGGCTCTTGGTCGAGCCAGGATGATTGTTGAAGGCGATGCACGGCGAGATCACGTCGATGAACGCTGCGCCGCGATGCGCGATGGCGGCCTTGATGATCGGCACCAATTGCTTTTTGTCGCCGGAGAACGATCGCGCCACGAAGGTTGCGCCGAGTTGCAGCGCCATCGCCACCAGATCGATGGCATTATCGGTGTTCACCGCACCCTTCTTCGATTTCGAACCGCGATCCGCGGTGGCGGAGAATTGCCCCTTGGTCAGGCCGTAAACGCCGTTGTTCTCTACGATGTAGGTCATGTTAACCCCACGCCGCAGTGCGTGGGCGAACTGGCCGAAGCCGATTGACGCGGAATCGCCGTCGCCGGAGATGCCGAGATAGATCAGGTCGCGGTTGGCGAGGTTGGCGCCGGTCAGTACCGACGGCATCCGGCCATGCACCGAGTTGAAGCCGTGCGATGCGCCGAGGAAGTAGGTCGGTGTTTTTGAGGAGCAGCCGATGCCGGAGATCTTCGCCACGCGATGCGGCTCGATCGCCAGTTCGAACGAGGCTTCGATAATCGCCGCCGAGATCGAGTCATGGCCGCACCCGGCGCACAGTGTCGACGTCGCGGCCTCGTAGTCGCGTCGCGTGTAGCCGAGCGCGTTCTTCGGGAGCGAAGGGTGATGGAATTTCGGCTTGGTCAGATAGGTCATGACATCGCCTTTCGCAGCGGCGTGACTTTCAAGGCGTCGAGCCGATCGCCGACTGCGCTGGAAATAAAGCGCGCAGTGATCGATGTGCCGTCGTAATGGAGGATCGGCACCAGCCGCACCGGATCGATATCGAGTTCGTTGACGATCAGCGAGCGCAGTTGTGCGTCGCGGTTCTGCTCGACGACGAAGACGAAGTCGTGGTCGGCGATGAAACTCGCGACGTCCTGATGGAACGGGAAGGCCCGTACTCGCATCAGGTCCAGCGTATGGCCGCGCGCGGTGAGGATTTCGGCGGCCTCAAGCATCGCCGGCGCGGTCGAGCCGTAATAGATCACGCCGAAACGTGTCGGCTTGCCTGCATCGTGCCGCAGCGGACGCGGCAGGATACTCTTGGCCGTCTCGTGCTTGCGCAACAGCCGTTGCATCCCCTCGACGTAATCCGCGCCTTCCTCGGAATACTTTGCGCGCGCATCGTGCGATGTGCCGCGGGTAAAATAGCCGCCCTTGGTGGGGTGCGTGCCGGGATAGGTGCGGAATGGAATGGCATCGCCGTCGACGTCGGTGTAGCGGCCGAAATCCTTGCCGGCTTCGAGGTCGGCGGCGGTCATCACTTTGCCGCGGTCGTAGAGGCGGGCGTCGTCCCATTGCAGCGGGCGACTCAGCCGGTGGTTCATTCCGATATCGAGATCGAGCAACACGAATACCGGCGTTTGCAGCCGGTCGGCATAGTCGAACGCACCGGCGGTGAATTCGAATGCTTCGGCGGCGTCTTCCGGTAGCAGCAGGATGTGCTTGGTGTCGCCGTGCGAAGCGTAAGCGCAATTGATGAGGTCGCATTGCTGGGTGCGCGTCGGCATTCCGGTCGAAGGACCCGCACGCTGCACGTCGATGATGACCGAGGGAATTTCCGCGAAGTAGGCGAAGCCGAACAGTTCCTGCATCAGCGAGATGCCGGGTCCGGAAGTGGCGGTGAAAGCGCGTGCGCCGTTCCATGCCGCTCCGACTACCATGCCGATGGAAGCGATTTCGTCTTCTGCCTGCACGATGGCGTAGCGCGCCTCGCCGGTTGCCGGATCGTGACGATACTTGCCGCAGAACTTCGTGAAGTTTTCCGCCACCGACGACGACGGTGTGATTGGATACCATGCGCACACCGTTGCGCCGCCATAGACAGCGCCGAGTGCGGCGGCCGCATTGCCTTCGATCAGAATACGATCGCCAACCTTGTCGGAGCGACTGAGCTTGAGCCCGATCGGACACTTGAAGTTGGCTTCCGCGTAAGCGCGGCCGAGATGCAGCGCGTGGATGTTGGGCTGGATCAGCTTTTCCTTGGAGCGGTACTGCTCACCGACCAGTTTCTCCAGTTCGGTGATGTCCATATCGAGCAGCGCCGACAGCGCGCCGATACAGATGATGTTCTTGAACAGTTGGCGCTGGCGCGGATCGCTGTATTCCTTGTTGCAGATCGCGGTCAGCGGAATGCCGATCAGGTTGATGTCGTTGCGCGGCTTGCCCGGAGGCATTGCACGCGTCGAATCGTATATCAGGTAGCCGTCCGGCTCTACGGAAGCGACATCGGCGTTGTAGGTCTGCGGATTCATCGCCACCATGATGTCGGTGCCGCCGCGTGCACCGAGATGGCTCGCTTCGGTGACACGCACCTCATACCAGGTCGGCAGGCCCTGAATGTTCGACGGGAAGATATTGCGCGGTGACATGGGAATGCCCATCCGCATGATGGCGCGGGCGAACATCTCGTTGGCGCTCGCGGAGCCCGAGCCGTTGACGTTGGCAAAGCGGATGACGAAATCGTTGACGGCAGTTAGCGGCATGAGTGGCCTGCGTGAGTCATTTCAATGAAATACTTGTTCATGTCCCATGCACCCGTCGGGCAACGCTCGGCGCACAGTCCGCAATGCAGGCAGACGTCTTCGTCCTTGGCCATGATGCGGCCGGTCTTGAGCCCGTCGGCGACATAGATGTCCTGGCTCAGGTTGAGCGCGGGCGCTTGCAACCGTTCGCGCAACTCGCCTTCCTCGCCGTTATCGGTAAAGGTGATGCAGTCCATCGGGCAGATGTCGACGCAGGCATCGCATTCGATGCACAGTGGCGCCGAAAACACCGTTTCGACGTCGCAGTTCAGACAGCGCCCGGCCTCGGAGAGCGCCAATTTGGCGTCGAAGCCGAGTTCGACTTCGGCCTTGATACTGCTGAGCGCGGTTGCGTTGTCACGATGCGGCACCGCGTAGCGCTCGTCCGGCATGATTTCGTTTTTGTAGCTCCACTCATGAATGCCCATCTTCTGGTTCACGACGGTGACAGCGGGCAGTGGGCGTTGCGCGATGTTCTCGCCATTCAGCATCTTGTCGATGGACACCGCGACCTCGTGGCCATGGGCGACGGCCCAGATGATGTTCTTGGGGCCAAACGCGGCGTCGCCGCCGAAAAACACTTTCGGATTGCTCGATTGGAAGGTGACCTTGTCCACCTCTGGCATGCCCCATTCGTCGAAAGCGATGCCGGCATCGCGCTCGATCCAGGGAAAGGCATTCTCCTGACCGACGGCGACCAACACGTCGTCGCATTCGAAGGTCATGTCCGGCTCGCCAGAGGCGACCAGTTTGCGGCGGCCCTTGGCGTCATATTCCGCCTTGACCTTCTCGAAGACCACGCCGGTGAGTTTGCCGTTTTTGTGCACGAATTCCTTGGGAACAAGGAAATTGTGGATCGGGATGCCTTCGCGTGCGGCATCTTCCTTTTCCCACGGCGAGGCTTTCATCTCATCGAAGCCGGAGCGCACCACCACCTTGACGTCCTCGCCACCGAGGCGACGCGCCGAACGGCAGCAATCCATCGCGGTGTTACCGCCGCCGAGCACGATGACGCGCTTGCCGATAGAATGGATGTGATCGAACGACACGCTGGAGAGCCAGTCGATGCCGATATGGATGTTGGCAGCGGCTTCCTTGCGGCCGGGAATGTCGAGATCGCGGCCGCGCGGTGCACCGGAGCCGACCACGACGGCATCGTAGCCTTCGGCCAGCAGCGCCTTCATGCTGTCGATGCGGGTGCCGCCGCGAAAATCGACGCCGAGGTCGAGGATGTAATTCGTTTCCTCGTCGATCACGCTGTCGGGCAGGCGGAATTTCGGAATCTGCGTCCGCATCATGCCGCCGGCGCGCTTGTCGCCGTCGAACACCGTGCAGTCGTAACCGAGCGGTGCGAGATCGCGCGCGACCGTGAGCGACGCAGGACCGGCGCCGACCAATGCGATCCGCTTGCCGTTCTTCGCAGTTGCAGGTTTTGGCAGCCGCGCCTTGATGTCGTCCTTGTAGTCCGCGGCGACGCGCTTGAGCCGGCAGATCGCCACCGGTTCGTCCTCGACGCGCACGCGGCGGCAAGCCGGTTCGCAGGGACGGTCGCAGGTGCGTCCGAGAATCCCCGGAAACACATTGGATTTCCAATTGATCATGTAGGCGTCGCTGTAGCGGCCCGCGGCGATCAGTCGGATATATTCAGGAACCGGCGTGTGTGCCGGGCAGGCCCATTGGCAATCGACCACTTTATGAAAATAGTCAGGCGCCGAGATATCGGTCGGTTTCATTCCCATCCCAAATCCGCGCTTCGGAAGGTGGGCTCAGTCGCGCGGTCTTTCGCGGTTTTCGAGCGCTCGTGGCGGCGCTGTTGTTGTTTCTGATCTAATCATGGTCTTAGAAGTATAATAATTCAATATGATATGAGATGGAGTGCATATGCATTTTTAAGTGATCCGAAAGTATCAGATCGCGGTGCAGGACAGGCTTCTGTCGCGTTGCAGCATAGGCATCGAAGGGTCTGGCCACCGGTCGTCACGCATACGTGATATTGCATGGCGCGCGCGATCTGAACGCGGTTCAAAGATCGCTTTTCGCCAGATCCCACATCAGGCGATAGATGCCGGACGAAACGATCTGGCCTGCTCCGGCAAGGTCCAACGGATCGAAGCGCAACGCCATCGCCGCCGATACCGGCTTCACGCCCGTTCCGTCGATCAGCACGAACCAGTCGGCCGCGCCGGGGTTCGGGCCGTCGTCGGTGAGCGACTTCGACAGGCCGGGATCGCTCTCCAGAAGATGCATCGAGATGCCGCCTTCCAGCATGTCGGGATCGAGCCGGGGCGCCAGAAACGCGTGAAGCTTGTCGGCGTCGATCGGTCGCAGCCGGATGATGCCGAGCACTGCGCCGCGCCCCTGACCTCGGCTCATGGTGATGCGCGCCACGGCGCGGATCATGTTGCGGAAGCGCGCGATGTTCTGTTTCGACCACTCCGTCTGATTGGCGAGTGCGGTGCGATAGGCGGGGCTGTCCAGCACGTCGAAGGTTTTCGTGGAGTACAGGCTGAGATATTTCGGGCTGGCGGCATGGGCGACATAGCGTCGCGCCTCGACGAAGCCATCAATTCCGACGCGCTCGGCGATATGCTCACGATCGTACCAGCGATTGAAATCCGCTTCGTCCGCAGCGTCGACATCCATCGAGGTGAGCAGCATTCCTTTTGCAGCGATCGGCATTGGCAGGCGTCCTTACATCGAGCGTTTTCAAAGGGAATGGCTGGCCACGAGGTCTGCGGTCGCCTTGATAACGGCGTTGCGGATGCCGGGATCATACAGCGAATGCCCGGCGCCTTCGATCACACGGACCTCCGCCGTCGGCCAAGCCGTCGTGAGCGCATGCGATGTCGATGGCGGGCACAGGAGATCGTAGCGACCCTGCACGACGATGCCGGGAATGCTGTGCAGGCGCGATGCGTTCGCGAGCAATTGCCCAGGCGTTATGAAGCAGTCGTTGTGGAAGTAATGGGCTTCCATGAACGGTGTCGACGGCAGGGGCCGTGACGAGGTCAACGACGCGAGATCGAGCCGCGTCTGTTTCGGCGTATGTTCGGAGAGGATACGCTCCGTATCATGCCAGGCACGGGCGGCCGGACCATGGATGGCCGGATCGGGATCGAGGATGCGTCGCCAATAGGCATCGAGCGGTCGCCCGCGTTCCTCCGGCGCCAGCAGACCGAGGAAGTCCTCATTGAGGCCGGGATAGAGACGCGGCAGTACATCGCAGAACGCCGCACTGACTTCCGCGCGGGTGCCGAGAAAGGTCGCACGCAACACGATGCCGCTGACGCGTTCGGGGTGGGCTTCGGCGTAGGCCAATGCCAGCGTCGCGCCCCACGAACCGCCGCTGACCAGCCATTGCTTGATGCCGAGGGCGTCGCGGATCGCTTCCATGTCGGCGATGAGATGCGGCAGCGTGTTGGCATCGCGGCTGCCCTTCGGACGGCTGCGTCCGCAGCCGCGTTGATCGAACAGCACCGCACGGCAGCGCTTCGGGTCGAACAACTTGCGGTGGTCGGGCTGGCAGCCGCTGCCAGGGCCGCCATGCAGATACACCGCCGGCACACCGTCCGGGTTGCCGACGGTCTCGACGTAAAGCTCATGGCCGCCGTCGACCGGCAGCATCTGCGTGGTCAGCGGTGCGTAAGGATCGCCGTTCTTGTTTGTCTGCGTTCCACCCGCGTCAGGCATCATCGATTTCGCTTACAACTACGGCTCGGCTTATTTGCGGGTGGCAGAATTGTTCATCCGCAGCTTAGGACGATTCAGATCGAAGACCATTGCAAATTCGGCGGGCCGGTAAACGCTGTCCGCCCGATCGAAGATTTTCGCGATGCAGCAATTTCACGATTCGACATCTGCATAGGGTGAACGGTCGAGGTATCTGACGGGTGGCAATCCGCCCGAAAACGCCGTAACGCTCGGAGAGCGGCAAACGACAAGACCGCGATCAAGGATGGAGCGAGTGGATGGATAACCTTTGGCGTCTCCCGGCAACTGAACTGGCCGCGCTGGTTCGTTCGCGAAAAGTGTCAGCGGTAGAGGCGGCGAAGGCGGCATTGGCGCGGCTCGACGCGGTCAATCCGAAGATCAACGCCGTGGTCGATCATCGGCCGGACGATACGCTGGCGCAGGCGGCGGCGGTGGACAAGACCATCGCCGAAGGCAAGGACCCCGGCGTGCTCGCAGGCGTACCGATCACAATCAAGGTCAATGTCGATCAGGCCGGCTTTGCCACCACCAACGGCATCAAGGCGCAACGCGATCACATCGCCAAGGAAGACAATCCCGTGGTTGCGAATATGCGCCGCGCGGGCGCGGTGATCGTCGGCCGCACCAACACGCCGGCGTTTTCGTTCCGCTGGTTCGCCAACAACCAGTTGCATGGTCATACCAAAAACCCGCGCGATCCTGCACGCACGCCGGGAGGCTCGTCGGGCGGGGCGGGGTCGGCTACCGCCGCCGGCATCGGTCATATCGGCCATGGCACCGACATCGCCGGATCGGTGCGCTATCCGGCTTATGCCTGCGGTATTCACGGTCTGCGGCCGACGCTCGGGCGCATCGCCGCGCACAACCTGTCGCTGCCGGAGCGGCCGTTGTGTCCGCAGATTTCCGCCGTCTCCGGTCCGTTGGCGCGGACCATCGGCGACTTGCGCATCGCGCTCGCCGCGATGGCACAGCAGGACGTGCGCGATCCGTGGTGGGTGCCGGCGCCACTCGAAGGGCCGCCGATGCCGCGCCGCGCGGCGCTGTGCCTGCGGCCCGATGGGCTCGAAACGGTGCCTGAAGTCATCGATGCCTTGAAAGATGCCGCGCGTCGCCTGCAAAGCGCGGGCTGGACGGTGGAGGAGATCGACAACACGCCGCCGCTCAATGAGGCCGCCGAGTTGCAGCGCAAATTCTGGCTCGGCGACGGCTTCGAGGCGATGCTGGCGGCGGCCGAGAAGGAAGGCGATCCCGGCGCACTGGCGTGCCTGCGCGGCAGTCGCGACAAGGTCTATCCGCTCGACGCGGCGGGAATGTCGGCGATCGTGCAGCGCCGCGCCGCGTTGATGCGGGCGTGGCAACTCTTTCTGCAGGATTATCCGGTGCTGGTGATGCCGGTGTCCGGCGAATTGCCGTTCGAGGATCAACTCGATCTCAAGGACGACGCGTCATTCGCGCGGGTGTGGCGGGCGCAGATGCCGCAGGTCGGCCTTCCGTTCATGGGATTGCCGGGGCTGACGGTGACGACAGGATTGGTCGGCCGCGTGCCGGTCGGCGTGCAGGTGGTGGCGGGGCGCTATCGCGAGGACCTGTGCCTGCTTGCCGGCGAAGCGATCGAGGCGGGCGGCACGCCGTCGTCGCCGGTCGATCCGGTCGGTTGAGGAACGGCGATGGTGTCATGACGACGATTTACGATTTTTCGGCTCGTGCGCTCGATGGTCATGAGGTGCCGCTGAAGGAATTCGAGGGGCGGGCGCTGTTGATCGTCAACACCGCCAGCGCCTGCGGCTTCACCCCGCAATACAAGGGGCTGGAAGATCTCCACCGCCGCCTCGCGCCGCGCGGCTTCTCCGTGCTGGGTTTCCCCTGTAATCAGTTCGGACAGCAGGAGCGCGGCAGTTCGGCGGAGATCGCGGCGTTTTGCGAGGGCAACTATGCGGTGACGTTTCCGATGTTCGAGAAGATCGACGTCAACGGTGAGGCAGCGCACCCGTTGTACAAGTTCCTGAAACGTGAGAAAGCGGGCTTGCTCGGCGCGTCGATCAAGTGGAATTTCACCAAATTCCTGATCGACAAGGCGGGCAGGGTGATCGCACGGCATCCGCCGACCACGCGACCCGAAAGTTTGACCAGAGATATCGAGGCGCTGCTTTGAACGAGAAAACAAATTCGCCCACGCCGCAGTTGCCGGACCGGCTGTCCACCGATCCGCGCAGCCCGTACCACGACGCCGAATTGCTGGCTCATGATATCGGCATCCGTTTCAAGGGCGTCGAGAAAAACAACGTCGAGGAGTATTGCGTCAGCGAGGGCTGGATTCGCGTCAGCGCGGGGAGCGCCAAGGATCGCTACGGCAATCCGCTGACCATCAAACTCAGCGGGTCGGTGGAGCCGTATTTCCGCGACAGCGCAAGCTGATCGGCGCGAGAGGATTCATGATGTCCGTTCGCATCGTCGACGTGCGCGAGGTGACCAAGCCGATCGCCTCCGCGATCCGCAATGCCTATATCGATTTCTCGAAGATGACGACGAGCCTCGTTGCCGTCGTCACCAACGTAGAGCGCAACGGCAAGCCGGTGGTCGGCTACGGCTTCAACTCGAACGGCCGTTACGGACAGGGTGGATTGATCCGTGAGCGCTTTGCCAAGCGACTCGCCGAAGCCGATCCGGCAACATTGCTCGACGAGAGTGGTGACAATCTTGACCCGGATAAAGTCTGGGCCGCGCTGATGACGAACGAGAAGCCGGGCGGACATGGCGAACGCTCGGTCGCGGTCGGCACCATCGACATGGCGGTGTGGGACGCGGTGGCGAAGATCGCGAACAAGCCGCTGTTTCGTTTGCTCGCGGAACGTCATGGCCGCAGCGCCGATCCGCGCGTGTTCGTCTATGCGGCGGGCGGCTACTACTATCCCGGCAAGGGTCTCGATAAACTGCGGCAGGAAATGCGCGGCTATCTCGATCGCGGTTACAACGTCGTCAAGATGAAGATCGGCGGCGCCTCGCTTGAGGAAGATCGCGAACGCATCGAAGCGGTCTTGAAGGAGATTGGATCGCAGGCGCAACTGGCCGTCGATGCCAACGGGCGCTTCGATCTGGAAACCGCAATCGCCTACGCCAAGATGCTGCGCGATTATCCGCTGTTCTGGTACGAGGAAGCCGGCGATCCGCTGGACTATCAATTGCAGGCGACGCTTGCGGAATTCTATCCGGGGCCGATGGCGACCGGCGAAAACCTCTTCAGCCATCAGGATGCGCGCAACCTTATTCGTTATGGTGGGATGCGGTCGGATCGCGATTTCTTGCAATTCGATTGCGCACTATCGTATGGACTTTGTGAGTATCAACGCACGTTGCAGGTGTTGAAAACGCACGGCTGGTCGCCGTCGCGCTGCATTCCGCATGGCGGTCATCAGATGTCGCTGAACATCGCGGCGGGTCTCGGGCTCGGCGGTAACGAAAGCTATCCCGACCTGTTCCAGCCCTATGGCGGATTCCCCGATGGCGTGAAGGTCGAGAACGGTTACATCACCATGCCGGAATTGCCGGGCATCGGCTTCGAGGGCAAGGCGGATCTTTATGCCGAGATGCGGGCACTTTCGGCTTAGGGATTCTTGCGGCAAAGTGGTGACGGCATTGCGGCGCAAAATTTCATCGCAAATCCGGCGATCGCACACCTTTCAATCTTAAAATAATTGGCGGAACGGTGGGGCCGAGGATTGCAATGCGGGGCAAAGTCCGCAAACTGTCCCCGCCGTCAGAACGAAGACCAACGAAGGGGGACGGATGCAGGTGCCGTTGCGGCCGGAGAGCGACACCGGAACCGGAGTCACGTCCGGCGAACGCGCGCGCGCCATGATCGAAATCGATGGCGTCTCGAAACGCTTCGAGACCTCGGGCCGCAAGAGCCACCTCGCGCTCTCCGATATCAACCTGACAGTTGACGACGGTGCCTTTGTCTCGATCCTCGGGCCGTCCGGTTGCGGCAAATCCACATTGCTCTACATCGTCGGCGGTTTCGTCGGGCCGACCGAAGGTGTTGCCCGGATGAAGGACGCGCCGATCACCGGACCTGGGCCGGATCGCGGGCCGGTGTTTCAGGAGTTCGCGCTGTTTCCGTGGAAGACCGTGCTCGGCAACGTCATGTACGGCTTGCGGCAGCAGGGCGTGAAACGCGCGGAGGCGGAATCACAGAGCCTGCGCCTGATCGAGATGGTCGGGCTCAAGAGTTTTGAGCATTTCTATCCGAAGGAATTGTCCGGCGGCATGAAGCAGCGCGTCGCGATCGCGCGCACGCTGGCCTATCGCCCGTCGGTGCTTTTGATGGACGAGCCGTTCGGCGCGCTCGATGCGCATACCCGCACGCGGTTGCAGAACGATCTGCTCAACATCTGGGAGCGCGACCGCAAGACGGTGCTATTCGTCACGCACTCGGTCGAGGAGGCGGTGTTCCTCTCCGATAAGGTGGTGGTGATGACGCGCGCACCCGGCCGCATCAAGCAGATCGTCGATATCGACCTGCCGCGTCCGCGCGTTCGCGCCGAACTGCTGCTGGATTCACGTTACCAGAAATACGTCGTCGACATCGAGCGCATGATCGACGACGGCCGCGACGACGCGGAGCATCCGTGACATCCGCGCGCAGCATCGTCTCGCGGTTGTCGCCGCTGCTGGCGTGCCTTGGCCTTCTGGCCGTCTGGCAGTTCGCGGCGATCGTGCTGAACACCGAAAGTTTTCCGACGGCGTGGCACGCATTGCGAACCGTGCCGCAGGTTCTGGGCGATCCGGAACAGCTTCTGAATATTCTCGACTCGATCCGCCGCATGGTGATCGGCCTGACGCTGGCGGTGCTGGTCGCAATTCCGCTCGGGCTGGCGATGGGACGCAGCGCGCGCGTCGCGGCGTTCTTCAACCCGCTACTGATGATGATCTATCCGGTGCCGAAGGCCGCGCTGATGCCGATCATCATGCTGTGGCTCGGTGTTGGCGACGCGTCGAAGACGCTGGTGATCTTCCTCGGCGTCAGCCTGCCGGTGATCTATCATTCCTTTCAGGGCGCTAAGGCGGTCGAGGAAAAGATGCTGTGGTCGGGCGCGGCGATGGGCCTCAACGGGATGCAGCGCATGGTCCGCATCGTGTTGCCCGCGGCATTGCCGGAAATTCTCACCGGCTGCCGCACCGGTCTGGTGCTGGCGCTGATCACCATGGTGACCAGCGAGATGATCGCGCGCCAGTCTGGCGCCGGCAACATCCTGTTCAACGCCATGGACATGGCGCAATACGACACCGTGTTCGCGATGATCATCATCATCGGCGCGCTCGGCATCGTGCTAGATGCGGCGTTCGACAAGCTGCGCTGGCGGCTGGTGAAGTGGGCAGAGCCGCATCAGGAAATCCTGCTGGGGGCGTCATGAACACGCAACGCCTCACCACGGCTTTGATGGGCGCGCTGCCGATCCTGTTTGTGCTGGCGATCTGGCAGGGGTTGTGCAGTTTCGGTTATGCGTCGCCGTCGCTGCTGCCGCCACCGGGCAAGGTGTTCTTGCGGCTGGCGCAGCAACTCGGCAACATCGGCTTCCTCGACGATATTCTGGCGACGATGATCCGGCTGTTCGCAGGCTTCCTCATTGCGGTGGCGCTCGGCGTTGGCATCGGACTTGCGGCTGCGGTGGTGCCCGCGATCAACGCGGTGGTGCGGCCCCTGGTGCAGGTGCTGGCGCCGTTGCCGAAGGTCGCGCTCTATCCGGCGCTGATCATCCTGTTCGGCTTCGACCATGCCTCCAAAGTGACGCTGGTGACGCTGGATGCGCTGTTTCCGATTCTGCTCTCGACCTATTACGGCGCATCGATGGTGGAACAAAAACTGGTTTGGTCGGCGCTCGCCGCCGGCACGCCGCGCTGGCAGATCCTGTTCAAGGTGATTGCGCCCGCGGCGCTGCCGTCGATCCTCACCGGCTGCCGCATCGGGCTGGTGATCTCGTGCATCGTGGTGTTTCTCGCCGAGATGATTTCTTCGACCGACGGCCTCGGCCACCTGCTGGTCGGTGCCGCGCGCACGTTCCAGACGGTGGACATGTTCGTGCCGCTGATCACGATCTCGCTGCTCGGGCTGACGCTGAACGGATTGCTTTACGGCCTGCGCAAATATCTGCTGCGCGGCTTTCCGGAGGTGTAACGTTTTGCTCGCACGGCAATGATGGTGGTGGTTGCGATTGGATTGCGATCAGCGTCGTCCCTGCGAAAGCAGGGACCCATAACCCCCTAAGGTTCGTGGTCAATGGATTGCTCAACGCGGATTACGATCGCCGTCCACACCGTTAGCGACACGGCGTATGGGTCCCTGCCTTCGCAGGGACGACGGATAACCCCTACGACAACCCGAAGTCCAGCAACCGCCGCCCTTCGCCCTTGAGCAGTTTCTTCACGGTGTTCGAAGCGACGACTTCGTCGTCGTTGGCGTAGGCCTCGTGGTTTTTCTCGATGTCTTCGAGGCGGTAGAGGTAGTTCACCATCACGCCGGCGGATTCGCGCAGGCCTTTCGAGGAGACGTCGCCCAGCCAGTTGATCTGCTCGAGCCGCGCGCCGTTGCCGAGATGGAAGCGCGCCACGGGATCGACCGGCTTGCCGCGCGGGTTCTTCGCCTTGAGGAAGTAATGTGCCGCCAGCGGCTCGATAATTACGCGCAGCTTTTCCACCAGCTCCGGGTCGTCGATCCAGGTGTCGTCATCGAGATGGGCAAGCAGCGCGCGTTCGTCGTCGGTCAGCGGCAATTCCGGCTCGCGCTTCAGCCAGCGCATGAAACCGGGCACCGGTGACAGCGTGACGAAGGTGTCGAGTTTCGGCAACTCGCGGCGCAACTCCTCCACCACCTGCTTGATCAGGAAGTTGCCGAAGGAAATGCCGGCAAGGCCGCGCTGAGTGTTGGAGATCGAATAGAACACGGCGGTGCGTGCGCGCTCGATCGGCACCGGCTCGCGGTCCTTTGCCAATAGCGGCGCGATGGCGCCGGGAATGGCTTCGGTCAGTGCCACCTCGACGAAAATCAGCGGTTCGTCCGGCAGCGCCGGATGGAAGAAAGCGTAACAGCGCCGGTCAACCGGATCGATGCGGCGGCGCAGATCGTCCCAGTCACGGATCTCATGCACCGCCTCATAGCGGATGACCTTTTCGAGAATGTTGGCGGGGCTCGACCAGTGGATGCGGCGCAGCACGAGAAACCCTCGATTGAACCACGACATGAACAGGTGTTCGAGATCACGATTGACCGTATCGAGGTCCTTGCGATCCTTGCTCAGGTTGAGCAGATCGGCGCGCATGCCGACCAGTTCGCTGGTGCCGCCCGGCGCGCGATTGAGGCGGCGGAACAGTTCCTGGCGCCGCGGCTCCGACGCGAAGTGCAGGCTGCCGCCGGCGCCGCCGACGCCGCTGCGCCACAGTTCGATCGCCCGCTCCACCTTGTCGCGATCGGGGCCGAAGGCGCGCGCCAGCGCTTCGAAGAATGCGATCCGATCGGTGTCGTCGAGCCCGCGATAGGCATCCAGCACGTCGCGGGCGAGCACGGTGCCGGAGGCCTCGCCGCGTCCGGACAACAGACCTTCGCACAGCGCCGTCATGCCGTCCGCGTCCACCGGCGCGGCGTTGCTCCAGCCGCTACGGCGCAGCAGGTTGCGACCCCGTTCGGAGATCGACGCCAGCAGGTCGGAAAAGAAGTCATTGCTCATGGGCACGGCACTCTCGCAGCGCATTGTGATCCGATTGCGACACCGGGCATTCTATGCGGCATTCTCTATCGCCACAAAGCATATTGCCTGATCATTTGAGGCATGAAAGGATTGTTTCAAGAGCAGGTGAACGGCCTGAATTCGACAATCGAGGGAGAGGGCGATGCGGGGACGCGCGATCGGCGATCTGATGATGGGCGGCGTGATGATGGCGGGCTTGGCCGTGGGCGCGCTGGCAGGCGCGGCGACGCCGGCGCAGGCGCAGCAGACCATTCGCGTCGGCTGGACCATTCCGGCCGAGGAAGCCAAATACTGGATGATGCGGCGGCCCGCCGAATTCCCCGACATCGGCAAGAAATATAAGATCGAGTGGGTGCAGTTTCAGGGCACCGCGCCGATGACGCAGGCGCTCGCCGCTGGCGCGCTGGATTGCGCCACGCAGGGCGTGCTGTCGCTGGCGCAGGGTGCTGCGTCCGGCAACCTGAAAGCCTACATCGTCGCGCAACATGTGTTCGAGAAGCCGGGCGGGTTTTCTGTGTACTGGGCGGTGAAGGATGACTCGCCGATCAAGACCATCGCCGACCTCAAGGGCAAGACCATGGCGATCAACGTGCTCGGTTCCGGCATCTACGGGCCGATGGCGTTGCTGCTGAAGCAGCACGGCGTCGATCCGGAGAAGGACATCAAGCTGGTCGAACTCGGCTTCTCGCTGTCGGAGGATGCGGTGCGGTCCGGCCGCGTCGATGCGGCGCCGATGAACCAGCCGTTCGCCGCGCGTTCCGAGGCGAAGGGCGGCATGCGCAAGCTGTTCGCGCTGTCGGAGCAGCAGAAGAACATCGTGCACATTCTCGACGCCTGCCGCGCCGATTTCGTCGACAAGAATCCGGACCTGGCGAAAGCCTATGTCCGCGATCTCACGCTTGGCATGAAGAAGGCGCTGGCCAATCGCCCGGAGACGCTGAAGGTGGTCAACGAGATCATGAAGGCGCCGATCCCGGTGCTGGACACCTATCTGTTGAAGGACAACGATTTCGGCCGCGACCCCGGCGCCGCGCCGAATTTCCCTGCGATCCAGCAGATGCTCGACACCTACGCCGCGACCGGGATGATCCCGAAGAAGCTCGACGTCAACCAGTTCAAGAAGGACGGCATCGTCGCGCCGCTGCAGTAGGGGCAACATGGTCGTCCCCGCGCAGGCGGGGGGTAGCGGGCGTGAGACGGCGTCATCCTGAGGTGCTTCATGCGGAGCGTGAAGCCTCGAAGGATCGCCGTCGCCCTTCGAGGGCGCCGCTACGCGCCGCCACCTCAGGGTGACGGCAGATGCGAAGTCTTTCAAAGGAATCCTGGTTCCGTGTTGGGCGGGATAAAATA
>JAEWIX010000035.1 GCA_023386885.1 Pseudomonadota bacterium
GCG
Organism: Pseudomonadota bacterium; assembly: GCA_023386885.1. Lineage (GTDB taxonomy): Bacteria > Pseudomonadota > Alphaproteobacteria > Rhizobiales > Xanthobacteraceae > 62-47. The sequence continues at coordinate 4 of JAEWIX010000035.1, forward strand.
TCGCGCGCGCGGCGCAGGATAGCAGTCGCTCCCAGACGCCATCTCACGTCGTGGTGCCGGCGATGCCGGGGGCGTTGACGGTCGCCACCGCGCAGCAGGCATTGCGGGAAATCCAGCAGACGCCGGGCGGCGTCGCGCTGGTGACGGCGGACGCCTACAAGACCACGACCGTCGCCAACACCATCAAGGACGTGCTGGATTACGTGCCCGGTGTGTTCGCGCAACCGAAGTGGGGCGACGACACCCGGCTGTCGATCCGCGGCTCCAGCCTGTCGCGCAACTTCCATCTGCGCGGCGTGCAGCTCTACATGGACGGCATCCCGATCAACACCGCCGACGGCTACGGCGACTTTCAGGAGATCGACCCGACCGCCTACAAATATGTCGAGGTGTTCAAGGGCGGCAACGCGCTGCGCTTCGGCGCCAATTCGCTTGGCGGCGCGATCAATTTCGTGACGCCGTCCGGCCGCGATCCGTTCGTCAACGGCGTCAGCATGGATGCCGGTGCGTTCGGCTTCTGGCGGTTGCAGGCCAATACGGGGGGCGTGAACGGCCCGTGGGACGGTTTCGTCACCGCATCGACGCAGGCCAGCGACGGCTTCCGCGATCACTCCTTCGGCCATGCGACGCGCGTGAGCGGCAATGTCGGTTATCAATTTTCGCCGGACTTCGAGACACGGTTTTATCTGAACGCCAACGAGGTGCGGCAGCGGATTCCCGGCACCGTGAGCAAGGCGTCGGCGTTGACCTCGCCGACCACGGCGGCGGCGGGCAACCTCGCGCTCGACCAGCAGCGCAACATCGACACCGTCCGGCTGGCCAACAAGACGACGATCCGCTTCGACAACACCACGGTGGATTTCGGCGCGTTCGGCGTCGACCGCCACCTGATGCATCCGATCTTCCAGTGGCTCGATTATCGCTATCAGGACTATGGCGGCTTCGCGCGCGTCACCGACGATCGCGTGATCGGCAGCTTCCGCAATCGCCTCGTCGCGGGCGTCAACGTGCTCAACGGCCGGATCGACAACAAGCAATACGCCAACCTCGGCGGGCAGAAGGGCGCGCTGCTGTCGTCGTCCATCGACAGTTCGAAAAACACGTCGGTCTATATCGAGGATTCGTTTTATTTCCTGCCGAACGTCGCGGCGGTGGCGGGCACGCAATTCCTCTATGCCACGCGGGACCGGAAGGATCGTTTTCTCGGCGACGGCGATCAATCGGGATCGACGGCGTTCAATCTCTGGAGCCCGAAGGGCGGCCTGCTGTGGCAGATCGATCCGACCTGGCAGGCCTACGCCAACGTCTCGCGCAGCGCCGAGGTGCCGAGCTTCGGCGAGAGCGCGAACGGACCGGGCATTCCGACGATTCCGTTCACCAGCATCCGGCCGCAGCGCGCCACCACCTACGAGATCGGCACCCGCGGCAAGCGTCCGGACCTGACATGGGAGCTGACGGTATATCGCGCGCAGATCAAGAACGAGCTGCTCTGCCTCTACAGTGCGTTCGGCAATTGCAACGTCACCAACGCCGACCGCACGGTGCATCAAGGCATCGAGGCGGGATTGGGCGTCGCGCTGTTCAAGAACATTTTCGTGCGCGGCGATCAGGCCGACAGGCTGTGGCTGAACATGGCCTACACCTACAACGATTTCCGCTTCGACAACGATGCGGCGTTCGGCAACAACCTGCTGCCCGGCGCGCCACGCCATTTCGTGCGCGCCGAGGTGCTCTACAAGCATCCGAGCGGATTCTATATCGGCCCGAACGTCGAGTGGGTGCCGCAGGGCTATTTCGCCGATAGCGCGAATACGTTGAGCACGGATGCGTATGCGATCTACGGCTTGAAGGCCGGGTTCGACGACGGCGGCAAATATTCGGCCTATATCGAAGCCCGAAATATCGCCAACAAGGCTTACATCGCCTCGTCCTCCATCATCGATCGCGCGACCGCCACATCACCATTGTTTGAGCCGGGGACGGGCAGGGCCATCTATGCTGGGTTCAAGGTACGATGGTGAAAGCGATATGATATTCCATCCGAGCCAATCATTCCGACCGACTTCGAGGAGAGTAGTTATGCATCACATTCTGACCAAGCGTGGCCTGCTGGGCGGCGCACTTGCTCTGACCATCGCGCTTGGCGCAGGCGCGGCCGCGCAGGCGCAGGATCAGAGCCAGCCGGTCAAGGCCGGTGATCTGGTGATTTCGAATGCCTGGACGCGCGCAACGCCGGGCGGCGCCAAGGTCGGCGGCGGCTACCTCACCATCGAGAACAAAGGCACGACGGCGGATAAGCTCGTCGGCGGCACGACCGCCGTGGCCGGCAAGCTCGAAGTCCACCAGATGAGCATGAGCGACGGCGTGATGAAGATGCATCCGGTCGAGGGCGGCCTCGCCATCGAGCCGGGCAAGACGGTGAAGCTGGCGCCGGGCGGCTATCATCTGATGATGGTCGATCTCAAGCAGCCGTTCAAACAGGGCGAAACGGTGCCGGTGACATTGCAGTTCGAGAAGGCCGGCAAGGTCGCTGTCTCGCTCAGCGTACAGGGCATCGGCGCCGCCGTGCCGGGCGCAGGCGGCGGAGCGATGATGATGATGAAAAAGGACCCCGATCATTCCCAGCATGGCGCGGGAAAATGACGCGGAGATCGCAATCGAGCGTTCTCGCGATAGCGGGAGCCGTGTTGGCTGTGTCGGAGCTGACAACTCCGGCTGCGGCGCATGTCACCGTGCAACCGGCTGACGCGGCGGCAGACAGCTACGCGCAGCTCACCTTTACCGTGCCGCACGGCTGCGACGGCAGCGCCACCAAGGCGCTGCGCGTCAAGTTGCCGGACGGCATCCTCTCGGCGAAGCCACAGATGAAGCCGGGCTGGCAGGTCCAGATCAAGACGCGCAAGCTCGATGTCGCGGTGGCGGGGCCGCACGGCAAGTCCGTCAGCGAAGTCGTCGACGAGGTGGATTGGCGCGGCGGCCCGCTGCCAGACAATCTCTACGATACGTTCGGGCTGGTGGTGCGGCTGCCCGACAATGTCGGACAGACGCTTTATTTCCCGGCGGTGCAGGAATGCGAGAAGGGCGTCGCGCGCTGGATCGAGATTCCGACATCCAGCCACAGCGCGGACAAGCTGCACGCGCCGGCGCCGGCGGTTCGGCTCAAAGCCAAGAGCCTTTGAGGCGCCAGCTGTGAGATCGCTGGTGCGGGCGTTACTTCTGGTGCTGCTGACGGCCTTGATCCCGTCAGCGGCCTTCGCCCATGCCAGCCTGATCGGCAGCGATCCCGCCGACGGCGCGCGCGTGATGCGCGCGCCTGCTACCGTGACGCTGACCTTTAACGAACCGGTCGCGCCGCTGACCATCCGCATGATCGACGCAAGCGGCGCGGCAACGGCGATCACCGATATCCGCCGCGACGGCGCGCGGCTCGTTCTCACGCCGCCATCGATATCGGGAGACGGCGCGCGCGTCGTCAGTTGGCGCGTCATGTCGACCGATGGACATCCGGTCGGCGGATCGCTGACGTTCTGGATCGGTCAGCGCGGCGATGCCGCACCGCAGACGGTGCGTTCGGAGGATAAGGTTTTGCGCGGCGCGATCTGGCTCGCGCGGATCATCGTTTATCTTGGGTTGTTCGTCGGCGCCGGCGGCGCATTCTTTACCGCATGGATCGGACCATCGGACGCCGTCGCGATGCGAAGAACCGGCGTTGTCGTCAGCATCGCGGCGCTGATCGCGCTCGCGCTTTCAGTGGGCCTGCAAGGGCTGGATGCACTGGGGCTGCCGTTGCCGTCATTGATAAGCAACGGTGATGCGTGGACAGTCGGTGTGCGCGGTTCGTTCGGCCACGCGGCGGGCATTGCTGCGGCGGCGCTGCTGCTCGCGATGTTGTCGTCTCGCTTTTCACCGCCGCTCCGACGTGCGATGGCGCTGCTCGCGCTAGTCGGCACGGGCCTCGCGCTGGCCGCTACCGGCCATGCCGCCAGCGCGCAGCCGCGATACCTGACGATGCCGGCGGTTTTCCTGCACGGCGTCAGCCTCGCGTTCTGGATCGGCGCGCTGCTGCCGCTGGCGCTCGCGATGCGAGGGCCGCGTGAAATAGCGGTCGGAATGCTGACGCGTTTCTCGCGCGCGATTCCGTTCGCCGTAGCCGTGCTGTTGGCCAGCGGGCTACTGCTTGCGACTATCCAGCTCGAACGGCTCGATGCGTTGTGGACCACCGACTATGGCCGCGTGCTGGCGATTAAGCTCGCTCTGGTCGCCGCGCTGTTGCTTCTGGCGTTGTGGAACAGGCTGTGGTTGACGCCGCGCATCGGCAACGGCGGCCACGCCCGGCGGTTGATGCGCAGGTCGATCGTGGCCGAACTGGTACTCGTTGTTGCCATTCTCGGCGTGGCCGGGCTGTGGCGGTTCACGCCGCCGCCGCGCGCGCTCGTGGTGGCGAACGACGACTTCTTCACGCATGTCCATGCGGAGCGGGCGATGGCCGACGTCACGCTGTCGCCGGGTCATGCCGGGCCGATCACCATCACGATCCAGCTTCGCACGCCGGACGAGCGCCTGCTGAACGCCAAGGGCGTCTCGGTGATGCTCTCCAATCCGGAAGCCGGTATCGAGCCCGCGACCGCCGAGGCGAAACCGGCCGGCGAGGGACAATGGCGCGTGGCGATGGCCGCGCCGGTGCCCGGACGATGGACGTTGCGGCTGGATATCCTGATTTCCGATTTCGATAGCCTCAGCGTCGAGGCGCCGGTGCTGATCAAATAATCGTTTTCGCAAAAGGCCCTGATTTCAGCGGTCTTTTTCGCTCCCAGTTGCGGAAGTGGCCGGAATTCCGCCGTTTTCGCAGGGCTCCGCTGGTCATGCCCTTGTGTTTTGCCGGCCGATCCGCTTTCACTGCGCCGGTCCCCGTTTCCAACTGATTCCCGAGCGTGCCCATGCGACTGTCGCGGTTCTTTTTGCCGATCCTGAAGGAAAATCCGAAGGAGGCCGAAATCGTCTCGCACCGCTTGATGTTGCGGGCGGGAATGTTGCGGCAGGAAGCCGCCGGCATCTATGCCTGGCTGCCGCTCGGCTTCCGGGTGCTGAAGAAGATCGAGCAGATCGTGCGCGAGGAGCAGGACCGCGCCGGTGCCATCGAACTGTTGATGCCGACCCTGCAACTCGCCGATCTGTGGCGCGAGAGCGGGCGCTACGACGCCTACGGCCCCGAGATGTTGCGCATCGCCGACCGCCACAAGCGCGAACTGCTGTACGGGCCGACCAACGAGGAAATGATCACCGAGATCTTCCGCAGCTACGTCAAGTCCTACAAGAACCTGCCGCTCAATCTCTATCACATTCAATGGAAGTTCCGCGATGAGCAGCGCCCGCGTTTCGGCGTGATGCGCGGCCGCGAATTCCTGATGAAGGATGCCTATTCGTTCGACATCGACGAAGCCGGCGCGCGCAAGTCGTATAACAAGATGTTCGTCGCTTATTTGCGCACCTTCGCGCGGATGGGTTTGCAGGCGATCCCGATGCGCGCCGAGACCGGGCCGATCGGCGGCGACCTCAGCCACGAATTCATCGTGCTGGCGGAGACCGGCGAGTCCGGCGTGTTCTGCGACCGCGACGTGTTGAGCCTGCCGGTGCCCGGCGCCGATACCGACTACGACGGCGATCTGACGCCGATCATCAAGCAGTGGACCTCGCTCTACGCCGCGACCGAGGACGTGCATGACGCCGCGCGGTTCGAACAGGAAGTGCCGGAAGCGCGCCGCGTCAACACGCGCGGCATCGAGGTCGGGCAGATCTTCTACTTCGGCACCAAGTATTCGGATTCGATGAAGGCGCTGGTCGCCGGACCTGACGGCGCGGAAACGCCGATCCATGGCGGCTCCTATGGCGTTGGCGTGTCGCGGCTGGTCGGCGCGATCATCGAGGCGTGTCATGACGACGCCGGCATCAAGTGGCCGGAAGCGGTGGCGCCGTTCCGCGTCGCGCTGCTCAACCTCAAGCAGGGCGCCAGCGAAACCGATGCGGCGTGCGAGCAGCTTTATCGCGATCTCACCGCCAAGGGTGTCGATGTGTTGTACGACGACACCGATCAGCGCCCCGGTGGCAAGTTCGCCACTGCCGATCTGATCGGCATTCCGTGGCAGGTCATGGTCGGCCCGCGCAGCCTCGCGGACGGCAAGGTCGAACTCAAGCAGCGCAGCAGCGGCGAACGCGAACTTCTCAGCCTCGTGGATGCCGTGGCGCGCCTGACATCGTGATGGCTTATCCACCGGGCACTGTCGGATATCGGGCACTGGCGCGGCCAGAAACTGCCCGAATCGTGTGACATTCGAGCGATGGATGATGCCATGAGCGAGCCAGTTCGAACCCGACCATTCGCCCCCTTCGAGTGGATGCTGTCGTCGCGCTATCTGCGGGCTCGCCGCAAGGAAGGCTTCATCTCGGTTATCGCCGGCTTCTCGTTTCTCGGCATCATGCTCGGCGTCGCCACGCTGATCATCGTCATGGCGGTGATGAACGGCTTTCGCTCCGAACTGCTCGGCAAGATTCTCGGCCTCAACGGCCACCTGTTGATTCAGCCGCTGGAAAGCCCGTTGACCGACTGGAAGGATGTCGCGGATCGCATCAACAAGGTGTCTGGCATTCGCCTGGCCGCGCCTGTGGTGGACGGGCAGGCCCTGGCGTCGTCGCCGTTCAACGCGTCGGGTGTGCTGGTGCGCGGCATCCGCGCCGCCGACCTCGACAACATCACGTCGATCGCCAAGAACATCAAACAGGGCACGCTGGAAGGCTTCGACGAGGGCAAGGGCGTCGCCATCGGTCGCCGTCTCGCCGATCAGCTCTCGATTCATGCCGGCGATAACATCACGCTGGTCGCACCACGCGGTGCGGTGACACCGATCGGGACGATGCCGCGCATCAAGCCCTACAAGGTCGCGGCGGTGTTCGAGATCGGCATGTCGGAATACGACTCGACGATGGTGTTCATGCCGCTCGCCGAAGCGCAGGCTTACTTCACCCGCGCCAATGACGTCACCGCCATCGAGATCTACACCGTCAATCCCGACCGCATCGAGCAGTACCGCAAGGCGGTGACGGAGGCGGCGGGGCGGCCGATCTATCTGGTGGACTGGCGGCAGCGCAATTCGACCTTCTTCAATGCCTTGCAGGTCGAGCGCAACGTCATGTTCCTGATCCTGACTTTGATCGTGCTGGTGGCGGCGCTCAACATCATCTCCGGCCTGATCATGCTGGTGAAGGACAAGGGCAGCGACATCGCCATCCTGCGCACCATGGGCGCCTCGCAAGGCGCGATCATGCGGGTGTTCCTGATCACGGGTGCGGCGATCGGCGTGGTCGGCACGTTGACCGGCCTCGTCGTCGGACTGGTGGTGTGCCTCAACATTGAGTCGATCCGGCAATTCCTGTCATGGCTGACCAACACCGAACTGTTCTCGCCGGAATTGTATTTTCTGTCCAAGCTGCCGGCGGAAATCGACGTCGGTGAAACCGTCGCGGTGGTGGTGATGGCGCTGACGCTGTCGTTTCTGGCGACGCTCTATCCCTCCTGGCGGGCGGCGCGCCTCGATCCCGTCGAAGCCTTGCGGTACGAATGATGGCGGCCATGGACGAAAACGAAAAGGAAGTTCCGGCCGTCTATTTGCAGGACATCCGGCGGCAGTATCAGCAGGGCGAGACCACGCTGACGATTCTCGACGGCGCCAATCTGGCGCTATGGGCCGGGCAGTCGGTGGCGCTGGTGGCGCCGTCCGGCTCCGGCAAATCGACGCTGCTGCACATCGCCGGGCTGCTGGAGCATCCGGACGACGGTGAGGTGTACGTGTCCGGGCTTGCGACCTCGGGTCTGTCGGATGCCGAACGCACGCAGATCCGCCGCACCGATGTCGGCTTCGTCTATCAGTCGCACCGGCTGCTGCCGGAATTCACCGCACTTGAAAACGTGATGATGCCACAACTGATCCGCGGCCTGAAGCGCAGCGAGGCGACAAACCGGTCGCGCGAACTGCTGGCCTATCTGGGGCTGGGTGAGCGTGTCGTGCACCGACCGTCGGAATTATCCGGCGGCGAGCAGCAGCGCGTTGCCATCGCGCGCGCAGTCGCTAATGCACCGCGGGTACTGTTTGCCGACGAGCCGACCGGCAACCTCGATCCGCACACCGCGGATCACGTCTTTCAGGCATTGATGCAGCTGGTGCGGGCCACCCAGGTCGCGATGCTGATCGCGACCCACAATATGGACTTGGCCGACCGCATGGACCGCCGTGTCTCGCTGGAGAACGGCAAGATCGTCGAACTCCGCTAGAGCGGGATGTGCCGATCTTCTGCCGGCATCCTGCTCGAAACGGCGATCCAGCGGAGCGCGATCACGCCCGTCTCAGGAACGGTAATGACGGTGGCGATGCCGGCGCGGCTCCGGCGCCGGGGCATAGCCCATGTAGAACGGATTGGTGTCGCAGAATCTCCGCAGACCGGACGCGCTTGCCAGGCACTGCTCGTAGGTGTCGAAGCTGCAGTCGCCGTGAGCATCGGCGATGTTGTCTCCCTTTATGCAGAAGGCTCGCTCGCCCGCCTGAGCCGGGACACTCGAGAGAGTCGCTGCGGCACCCAGAACAAGGGCCGCGAAAAACGCCGATCGCATCTTAGCCTCCGTGTCGGCCGCATCGCGACCGTGATTCGTATCTAGTGGTCCGATTCTAACATTTGCACCTCATCGCGGCAGGCACTTTTGCGAATGTTAGAATCAAAGGGTCATTAGCTTTACCCAAACCGGTATTACGGCCGCAGGTCAATTCACGTTCGTGACGCGCGGCGGCCATCGGGTTCGAATCCGGTGCGGTCATCGAATCCGTCTGCCCGGCTTGAGTCGCGTCAACTTTTCATTAACGACCTCTGGCATCCGGCTGGAGGGCACTTGACTCCTGTGAACAAACAAAGAACAATGTTCTTCATATGTTCCATAGGAGGCGAATATGCTGAAAGTGTTCGTTGAAGAAGCTGCCGCGCTGACCTCGCTCACGCTCTTTGTTGGAATGATCGCGGTTTGGGCCCAGGTGATCCCCCAGCTTTGAGAATCGACCGTCCCCCGCTGTAGTGGTTGCGGCCTCGGCGGGCGGCGTATCCAGCTAATCCGATCCTGCGACCGGCGGGTTCGTCCGCGCAAAGTTGATACGGTGGCGCGGGGCCTGGATGGTAGACTTGGCCTCAGGATGCGGGTGGTAAGCCCGGATCGTCCCGAGCAGGCCGACCGGGAAGCATCCGGTTCCGCAGCGGCGGACGCCTTGACCTTCGGCGCGGTCCGCAGTACGAAGCGTCACCTGCGGCCGGCCCGATTTCGGATATCCGGCGCAGCGGTTAATTCCCGAAACGAGAGCCCGCTTGGCGGCTCATCCTCGGAAGAGGGTTGGGCGCAAGAGGGCTGTTTGGATTCCCGACATCTTCACGGCGGACGCGGATCACCGACGATGGCTTTCAGCCCGTTCAAATTCCTGCAAGAGGTGCGTAGCGAGACGGCCAAGGTCATTTGGCCGACCCGTCGCGAGACGGTGGTGACCACCATCATGGTGTTTGTGATGGTGGCGTTCGCGTCTCTGTTCTTTTTCGTGGCGGATATCATCATCCGCTTTGCTGTTACAACCTTGCTCGGTATCCACTGACGAGCCGCGCGGAATCTTGATCATGAGCATGCGCTGGTACATCGTTCACGCCTATTCGAACTTCGAGAAGAAGGTCTCCGAATCCATCCGCGAGCAGGCGAAGCAGCGCGGGCTCGAGGATCTGTTCGAGCAGGTTCTGGTGCCGACCGAGAAGGTCACCGAAGTGCGCCGCGGCCGCAAGATCGACGCGGAGCGCAAATTCTTCCCGGGCTATGTGCTGGTCAAGATGAACCTCACCGACGAGGCGTTTCATCTGATCAAGAATACGCCGAAGGTCACCGGCTTCCTTGGCGCCGAGAACAAGCCGATGCCGATTTCCGAGGCCGAGGCGATGCGCATCCTGCATCAGGTGCAGGAGGGCGTCGAGCGGCCGAAGGCGTCGGTGTCGTTCGAGGTCGGCGAAAACGTCCGCGTGGCGGATGGTCCGTTCGCCTCGTTCTCCGGCGTGGTCGAGGAAGTCGACGAGGGCCGTTCGCGCGTCAAGGTCGCGGTGTCGATCTTCGGCCGTGCAACGCCGGTCGAGCTGGAATTCGGTCAGGTCGAGAAGGTCTGATCGCGACGTCATCCTGAGGTGCGAGGGCAGAGCCCGAGCCTCGAAGGAGGGCGCGGGGAAACAGCGAAAGTTGTTTCCGCAAGACCCGTGGAAGGGGGCAGGCGATCGCCAGTCGCGTGCCGAACCCGCACCACGGTCCCTGAAGATCCGGATGGTCCGGATCGTGAAAGGAGTGAGATATGGCAAAGAAAGTGACCGGATACCTGAAGCTTCAGGTGCCGGCCGGCGCGGCGAATCCCTCGCCCCCGATCGGTCCCGCGCTCGGTCAGCGCGGTCTCAACATCATGGAATTCTGCAAGGCGTTCAACGCGCAGACGCAGAAGGAAGAGAAGAACGTTCCGATTCCGGTGGTGATCACGATCTATGCGGATCGGTCCTTCACCTTCGAGATGAAGACCCCGCCGATGTCCTACTTCCTCAAGCAGGCGGCCAAGGTCCAGTCCGGATCGAAGGCTCCCGGCCGCGATGTCGCCGGCAAGGTGACGAGTGCGCAGGTGCGCGAGATCGCCGAGAAGAAGATGAAGGATCTCAACTGTGATACCGTCGAAGCGGCCATGAAGATGGTCGAGGGCTCCGCCCGTTCGATGGGCCTTCAGGTCGCGGGGTAACGGTCATGGCAATTGGAAAGCGTACCAAGAAGATTCGCGAAGGCATTGACCGCACGAAGCTTTATCCGCTCGCGGATGCGATCAAGCTGATCAAGGAGCGCGCCACCTCGAAGTTCGACGAGACCATCGAGGTCGCGATGAACCTCGGCGTCGATCCGCGTCACGCCGACCAGATGGTCCGTGGCGTCGTCACCCTGCCGAACGGCACTGGCCGCACCCTGCGCGTCGGCGTGTTCGCGCGCGGTGCCAAGGCTGATGAAGCCAAGGCCGCCGGCGCCGACGTCGTCGGTGCTGAGGATCTGGTTGAGATCGTTCAGGGCGGCAAGATCGAGTTCGATCGCTGCATCGCCACCCCGGACATGATGCCGCTGGTCGGCCGCCTCGGTAAGGTGCTCGGCCCGCGCGGCATGATGCCGAACCCGAAGATCGGCACGGTGACCATGGACGTCGCCGGCGCGGTCAAGGGCGCCAAGGGCGGCTCGGTCGAGTTCCGCGTCGAGAAGGCCGGCATCGTGCAGGCCGGCGTCGGCAAGGCCTCGTTCTCGGAAGAGAAGCTGGTCGAAAACGTCAAGGCGCTGGTCGACGCGGTGTCGAAGGCGAAGCCGGCAGGCTCCAAGGGCACCTACATCCAGCGCGTTGCGGTGTCCTCGACCATGGGCCCCGGCGTCAAGGTCGAGCCGGGCACCACGCTCGCGTAAGTCCGCTGCAGCGTGAATGAACAAGAGGGCGGGACAGGGCAACCTGTTCCGCCTTTTGCTTGAGCGGGTCGCCTTCATGCAGGGAGGAAGCAATGTCCGATAAGGTCCTGGTTTATTCGCGATTTCCCAAGGCAATGATGGCGCGTATCGGTGAGCGCTACGACCTGCTCGACAGCAAGGGGCGGCCGATGGCGGAGGTGTTTTCGCCGGAGCAACTGGGCGACGTTCGCGTGCTGATCTCGGCGGGCGGCACGCCATTGCCGGCGCAGGTGATGGATTTGCTGCCGTCGCTCAAGGCGATCATCTGTTACGGCACCGGCTATGACGGGGTCGACCTCGCGGCGGCGTCGGCGCGCGGCATCGCGGTCGGGCACAGTCCGGCGGCGAATGCGGCGGCGGTGGCCGATCTCGCCATCACCTTGATGCTCGCAGTGACGCGTCGGCTGATCCCCGCCGACGCCTATGTCCGCAGCGGCGACTGGGCGGCGGCCAAGCCGTCGCCGCAAATGGTGCCGCAGCCAGGCAATCCGGGTCGCCGTGTCGGTGTCTATGGCATGGGCGCGATCGGCCGCAAGATCGCCGCGCGGGCGGCGGTGTTCGAGACCGACGTGGCCTATTTCAGCCGCTCCCGGCATGACGTGCCGTATCGTTATATCGACAGCCTCGCAGCGCTGGCGGAATGGTGCGACGTGCTGATCGTGGCGGTGCGTGCCGGCATCGATACCCATCACATCGTCGACGCCGACATCCTGCGTCGGCTCGGGCCGGAGGGCTATCTCGTCAATATCTCGCGCGGCTCGGCGGTTAACGAGGCGGCGCTGGTGGATGCGCTGGCGAAGGGGATCATCGCAGGCGCGGGGCTCGACGTGTTCGAGACCGAGCCGCACAGCCCGGATGCCCTGACCGCGTTTCCCAACGTGGTCCTGACCCCACACATCGGCGGACACACCGCCGACTCGCATCAAGCGATGCAGGCATGCGTGCTGGCCAACCTGGAGGCGGCTTTCCAGGGCAGGCCGTTGCCGTATTCAGTGGCGTCGGGCTCCTGAGGCGACGTTCGGCGCCATGCACAGGCCGGGTGAATTAGGGCTTGGCAAGGCCGGAAAGACTCGTTAAAGAACCCCTTCCGGACGTGCTGGCGATTGCTGGCATGTCTGCGTATGCATTCCCGAAATCGACTTAAGTAGGAGATCATTCCTTTTCGGACATCCGCTTGGATTGCTTGAAAGGAAAGGGCTCCTGTCGCCGACGAAATGCATGCGAGGGTTCCCGGCGTGCCGGGTATCCTGAATCCTGTCCGAGACTGCAGGTGCTTGCGAAGAACGTCTTATCTTCAATGGCTTAATAGATAAACCTGCACAGACGGGTGAAGACCGATTTTGCAGTTCTCCGCATCTGCGGAGCCTGCGTATTTGGTTCGAACCTCGACACCCCGCGCCGGTTTCCGGTTCGGGAGGGCAGGCTGTTCAATGTCGTCTGCCTTTGTCTTTGAGGCCGTGGGTCTTGAGGTCATGTCCGGCAGGCGACGGGTGCAACCCGGCGGTCCTGCCTCGGACACTGATCCAGGGCCAAGACCGCCAACCGGAGAGAGCTTGCTGTGGAACGAGCGGCAAAAAAAGAGGCGGTCGAATCGCTGAACGAGGTCTTCAAGACCACCAGCGTCGCGATCGTTGCTCACTATTCCGGCCTCACCGTGGCTCAAATGCAGAATCTGCGTCAGCAGATGAAGCAGGCGGGTGCGTCGGTGAAGGTCTCGAAGAACCGTCTCGCCAAAATTGCTCTTGAAGGCACGGATGTCGTTGCCATCGGTTCCCTGCTGAAGGGGCCGACCGTGATCGCGACTTCAAACGATCCGGTGGCGGCGCCGAAGGTAGCTGTCGAATTTGCCAAGGCGAACGAACGGTTCGTCATCCTTGGCGGTTCGATGGGCAAAACCGTCCTGAATGTCGACAGCGTCAAGGCTCTCGCCTCGTTGCCGTCGCTCGATGAACTGCGTGGCAAGCTCGTTGGCCTCCTTGTGGCGCCGGCGACCAAGATCGCTCAGCTCTCGACTGCACCTGCGGCCAAGGTCGCGCGTGTCGTTCAGGCCTATGCCTCAAAGGGCGAAGCGGCGTGAGGCCCTTCGCAAATCCAATCTGGTTCGAACTGAATACGTTAAAGGAACACATCAATGGCTGATCTGCAGAAGATTGTTGACGACCTCTCGGCGCTGACCGTGCTCGAGGCTGCCGAACTGGCGAAGCTGCTCGAAGAAAAGTGGGGCGTTTCGGCCGCCGCTGCGGTGGCTGTCGCCGCTGCGCCGGGTGCCGGTGGTGCCGGTGCTGCCGCCGCCGAAGAGAAGACCGAGTTCACCGTTGTCCTGGCTTCGGCCGGCGACAAGAAGATCGAGGTCATCAAGGAAGTCCGCGCCATCACCGGCCTGGGCCTCAAGGAAGCCAAGGACCTCGTCGAAGGCGCGCCGAAGCCGATCAAGGAAGGCGTTGCCAAGGACGAAGCCGAGAAGATCAAGGGTCAGCTCGAGAAGGCTGGCGCCAAGGTCGAACTCAAGTAACCGCGGGTTGCTTGGTGAAGTCCCCGGATACGCCCCAGGCGAGCCGGGGATTGCCTTACGGAACACGGATGGCCGGGCCAAGCCCGGCCGTCTGCCGGAACGGGACAGGATCCGTTCCACACAAGAATGTGTGGGAATTTGTGGGGGACCCCCTCGATTTTCCACGATTGCCGGCCCATATCGGGATGGCAGCAGACAATACGGTATGGCGAGGATGCGCGACGGCGCGTCCCTGCAAGCCGTTGGGAGATATGCAATTTCGGGCTTTTGGTCCGTAGGAATCGGGATTTGACGGGCGGAGCGCCTTTCGCGCTCCGAACGTCCTTTTGCGTTTCAAGGGTCGGTGTCTTGGTTTTGGGGCTGTGTCCTCGTCCGGGGCAATTTTCTTGAGCGTATCGCGTTTCAACCCGGAGGCGGCGGCAGCCGTGCTCTGGAAGGTCCGCCCCTGCCGGGCGGCGCAATGAGAGGCCACGATGGCGCAGCAGACGTTCACCGGTCGCAAGCGAGTTCGCAAGTTCTTCGGACACATCAAGGAAGTGGCAGAGATGCCCAACCTGATCGAAGTCCAGAAGGCGTCCTATGATCAATTTCTGATGGTCGACGAGCCTCCGGGCGGTCGCCTCGACGAGGGCTTGCAGGCGGTGTTCCGGTCGGTATTTCCGATCTCGGATTTCTCCAACACCTCGATGCTGGAATTCGTCCGCTACGAATTCGAGCCGCCGAAGTATGACGTCGACGAGTGCCGCCAGCGCGGCATGACCTTTGCCGCGCCGCTGAAGGTGACGCTGCGCCTGATCGTGTTCGATATCGACGAGGAAACCGGCGCGCGCTCCGTCAAGGACATCAAGGAGCAGGACGTCTACATGGGCGACATCCCGCTCATGACGATGAACGGCACCTTCGTCGTCAACGGCACCGAGCGCGTCATCGTCTCGCAGATGCACCGTTCGCCCGGCGTGTTCTTCGATCACGACAAGGGCAAGACCCATTCCTCGGGCAAGCTCCTGTTCGCCGCCCGCGTGATCCCGTATCGCGGCTCCTGGCTCGACATCGAGTTCGACGCCAAGGACATCGTCTATGCGCGTATCGACCGTCGCCGCAAGATTCCGGTGACGTCGCTGATGTTCGCCCTCGGCCTCGACGGCGAGGCGATCCTGTCCACGTTCTACAAGAAGATCCTCTACAAGCGGACCAAGGAAGGCTGGCGCGTTCCGTTCGACGCCAACCGTTTCCGCGGCTACTCGACCATCAACGACCTGATCGACGCCGATACCGGCAAGGTCGTGCTCGAAGCCGGCAAGAAGCTCACCGTCCGCGCCGCCCGCCAGCTCCAGGAGAAGGGGCTGAAGGCGCTGCGCATGTCGGATGAGGAACTGGTCGGCAACTACGTCGCCGAGGACCTCGTCAATCCGAAGACCGGCGAGATCTATGCGGAAGCCGGCGAAGAGATCACCGAGAAGCTTTTGAAGTCGCTGAACGAGCAGGGCTACAAGGAGCTGCCGCTGCTCGACATCGACCACGTCAATGTCGGCGCCTACATCCGCAACACGCTGCACGCCGAAAAGAACATGACGCGGGAAGACGCGCTGTTCGACATCTACCGTGTGATGCGTCCGGGCGAGCCGCCGACCATCGATTCCGCCCAGACCATGTTCCAGTCGCTGTTCTTCGACAGCGAGCGCTACGACCTGTCCGCGGTCGGCCGCGTCAAGATGAACATGCGCCTCGAACTCGACGCGCCCGACACCCATCGCACGCTGCGCAAGGAAGACATCCTGGCCGTCATCAAGACGCTGGTCGACCTGCGCGACGGCAAGGGCGAGATCGACGACATCGACCACCTCGGCAACCGCCGTGTGCGTTCGGTCGGCGAACTGATGGAGAACCAGTACCGCATCGGCCTGCTGCGCATGGAGCGCGCGATCAAGGAGCGCATGTCCAGTGTCGATATCGACACCGTGATGCCGCAGGACCTGATCAACGCCAAGCCGGCGGCTGCCGCGGTGCGCGAATTCTTCGGCTCCTCGCAGCTCTCGCAGTTCATGGACCAGACCAACCCGCTGTCGGAGATCACCCACAAGCGCCGTCTCTCGGCGCTTGGTCCGGGCGGTCTGACCCGCGAGCGCGCCGGCTTCGAGGTGCGCGACGTGCATCCGACGCATTACGGTCGCATCTGCCCGATCGAGACGCCGGAAGGCCCGAACATCGGCCTGATCAACTCGCTGGCGACGTTCGCGCGCGTCAACAAGTACGGTTTCGTCGAAACTCCCTATCGCAAGGTGAAGGACGGCCGCGTCACCGACGAGGTCGTGTATCTCTCGGCGATGGAGGAGGGCCGCTACCGCGTGGCGCAGGCCAACGTGCCGCTCGACGCCAAGGGCCGTTTCACCGAAGACCTGATCGTCTGCCGTCACGCCGGCGAAGTGCTGCCGATCACGCCCGACAAGGTCGACTACATGGACGTGTCGCCGAAGCAGCTCGTTTCGGTCGCTGCGGCCCTGATCCCGTTCCTCGAGAACGACGACGCCAACCGCGCGCTGATGGGCTCGAACATGCAGCGCCAGGCGGTGCCGCTGGTTCGCGCCGAGGCGCCGTTCGTCGGCACCGGCATGGAAGGCGTGGTTGCCCGTGACTCGGGCGCTGCGATCGCGGCGCGCCGTTCGGGCGTGATCGACCAGATCGACGCCACCCGCGTCGTCATCCGCGCCACGGAAGATCTCGATCCGACCAAGTCGGGCGTCGATATCTATCGTCTGATGAAGTACCAGCGCTCGAACCAGTCGACCTGCATCAATCAGCGTCCGCTGGTGAAGGTCGGCGACATCGTCAAGAAGGGCGACATCATCGCCGACGGTCCCTCGACCGATCTCGGCGAGCTCGCGCTCGGCCGCAA
>JAEWIX010000079.1 GCA_023386885.1 Pseudomonadota bacterium
TCGCGGCGCCGCGACGACAAGCCTCACCGCCAGCATTTCACGGCTTGGCAGCACTTAACTCCCCCGAAACAGGGGGAAGTATGTTGCCCCGGGTGCGATGCAGCACAAGCCTATCACTTTGGCCTTACTTGCCGGATGCGCGGCCTCGGGGGAAACTCCGCGACGATTAAAAAAGACCAGGGAGGTTTACATGCAAAGCAAGGCCCAGATCGACCAGGCGTTGCAACAGGCAAGCAATGCCAAGCAAATTCCCGGCGTCGTCGCCATCGCCGCCACCGGCAAGGACACCATCTATCAGGGCGCGTTCGGCAAGCGCGATCTCGGCACAAATGTCGACATGACGCTGGACAGCGTGTTCTGGATCGCCTCGATGACCAAGGCGATCACCTCGGCCGGCGCCATGCAGCTGGTCGAGCAGGGAAAACTGTCGCTAGATGATCCGATCGGCAAGGTACTGCCGGATCTCGCCGCGCCGCAGGTGCTGGAAGGCTTCGACGCCAGCGGCAATCCGAAACTGCGCGCCGCGTCCAGACCGATCACGCTACGTCACCTCATGACCCACACCGCCGGCTTCTGCTACGACATGTGGAACGGCGACATGGTCAAGTATCTTGAGAAGACCGGCACGCCCGGCATCACCTCGTGCCAGAACGCCGCATTGAAGACGCCGATCATGACCGACCCCGGCACGCGCTGGGAATACGGCACCAACATCGACTTCATCGGCAAGGCGATCGAAGCGATCAGCGGCAAGCGGCTCGGCGAATATCTGCGTGAGAACATGTTCAAGCCGCTCGGCATGGACGACACCGCTTTCAAGATCGGCGAGAGCCAGCGCAAGCGGCTGGTCGGCATGCATGCGCGGGGTGAGGACGGCTCGCTGCAACCGATTCCGTTCGAACTGGAGCAGAATCCGGAATTCGAGATGGGCGGCGGCGGTCTCTACGGCACGGCCGCCGACTACATCAAGTTCACCCAGATGATCCTCAACAAGGGGCGCGGCAACGGCGCCCAGGTGTTGAAGCCGGAAACCGTCGCGATGATGGGGCAGAACCACATCGGCGATCTGACCATGGGCAAGATGACATCGCATGTCGCCTTCGCCACCTACGACGTCGATCTCTATCCCGGCATGGCGAAGAAATGGGGCCTCAGCTTCATGATCAACACCGCGCAAACGCCGGAAGGTCGCAGCCCCGGCAGCCTCGCCTGGGCCGGCCTCGCCAACACCTACTATTGGATCGATCCGGCACGCGACATCACCGGCGTGATCCTGATGCAGGTGCTGCCGTTCGCGGACCCGCTGTGTCTGTCGTCGTTCGCCGCGTTTGAATCCGGCGTTTATGCCGGACTCGGCAGTCAACGCGCGGCTTGACCATGACGAGATTCCCGGCGGGCGAGGCGCCCGCCGGTTTTTGCATCACGCGATCAAGATCAAGGACGTTTCGCCATGACAAAGCCCCTCGACAGTTATGTCTGCGGCACCTCGGATGCGCCGCTGCTGGGCGAAACCATCGGCACGGCGCTTGAGCGCGCCGTCTCGCGCTGGGGCGACCGCGAGGCACTGGTCTCGCCAAGCCATAATGTGCGCTGGACCTGGCGCGAATTCGCGGCGCGGGTCGACGATCTCGCCACCGGCTTTCTCGCGCTCGGACTCGAGCGCGGCGCACGCATCGGCATCTGGTCGCTCAACCGGCCGGAATGGACGCTGACGCAATTCGCCGCCGCCCGTGCCGGCCTGATCCTCGTCACCATCAATCCGGCCTATCGCCTCAGCGAACTGGAATTCGCGCTCGGCAAGGTCGGCTGTTCGGCGCTGGTCACCGCCACCGAATTCAAGACCAGCAAATACATGGAGATGCTCAACACGCTGCTGCCGGAACTGGCGCGCGCCGAGCCGGGCAATCTGCAAGCGGAGCGATTGCCGCACTTGCGCGCGGTGATCCAGGTCGGCGGGCCGAAAGCGGCCGGCACGCTCGCCTTCGAGGACGTGACGAAGATGGGCGGACCGCGCCATCGCGAGCAGATCGCGACGCTCGCGCAGCAACTGCAGTTCGACGATCCTGTCAACATCCAGTTCACCAGCGGTACCACCGGCTCGCCCAAGGGCGTCACGCTGACGCATCACAACATTCTCAACAATGGCTACTTCACCGGGCGTGCGATGCGCCTCACCGAACAGGACCGCATCTGCATTCCAGTGCCGCTCTATCACTGCTTCGGCATGGTGATGGGCAATCTCGCCTCGGTGACGCTGGGCGCCACCATGGTCTATCCCGGCGAAGGTTTCGATCCGCTGACAACGCTGCAAACCGTCGCCGCCGAAAAATGCACCACGCTGTACGGCGTGCCGACCATGTTCATCGCCGAACTCGATCATCCCGACTTCAAGACGTTCGACCTGTCGTCGCTGCGCACCGGCATCATGGCCGGCGCACCGTGTCCGATCGAGGTGATGAAACGCGTCAACGACGAAATGAACATGCGCGAGGTCACCATCGCCTACGGCATGACCGAAACCAGCCCGGTGAGCTTCCAAAGCTCCACCGACGATCCGCTGAAGCGCCGCGTCTCCACCGTCGGCCGCATCCATCCGCATGTCGAGGTCAAGGTGGTCGATCTCGAAGGGCGCGTGGTGCCGCGCGGCGAGCGCGGCGAACTGTGCACGCGCGGCTACAGCGTGATGCTGGGCTACTGGGACGACGCGGAGAAGACCGCAGACGTGCTCGACCAAGGCGGCTGGATGCACACCGGCGATCTCGCGGTGATCGACGACGCCGGTTACTGCAACATCGTCGGCCGCATCAAGGATATGGTGATCCGCGGCGGCGAAAATCTTTATCCGCGCGAGATCGAGGAATTCCTCTATCGCCATCCGAAGATTCAGGACGTGCAAATTTTCGGCGTCGCCGATCAACGCTATGGCGAAGAACTGTGCGCGTGGGTTCGCGTTCGCATCGGCGAGACACTCACCGAAGATGAGGTACGCGCCTTCTGCGAAGGCCAGATCGCGCACAACAAGATCCCGCGCTATGTCGAATTCGTCGAGGAATTCCCGATGACGGTGACGGGGAAGATTCAGAAATTCATCATGCGCGACGACGTCGAGAAGCGGCTTGGATTGAAGGCAGCAAAGACGGCTTAAGATCGATCAACGACCTGCCGTCACCTTGAGAGCCTGACTGAAAATTCGTATTTCGCACGGATGCGCAACACGAAAATCGTCGTCCCCGCGCAGGCGGGGACCCAGACGCCGCAGCGGCTCGGCTCAATCAATGTGGGCGAAATCGCTCAAAATGGCGAGCGCCAGGGGTAATGGGTCCCCGCCTGCGCGGGGACGACGCCGAGATCGTTGAGCCCGCGTGCGACCTTTCGAGTCGGAATCTCAGAATGACAGCGATTACACCGGCAACCCGCTCTGCTGTGCGAGATCCTTCAACGACACCTGCGGCCGCGCGCCGATATGCTGAATCACTTCCGCCGCAGCGAGCGCGCCGAGCCGGCCGGCATCGGCATGGCTCGCACCGCGCACCAGGCCGAACAGGAATCCCGCGGCGAACAGATCGCCCGCGCCGGTGGTGTCCACCAATTCCTTGATCGGATGCGCCGGCACCGGCGTCGTGTCGCCGTTTTCGATCACGACGCAGCCCTTCTCGCTACGCGTCACCACCGCAAGCCCGACATCCTTGCGCAGCGCGCCCAGGCCGGTGTCGAAATCGGCGGTCTGATACAGCGAGTGCAATTCGCTCTCGTTGGCGAACACGATGTCCACCACCTTTCGGCGCATCAGATCGAGGAACTCGTCGCGATAGCGATCGACGCAGAACGAATCCGACAAGGTCAACGCCACCTTGCGGCCCGCGCCGTGCGCGATCTCCGACGCCTTGAGGAAGGCTTCCTTCGCGCTCTGCGGATCCCACAGATAGCCTTCGAGATAGATGATGCTGGAGCCCGCGATCTGCGCCGGATCGATATCCTTCGGCGTCAGGTTCTGGGCCGCGCCGAGATAGGTGTTCATGGTGCGCTCACCGTCCGGGGTCACCAGAATATAGGAGCAGCCTGTGGCGGGACCGTCGCCGGCAGCCGGCGTGTCGAACGCGACCTTGGCGGCGCGGATATCATGCGCGTAGGCGCGGCCGACCTCGTCGTTCTTCACCTTGCCGACATAGGCCGCCCGCGCGCCGAACCCCGCGACGCCGACAATCGTGTTCGCGGCCGAACCGCCGGACATCGTGGTCGCCGGCCCCATCGCCTCGTAGATCGCCTTGGCACGCGCTTCGTCGATCAGCGCCATCGACCCCTTGGTCATCTGCTGCGCGGCGAGGAACGTCTCGTCGGTGCGCACCAGCACGTCGAAGATGGCGTTGCCGATTCCGAGAACGTCGTATGTCACAGAGGTCATCGTCGAAAAATCCGATTGTGGCGATTGCGGTTGTCGGAAAAATCCGATCAAAATTGAAACGGGCGCGATTGCGGCCTAACACGTTCGGCCATGCGCCAGCAAGCATCCACCTCTTTTGAATCGATCGCGCGGCCCGCCTGATGATCCGCCACATCTTCACCGTTTCCACCGGTACGCTGGCCTCGCGGCTCATGGGTTTTGCGCGCGATGCGTTGATGGCGGCGCTGCTCGGCGCGGGGCCGGTAGCGGACGCCTTTCTGGCCGCGTTCCAGTTGATCCATGTGGCGCGGCGGCTGCTCACCGAGGGCGCGCTGAACGCCGCGCTGGTGCCCGCCTACTGGCGCGTGCACGACCGCGACGGCGTTGTCGCAGCAGCCGCATTCGCCGGCCGCGTGCTCGGCACCGTCAGCCTCGCGGTGTTCGTCGTCGCCGTGCTGATCGGTGTCCTCATGCCGGCGGTGATTGCCGCGCTGGCGCCGGGCTTCGTCGGCCAGCCGGCGTTTCTGCTGGCGATCGGCGATGCTCGTCTGATGCTGCCCTATCTCGCCTTCGCCGGCCCGGTGACGGTGATGATGGCACTCCTTAACGCGCATCATCGTTTTGCGCTCACGGCGTTCTCGCCGCTGCTGTTCAACATCGCCTTGATTACTGTCATCGCAGCCTTGCTGATATTTCCGCGCGAGCCCGCCGTCGCGGCGCTATTGATCTCCGCCACCGTCGGTATCGCCGGTCTGTTGCAACTCACGATGCTGGCGATGCGCGGCGGCGACATCGCGAAACCGCTTCGCATCAAATTCGACCGCGAGATGCGTGGTTTCTTCGGCAGCGCCATTCCCGGGATGATCGCCAGCGCATCGCCGCAACTGATGATCGTCGGCGCGGCCGCGGTCGCCTCTGCCTCGCCCGCCGCGATCTCGTGGCTTTATTTCGCCAACCGCCTGATCGAATTGCCGCTCGGCATCGTCGGCGTCGCCATGGGCACCGTGCTGGTGCCGGAGTTGACGCGCGCTGCGCGTGATAACAACGCTGCGTTCGCGCAGGCCGCGTCGCGCGGGTTCGAACTCGCCATCGGTCTCGCGTTGCCGGCGGCCCTTGGATTGATGCTGTTGAGCGAACCCATCGTGCGACTGCTGTTCGAGCACGGCGCGTTCACCGTCGCCGACAGCCGCGCCACCGCACAGACATTGACGTGGCTTGCGCTCGGCCTGCCGGCGCACGTGCTGACCAAGACGCTGGCGCCCGCGTTCTTCGCGCGCGGCGACACCCGGACGCCGATGCTGGCGACCATCGCCGCGCTCGGCGCAACGATCGCGGCGGCGCTGGCGCTCCACCACGCCCATGGCGTCGCCGGGATCGCTGCCGGTATCGCGTTTGGCGCATGGGTCGGCGCGCTGCTGCTGGCGATCTGCGCCAAAACCCGGTTCGACCTCACGCTCGATCCGGCGACGCGCGCGCGGCTCTGGCGCATCGTGCTCGCAGCGCTGGCGATGGGAGGGCTGCTCTGGGTCGCCACACGCGGCCTCGCGGCATGGCTTGACGGCGGACATCGCCTGATCGTCGCCCTCGTGCTGGCCGGCCTGATCGCCGCCGGCATCGCGATTTACGCAGCGGGCCTTGCGCTGCTCGGCGTGGTCCGCCCGCGCGACGTCATCCAGGCACTCCGAAAGCCCGACTTGCACACGTAAAGCCGCCATGGCAAGGGTCGGCGCGCGAGCATGATGCCGAAAAATGTGAAGCGGTTTGCGCTTCGCGGCCCTCCGGGTCGGATCACATCATGCTCCAAATCAGCCAAGGCCGGCGTCCAACCCCGGCCTTCAGAGGAACCTTAGACCATGACCACTCAGCGCGTTTTCTCCGGCGTTCAGCCCACCGGCAATCTGCATCTCGGCAATTACCTCGGCGCCATCGTCAATTTCGTCAAGCTGCAATCGACCTACGAATGCATCTATTGCGTAGTCGATCTGCACGCCATCACGGTGCCGATGTCGGTGTGGGGCGGCCCGGACGAATTGCGCCGCTGCACGCGCGAGGTCACCGCCGCCTTTATCGCGTCCGGCATCGACCCCAAGAAGAATATCATCTTCAACCAGAGCCAGGTGGCAGGACACGCCGAACTGACCTGGGTGTTCAACTGCGTGGCGCGGCTCGGCTGGCTCAACCGCATGACCCAGTTCAAAGAGAAGGCCGGCAAGGATCGCGAGAACGCGTCGGTCGGTCTGTACGACTATCCGGTGCTGATGGCGTCCGACATCCTGCTCTATCGCGCGACGCATGTGCCGGTCGGCGAGGACCAGAAGCAGCATCTCGAACTGTCGCGCGACATCGCGCAGAAGTTCAACAACGACTTCTCCGAGTCGATCGCCTCTAACGGCCACAACGCCACCTACTTCCCGCTGCCCGAACCTGTGATCACGGGTCCGGCGACACGCGTGATGAGCCTGCGCGACGGCGCCAAGAAGATGTCGAAGTCCGATGCCTCGGACTACTCGCGCATCAACCTGTCCGATGATGCCGACGCCATCGCGCAGAAGATCCGCAAGGCCAAGACCGATCCCGAACCGCTGCCGAGCGAGGAGAAGGGTCTGGAAGCGCGCCCCGAAGCCGACAATCTTGTCGGCATCTTCGCCGCGTTGTCGGGAAAGCCGAAGGCGGATGTGCTGCGCGAGTTCGGCGGCGCGCAGTTCTCCGGATTCAAATCGAATCTGGTGGATCTCGCGGTGGCGAAGCTCAGCCCGATCACCACAGAGATGAAGCGGCTGTCGCAGGATCATGCCTATGTCGACAGCGTGCTGATCGACGGCGGCGAGCGCGCCAACGTCATCGCCGAACAAACCATCAAGGATGTGAAGGACATCGTCGGCTTCATCCGCAAGCGATAGAGCCTCGCTGCGAACGCGGTCGCCCAACCGCGCGAGGCCTGACGTGGCTCGGCCCTCGCGCGCCTTGCGCGACGATGCTGCAATGTCAACACTGCAAGCCGCTTGTCCGGCATGCGTGCGCCGTGGCAGCATGGCGATCGTCGCCGTGGGCGCGGCGCCTTACCGGGACATGCATGAGCACACAACGACGCAGTTACGAACAAGGTCACAAGCCGAAATGCCTTGTGATCGTTGATGACAGCGCGGAATGGGACCGCGCGGTGTATTACGCCAGCCGCTGGGCGGTGCGGGTCGGCGGCAGCGTGGTGATGCTGCGCGTCATCGACACCGAGGACCACAACCAGCAATGGCTCGGCGTCGCCGACATCATGAAGGCCGAAGCCGAGGAGATCGCCAACGCCGCGCTCGACCGCGCCGCCGGCCGCGCCAACGGCATCGCCGCCATCACCCCGGAGCGGGTAATTCGGGAAGGCCTTCCCAACGCCCAGATCCTCGACGTGATCGACAAGGACGTCGACATCTCGATGCTGGTGCTGGCCGCCGGCAGCGGCCCGGAGGGCCCCGGCCCGATCATCACCGCGCTGGCCAAGACGGTCGGCTCGTTTCCGATTCCCGTCACCATCGTTCCGGGCACCCTGTCCGACAAGGATATCGACGCGCTGTCGTAAGGGCTTGATGTGGCTTGAAAATCACGCGGCTTGCGCTTGATCGTGCGTTTGCCGCGCCTATTTGCTAGACATGGAGTATGATCCCGAAAAGTGGACGCCGGTTTTCGGATAAGATCATGCTCAGACAATATAACAAACCATCCGCCGGGCCTTGAACCCGGCAGCGATCGGAGAAGATCATGTTCATCCAGACCGAAGCCACCCCCAATCCCGCCACGCTGAAGTTCCTGCCCGGCCGCGCCGTGCTGGCCAGCGGCACCATGGAATTCAACGACCGCGAGGCCGCCGCGCGCTCGCCACTCGCGGAGCGGCTGTTCAATGTGCCGGGCGTCACCGGCGTGTTCTACGGGTCCGATTTCGTCACCGTCACCAAGGACGACAGCGACTGGCAGCACCTCAAGCCGGCGATCCTCGGCGCCATCATGGAACACTACATGTCCGGCGGCCCGCTGATGGCCGACGGCAGCATCGACGGCGACGACACCGACGGCGAGGACGAGTTTTTCAACGAGGCCGATGCCGAGACGGTCGGGATCATCAAGGATCTGATCGAGACGCGTGTGCGCCCGGCGGTCGCCAACGACGGCGGCGACATCACCTTCCGCGGCTTCAAGGACGGCATCGTCTATCTCAACATGAAGGGCGCGTGTTCGGGCTGCCCGTCCTCCACCGCAACGCTGAAGCACGGCATCCAGAACCTGCTCAAGCATTTCGTGCCGGAAGTCACCGAAGTCGAAGCGGTGCAGTAGGAAGCGACGAGCGGGGAGGAGTGGAGAGAAGAGACCAGTGACGTGCGGGCGCGACGTGCCCTTTCATGCTAATCTATTCGTTATTCGCTGCTCCCTAATCACTCCTTGCTATTCGCCCTTCATGCTGATCCTCGCCATCGATACCGCGCTCGACGCCTGCTCCGCGGCCATTCTCGACACCCAGTCGACGCGGCTGATCGCCCATGAATCGCAGCCAATGCAGCGCGGCCACGCTGAGGCGTTGATGCCGCTGATTGCCCGTGTGATGAAACACGCGGCGATGGCTTTCGCCGCGCTCGACCGCATCGCGGTAACCACCGGCCCCGGCAGCTTCACCGGATTGCGCGTCGGCATCTCCGCCGCGCGCGGCATTGCGCTGGCTGCCGGCAAGCCGATCGTCGGGCTGACGACGCTGACCGCCTTCGCCGCGCCCTATGTCAGCGAGAGCGGTGAGCATCCGATCATGTCGGTGATCGATGCGCGCCACGATCACGTCTATCTTCAGGTTGCCAGCGGCAACGGCCACACGCTGGTGCGCCCCGACGTCGTTCCGATCGACGCCGCACTGGAGGCCATGCGATTCGGCCCGCCGATCCTGGTCGGCAACGCCGCGCAACTCATTGCCGCGCGCTGGCCGAGTGACGCACCGCCGCCCGCGATGGTCGAACCCCGACCCGCCCCCGATATCGGCTGGGTGGCCTGGCTCGGCGCCGCCGTCAGCCCCGACACCGCGCCGGCACGGCCCTATTACCTGCGCGCGCCGGACGCCAAGCCGGCGGCCGGACTCCAGCCGACCACAACATGAAGAACCCCCTCACGGCGTGGTTGACCCCTGAAATCCCGGTGGTAGAGCCCGCCACCCGGCACGACCTCGCCACACTGGCGCAACTGCACGCCGCCGCGTTCCACCGCGGTTGGGGCGAAGCCGAATTCGACGCCATGCTGCGGGAACCCAATACCCTGGTGCACCGGCTGCGGCGCGGCAACAAGGTGATCGGCTTCGCGGTGTCGCGGATGGCCGCCGACGAGGCGGAAATCCTCTCGATCGCGGTGGCGGCGAAAGAGCGCGGACGCGGCCTGTCGCACGACCTGCTTGCGACCCATCTCGGACACCTTGCCGGGCGCGGGGTTCGAACCGTATTCCTCGAAGTCGAGGAAAATAATCAGCCGGCGACACGGCTTTACGCCAAAGCCGGTTTTGCCGTGGTCGGCCGCCGCGAACGCTACTACCGCGAGGCCGGCGGCGAGGAACGAAACGCGTTGGTGATGCGTCGCGACTTGTCGTAGCCGCGTTGCGGTGGCAAGACAGGGCCATCGTGGAGCATGAGGACCATGACCGCTTTGAAATCCGCACCGACGTCGAAATCGGCCAGCATCGAGGCGCGCTGCGCCGCCACCGGCATGCGCATGACCGAGCAGCGCCGCGTCATCGCGCGCGTGCTGGCGGACGCGGTCGATCATCCCGACGTCGAGGAACTGTATCGGCGTTGCGCGGCGGTGGACGACAAGATTTCGATCTCCACCGTTTATCGCACCGTGAAGCTGTTCGAGGACGCCGGCATCATCGAGCGTCACGATTTCCGCGAGGGTCGCGCCCGCTACGAAACCATGCGCGACAGCCACCACGACCACCTGATCAATCTGCGCGACGGCACCGTGGTCGAATTCACCTCCGAGGAAATCGAGGTGTTGCAACGGGAAATCGCCCGCAAGCTCGGCTACACGCTGGTCGATCATCGGCTCGAACTCTATTGCGTCCCGATCGACGAGAAGAAAAGCTGAATTGATCGCGATAGAATCGTCATCGTGAGGTGTGATCCGCGCAGCGGTGACTCTCGAAAGATGACGACAGAAAGCTTTCCTTGCCCTTCGATCTGATCATCTTCGATTGCGACGGCGTGCTGGTGGACAGCGAGGTGATCTCCTGCCGCGTCCATGCCGAGGTGCTGACGCGACACGGCTATCCGATCACCGCCGATGAAGTGTTCGCCCGGTTTCTCGGCCGCTCGGCGCTCGCTGCCAGCCGCGAGGTCGAAACCGAACTCGGGCGCGCGCTACCGGAGGATTTCGACGCACAGCTCAAGGCGGCGCTGTTCGACGAATTCGCCGTGTCGCTGGAAGCGGTGCCGCACGTCGCCGAGGCCCTCGCCGCCATCGCCACACCGGTTTGCGTCGCCTCAAGCGGCACGCCGGACAAGATCCGCACCAGCCTGACCCACACCGATCTGCTGCCGCGCCTCGCGCCGCACATCTTCTCAGCCACACAAGTCGCGCACGGAAAGCCGGCGCCGGACCTGTTCCTGTTCGCCGCCACGCAAATGGGCACGGCACCAAGCCGCTGTCTGGTGATCGAGGACAGCGTTCCGGGCATCACCGCGGCGCGGGCGGCGGGGATGACGGCGTTCGGCTTTTCCGGCGGCAGCCATTGCCGGGCCGGCCACGCCGAGACCCTGATCGCGGCCGGTGCCCGGGCCGATTTCGACGACATGCGCCAACTGCCTGAAATGATCCGGAAATTCGCCCCGGCCATACCAGCGGCGTCATAGAACCGATTGTCGCGCCTCAGCTTTTTGATCGCGATAAGCTGGATTTTCCGCGTCCAAGCCTATAATTGAGCAGCGCGCGCCGGGCGCGCTTTGTCCCCGATCACCAAAGGTTCCATGTCCTCGCCGCGCAAGCTGCACATCAAGTCATATGGCTGTCAGATGAATGTCTACGATGCGCAGCGCATGGTGGATACGCTCGCGCCCGAAGGATTCGTTGAGACCGACAGCGTCGGCGACGCCGATCTGGTGATCCTCAACACTTGCCATATCCGCGAAAAGGCCTCCGAGAAGGTTTATTCTGAACTCGGCCGGCTGCGCGTGGCCCGTGAGGAAGCAGCAGACCACGGCCGCGACATGAACATCGTCGTCGCCGGCTGCGTGGCGCAGGCCGAGGGCGACGAGCTCATCCGCCGCGCGCCGGTGGTCGACGTCGTGGTCGGGCCGCAGAGCTATCACAACCTGCCGCAACTTCTGGCGCGCGCGCGCAGCGAAGGCCGCGCCATCGACACCGAATTTCCGGTCGAGGACAAATTCACGCTGTTGCCGCAGCCGAAGCCGGAGACGATCCGCGCGCGCGGCGTCTCCGCCTTCGTCACCGTGCAGGAAGGCTGCGACAAGTTCTGCACCTTCTGCGTGGTGCCCTATACGCGCGGCGCGGAAGTCTCGCGGCCGGTCGCGCGCATTCTCGACGACGTGCAGCGCCTCGCGGACAACGGCGTCCGCGAGATCACGCTGATCGGCCAGAACGTCAACGCCTATCACGGCGACGGCTCTGACGGGCAGACGTGGTCGCTCGGCAAGCTGCTTTATCGGCTTGCCGACATGCCCGGCATCGCACGCATCCGCTATTCCACCAGCCACCCGCGCGACGTCGACGACGAATTGCTCGCGGCGCATCGCGACCTGCCGGAACTGATGCCGTTCGTGCATCTGCCGGTGCAGTCCGGCTCCGACCGCATTCTCGCCGCGATGAACCGCAAGCACACCGCCGACGATTACCGTCGCGTGATCGAGCGATTCCGAACGGCCCGCCAAGACATTGCCTTTTCATCGGATTTCATCGTCGGCTTCCCCGGCGAGACTGAGGAAGACTTCAAAGCCACCCTCGCGCTGGTGGCGCAAATCGGTTACGCTGGGGCGTACTCGTTCAAGTATTCGCCGCGACCGGGCACGCCCGCCGCGGACATGCAGGAGATGGTTGCACCGGCCACAATGGACGAACGCTTGGCACGGCTTCAGGAATTGATCGACAGCCAGCAGCACGCCTTCAACCGGGCGGCGATTGGCACCACGGTCGACGTGCTGTTCGAACGCGCCGCGCGCAATGAAGGCCAGATCGTCGGCCGCACCGCCTACCTGCAACCGGCGCACGTGATGGCCTCCGAGGACATCATCGGTCAGGTGCTGCCCGTCACCATCGACAGCCTCGAGCGCTACAGCCTGCTTGGTACGATCGCCGCGGCATCAACGCCTGCGCGCGCACCCTTCGCATCCGCCACCACCGGAGCCTGAAACCCTTGCCCAAAAGCGCATCGGATTCGCCAACGCTCGTTCCCCGCCGCAAGTTTGATCGCGACATGCAGACCCCGCCGGATACCCGGATCGAAGTCGACTACGACGACAACCGCGCGGCCTTGGCGCTGGTCGGGCCCTACGGACAAAACCTCGCGCTGATCGAGCGCCGCCTCAACGTCGTGGTGGACTCGCGTGGCAATCACATTTCCATCGCCGGCACCCGCGACGCCTGCGCCGCCGCGCATCGCGTGCTCGACGCGCTCTATGCGCTGGCGCTGCAAGGCCACGATCTGGCGCAGGGCGACGTCGAAGGCGCGATCCGCTCGGTGATGGCGCAGGGCTCGCTGTTCGACATCGACGCCAAGACGCCGACATCGGCGTTCGAGGCGATCAATCTGCGCAAGCGCCCCGTGCGCGCCCGCACCGCCGCGCAGGATGCTTACATTCGCGCGCTGAAACATCACGAACTGACATTCGGCATCGGCCCCGCCGGCACCGGCAAGACCTGGCTCGCGGTGGCGCAGGCCGCGCAACTGTTCGAGCGCAAGGAAGTCGACCGCATCATCCTGACGCGACCGGCGGTGGAAGCCGGCGAACGGCTCGGCTTCCTGCCCGGCGACCTGCGCGAGAAGGTCGATCCCTATCTGCGTCCGATCTACGACGCGCTTTACGACCTGATGGATTCGCGCATCGTCGAGCGGGCGTTGCAGACCGGCGAGATCGAGATCGCGCCGCTGGCCTTCATGCGCGGCCGCACCCTGACCAACGCCGCCATCATCCTCGACGAGGCGCAGAACACCACGTCGATGCAGATGAAGATGTTCCTGACGCGGCTTGGCGAGAACAGCCGCATGATCGTCACCGGCGATCCGAGCCAGATCGATTTGCCGAACGGCCAGACCTCCGGCCTGATCGAGGCGGTGCGCCTGCTCGAGGGTGTCGACGGCATCGCGCAAGTGCATTTCAAGGCCGAGGACGTCATCCGCCACGAACTGGTGGCACGCATCGTCGCCGCCTATGAGGGATTGCCGCAGCGACCGGCAACCCGCCGTTCGTAATGACCCAAGCGATTCCCGATACCGACGTGCTGACCGTCGCGACCTGCTGGGACGCCGAGCCCGAAGCCGAAGCAGTGATCCGCCGCGCCATCGAGACGGCGTCCGCCTCGGTCACCGCCGATGTCGCCGACGCCGAACTCGCGGTGATGCTGACCGACGACGCCGGCATCCAGGCGCTGAACCGCAACTGGCGCAACATCGACAAGCCGACCAATGTGCTGTCGTTTCCGGCGCTCCGAGCGGAGGGTGCGCGCAATCCGGACGATCCGCCGCCGATGCTGGGCGATATCGCCATCGCCTATGAGACGACGCGCCGCGAGGCCGACGACGAAGGCAAACCGTTCGACCATCACCTCTCGCACCTCGCGGTGCACGGCTTCCTGCATCTGATCGGCTACGATCACGAGACCGACACTGATGCCGAAGAGATGGAGAATCTCGAACGACAGATATTGGCGCAGCTTGGAATTCCCGATCCCTATGCGGATCGGGAGCGCGTGACCTGATATGCCGGACTCCGATCCCGTTCAGGACAATCCGCGCGACACCCGCAACCTGCCGGTGCCGGTACGCGACGGCGACGTGTTGCGGCCCGCCGCCGACAACTGGCTGATGCGCGCGATCCGCACGTTGTTCGGCTGGAAGGCCGGTTCGGTGCGTGACGACCTGCAAGTGGTGCTCGACGCCAGCGCGCCGGACGACGCTGGCTTCTCCGCCGTCGAACGCACCATGCTGCGGAACCTTCTCAACCTCCATGAGCAGCGTATCGCCGACGTGATGATCCATCGCGCCGATATCGTCGCGGTGAAGCAGGACATTCCGCTCGGCGAATTGATGGCGCTGTTCGAAAGCGCCGCGCATTCGCGCTTCGTGGTCTACAACGAAACGCTCGACGATCCGGTCGGCATGGTCCACATCCGCGACCTGCTGGCGTTCATGACGGCGAAGGCAAAGATCCCCGAGCCGCCGAAGACGCGCCGCAAGAAGCCGCTCACCGCCGGGCTCGATCTGCGCGCGCTCGATCTGGCGCTGCCGCTCACCGAGGCCGGCATCATCCGCAACCTGCTCTATGTGCCACCGTCGATGCGCGCCATCGACCTGCTGGCGCAGATGCAGGCGTCGCGACTTCACCTGGCGCTGGTGGTGGACGAATACGGCGGCACCGACGGCCTCGTGTCGATCGAAGACATCGTCGAGCAGATCGTCGGCGAGATCGACGACGAGCACGACAGCACCGAACCGCCGTCGATCGTGCGGCAGGGCGAGAACACCTTTATTGCCGATGCGCGCGCCAGTCTTGAGGACGTTCGCGAAATGATCGGCGATGCTTTCGATACCGGTGAGGCCGGCGAGGAAGTCGAAACGCTCGGCGGCTTCATCGTCACTCATGTCGGCCGCCTGCCGGTGCGCGGCGAGATCATTTCCGGCCCCGGCGACTTCGAAATCGAAGTGCTCGACGCCGATCCGCGCCGCGTCAAACGGTTGCGCATCGGCCCGCGCAAGGAACGGCCGGCGCTACGTACTCGCGAGCAACGCCGTCGCGATGTCGCGCCGGATGCAGCTCCGTCGTCGGGCGAACGCCCTGCTTCGCCATCCAGCGGAAGCGACGGCACATGATGCTCGGCGGCAAGCCGCGCGCGGCGGCGCTTTGGATCGTGCTGTCGTGGGGATGGCGCCGAGCCCTCATCGCGCTCATCGCCGGCGCGTTGTCGTCACTGGCGATGGCGCCGTTCAACGCCTGGCCTATCCTGTTCATCACCTTCCCGGTGATGGTGTGGCTGATCGACGGTGCCGGTGCCGGCCGCTTCAACGGCCTGCCATCGGCGTCCATCGCCGGCTGGTGTTTCGGCTTCGGTTACTTCGTGCCGGGCCTTTACTGGATCGGCTATGCCTTCCTCGTCGACGCCGCCAATTTCGGCTGGCTGCTGCCGTTCGCGGTCTGCGGCCTGCCGGCCTATCTTGCGCTGTTCACCGCGGCCGGCTTCGCGCTGGCACGCGCGCTGTGGAGCCGCGACGCTGCGCGCATCCTGGCGCTCGCGGGTGCGCTGACCATCGCCGAATGGCTGCGCGGCCATGTGCTCACGGGCTTTCCGTGGAATGCGTTCGGCTACGCGCTCACCGAGCCGCTGGCATTGGCGCAGACCGCCTCGCTGATCGGACTATGGGGCATGACGTTCTTAGCCGTCGCGATCTTCGCCAGCCCGGCGGTGTTGATCAACGCCAGCGCATCGAAACAAGGCGCACCGAAATGGCGCGCGTGGGCCGCGCCGCTCGCCGCGCTGCTGCTACTGGCGGTCATGGGCATCTACGGCGCCGTTCGGCTCGTCAGCAATCCGACCCACCTGATTGCCGACGTCAAGCTACGCATCATGCAGCCCAACCTGCCGCAGGACGATCGCTTCAATTATTCGGCGAAGGCCGCGGTGATGCGGAAATATCTGACGCTGTCGGACCGCGCCACCAGCCCGCAAACGTCGGGCGTCCGCGATACCAATATTCTGATCTGGCCGGAATCCGCCTTTCCGTTTTTCCTGACGCGCGAAGGCGACGCCATGGCGCAGATCGCCGAATTGCTGCCGCCCGGCACGATGCTCATCACCGGCGCGGTGCGCGCGCCCGACGTACCGCCGGGCACGCCGATCCGACGCGCCTACAACTCGATCTATCTGATCGGCGACGACGGCGGCATTCTGTCGGTCTACGACAAACTGCATCTGGTGCCGTTCGGCGAGTATCTGCCGTTCCAGACCCTGATGGAAAAGCTCGGCTTCGAGCAACTCACCAAGGTGCGCGGCGGCTTCATCCCCGGCACGCGACGGAAGATCATCGACGTTCCGCGCGCGCCGCCGATGCTGCCGCTGATCTGCTACGAGGCGATCTTTCCATCGGATACCGCTGTCGGCGACGACCGACCGGGCTGGATCGTCAACCTGACCAACGACGGCTGGTTCGGCATCTCCACAGGGCCTTACCAGCATCTGCAACAAGCAAGGCTGCGCGCCGTCGAACAGGGATTACCTCTTGTGCGCGCGGCCAACACCGGAGTTTCCGCGGTGATCGATCCGCTCGGGCGTATTGTCGCTTCGCTTGGCCTTGGCGAAGAAGGAGTTGTCGATGCCCGCTTGCCGGTCGCGCTACCGCAAACATTTTACGGACGTACCGGCGATATCCCCGCGGCCATTCTGGTCGCGTTCGCCATGGTCATCGCGGCGCGCCGCCGCGGCCGCAAGCGAAATCCGTGATCACACCCGGCCGTTGTTTTCGGCCGACCGGGGTGTGACAGCGCGGCAGTTGACGGCGCGCGCGGCGTTCTGGCAACTGTTGACCTGTCAACTGTTCGGTTATCAACTTTTCAGTTACTTAGAATTTCAGTTTTGCGTATAAGGATTAGGCAGAGGTTTATCCAGGGTATATGTATCCGGCCTTCACTTTGCCGAAATTAACCGCAATTGCGATCCAACATTGTGGTTCGATTTGACGGGTGTGCCGCATGCGGCATACTCCCCGCTCAGCCAAGGAGAGATTGATGTCGACCAAAGCGCCCAATCCTGTTGACAAATATGTCGGCAGTCGTGTGCGCATGCGCCGCATCATGCTGGGCATGAGCCAGGAGAAACTCGGCGAAGCGCTGGGACTGACATTCCAGCAAGTCCAGAAATACGAGAAGGGTACTAACCGCGTCGGCGCCAGTCGGATTCAGCAGATTTCGGAGATCCTTCAGGTCCCGGTGTCGTTCCTGTTCGAGGGCGGTCCGGGCGGCAACGTCAATGCCGAAGGCTTCAGCGAGGCACCCTCGCCGGCTTACGTCTCCGACTTTCTCGCGACCACCGAAGGTCTGGCGCTGACCCGCGCCTTCACCCGAATCACCGACGCCAAGCTTCGCCGCAGCATCGTCGACATGGTCGAGCAGATCGCGGCGCGCGAACAGCCTGACAACCGCTGACGTTCCGCCCATCCGCGTTCCGTTCGCGACATGCGAACGAGGCCCGCGCATTCCGCTTTGCGGAACGATTGACGCATTCCCCGTTCAGCCCGTAAGAGCAGCCGCGCGATGACCTCGTCGTCGCGGGCGGGTCGCAATTGATCTAAATTCAATTTGAAAGGAAGGCCGGACGTCGGTCGCGTCATGCGATTACCACTCCGGTCCGGATTCGACGACATGATTGATTCCCCGCGCGCGCACGGTTCGTTCTTCGGACGGCGCAAGGGCCACAAGCTTCGCACGCATCAAGCCGACCTGATCGCGCAGTTGCTGCCGCAGCTTTCGATCGACCTCGCCAAGTCAGCGCCGTCCGATCTGCGCACGCTGTTCGATGGCGCGGTGGATGCAGTACGACTCGAAATCGGATTCGGCGGCGGCGAACATCTCGTTGCCGAGGCGGTAGCGCATCCGCATCTCGGCTTCGTCGGCTGCGAGCCTTACGTCAACGGCATGGCGAAGATCCTTGCCCAGATCGAGGCGCATGAGATTCGCAACATCCGCCTCGTCGCCGGTGACGCCGCCGAACTGCTGGCGTGGGTGCCGCCGCAATCGCTGACGCGGATCGATCTGATCCATCCCGACCCGTGGCCGAAGCGCCGCCACTGGAAGCGTCGCTTCGTGCAGGACGCAACCATCGCGGCGATGGCGCGCGCCCTTCCGCCCGGCGGCGAATTCCGTTTTGTCTGCGACATCGACAGCTATGTCGAATGGACGCTGGCGCACCTCGTGCGTGCGCCGCAGTTCGAATGGCTTGCGCAACGCGCCGACGACTGGCGCCTGCCGTGGCCGAACTACACCATGACGCGCTACGGCCGCAAAGCGACGCGCGAAGGGCGGCGTGCGAACTATTTGAGATTCAGGCGAATCTGATACTTCGCAATGACTCCATCGCAAGTGGTCCCCGCGAAGGTGGGAACCCAGACTCCGCAGCGGTGCTGATGCGGAAAGCGTGTGTTGCGCGCCTGCGACGACAATCAAGGCCAGGGTTATAGGTCCCCGCCTGCGCGGGGACGACAAGAGAAAGATTCCCGCGCGTTAAGACTGCGCCGCCGTGCGCACCTTCTTCACGTCGGTGGCTTCCCACACCATGCGCTTGCCGCGCTCGCGGCCGAGCAGCTCGATCGGATCGTGATTGTCGATGTGGCCGAACTGGCCTTTGTAGACGCTATAACCGCACAACTCCTGCAAGCGGCGCGGAAAGCGCTCCGCGGTGTCACGCGGAATGCCGAGCTGCAGGTTCTCCTGCTGCCGCATCCAGCCCCAGCAATAAGCGCAAGAAAATGCGAAGCGTCGCGCGTCGCTCTCATTGGCGCCGCCGCCGTGCCACAGCGCGCTGTCGAACAGCATGACGCTGCCCGCCGGCATCGTCGCCATCACCGTGTCGTAGTCACGGCCGTAGTCCGGCGCACGATCGTATTTGTGGCTGCCCGGCACGATGCGCGTCGCGCCGTTGGTCGCGGTGAAATCCGACAGCGCCCAGATCGCGTTGATGGTGATCGGAATGTGCGGACGCGGCAACGGAATGAGTTGCGTGTCCTCATGGATCGGCTGCGCTTCCTGTCCCGGTCCCAGCACCAGCGAGCAGAACGATGACAACAGACACTCCTTGTCGAGCACCGCTTCCACCACAGGCAGCACCGCCTCGTGCAGAGGCACTTCCCAGAACACGTCGTCGTAGGTCAGCAGATTGTTGACGCGCAGCGTCTTGTAACCCTCGAACGAGGTCTTCGCGGTGGTCAGCGAATGCTCCCGCTCGATGCGCTCCACCGCCGCCTTGAGGCCGTCGACCAGTTGCGGCGCCACCACGCGCTCCAGCACGGTGTAGCCATCCTCGCGGATACGGTCGGCGTGCGATGTGATTTCGGCTTCGCTCAACATCATAACCTCCCACCAAAACTGCGCGTCTGGCTGACTGCGCGAGCATATCGCTTGCGGTCGCGTCAGTTCGCTTCTGATGAAAAATTTATATTGACACTGACGTCAGTGTCAATGTAGAATCCACCCAACCAAGGAGAGGCAGCACCTCTCCCTAATACGAGCACGCGAACCGGCTTGTCGGATTGACACTCCCGCGCCTGAAACGCAGGTTCGCCGCAACCGCAACGATTGGAAACGGCCGACCGATGGCGACAACACCCCGCAAAGAGCCCCGCGCCGATAAAAAGGCGATGGCGGCGGAAACGCGGAGCGCCATCCTGCGCGCCGCGCAAAAGCTGTTTTCCACGAAGGGCTTTTTCGACACCACCATCGCTGACATCGTCGACAAGGCCGGCGTCAGCCGGGGCACGTTCTATCTCTATTTCAAGGACCGCGAGCAGATCTTCGCGACGCTGCTGTCGCAGGCAGTCGATGAAATGTTCTCGTTGTCGGCATCGCGACCGACCGGCTCCCGCCAGACCCGGATCGAGAGCGCCAATCGCGCTTATCTCGAGACATTCAAACGCCACCGTGCTTTCATGCGCAGCGCCTTACAGGTGGCAACCTTCGATGCCGGCGTCGCCAAGGCGTTGAGCGAATTGCGCGGCAAATTCATCGAGCGCATCCGGACGCATCTCGAGCGCTCCGTCGCGCGCGGCGAATGCCACGACATCGACCCTGCGATCACCTCGTTCCTGCTGGTCATCATGGTGGAGTTCACCGCCTATTCCTGGCTGTCGTTCGGCTGGCAGCCCGACAAGGACGACTTCGATCTCGACAAGGTGGTGAAGGAAGCCAGCGCGCTGTGGTCCCGTGCCGTCTACAAATAATGGACCGGGCTCCCATCGCAGTCCGGCCGCCACATTATCAAATCGCCGTGCCCGGGCTCGTGGCCCTTGCCGGATCGCCGCAAAACCGCTATATGGCGGCGAGTTAAAGGTTTCTCATACGATGGCGTATTGAGAGTGGGCCCCTCCGGGACCCGCTCTTTTTTATTACCTGAAGCAGGCCGCCGAACCGTCGGGCCTGACGTCGGGAACCCAAGCCGCCATCGGAACAAACTGGATACATCCGATCGCCGTGATGACCGAAACCGACCTGACCGCTGACCTTCTGAACGAGCCCCGCTTGGTGACGGAACCCGGCGTTGCCGCGCGGGTCGCGGCCGTGGCGGTGCCTGTTTTGCAGGGCATGGGTTACCGGCTGGTTCGCATCAAGGTCTCGGGCGAAGCCGGCTGCACCGTACAGATCATGGCGGAACGGCCCGACGGAACCATGCTGATCGACGACTGCGAGGCAGTGTCCAAGGCGCTGTCGCCGGTGCTGGACGTCAACGATCCGATCGAGCGTGCCTACAGGCTGGAGATTTCCTCGCCCGGCATCGACCGCCCACTGGTCCGCCGCTCGGATTTCGAACGTGCGCAGGGTCATCTGGCGAAGATCGACATGGCGGTGCCGCACCAGGGCCGCAAGCGTTATCGCGGCATCATCGAGAGCGTCGAGGGCGATACCGTGCGGCTTCATCGCGATGACATCCGCGAGGGCGAGGATGCCGTGGTCGCGCTGCCGCTGACCGATATCGGCGACGCGCGGCTGGTGCTGACAGACGAACTGATCGCGGAATCGATGCGCCGCGGCAAGGCCGCCGAGCGCGATCTAAAGGAAGACCTCGGCATCGCGCCGCCGCCGCCCGCCCATGCCAAGAAGGCCCGCGCGAAAGGCGCAAAGCCGAAGCCGAAGAAAAAACCGCTTCCGAAGAACACCAAACGACACCGGCTTGCCGCCGACGAGCGGCTCGCAGGCGTTATCGATCCCATCGAAGGAGACTGAACCATGGCTGCCGTCAGCGCCAACCGGCTTGAACTCTTGCAGATCGCGGACGCGGTCGCGCGCGAAAAGTCGATCGACCGCAACATCGTCATCGAGGCGATGGAAGACGCCATCGCCAAAGCCGCGCGCGCCCGTTACGGTGCCGAGACCGACGTGCATGCCGAGATTCATCCCAAGACCGGCCAACTTTCTTTGACCCGCCACATGCTGGTGGTCGAGCAGGTCGAGAACGCCTCGAACCAGATTTCGCTGTTCGACGCGCAGCGCGCCAACCCCGGCGCGCAGATCGGCGACACCATCGCCGACACGCTGCCGCCACTGGAATACGGCCGCATCGCCGCGCAATCGGCCAAGCAGGTGATCGTGCAGAAGGTGCGCGAGGCCGAGCGCGACCGTCAGTATCAGGAATTCAAGGATCGCATCGGCGACATCGTCAACGGCGTCGTGAAGCGCGTCGAATACGGCAGCGTCATCGTCGATCTCGGCCGTGGCGAAGCCATCATCCGCCGCGACGAGATGCTGCCGCGCGAAGTCTTCCGCAACGGCGACCGCGTCCGCGCCTTCGTGTTCGACGTCCGCCGCGAGACGCGCGGCCCGCAGATTTTCCTCTCGCGCACCCATCCGCAATTCATGGCGAAACTGTTCGCGCAGGAAGTGCCGGAAATCTATGACGGCATCGTCGAGATCAAGGCGGTCGCCCGCGACCCCGGTTCGCGCGCGAAAATCGGCGTGATCTCGCGCGATTCCTCGGTCGATCCGGTCGGCGCCTGCGTCGGTATGCGCGGCTCGCGCGTGCAGGCGGTGGTGAACGAATTGCAGGGCGAGAAGATCGACATCATCCCGTGGTCGCCGGATATCGCGACCTTCGTGGTCAACGCGCTGGCGCCGGCGGAAGTCTCGAAGGTGGTAATCGACGAAGATCGCGAGCGGATCGAGGTTGTCGTTCCGGACACCAATAACCAACTATCGCTTGCGATCGGCCGTCGCGGCCAGAATGTGCGTCTCGCCTCGCAGCTCACCGGCTGGGATATCGATATCCTCACCGAGAGCGAGGAGTCCGAGCGCCGTCAGGCCGACTTCGAAAACTCGACACGGGTGTTTATGGAAGCCCTCAACGTCGACGAGGTGGTCGGTCAGTTGCTGGCGTCGGAAGGCTTTACCTCGGTCGAGGAACTGGCGTTGGTCGACGTCCGCGAACTCGCGAGCATCGAAGGTTTCGACGACGAGACCGCCGAGGAATTGCAGAGCCGCGCCCGCGAATATCTCGAAACGCTGGAAGCGGAACTGGAAGCACGGCGCAAGGAACTCGGCGTCGAGGACGCGCTGAAGGAAGTCCCCGGCATCACCTCGAAGATGCTGGTCAAGCTCGGCGAGAACGACGTCAAGACCGTCGAGGATCTGGCCGGTTGCGCCACCGACGATCTGGTCGGCTGGACCGAGCGTAAGGACGGCGGCGAAGTCACCAAGTATCCGGGTTTCTTCGACGGTATCGAATTGTCGCGCGAGGATGCCGAGCACCTGATCATGCAGGCGCGTCTCGCCGCCGGCTGGATCACCGAAGCCGACCTCGCCAAGAATGGTGACAACGACGGCGACGAGGAAGCCGACGCCACCGAACACCAAGCGGTTTAAGGAGCATGTCACCGGTATGCTTGACCACGTCGACCCGGCCGATCCCGATCACGGCCCCCGGACTGCAAAGCCGGGGACTGAACGGATGTGCGTGGTCACGCGGCAAGTGCGGCCGATCGACGAACTGATCCGCTTCGTCGTCGCGCCCGACGGCGCGGCGGTGCCAGACCTGAAACGCAAGCTGCCCGGCCGAGGCCTCTGGGTCACGGCCAATCATGGCGCGGTGGCGGACGCGGCGAAGCGCGGGTTGTTCAGCCGTGGCTTCAAGAAAAACGTCAAGGCCGCTCCTTCGTTGGCCGACGACACCGAACGCCTGCTGGCGCGCGGTGTTGTCGAGGCGCTGGCGATGGCCGCCAAGGCGAGGCTCGTCGTCGCGGGTTTCGGCAAGGTCGAGGACGCGCTGGACCGGCATCAGGCCGTGGCCCTGCTGCATGCCAGCGACGGCGCCGAAGACGGCATTCGCAAGCTCGACGCCAAACTCATGGCAGCTAATCTGGTAGCCAATCGCCAAATACCTGACGACAGGGACGAAATAACCCAGATTCCGGTCATTTCCGCGCTGACCTCGGCAGAATTGGATTTGGCACTTGGCCGCTCAAATGTGATACATGCTGCCGTGCTCGCCGGCCCGGCCGGCAAAACGTTCCTGTCGCGAAGCCAGATCCTGGTCCGATACCGGATGGCGAACGACGGCGGAACCGACGGCAAGACGGCACCGAACAAGACGACAGCGAATTCGCAGACACGACCCGCGCGACATCGCGCACCGCAACACGACTAGGAAGATTGGGACTGCTGTATGGTTGATACGAAGAATCCTGGCGACAAGACTTTGAGCGTCAGCCCGACCAAGACCTTGACGCTGAAGCCGCGCGTCGAGCAGGGCACCGTGCGCCAGAGTTTCAGCCACGGCCGTACCAAGCAAGTGGTGGTCGAGAAGCGTGGCAAGCGCCGCATCGGCGGCGACGCGCCGACGACCGAGCCCGCCGCGAAGCCCGAGCCGGTCGCTGCGAAGCCGGCGGCGGCAACGCCTGCCCGCGCGCCGTCGCGTCCGACCCCGCCGGCCCGTGCCGGCTCCGGCGTAGTGTTGCGCACCCTGCCCGAGGCCGAGCGCAGCGCTCGCGCCCGCGCGCTGGCCGCCGCCCGCGTCCGCGAGGAAGAGGAGC